>JOHN01000037.1 GCA_000719695.1 Streptomyces sp. NRRL F-6131
GGGGTCAGCCGATGAGGTGGGAGATGCCGCCGTCGCCGGAGGACTGGGTGTTGTGGCCGACGTTGCAGATCTGCTTGGGGGTCTTGTTGAGGACGGGGACCTCGATCGGGACGGCGACGCCGATGACGGCGCCGACGGCGATGTTGTGGACCTCGGGGAGGCAGACGTTCGGGTTGTCGAGGGTGTGGAAGTTGGCGCTGTGGTCGCCGTGGGTGCCGGTCTGGTTGGTGCCGCCGTTGCCCTGGACGGAGGTGGCGGAGCCGTCGGAGTCGGCGATGGCGAAGGCGGAACCGGCGGACATCGCGATGACGGCGGCGGCCAGGCCGGCGGCGGCGAGGGAGTTCTTGAACATCTTCACATTCCTGTCGAGGTGAATTCGAAGCTCTGGCCGACCCGTTGGTGGTCGGACAGGGGCCGGCTGAAGGTGGTGCACGCGCCCTGAACCGGTGGCAGTCACTGCTGTCCGGACCAAAGACCGGCGGGCCGGAAAGTTACGACCCCGGGCTGAACGGGCCGTCACCCGCACCCGCACGGCCGAGCCGCCCCGGCCTCGGCGACGGCCCCACGGTCCGGTCCGGCACTACGCTGCGTGTACGCAGCAGCGCGACGCATGCTTGGTAGAGTGCCACCCAGGCCGGGTCCGGGTGCGGCAGGAGCGATCGATCGTGTGGCCTTGGGCGGTCCAGGCCGTCGCGTGGCTGGGGCTCACTGAGCTGTTCGGGTGAGCGACCGCAACGCGAGGAACAGCCGTCCCGCGCGCGGGTCGTAGGATGCCGGCGCGAACTTGCTGTCGAGGACGCCCGGGCGGCCGGGCCTGCCCTTGGCCCAGGCCCGCAGTACCGGGCGGCCGTCTCGGCCTCCTCCAGGGCGATGCCTCAATCCACGGAGATCTGCCGACAGTGGCAGCTCTCGTCGTCGAAGGTGAGGGCGATGCCGCCGGCCGGGTCCAGGTGGGGACCGGGATCGGCGGGGTGTTCGTGGACAGCACCGCCCGGCCGTCGGCCGAGGCGAGGTGCCTCGTTCCGTCCGGTCCGCGGTGGTGTCGGGCCGGGCGGATAAGTCCGCTCGCATCACAGTCAGTTGACAGTCATGGCAGAGCGTCAGACAATTGACTCATGCGGGGCGGCCATGCCCCTCACCCACTGGCGATCACGCCGGGGGACTCTTCATGGAAGAAGCTGCATCCCAGTGCCGGGCACTTCGATGTGGACACTTCTTCCATACCTCACAGTCACGTGAGGGTGAGTGCCCGAAAGGGCAGCGGCCCATCAGTGCCGCAGAGTGTCGAAGGCAGTCCTTTGACACTCGGCCGAGAACCTGCGCCGGAAGGTCTCGATTCATCTACCGCTATGCACGTGCGGTGGATCGGGTCGAGTCCTGGAAGCGCATGGGTCACTCCCGATCTGCCCGGAGATCAGAGGAGTTGTCGTGCAGGTCCCCGTTCCCCTTCCTGAGTGGTTGATGTCGGCTGTCGCTGGCATCGTCGGTGTGTTCTACCTGCTCCGGCTACTGCTCAGGCGCTGGATCCCGGGGCTGAGTGAGGACGCGGCGATCTCCAGTCGAGCGCTTCGCAGGCTTCGGGGCGAGCTGCGCGAGTGGAGGGCTCCCGTCAGCCCGGGCGACCCTGGCAAGCCCGAGAAGGGTGTGGCTGCACGGCGGGTCAGGCAACGGCTTTGAGCCCTGCGGCCAGGTCGAACACGGGGGGCGACGGAGCCGAGGGGCGTTGCCTGGTCGAGGGCCACGACGGTGGCCTCCACCGGAATCTCGCCGGCGGGGCGACGTAGAGGTATCCACCACCAGCACCACCACCAGCGCCGAGGATGCGCTCGCGACCGCGCTCGCGCACCAGGCCCTCGCCCGGCAACCCCCTCACGGGAAACGCGGGCGACGCCGCGGCTGAGAGCGCCGTCCGGGGCCGTGCCACCGCGGACTCCGCCGGTTCGCCCGCCTGCCGGACTCCACCGCGGGCGACGGCCGGGGCGTCCTTATGACAACACCATTGACGTTGTGGGGTGTCGGGCGGTCGGATGGCGCCCTGCGGACATCGGCCCGTGCACGCCTCGCGGCGGGCCGGTCCGGCGTGCGGGCCGCGCACGCGACCGTGCCCGCGGCCCGTGCGGGCGCGCCGCACCACCGAGAAGGGAAAGACCGTGAAGATCACCATCGCGGGCGCGGGCATCGGCGGGCTCGCCACCGCGCTCAGCCTGCACGCGGCCGGCTTCGAGGACGTCACCGTGCACGAGGCCGCCGCGGAGATCCGCCCGCTGGGGGTGGGGATCAACCTCCTCCCGCACGCGGTGCGGGAGTTGACCGAGCTGGGCCTGGGCGGGCGGCTGGCCGGCATCGGCGTCGCGACGGCCGAGCTGGCGTACTTCAACCGCTACGGACAGGCGATCTGGTCGGAGCCGCGCGGCCTCGCGGCGGGTTACCGGTGGCCGCAGTACTCGGTCCACCGGGGCCGGCTGCAGATGCTGCTGCTGGACGCCGTCCGCGAGCGCCTCGGCGCGCGGGCGGTGCGCACCGCCAGCCGGATCAGCGGGCTGCGCCACGACGCGGACCTGCTGGTCGGTGCCGACGGCATCCACTCGGCCGTGAGGGCCGCGCTGTTCCCCGCGGAGGGGGCGCCGCCGTGGAACGGGCTCGTCCTGTGGCGGGGCACGACGTTCGGGGAGCCGTTCCTGACGGGCCGGTCCATGGTCATGGCCGGGGACGGCTCGCAGAAGTTCGTCGCCTACCCGATCGGCGACGGGCGGCAGATCAACTGGATCGCCGAACGGCCGCTGGGCGGCGAGGCGCCGGAGCGCGGGAACTGGAACCGTCCCGCGGACCTGGCCGCGGTCGTCGGGCACTTCGCCGACTGGCGCTTCGACTGGCTGGACGTGCCGGGCCTGATCGCCCGGGCCGAGGCCGCGTACGAGTACCCGATGGTGGACCGCGATCCCCTGCCGTCCTGGAGCGGGGACGGTGTCGTCCTGCTGGGCGACGCGGCGCACGCCATGTACCCCGTCGGGTCCAACGGCGCCTCCCAGGCGATCGTCGACGCGCGAGTGCTCGCCCACTCGCTCGCCACGACCGGCGCGACCGCCGCCTACGAACGGATCCGCCGGCCCGCCACCACCGCGCTCCAGCTGGCCAACCGCCGACAGGGGCCCGAAGTGGTGATGCGGCTCGCCCACGAGCGGGCGCCCGCGGGCTTCGACGACATCGAGCAGGTCGTCCCGCTCGCGGAACGCACCGAGATCGCCGCCTCCTACAAGCGCACCGCCGGCTTCGACCCGGCGCTGCTCAACGAACGCGCCTCCTGGAGCGTGCGGTGAACCTGGAGTACCTGGCCACCTTCGAGGTGGAGCTCGACCCGGTCCTCGACCTCGGCCGCTCGCCCTGGGGCCACCGCCGGGTGATCACCGTCACCGGCGGCACCTTCGAGGGACCGCGCCTGACCGGAACCGTCCTGCCGGGCGGCGCGGACTGGCAGATCCTGCACGCCGACCACACGGCCGCCATCGACACCCGGTACACCCTGCGCACCCACGACGACGCGTACCTGTACCTCACCACCAACGGCGTCCGCCACGGCCCGCCCGAGGTCCTGCGGCGCCTGGCCGCGGGGGAGGAGGTGGACCCGGCCGCGTACTACTTCCGGCTCTTCTGCCGCTTCGAGACGGGCGACGAGCGCTACCACTGGCTCAACCGGACCCTCGCCGTCGCCTCGGCCGCCCGCACCGCCGGAGCCGTCCACTACACGGCCTTCACGCTCACCTGAGGGCCCGGCTCCGAGGCCGGAGGCCCGCCTCGCCCGACCGGCGAGGCGTCCCCCGCGCCCCTGGGCCGGGCCCCGGGGAACACGCACCCGACACCGCCGGGTCTTCCCCCGGGGCACGGACGACGCCGCGCCCCACCACGGCACCCGACGCCACGACCGCCCCGAGCACGAGGCACGGTGCGCCCCACGGCCACCCGCAGCGGGAAAGCCGATCCGGGGGCCGGAAGGAGGCCGTGACGGCCGCCGCGAGAAATGCCCCCGGAGGCAGCCACCACGACCGGACACCCGCAGCCGTGGACGTCCTCCGCGCCCACCGTCGCGAACGCGGGCACCCGCGAGCCCGCGGCACCTCCGTACGCCCCACGGGCCCGGTGCCGCGGCGCCTCGTCCGCGTGTCGGCCTGCGGCGCCGACCGGACCTCCCGCCGACCGGTTTCGCAAGCGCTCCCGGACCGGCCCGCGGTCGCGGTCCTGCAACCCTCCCTCCACAGGGACGAGTCGACGGTCCGCCACGCCACCGAAGCGCCCACCCGCATGAGCCGTGGCGTGGTGGTGGAGCGCGACGATCGCCGGCGTGTCCACCGGGGACCGGTCCGGGGCCGTCTGCCCGGCCCTCCCCGGTCCCGCTGTGCCCCCGCCCGGTCTGCGGCACCGGTCGGCCGGTACATGGCTGATACACGACTGCGCGACGGCGGAAGCCGCGCCACGACTGGGCCGAAGCGCCGGTCGTGGAGCCTGTGGGCACACCCGGTGGCGACCGCCCCGGGACGTTGTCCCTCTGGCTCCGGGAGGCCGTTGTCGTGTCAGTTCTCACTCCATCCGAAGACCGGTACCCGGACCCGGACCCGGGCCAGGACCGGGGTCGGGTCCGGAGTTTCGTGTCCGGTCGGCTTGCCCCGGTCCGTCGCGGGGCGCTGTGGGCCCTGGCCGCTGTCCTGCTCGCCGGAGCCGGGGCCGGCGCCGGCGCCGGCACGGCGGTCGTCCGGCAGGGCGGCGGCGCGGCTACCGGCAACGACACCCGGGCCGGCGGGGCGCCGGTACTGCCGGCGCCGGAGGCGATCGCCGCGCTCGCTCTGCCGTGGCCGCAGGAAGGACAGTCGGCCCTCGCGGCGGCGAAGGTCGGTGTGCTCGGTGTCGAGGGACCGCAGCGGCCGGTGCCGATCGCGAGCGTCACCAAGGTGATGACGGCGTACGTCGTGCTCCGGGACCACCCCCTCAAGGACGGCGAGGACGGGCCGACGATCACGGTGGACGCGCAGGCCGCCGCGGAGGCGGGTTCGGCGGACGAGTCGACCGCTCCCGTCACCGCCGGGCAGCGCCTGACCCAGCGCAAGCTGCTGGAGGTGATGCTGCTGCCCTCCGCCAACAACGTGGCCCGGCTGCTGGCCCGCTGGGACGCGGGCAGCGAGGAGGCGTTCGTCGCCCGGATGAACGCCGAGGCCGCCCGGCTGGGGATGGGCGCCACCACCTACACCGGGGCCAGCGGCCTCGAGGCCACGACCGTGTCCACCGCCGCCGACCAGCTCAAACTGGCCCGCGAGGCGATGAGGGCCCCGGCGCTGCGGGCCACGGTGGCCCTGCGCGACACCACGCTCCCGGGCCGCGCCGCACCGCTGCGCAACACCAACAGGCTGCTCGACCTGCCCGGGGTGGTGGGCCTGAAGACCGGGTCGACGACCTCGGCCGGCGGGAACCTGATGTGGGCGCTGGAGGTCGCCGACGGCCGGGGCGGCTCGGGGCGCCGGCTCGTCTACGGGGTGGTGCTCGGCCAGCGCGCCGGCACCACCCCCGCCGAGGGCCTGCGGGCCGCCCTGGAGCGCAGTGGCCGGCTCGTCGACGCCCTGCGGCAGAAGCTGCCCGGCGTGCTGCCGGCACTCGACGACGGCCGGCAGGAGTGGGCATGAGCGCGCGCACCGGTACGGCCCCGGCGACACCCCCGCCCGCCGACACTGCCACCGTCACCACCACCGCTACCGGCACCGCCGCGTCGGCCCACGGGCCCGGCAACGACGGCGGGCCCGTGGGCCGACGCCGCACGGTCCGCCACCACGTCCCTCTCCACCACGTCCCTCTCCACCGCGTCCTTCGCGACCGCGTCCTTCGCCGTGCGAGCCCCCGTGCCGCGGCCCGGCGCGTGCCGCGCGGCACACGCGGGCGGCGCGGACGGCTGGTCGCGGGGACCGCCGCCGCGCTCGCCGCCCTGATGGTCCTGGGCCCCTGGCTGCCGAACGGCCCGTTCAACCTCGCCAGCCTCTGGCAGACCGTGCTGCCCTGGTCGGGCCTGGGCATCGCGCTGCTCCTCCTCCTCGCGGCACTGCGGCGTTCCACCCTCGCAGCGGTGGCCGTCCTGGCGCCCGCCCTCGTCTGGACCGTCCTGTTCGCACCCGCCCTGGTCGACAAGCGCACGGGCGGCGGGGACCTCACCGTCGTCAGCCACAACGTGAACGAGGACAACCCCGACCCGCGCCGCACCGCACGCGCCCTGGCCGGCTCCGGAGCCGACGTCGTGGCGGTGGAGGAACTGGCCCCCCGGGCGCAGGAGACCTACCGGCGCGAGCTGGCGGCCGGCTACCCCCACTCCCAGGTGCACGGCGGCATCGCCCTGTGGAGCAAGTACCCGCTCCAGGACGTGGCGCCGGTGGAGATCATGCCCTGGACCCGGGCCGTGCGCGCCACCGTCCTCACTCCCAAGGGCCCCGTCGCCCTCTACACGGCGCACCTCGCCTCGGTCCGGGTGCGCCCGGACGCGGGATTCACCACCGCCCAGCGCAACGAAGCCGCAGCCAAACTCGCCGCAGCCGTCCAGAGCGAACCCCTCGGGAGGATCATCGTCCTGGGCGACCTCAACGGCTCCTTCGACGACTCGGCGCTGGGCACGCTCACCGGGCCGCTGCGCTCGGCCCAGCAGGAAGCCGGCGCCGGCTTCGGCTTCACCTGGCCCGCGGCCCTCCCGGTGGTGCGCATCGACCAGATCCTGCTGAAGGGCATCACCCCACGCTCCGCGTGGACCCTGCCGGACACCGGCAGCGACCACCTCCCGGTCGCGGCGTCCCTCCGCCTGTGACCACCCCGACCGCCCGCCCCACCGGCCCGCCCCACCGGCCCGTCCCACCGGCCCGCCCCACCGGCCCGCACCGCCCCCGGCGCCGCCGGCGCCCCGCCACCACCCCTGCGCAACAGGCCCCGGCGACGGAAACCCGCCCCCGACGTGCTGGAATGATGATCCCACCCCACGGCGACGACACCGGAGAACTCTTGTCCGCCACCCGAGTGCCCGAAGCGGTCAAGGTCCTCCTCGTCGAGGACGACGCGGTCATCCGCCGCTCGGTCCAACTGGCCCTGGAACGCTACGGCTACCAGGTCGACGTCACCGGCGACGGCCTCGACGGCCTCGACGCCGTCCGCGCCGGCACGCACGACGTCCTGATCCTGGACGTGATGCTGCCCGGCCTCGACGGCATCAGCCTGTGCCGGCGCGTGCGCGAGGAGACCCTCACCCCCATCCTGATGATGTCCGCCCGCGGCGACGCCCTCGACGTCGTGGCCGGTCTGGAAGCGGGCGCCGACGACTACGTCGTCAAACCCGTCGACATCCCCGTCCTCGTCGCCCGCATCCGCTCCCTGCTGCGCCGCGCCACCTTCCACGACCACCCCGCCGCGCAGCCCGTGCGACAGGAGCCGCCCGCGCCGGGCGAGCCGAGCAGCCGCCCCCGGCACCTCCCCGCCGAGGACGTACCGGACCTGCTCACCTTCGGCGGCCTGACCATCGACCCGCACGGTCTGGACGTCCGTCTGGACGGCCGGGCCGTCGCCCTCACACCCACCGAACTGCGCCTGCTGCTGGCCTTCGCGGAGAACCCCGGCACGGTCCTGGACCGCCGCCGCCTGCTGCGCGAGGTGTGGGACTACGGCTGGGAGGGCGACACCCGGGTGGTCGACCTGTGCGTGGTGCGACTGCGCAAGAAGATCGGCGCCGACCGCATCGAGACCGTCCGGGGTTTCGGCTACAAACTCCTGCGGAGCTGACGCGATGACCGCACCACGCACGGGTCCGCGCCTGTGGGACCCGCGTTCGCTGCGCTGGAAGATCACCGCCCTGGTCGTGCTCGCCTGCGGCGCGGTCGCGGTGGTGATCGGCGTGCTCGTCCACCGGGCGACCGCCGAGCGCGGCGAGCGGACCGGGCGCGACCAGGCGATCGCCCGGCTGGGCGCCGCCGAGCAGGAGTTGTCCCGCACCGGCCGCCGCCCCGACAACGCCTCCCTCCAGCCCCCGGCCGGCCTGCCCCAGCCGCTGGCCCGGGCCCTCGAAGCCTCGGACGCTGCGGGCCAGTACGCCCTGTGGTACGACGTTCAGGCACCGAACTGGTACTGGATGTGGGCAGCCGTCCCCGTCGGCGACGGCCAGGTGCTCGTCGTGCGCACCGACATGAGCGCCACCGTGCGCAGTCTCCAGCTGCTGGACCGCAGCATCGTCAAGGCCGCCCTCGCCGCCCTGGCCGTCGCCGTCCCCGTCACCGTGCTGGCGGCCGAGCGGATGAACCGGCGCCTGCGCCACGGCTCCCGCACCGCCCGCCGGATCGCCGACGGCGACCTCGACGCCCGGATCGGGCGCCGGGGCCGCGCCCGCGACGAGATCACCGAGATGTCCACGGCCGTGGACGAGATGGCCGCGACGTTGCAGGGCCGGCTCGCCGCGGAGAAACGCTTCACCGCCGACGTCGCCCACGAACTGCGCACCCCGCTGATGGGCCTGGTCACCGCCGCCGGCCTGCTGCCCGAGGGCGACGAGGCCACCGACCTGGTCCGCACCCAGGTACGCGCCCTGCGCGCCCTGGTGGAGGACCTGCTGGAGGTCTCCCGCCTCGACGCCGGCGCCGAGAGCGCCCGCCTCGACGAGGTCCCCCTGGGCGAACTCGTCCACGAGGTGACCGGGAAGGCCGACGGCGACGTCCGGCTCCGCCTCACGACGCCCGCCACCGTGCGCACCGACCCGCGCCGCGTGGAGCGGATCCTCAGCAACCTCCTCGCCAACGCCCACCGCCACGGCGCCGCCCCCGTCGAGGTCACCGTCACCGGCTCCCGCATCACCGTGCGCGACCACGGCCCGGGCTTCCCCCACGACCTCCTCGCCGAGGGACCGCAGCGCTTTCGCACCGGCGCCGCCGAACGCGGCCACGGACACGGCCTCGGCCTCACCATCGCCACCGGCCAGGCGTCGGTCCTCCACGCCCGCCTGACCTTCACCAACGCCCCCGACGGCGGAGCCACCGCCACCCTCGACCTCCCCGCCCGCTGAGCCCGAACGCACGGGGCGGCCCTCACCGTCCTCTGACAGCTGGTGTCGTAGCTCGGGCCGGGAGGCGCAGGACATCACCGAGAGCGCCGCGACGACGTCGAGCGCCACCCCTGCCGCCCACTGCCAGGACCGGCCGGGCCCCGCCCCGGCGATCGCGCCCGGGCGCGATCGCCAGGAGCTACCACCAGGGCGAGGTGGCGACCGCCGGCCGGAAGCTCGTGCCGGCTCCGGCGATGACCTGGGGCGCGGTCCAGTTGGTTCCGTCGAACCGTGACCACCACACTCGTTCGTCGCCGTCGACGCCCTTCCAGGTCATGGCCATGGCGTTGCCGTTCGCGGCCAGGGAGGGGCCCGTGCCGGTACCGGTGCCGGGGACGACCTGCGGGGCCGTCCAGGAGCCGGGCGAGCCCGGGTACGACTGGCTCCACCAGATCTGCTGGTCCCCGGTCACGCCCTTCCAGGCCATGACCAGGTTTCCGTTGGGCATGGCCGCCAGGCTGACTCCCGCGCTGGTGCCGGCGCCCGGCACCACCTGCGGACTCGACCAGGTGCCCGACAGGCTGCCGGAGAGGGTGCTCCACCAGATCCGTTGATCCCCGTCGACACCTTTCCACGCCACGTGCAGGACGGGTACTCCGGGGCGGAAGGCCGCCGCGGGCGCGAAGCTGGTGGCGGCGCCGGGCATCACCTGCGGCGACGTCCAGACGGCGCTGTCGAAGTAGTTCCACCAGACGCGCTGGTCCCCACTGCCGCCCTTCCACATCATGATCGCCCCCAAGCCCGACGTGACCAGGGCCGGGCCGACACTGCTGTTGGCGCCCGGCACCACCTGCGGGGTGCTCCAGGAGCCGGTGACGAGCGAGTTCCACCAGATGCGCTCGTCACCGGTGACGCCTTTCCACGTCGCGACCGCCATTGCCTGGTTGGTGCCCGCCATCGCGACCCCGGCACTGGTGCCGGCCCCCGGCACCACCTGCGGCGTCGTCCAGCCGCCGGTGTCGAAGAAGTTCCACCAGATGCGCTGGTCCCCGCTGCCGCCCTTCCACAGTCCGAACGTGTAACCGGAGGTGTCCGCGAACGCCACCGACGGGGCGACGGCGGCCAGTCCGACTGCCGAGACGATGCCCCCGCCCAGTCGCAGTACAGTCCTTCGAGTCAGCGGTTTCTGGATCATGTCCGGTCCCCTCCGCGCTCAGGACGACGGGGCGCATCAGCCCGTGCGCCCCATTCGTTCTCGGGGCCAGGATCGCAGCGGAGACAGTCGCTGAACAGACGGCCGATCCACTCCGTGAGCCTCCGTGAGCCTCCGTGGCGGCCGGCCGCGGCCGTGCACAGGACCGGCTGAACCTCGTCTGCGCGGGCAGGGCCGGTCGTCGCCCTGCGGCAGCCCACCCGCCGACTCGTCCGCGTCATCGTGGCGGACGGATCACGTTCCGTCCCGGTGATGATCCGATCCGGCGACGAACGGCCGTTCGGGTGCGACCTTGCCGCAGCCCCCGCCCCGCACCCGCCCGGACCCGCCGGCCGACGACCACCGGCACTCGCCGGCCGGCGCGGCCCGGCCGGCGAGTCGAGAGCGGGAGGCTCAGCGGGCCAGCAGGTCCTGGACCGCCGCCACGATCTCCTCGGGCGCCTCTTCGGCCATGAAGTGCCCGGCACCGGTCAGCCGGTGGTCCAGGTCCGGCGCCCACGCCCGCCACACCCCGACCGCGTCGTAGCCCAGCCGCGCCCCCCAGTCCTGCTGGACGACCGTCACGGGCATGGCCAGCTGCGACCCGGCGTCCAGGTCCGCCTGGTCGTGCACGACGTCGATGTCCGCCGAAGCCCGGAAGTCCGCGACGATCGACGTCACCGCTGCGGCGCTCGCGCGCAGGTATTCGGCACGCACGTCCGCGGGCACGGCGGCCGGGTCGGCGGCCCAGGCGTCGAGGAACGAGCCGAAGAACGCGTCCGCACTGCCCGCGATCAGCGCCTCCGGCAGGCCCGGCGGCTGCGCCATCAGGAAGAGGTGGTAGCCGACCGCCGCCGAGGCACCACGCAGGACGTTCCACATGTCGAGCGTCGGCACGACATCGAGGATGCCCAGCTGCGTGACGGCCTCCGGGTGGTCCAACCCCGCCCGGAAGGCGACCAGGGCGCCCCGGTCGTGGCCGACGAGAGCAAAACGCTCGTGGCCGAGCGCCGCCGCCAGGGACACCACATCGGCGGCCATGGTGCGCTTGGCGTACACCTCGGGGCCGGTGGCCGCCGGCTTGTCACTGGCACCGTAACCCCGCAGGTCAGGACAGATCACCGTGTACTCGTCGCAGAGCCGCTGCGCGACGTGTCGCCACATCAGGTGGGTCTGCGGAAAACCGTGCAACAGCACGACCGGGCTGCCACTGCCGCCTACGGCCGCAGCCAGCTCCACACCGTCCGCACCGGGCAGGCGGACGTGGTCGAAACCGGGAATGGTCGCCGTCATGAGGGACCACCCTTTCAGGTCGGGGACTTGACCGGACCAGCCTGGGCGACGGCGATCAGCAGCCGATCAGCACGGTTGGGCGCAGCCGCTCCCGGGACGGAGGATGGGGGCATGCGAATCGACGTGCTGGGCGTGGTGCGGGCCCTCGGCGACGACGGCAGCCCCGTCGACCTGGGCGGGCCCCGCCATCGTGAAGTTCTCTCCCGGCTCGTCGCCGCCGAGGCACGGATGGTCACCACCGACACCTTCGTCGACGACCTGTGGACCGACCCACCGGCCCGCGCGGTGGGTGCTCTGCGCACCTTCGTCGCCGCGCTGCGCCGCGCCCTCGAACCCGACCGGCCGCCCCGCAGTCCGCCGCGGGTGATCGTCACCGAAGGTCCCGGCTACGCGCTGCGCCTGCCGCGCGACGACGTGGGCGTCCACCGTTTCCAGGACACCCTGGCCCGGGCCCGCCGCAACCCGGACGCGGTCACCGACCTCGGCGCGGCACTCGCGACCTGGCGCGGACCCGCCTACGCCGATGTGACCGGCTCCGCATGGGCGCAGCGCGAGCGGACCCGGCTGGAGGAGCTGAGGCTGGACGGGGTGGAACTGCGCGCCCGTATCCTCCTCGGTTCCGGGGAGGGGGCCGACCTCGTCGCCGAACTGGGTGCCCATGTCGCCGAACACCCGTGGCGCGAGCCGGCCTGGGAACTGCTCGCCCGCGCGCTGTACCGCGCGGGCCGCCAGGGCGACGCCCTGGCCGTCCTGCGCCGCGCCCGCGCGATGCTCGTCGGCCAACTCGGACTCGACCCCGGCGCCGACCTTCAGCGTCTGGAGACGGACATTCTCAACGGGGCCGCGCCCCGGGAGGGGGCACGTACCGCGTGGACCGGCCACGGCGTCCGGCTCGGCCCGCGGACCACCGTGGATCTGGCCCGCACCCTCGCGCTGGCGGGCGGCGACGCCCTCGTCCACTCCCGGCGCGACCGCCTCGCCGCCATCGGTGCGGCGGAACGCACGGGTGACCTCTTCCTGACCGCCCGGACCATCGGCGCCTACGACGTGCCCGCCCTCTGGAGCCGGGCCGACGACCCCGAGCAGTCCCGCGCCGTCGTCGCGGCTGCCGAGCGCACGCTCACCGGCCTGGGCCCGGACGGCCCCGCCGATCTGCGCGCCCGCCTCCTGGCCACGGTCGCCGTCGAGAGCCGCAGCGCCGATCTGTCCGGGACCGAGCTGGAGCGCGCGCGGCGGGCGGCGCGCCAAGCAGAGGAGCTGGCACGGCACCTGGCCGATCCCGTCCTGCTGGCCTTCGCCCTCAACGGGGTGTTCCTGCAGTCCTTCACCCGCCCCGGGCTCGCGGCAGCACGGGACGGATACGGCGCCGAGATCCTCGACCTGGCCACCCGGCACGAGCTGCCGAACTTCGCCGTACTCGGCCGACTCGTCCGCCTGCAGTCCGCCTCGGCCCTCGGTGACCTCGACGCCGCGACCTCGCACGCCGACGCAGCCGACCAGCTCGCCGCCACCACCGAGGCGTCCCTCGTTCCCGTCCTCACCGGGTGGTTCAGGGCCCGGGCCGCGGCCGCCCGCAGCGCCGAACCCGGCGGACCGACCGCCGCCACCGCGGCAGCGCACTACCGCCGTGCCGAGGACGCCCTCCGGACGGCCGGAATGCCGGGGCTGCACCGCGGCCTGTTCCCGCTGGCCCTCCTGGGACTGCGCCTGCTGCACGACCGGCCGGCGCCCACCGACCCGCACCTCGACTGGGGCCCGTACAGACCCTGGACGCGGCCCCTCGTGCTGCTCGCCCAGGACCGGGGCGAGGAGGCCCGTACCGCCCTCGCCGCGGTGCCCGAACCCCCGGATGACCACATGCAGGAGGCCCTGTGGTGTCTGACCGCCCGCGCCGCCGTACGCCTCGGCGAGCGCCCGATCGCCGCACGCGCCGCGGCCGCACTGCGTGATGCCGGTGCAGAACACGCCGGCGCCGCCAGCGCCATGCTGACCCTGGGCCCGGTGGCGCGATACCTGGCAGAGGCGCAGGCGTGCGCCGGAGCGGCGTGGCCCTTCCGTCCTGCCCGGTGACGGGCCGGTGCGCGGACTGCCGGACCGCGGGGAAGCGGCGGCGCCCGCCGGCACGGGGAACTCCGTCCTCCGGGTCAGATCAGCAGGAGGCCCACGACGGCCGCCGCCGCGACGACCGCCAGGAACACCACGGTGACCGCCACGTCCGAGCGCACCGCGCGCTCCCGCGCCGCGTGGTCCAGCACGAAGCCGGCCGGATCGTCGGCGGGGTAGTGGACCGTCAGCTCCCGCCCGTACGACGTGGCCGGCTCCGCCACCCCCGAGCCGCAGTGCGCGACGACGTCCATGCCCTCACGCGTGGTGAACGCCACCACCGGCGTGATCGTGGTGGAGGTGCCGCCCTCCGCGTCGGTGCCGACGTCCCGCAGGACCGCGACGATCCGGCCCGGGACGGCGACCATCGACGCCAGCCGCTCGCGGCGGCGCCGGGTGTCGCGCACGTTCCCCGGCAGGTACCAGAGACCGACCAGGGCCCACGGCCCGCAGACCCCGACCAGCGCCCACGGCCAGCCCCGGTCGACCGAGACGGCGACCACCAGGGCGGCGTACATCAGGACGAGCGCCGCGTTCGGCGGGCCCAGCCCGCGGCCGCCCGCCTGCGGGTCGTCGCTGAACCGGTACTCGTGCGGCCTCCCGCGCGGGTAGCGGACCCCGATCTCCCGGCCGGTCCACGCGGCGGTGATCATCTCGCCGCACTCACCGTCGTTCGTCACGACGACCCGCGCACCGCAGGACGGCTCACGGTAGGAGACCACGACCGCGATCCCCCCGCGCCGGGAGCCGCCGTGCCGAGGCACCCGCACCCGCTCGATCCGCCCCCGCACCCGCACCATCCGCTGCTCCCGGGTCATCCCGGCCAGCGAGCGGCCGTACCCCACCAGCGCCACCACGCCCAGCACCGCGCACCACAGCGCCAGGTACCCGTGCCACCCCATGCGCCCCTCCTCCTGTCGTTGCGACCCACGTCGTTCCACCGGACCGGACCGGACCGGAGCGAGCCGGACCGGACGGACCGCGGCGGCCGATCCTGCCCGCCCGGCCGATCCCTGCGGCACCCCGTCAGCGGGCCGGGCCGCGCCGCACCACCACGCCCTGCCCGTCCGCCTCCAGCGAGGCCGAGCCGCCGCCCCCGGCCACGTCGATCCTGATCGTGAGGGCACCGCTCAGGCGTTGCGCGGAGAGCTGCCAGCTGCGCGGCGCGTCGACGCCGAGCGTGGTCCCGGCCTCCTCCACCAGCGCGGGCACCCGGTCGAAGGGCAGCGACCGCGGGTCGAACGCCGCGGCGTCCACCCCGGCGGGGGAGAACACCACCGTCAGCAGCTGCTCCCGCACGACGACGGTCAGCGCCTGCCGGCCGTCCGCGCTCCCGGTGAGCGACTCGACGGCCTCCCGTAGCACGCCCCGATCCAGCACCGACCGGCCCGGGCCGAAGGAGACCGTCCCGGAGACCGACGAGGTGACCGTCCCCGTGACCGTGCTCGTGGTCGTGCTCGTTGTCGTGCCCGACGAGGTGACGGCGGCGGGCCGCCCGGCGGGCGGGCCGGTGTCCTTCCCGACCAGCTCGGCGCGCAGGGGCAGGACCACGGCGGATGCGCCGAGCAGCACCCCGAGGAGGGTGGTCAGGCTCCAGGCGCACCCGTCCTGGCGCTCCGCCGCCGCGGCCGGCCCGGGCGCCGGTTCCAGGACGGCGTCGGCGGCCCGGTCCTCCCACTCGGGGGTCGGCCGCTTCACGATCCGCACCAGCCACGGCCGGTCCGGCGGGTAGCGGACCACCAGCACCGTGCCCGCCCGGTAGTCGGTCAGCTCGGAGACGTGCACGTCCTGGGTGATCCGGACGCGGAAGGCCGCTGCCTCGTCCGGAACGACGCTCAGGTCGAACCGCACCGGGACGTCCGTCGCCTCGCCCTTGCGCACCTCCAGCGCGTCGATCAGCGCCAGCGCCGTGCGGGGCGCCAGGGCACCCTCGCGGGCCCGGCGCGGCGCGCCCGCGAGCCGGAACAGCAGAGCGTAGGCCACGAGCAGGGCCGGTCCGGCGACGATCAGCGGGACCCTCCCGAGGATGCAGCCGACGGTGAAGGCGGCCGACGACACCCCGATCGCCCCACCGGTCAGGAACCCCCTGGCGAGGTCGACGGGAGCGGCACCGCTGGGCGGTACGACCGTGGTCGTTGTCATACGGGTGATTCTGTCCGTCCCGGGCGGCGACCGACAGGGGCCGGTGCGCGCTCGATCGCTTCGCGGTGGGCGAGGGCTCCTCCGTCGGTGGCCGGTCACCCCGGACGCACGGCCCCGGTCCTCGGGCGTTCGGGGCCCGTTCACCCGGGGAGGCGAGCCCGGTCCGGCCGTTCGACCGTCTTCCGTCCCCGTTCGGTCTCCGCCTGGGTGCCCGGGGCCGGGGGCCGTCGCACGGTGTGAGCGTCGGGCGGAGCGTTACGGAGGGTCGGAGCGGATGAGACACGAACGAAGCGGCGGGCGGTGGCGCGGCCGGGCCGCGCGGGCCGGGGCGGTGCTCGGCCTGGCGCTGCTGGGAGCCGGTACCGGGTTCGGCACGGCGCCGCCGCCGGCGGAGGCGGCCGTACGGGCGACCCGCACCACCACCGTGGTCCTGAACAACAACAGTGACCTGCCACTGGTGCTGACCGGGGACAACCTCGACCACGGCTGCTGGTCCTCTGAGCCGCCCGCCCGGATCGAGCCCGGCACGAGCGGCAGCTGGAAGTCGGAGTCCTGCGGTGTCGCCACCGGCACCGAGGGCACCGCGTTCTTCCGGGTCGACAACGGCAAGGGGCCCGACCTGCGCATCCACTGGGACAACCCGTTCATCGGATCCAACAGTTACAGCGAGACGGTCCCGGTCGGGTACACGATGCCCCGCGCCGGCGGTGGCGGCGGCGACGCCACCGCGACCTACACCTTCGACTGCAACTCGCGGATGTGCGACGGGATCCCCGACGACTGGAAGCTCCACGGGGTGACCGTCGACCCCGGCGACGGCAGCGGGCCGCAGTTCGTCGACCTGCCCGCGATGGGCGCCGACGTCAACCGGCCGGACATCTTCGTCCACGTCGACTGGATGATCAACACCGCCCACAGCCACCAGCTCGACCCGCAGGCCGCCAAGCTCCTCGTCGACGCCTTCGCCAACGCGCCGTACCAGCGCAGAGGAGCCGCCGCCCCGGGGATCAACCTCCACATCGACGCCGGCCCCAGCAGCATCATGAACCACGCCACCGGCCAGACCTGGGGACCGCTGAGCCGGGCCCGGCCGGTCACTCACGTCACCAACCTGGGCAGCTGTGACGGGGACGGCAGCTGCGAGAACGGCAGCCGGTACCAATGGAACGACTTCCACGACATCAAGACCGCCCCCGGCGGCTTCGTCAGCTCCGGACGCGCGTCGGTGTTCCACTACGCCCTGGCCGCTCACCAGCTCGCCCCCGGCAGCAGGGCCATCGGCCTGGCCCCCCGCGGCACCACGGACTTCGTGCTGGCCCTCGGCTCGAAGACCGGCCAGGTCGGTGACACCGACACCCAGGCCACCGACCTGATGCACGAGCTCGGCCACAACCTGAGCCTGCAGCACGGCGGGAACGAGGAGATCAACTTCAAACCGCAGTACTTCAGCGTGATGAACTACCTCTACTCCGGCGACGGCCTGCCGCTCGGCAACAGCCGGTACCTCGACTACTCGCGGGTCGCCACCACCCTCGACGAGAACATGCTGGACGAGAGCTTCGTGCCGCCCACCGGCAGCCGGCGCTACGACATCAAGCGCGACTGCGGCGGCTCGTTCGTCGCCGCGGCCGTCGGCAAGGCCGGCTACATCGACTGGAACTGCAACGGCAGCCAGGACCCGGGGCGGGTCCCGGTCGACGTCAACAAGGACGGCACGAAGAGCTCCGTGCTCAACGGCTACGACGACTGGGCGCACCTGAAGCTGACCGGCGGATCGATCGGGGCGTCCAACGCGCCCGGGCTGCCCGAGCCGGAGGAGATCCACGAACCCGACGCGGGCGTCTTCCAGCAGATCCAGCCGGTGGACACCGCCGCGCCCGTCACCACCGCCACCGCCGACCCGCCGCCGAACGGCGACGGGTGGAACAACGGGGACGTCGCCGTCGCCCTGAGCGCCACCGACGACCTCAGCGGGGTCGCACGCACCGAGTACACCCTGGACGGCGGCGGCTGGACCGGCTACAGCGGCCCGGTGCCCATCACCACCGCAGGCATCCACACGCTGTCCTACCGCTCCGTCGACCGCGCGCAGAACACCGAGGACACCAGGGAACTCACGGTACGGATGGACCGGACGCCGCCGGTCACCGCCGCCGCCCTCGGTTCGACCCCCAACCCGGCCGGCTGGATCACCGCCGACGGGCACGTCACCCTGACCGCGGTCGACGAACCGGGCGGCTCGGGCGTCGCGCGCGTCAGTTACCGGACGAGCGGCGCCCAGAACACCCCGCAGACCACCGTGCCCGGCGACACGGCCGCTCTGACGATCACCCAGGAGGGCGAGACCGTCATCACCTTCCACGCCACCGACCGGGCGGGGAACGAGGAGACCGAGAAGACCTACACCGTCCGGCTCGACCGGACCCCGCCGAGGTCGGCCTTCACCACCGCGTCCGAGGCGATCTTCGTGGCCCTCCCGGCAGGCGGTCCGCACGACGACCAGTACATCACCGGTACCGCCGGTGACAACGCCTCCGGCGTCGACCACGTCGACGTCGTCTTCACCTCGAAGGTGCCCGGCCCGACGCTGGTGCGGCGCGCCGAACTCAGCTGCGCGGACGGCCCGCACCGGCACTGCACCTGGCGGGTACGGCCGCCGTCCGGCCTCGGCATCCACCGGGTGACGTCCACCGCCACGGACGTGGCCGGCAACGTCGAGACGCCGCCGGGGCGGGGCATCGACGTGATCGTCGTCCGGACGTAGGTCCCCGGGGATCACGCGCCGCAGGCCCCCGGCGGTGGCCGCCGGGGGCCTGCGCGAACTCCCGCTCGAACGTCCTCCCGGAGGGCACTCCGAGCCCGGCCCGGCCCGGGCCGCCACCGTTGCGTCGACATCTCGTCCGACAGCCGGAATCCGGACTCGCGACGCTCCTCGGCCCGGCATCTCATCTGCTTGGTCCGCTTGGTCCGCTTGGTCCGCTTGGTCCGCGGGAATTGCGGGTGATCGCTGATCGACGCCGCGTCCCGTGCGCGGAAGGCCCCGTGTCGGGGCGCGGATCGCGGCTCCCACGCTCTCGCTATGTACACGATCAGTTGTTGGTGCGGTCCCGGTCGAAGGCGCTGGCGTGTGCCGGCCGGGTACCCGCCGCCCGAGAACGAGGGACACCGAACACCCATGGCCATCCGCCGCTCCTCCGTCCGCTGCGCCGTCACCGTCCTGTTGCTGACGGCCGTCGTCGGGCCGCTGGGCCCCTCGGCCCACGCCGACGACAGTGACCCGAACGCCCCCGAAGGCACGGTCGTCCTGGAGAGCCTGGTCTACCGGGCGCCCGACCTCGTCACCGCCGAGATCTCCTACAGCTGCGAACCCGACACCGCGCGCTCCCTGCTCGTCGGCTTCGAGCAGGAACTGGACTTCGACGAGGAGGCCGCCGGCAGCGCGGAGGTCGAGGACATCACCTGCGACGACACCACCTACACCGTCACGGTCGACATCCCGACCAGCGAGGGCGGCGCGGACTTCGACGACCCCGCCACCGGCCGCGCCGTCATCATCCTCACCGGAGACGACCAGCCGGTTCTCGAGGACGACTTCGAAGTGGACCCGTACGGGCGTCCGCGCGCCCTGGGCCGGGCGGACGAGAAGTTCCGCTGGAAGAAGGCGACCGTCCCGTACGTGATCAACTCGAAGCTCACCAGGGACCAGAAGGGCGACGTCAAGGCCGCGATCGACCACTGGCAGCAGAAGACCCCCATCAGGTTCGTCGTCCGGAGCGCCGCGAACGCCAGAACCTACCCGGACTACGTGGAGTTCCAGCCCAGCAAGGACGGCGGCTGCAACTCCGACGTCGGCCGTGTCGGCGGCCGGCAGGTCGTCAACATCGCCGACTCCGACTCCTGCGACGCCGTCGAACTCGTCCACGAGATCGGGCACGCGGTCGGCCTCTACCACGAGCAGGAACGCCCCGACCGGGACACGTACGTGAAGGTCTCCTTCGAGAACGTCGAGCCGTCCGAGAAGCACAACTTCCAGATCCAGAAGGGCGGGAGCACCTTCGGCACGGCCTACGACTACGCGTCGATCATGCACTACGGTCCGAAGTCGTACTCCAAGAACGGCAAGGACACCATCACCCCGAAGCAGAAGCTCCCCGCCGGCCTCGTCCTGGGCGAGACCAAGGAGCTGTCCGCCGGGGACGTCGCGGCCGTCAAGGCCATGTACGAGTGACCCCGATGCGCGGCAGGCCGTGACGGCGGCCCGCCACCCGGGCGCGATTGTGAATGACGGGACGAGCCGCGCCGTTCGTGCCCCGACCGGTCGGGTGCGCCCCGCCGGAGGCCCTCGCCGGAGCACGGACATACCGGACCTCGCGGCCCGCCCTCCCGTCGACCTCCAGCTACGGCATCCACACCGCCGGCGGCTACCAGCTGCTCGCCTGGACCATCCCCCAGCTGGCCGCCGGCACCCACACCGGCACCGCCGACCCCCGCTCCACCGGCACGGCCGTGGCGCTCGACAGCTGGACCGTCAGCTGATTCCCCGTCACCGCACGGTGACACCCTTGCGCCCCGGCCCCACCCGGCCGGGGCGCAGCGCGCGGGCCCGAAAGCAGCGGGGCGAGCAACACGGGCTCGTACGTCGCGGCCGCGTGGATGTCGGCGACGAGGCCGGTGACGAGGCCGGCGGCGCGGTCGGCGGGCCCAGCAGGGCGTACAGCCGTGCGTCCTCCAGCCCCTGCAGAGACCCGCAGGCCGTGCGGGCCTGCTGCGCGGTGTCGAACCAGCAGCCGTCCTGGGGGAAGACCTGCTGGGGTGGCTTCCGGTCGGGTCCGTCGCCCTCGCCGCCCCGGGGCGGGCCACCCGCCCCGGCTCCGCTTGAGCGACGCCGGCCGGCACGCTGACACCCCCGTTCGGTCGGCTGCCCGGAAAGGGGCCCCGGCCCGCTACGGTGTGCCTGCGGACATGCTGACGATCACCGACAGTCTGGCCGAGGAAGCCGACCGGCAGCGGTGCGACACGTCGTGCTCGCGCTGTGCCCGCCGGCGCCGCGGCCTGCTCGCCCGCATTGCCCGCATTGCCCGCCAGCGCCCCTGACCGCTTTCACCTGGAGTCGAGATGTCCGACATACCCGCGATCACCATTCGTGACCTTGCCGCTGCCGACGAGAAGGACTGGCGGCGGCTGTGGGCCGGTTACCTCGATTTCTACGAGTCCACCCTGCCCGCAGGGGTTGCCGACTCCACGTGGCAGCGGCTCCTCGATCCGCATCAGCCGCTGCTGGGCCGCGTCGCCGAGCACGACGGCACGGTGATCGGCATCACAAACAGCGTGCTGCACCACAGCACGTGGCTCACCGGCCAGGTCTGTTACCTGGAGGACCTCTTCGTGGACCCTGCCCACCGCGGGCTGGGTGCGGGCCGCCTGCTCCTGGAGGACCTCTTCGACCTCGCCGCCGTCCGTGGGTGGGCCCGCGTCCACTGGCTCACCGCCCACGACAACCCGGCCCGCCGCCTCTACGACACCTTCGTCCCGGCCGACCACTTCGTCCACTACGAGCGGGACCTGCCCACCGGCGGTGCCGGGCCGGCCCCGGCCGACCGGCCCTGACCTGGGCGTGCCCGCCGACGTCCCCGGCAGCGGCAGCTACGGCCCCAGGCGGGGGTCGTCGATGCCGACGGCGACGATCCCGGGCGGATACAGCTCCGGCCGGGCCGTCAGGATCAGGTGCTGCTGCGGACGCACCGGGGGTCGGCGGACTCGTCGCGACGGCGTCCACCGGACCTTGGTCCGGTAGCCGTCGCGTACCACCGTCGCCACCGCCACGGCGGTACTCGCGTTCAGCGGCTCGAACTCCGGCGAGGGCAGCGCCAGGACCGTGCGCCGTACCCTCGTCCTGGAGTTCGGCCTCGACGGGGCCCAGCACCGGCACCGGCGGATGCTGGAACGGACTGCGCGGAGTGGAGGGCGGGTGGGTAGGTTCACCGGTGGGGGGCTTCGCCGTTCAACCGTCCGGCGGAAC
This sequence comes from Streptomyces sp. NRRL F-6131, assembly GCA_000719695.1. Classification (GTDB taxonomy): domain Bacteria; phylum Actinomycetota; class Actinomycetes; order Streptomycetales; family Streptomycetaceae; genus Kitasatospora. The sequence goes on from JOHN01000037.1 coordinate 21,787, forward strand.
ATCGCCTCCGGTGTCGTGATCGTTCTCAGACCATGACTCGTTTTCGCCGTGTGCTTGCCCTGTGCGTCATCGCCGGCATGCCGCTGGTTTCCTCCGGTGCCGCTCACGCCGCCACCGTCGGTGGCGGCCCCGGGACCGAGAAGCGCGACACCGCCACCCGCACCGGCGTGCTGGAGTAGCTCGTCCGCGCGACCCGCGACCCGCGGCGCTCGGCGGATCCGGCCGGTACCGGTCTCCTTCTCTCGTACCGCGCCAGCCTGCCCGGTGGGCGCTTAACCGTCAGGTACTCCGCACCACTCGTCCCGCGCACGCGGGACCGGGCCGACGGGCGCCGGCGCCCCTGCTGAGCCCCGCTCGGGGGCGGCGACGGCGCCCTGCCGGGCGCTGCACCACCGGCCGCCCGCTCAAACTCCTTGCCGGGCTTCGACCGACGTCCGGGTTCATCGTTCCTCGGATTGTGGGGCCGGGCCCGCCGGCCTCGTTCGCTCTCGTGGTGGGGTTCGGGTTCGCAGGGGCTGGGACGGGGCAGCCGCCAGGGTCGGTATCCGTTGCGGGTGGAGGGAGTTTCCTCATGATCATGAAGAAGTTGCACGACGCCGGTGTCCGTTCCGAGCACGCCTATATGGCGGGGATCGCGTCGATCGGGCTGTCACTGGTCTCCTGGATGGGGTCGGCCGTGGCCGAGCCCGCCGGTGTGGACCGGGCGGACCGGTGGGGGATCTTCATCGGGGAGTGGGCGCCGACGTTCTTCTGCATGGGTCTGGCGCTGGCCCAGTACGAGCACGGCGAGGACAACCCGGTGTACGCCCACGACCCGCGGGTCGCGGCGTCCACCTGAGCCGTTGCCGCTGATGGATCGGGCGGTCCGGTCCGGGCCGGTGAGAAGCACCGTCCCGGACCGGACCGCGGGACGGAGGGACGATGACCGCGGGCGGGAGTGCGGGGCGCCGGGGCCGCCCGGCCGGACTGGACGATGCCACGGTGGAGGCGTTGGGCCTGCTGTCCGAGGCCCTGGAGACGACCGAACGGGCGCGGGGTCGGCTTTTCGACTTTCACCAGCTGACCGGCGGCGCGGACCGGACGGTCGGTGAGGCCGTTCGCGCGTTGCGAGAGGCCGGACATGCGGAGGAGGCCGATCTGGTGCAGCGCGTGGTGCAGGGCGCCGACGTCCTGCCGGGCCTGTGGACCTTCCAGATCGTCGAGGCCTACGACGAGGGTTACCACCGGCGCTTCACCGAGGTCGAGCGCACCGTGCGCCAGGCCCTGGCCGGCGGCCGCGAGCACATCGCGGAGGCCGAGATGAAACGACGTCGCGAGACCCGTTGAGCGCGGTGGCCCGCCGCGCGTGGCGCGACCGGTGGGACGCCGGGTTTCCGCTCCGGCGCGGGATCCTGGCCCTCGGGCTCTCCTGCTCGTCGGCGTGCCGGCTCTGATCCGTCCGGCTGCTGCTCGACCGGACACCTCCGGGCGATCCGTGATCGCCCGCAGGCCCGGCCCAGGTCCACGCAGGCCAGGTCCACGCCGTCGGTCAGTGCGGGTCGGGGTCGGGGTGAGCGGCGAGGGCTCGGGCGACGGCCGTGTGGATCGGGAAGATCGGGGTGGTCCCGGTGACGTCGAGGAGGTGGAGGACCTGGGGGTTGGGGGAGAGCAGGACCAGGACGGTGCCGTCGGCCGCGACGCGCCGACGGGTTCGCAGGAGCAGGTTCAGGCCGGTGGACGAGCAGAAGCCCACCGCGCGCGGGTCCACGCCCATCAGCCGGCACCCCGAGGACTCGGCCCGGTGCAGGGCGTCGTCGGCGACAGACCAGGTGTCGAGATCGAGTTCGCCGGCGAGGTGACGCACCACGGCCCGGCCCAGCCGCGCGGTGACAGCCCTCAACCTCCCGACCCGCACGGCCAGAAACAGAATGCGCACGCATCGCGGCCTCCTCGCCCGTCGGTGGCGGCGCCACGATCCGGGCGACCACCCACGCACGACGGCGAGCACCGGGGGAGTTCCCAGCAGGCGACGGATGCGCAACCGCGGGACCGGCAGAGACCCGGAACGGGACTGAGCGTTTTCAGCTCCGCCACTCCAGGGTGACGCCGTGGCCTCGCTTGAGCCCGGGGAGCTCCTCGGTTGGGCCCGCCGGGCACAGTGGGTTGTCTGTGAGGAGTCGCGGGCGGTCACCCCGCTGAGGGGCCGGCCCTGCGCTTCGGGGAGGAAGACAGTCATGGGGAGGAATGGAACGCATCCTCGAAATATCATTCCTGCAAGGTTCTCCGGCCGGTGCTTCCCAACCTCCGCAGTGGCGTAGTCGGACGGAAACATCCCTGTAGAGAAGTCAGAGGGCAGAGGGGGCAGAGGGCGATGAGTGTGGCTGAGAGTTGGTCGCGGGTGATGAGTCTTCTTCGGGAGCACGCGCCGGCCGATCACGCGGAGCTGCCAGGGCCCGCTACGGAGCAGATGCTCGCGGCAGCCGAGAAAAGGATGGGGATCTCCCTGCATGGGGACCTGCGGACCTGGCTGGTGCAGAACAATCTGGATCTGCCGGAGGAAGACGTCGACGACGACGTCATGTGCTGCGGCTTCGACGGGTTCCCCGACGAGGGAAGCTTCTTTCTGGGCATCCGGGCGATGGCGAGGCTCTACGCGAACCGCTCCACGTCCTGCGGATTCGACCCTCCGGACCAGCCGGAAAATCCGTTCTGGCGTAACGAGTGGATCCCGTTCCTGTCGGACCAGGACGGCTGGACGGGAAAGTTCATCGATGTGAGGGACGGACGCGTCGGCAGCTGGTTCGTGAGTGGCCCCACGGTCACGGGCGAGTACGCATCGATGGCCCAGTATTTCGACTCCGTGGCGGAGACGCTGACGAGGATCGCCGACGGAAGCTCGTCGGTCTGTCGGTTCACCGAAGGTCGACTCGCCTGGTCGTGAGACGGTTCCCGACTGGATGACGGCCATTACCCATCCGCCCTCACCCTGGAACGGCCATGAGATTCATCGGCTCTGACGTTCCAGGGTGAGGATGGCTGCGGCGATGACGGTCATCCGGTGGGGACTGCAGCGGGCCCGGCGGAAGATCTGCCAGGACTTCAGTCGCGCGATGCTTCGTTCGACCGGTGCTCGTGCCGCTGACAGGGCTCGGTTGATCGTCTGCTGGGTTGCGGTGAGGTCCTGGCCGGGAAGCCGTCTGATGGGCGTGGTCACCGAGGGGCCGGTCCTTGCGCCGGCCACCCGGATCCGTACGCCTGCCCGCGCTGCGCGAACCCGCGCTAACAGGTCGGCACCGGCGCGTGGGAGCCGGCTCCCGGGGACCACGACCTGGCCGTCGAGGCGGACCCGGGACCCACAACCACGGGCCGGCGCCGGCGGGCGCTCCTTCGAAGCGGGCGGAAATCTATAAGCTGCACCTGCCGGCCTGCGCTCACGTCGTCGACCGACACCCCGGCCGCAGCGGGGCAGATGCGGCGGGCGAGGTCGGGATCGACCGCCCCGCCGCCGGGACGGGCGCCCGGGTGGCCGCCGGGGCCACGTGCACCGATGGGGAGTTTGATTCCGGCAGGTCGGCCCTTCTGATTCGGAGCCCTGGCTGGTGAGCGGCCGATGGTGTGTCAGCAGGGCCTGACGCTGTTGATGGGGGTCCAAGCGACGGGGCCGTTGGTCCAGGGCCTGGACGTTTGCCAGGCAGATCCTGTGCCATTGGCCCCGGTGTAGAAGCGACCCTGGGCCTCCTTCGTCTGGTGGTTCTCCCAGTACCCGTCGCCTTCCCAGTTGGACACGTTGTAGATGCGGCAGGTGGTGAGTGAGAACACCTTCCACTTGGAGACGGTGTAGTCCCACACGGAGAGACAGAGGGCGCCCGAGACGCAATCGGTCTGTTGTCCGTTGTTCTTGTAGTAGTACGTCGCGCCGGGGTTGATGCCCGGTGAAACCGCGGTCGGGGCCGCACCGACCGGAGCGGTGGCGCCGAACAAGGCGGCCGTGGCGACGGCCGCTACGACAAGGTTTCGCTTCAGGTCCATGTCAAGTCAGCCTAATGTGACGCTGTGCACACCACTAGGAGCTTTCCGGACATGCAGGTGTCCTCCGTCTCAGGGATCCGCTGTCGGGACAACCGCACCGCACGCTGCACGGTCGGTGAGTTCTGCCGTTCTGCCCTGCGGCTTCGCCGGGACAGCCGTGTCGGTAGGGCAGAGAGAAGTACGTGTTATTCACCTTCGACCGCCCGTTCACCGTCGAAGGCCCGCCCGCACTCGCGGAAGCGCCCACCAGGTGATCGGCCGCCTCAACGGCGGATAGCCCCCGCCCGACAGGCGCGTGCCGCAGCCGGCCGGTTCAGTCCGAGCCGCTACCTGAGATCGGAACGGACGGTCCGCATTCCTTTGCGGCTCCGCGCAGGACGTCGCCGAGGACGTCGGCGGCGACGTCCTCGGCGGTCCGGATCGCGGTCGGTCAGCCCTCAAGGCCTCGAACATGCCGTTCATGCTGCCACTTGGACCAGGACGCCATTCGGGACGTACGTGCGCCGGCACGGACCAGTGGCGCCGTCGATTCCGCCCAGGCCGGTGATCGTGCGCCACCGGCCCGGGCGGAATCGACGGCGCCGACGTCCGCCACAACCCCCAGGAAGTTCTCGCGGGCCGAAGCCCGCGCCGGCCACGACGACAACGAGACCTGCACCGCAGAGCAGTGACGATGGTCAGAACAACTGACTCCCTGAGGCCAGAACACCCCCAAGAAGGAAAGACCGGGTGGCCGCGTCCGCGGTGAGACGCGGCCACCCGGTCCCGCTGAGGTGCGAAAGGCGTCAGCCCGTCGGGCCGAGCCGTGACCAGTTGTTGGACGGGTCGTCAGTGCTGGGGGTCCCGTGGTTGTCCGGGCCCTTGGTCCACCACCGTGCCTTCCAGTAGTAGCCGTTGTACGAGACCACCGTGCGGGTGGCGCCGTTCGGGTCGCCCGCGACGACGGCCGTGCCGGGGCTGACCCCGCTGTTCCTCGGTTCGGCGACGAAGCCGGCGTAGGAACTCAGCGCGTACGGCGTGCCGTCCTTCGGGACGCCGCCGCTGAAGGCATTGCCCTGGGCATCGAGGAAGCGCCACCACTGGCCGTTGCTCCAGTCGCAGTCGCGCACCGTGAGGCTGCCCAGGCGCTGATCGGCGCCGAGGCACTGCTCGTGGCCGCTGCTCGAGCTCTTGATCCGGTACCAGCCGGGACCTCCCTCCTCGCTGATGTTCCAGAGCTGGTTGGCGTTGCCGTTCTGCGAGTCGACCAGGTGGGCGGTGGTCCAACTGCCGGGGTGGTCGATCACGTTGCCGCTGTTGAAGTCCTGAACCTTCCAGCGGTCGCCGGTCTTCCACAGGGCGAACGGCGCGAAGGCCGGGTTGTACGTGCGGGCCGAGTCCCACGGCTCGGCCTGGCAGCCCGAGCCGCCGGTGGAGCCCAGCGTCGCCGGGGTGGTGCCCTTACGGGCGTCCTGGGCGAGCCCGTACTCCTTGCCGTTCACCTTGACCGTGAAGTTGGCGGGTCCGGTGATCGGCAGGTAGTACTTGATGCCGATGTCCCTGACCTTGCCGGGCGGCAGGTCCTCGCAGTACCCGAGCCGGATCGTGACCCGGTGGAAGTCCGCCTTCAGACCGCCCGCATTCGGGCCGGAGCGGCCGGGCGCCACGGCGCCGGTCATCTCGTGCCAGGCCTCGTCCTTGAGCAGCGGGGGAGCGGAGGTCGGGATGTCGAAGGAGATCTCGGTGCCGGCCGGCAGGGTCTGCCCGGTGCTGTTGGTGATCCGCAGCTTGGGCTGCATCGGCCACAACTGCCGGTTGTCGGAGGGGAAGTCCGCCAGCTCGACCTTGACGTCGAGGGTCTGCTGCGGCAGCGTCCGGTTGCTGCGCACCGCGCCCGGCGCGCCGGAGCCGCGCAGGGTCTGGTCGATGAGGGTGGTCATGTCGTAGCCCATGCCCCACTCGCCGTTGCTGCGCTTGGTGTAGTCACCGCCGAGTTCCCAGATCATCGCGCCGCCGATGCCGTTGTCGGCGATGTACTGGGCCTTCGCCTTGATCGACTGGTCGTCCTCGGTGGAGATGAACACCTTCTTGGCGTCGTTCCAGAGCCAGGTGGACCGGGTGCCGGGGTCGAAGTTCCGCTCGTAACCGCCGCTCTGCCGGGCCGGGTTCAGCCGGTAGTCCGAGAGGTAGCCGGGCCGGATGGCGTCCTGGAGGTTCTTCGCGTGCCACAGCGGGTTGGAGCCGGCCCCGACCTCGCTGCCCATGACGTCGGTGTCGTGCCAGATGTTGTCGATGCCCGTCGCGCCGTTGCCGCACTTCTGGGCGATCCCGGTGCCCGGCTGGCACGTGGACTGGTCGCCCTCGGCGGTGCCCCACAGGCCCTTGGTGCCGCCCGTGACGCCCTGCCAGCCGCGGGTGTAGTACGGGACGCCGATGTTGATGCGCCCGGGCTGCAGTGCGCCGCGGTAGTAGTGGTACGCCCAGTCGGTGTTGAAGTAGGCGGTCTTCTGGTAGTCCTTGGTGTTCGGGTCGGTGTCGTTGTAGATCCCGGCCGCGGCCATCTCGTTGTCCTGGCCGGTGTCGTACAGCGGTGCCTGCGGGCCGACGAAGCTGTTCCACGAGCCGTGCAGGTCGTAGGACATCACGTTGACGAAGTCCTGGTACTGGAGCGCCTGCTGGTTCTCCTCGCCGCGCACCAGGTAGCCCGAGGAGGACGCGGCGGAGGTCAGCAGGAAGTAGCGGCCGCCGACCGAGCCGGACTGGTCGAGCTTGGCCCGCAGTGTCTTCATCAGGGCCGTGTACCCGGCCGGGAGGCCGGCCCGGCGCGGGTTCGCGACGTCCTGGTCGAGGGGATTGCCGGCGCCCTGGAGCGAGGCGGGGTACTCGTAGTCGATGTCGACGCCGTCGAAGCCGTACTGGTTGAGGAAAGCGACGACGGAATCCGCGAAGGTGTTGATGCCGGCCTGGTTGACCGAGCCGTCGGCATGGGTGGCCATGGTGTAGAAGCCCCGGGTCTGGGCCCACCCGCCCACCGATATCAGGGTCTTCACCTGCGGGTGCTGCCGCTTGTAGCGGGTGAGGAGGTTGAAGTGGCCCTGGTAGGGGAGGGACGGGTCCATCTCGGCGCCGGCCACCCCGGGCCAGGTGAGCTTGGTGGCCTCGTCGCCGACGGCGATCCGGTTGTCCGCGCCGACCGACGCGAAGGCGTAGTTGACGTGGCTGACCTTCGACCACGGGATGTTCTTGACGAGGTAGCGGGGCTCGCCGTTGGCGCCGGTGCGCCAGCCGGTGAAGTAGCCGATCACGCGCTTGTCCCGGCCGCCGAGCCATTCCCGGCCGTTGGTGTCGTAGACGTCGCAGTAGCGGGCGCCCGGGCTCGGGGTCATTCCGTCCGGCCGGCAGTCGCCGGAGGCGGCGGGTTTGGCACGGCGGTCGTCGGGTGCGGTGTCGACGGGGTCACCGGCGTTCGTCGCCGAGCCGACGGGGGACTCGCCGCAGTCCGCCAGGGCGACGCGGGAGCCGTCGTTGGTGTCGGTGATCGCCAGGCACTTCTGGGTGGCGTGGTTGCGCAGCCACGTCCCGGCGCGGGTCCACTTCTGGTTCGGGTTCGGGCCGCAGCCCCACTGCTGGACGGCGCCGGTGGGCACATCGACGTCCAGGCACTTGCCGCTGCCGGTGTTGACCACCCGGGCCTGGTCGTCGAGCGTCCACTGCTGGCTCTTCGCGCCGGCGCAGCCGCGCTGCAGCGCCTTCGCGCCGTCGGCCTGGCCGTTGCCGCCGGCGGGGTCGATGTCGAGGCACTTGCTGCTGACCATGCTGCGGATCTCGCCGGGGCCGACGGCCCAGTCGCGGGGGTCCGAGCTGTGCTGGTCGGGACGGCCGCTCGGGGGCAGGGGCGTGGTGAACCGGTTGTGGCCGATGATCTGGTCGATCAGCTCGCCGCCGGGGTAGTCCATCATCAGGACGCCGGTGCGCCAGCCGTGGGGGCTGCTCTTGAAATGCTCCCAGGCCCAGTGGTTGACGCCCCAGATGCCCCCTGCGCCGCCGGCGACGGTGTAGGGGTAGGCACCCCCGCTGGATCCGGACAGGTAGTTGAAGTAGAGCGCGGTCCGGTCGATGTCGGAGGCGGTCACGGTCAGGTGCTGACGGACCTTCTCCCACTTGGCCTTGATGTCGAAGATGGTGGGGACCGACCAGTCGTTCTGGACGTAGTCGTCCCGGGAGGCCGACTTCAGGCCCCACTCGCCGTACAGGCCGCCGCCCGGGCCGCGGTAGTTGTTGAGCACGATCCGCCCACGGACGTCCCCCAGCCTCGGAGCGTCGGCGGAGTGGTCGCGGGTCACCGACGGCGTCCAGAAGTACTGCTTGTAGCGGTCGACGTACTTCTGGAACTCGTCGCCCATCAGCTTCTGGATTTCCTCCGAGCTCATCGGCTCGCGCTTGGGCAGCCGAGGGGGGCAGGTGCGGCCCGAACCGGCGATGCCGCAGTCGTCCGGGACCTCCGGCCACACCGGCTTGAGGATGGTGTTCTCGACCTTGAGGTTGAACAGCACCGTCTCGGTCGGGTGGGCGGCGAGCCACCTGGTGAGCGGGGCGAGGACACCGGAACCGAGGGCCTCGTGCTGGCTGATGCCCGAGTGCCAGAGCCAGAGCTTGTCGTCCGGGTCGTCGCCGTCGGGGTTGACCCGGATGTCGACGGCCCGCAAACCGGCGTTCAGCTGGTCCGTCAGGGAGGTCTGCTGGTCGGTGTTCCACTCGTGGGTCGTGGCGGCGTCCCCGCCGTAGTGCGACATCGTCTCGTGCGAGCCGGGGATCGACAGCGAACCCAGCGGCGTGGCGTCGTCGATGTTGCCCATCCAGTCCGGGTTCGAGGTGGTCCGCAGGCTCTGGTAGTACGGCCAGCCGTAGCTCTCGGCCGTCGGGCCGGCCCCGGCGGGCTGCGCGGGGGCCGCCAGGGCCTGGACGGCGGCGGTGAGCAGCGCCGTCGACAGGAGAGTGGCCACGGTGCGGCGCAGGCTTGCTCGTCCGCGCGGTGGCCGAGGTGGTGCGGAGGTTCGCACTGGAGATCCTTCCCGGACAGCTCACGTGCGGAGCCGTCCCCGGGGCGATCGCACCAGAGGTCCGCCGACGGAGTGTCGACGACGCGTCAACGACGACGTTGACGTCAGCGCCCAGGACGCACGGCCACGCCAGCGGATCCACCGGCAACGGGGCATCCCGGGAACGGCGCAAGCGATATTCGGAGGGCTTCGGCGTCAGCGAACCGTAGGGTTGGCGCGCCAAGACAGCCCGGTAGCAGGGGAGAAGCGTGCGGTCCGAGGAACAAGCGGGGTGGGAGCGGGACTTCCCGGTCCGGTATCTCCTGGTGCGGGAGGACACCGACGGTGAGGGGGAGGGTGTGCTGTGGGGGCGGTGCGCGGAGGCCGAGGGCCTGTTCGTGGACCCGCCTCCGCTGCCTCGAGAGGTCCTGACGCTGCGCGGCTGCCCGCGCGAGAGCCCGCTGGTCCAGGCCGTGGCCGCCGGCGCCGGACCGGTGCGGCTGCTGGGGGACGGAATGCTCGCGATCGAGCCCGTGGATCCCACGAACGACGGGCCGGCCCGCTTCTGGGACCTGGAGGACACGGCTGTCCTGGCCCAGTGGCCCACGCCAGGCGATCCCGGGCGCGTGGACATCGTCGTGGGCACCGGCGTCAGGGAGGACGACGACTGGGGCGGCAAGCGGCTGCCTTCGCGTCCGCGGTTCGACCTGTGGTTCCCCTCGATCCGGGGGGACAACCCATCGGGCGGTTGCCGTTCCATTGACGGCCTGTTCACCCCGCGCCCGCAGCGCCCCACCCAACCCGTGCACCTGATCGGCTGCGAACCCGCCGCACCGCTTCTGGCCCTGCTGCGCCGTCCCCTTCCGCAGAAGGGCGACCCGATCACGCTCTGGCCCCTCGACCACCACGGCCGAACGATGACCGGGTACCGCCTCGACCTGGACACCGTGGAGGCACGCCCATCCGTCCTCGGCGGAGCCCTGGTCGACGTCACCGTCACCGACCCCGGTGACGACCGCCCCACCCCGGCCGCCCGCGCAGTCTGGGAGATCTGGTCCGCCGGTGTTCCCACGCGGCCCAACCAGTGGGCGCAGTTCGACGCCGAGGGCCGGTCCGAGTGGCTGGACCTCACCCGCGTCGGCCCGTACGGGCCGGGCGGCCTCTCCGGCGGGACGTACCACCTGGACGGACAGCACGTCACCGACAGGGCCGGCTTGCTCCTGGCACTCGGCGAAGCCCTGCTCGGCCCTGGCGCCAACTACGGCAGAGACCTGGACTCGGTGACGGACTACCTGGGCGGCGTGCCCTCCGTCGTCCCCCCGTTCACCCTCGTCTGGCACCACGCCGACATCGCCCGCCACGCCCTCGCCGGCCACCTCCTGCACCACCTCGGCGGCCTGTCCTACTTCGACGTGACCGTGAACCTCCTGCGCGAGCACGGCGTCACCGTCGTACTCCAGTGAGGGAGGCACCGGACAATCCCGAGCCCCTTGAAGACGGCGCCTGACCTGGAGAAGGAACGGAGGGGGCAACAGCCAGGCCATCAGGGCCCGGTCGCATCGTCTCCCGGTGCCCGGCTGGTGCTACGGGCTCCGAGGTAGGCGGTCCAGTCTGTTGCCGTGCGGGGCCACCACTGTTCGGCGGTGACGGCGTGGAGTCCGAGCAAGGAGGCGAGGACAGCGGGCGGCAGGTCCTGGGCGAGCGGGACCAGCACGGTCGCGCGGGAAGGGCTGCTCGCTGGTGGCTTTCGCTCGGTTACGTCGGTCAGGTCGAACATCACCGGCCGGTCGGCCTTCAGGTGCCCGTGCAGCAGCACCTCCCAGTCGTCGCCGTGGTGCGCGGAGATCCGCTCGATCTGCGCGTACTGGGCGTCGAAGCCGCCGAGTCTCTCCACTGCCGCGGTGAGCGAGGCGAGGCCCAGCCCCTGAAGAGGCCCGCAGGCCGTGCGGGCCTCCTGCGCGGTGTCGAACCAGCAGCCGTCCTGCGGGAGCCGGTCGATCAGGCAGTCGGACGCTGTGGTCAGCCGCTCCGCCCGCGGCAGGCCCGAGCCGGTCACCGGTTCGGGGACCGCCACGAAATAGCCGGCGAGCAAGAGTTCCGCACCGTCGGGCGCGGGTGCGACCTGAGCCGTACCGGCTGCCGCTGCTCCACCCTTCGACGGCACAGGCATGCCGCGCCGGGGCTGTCCCAGGAGAGGAAGCGCCTCTTCCGCACGCGGCGGACGGCGTTCGGCGAGCCAGAAGAGGTAGCCGCGCAGGTACTCCTCCAACCCGTGGTCGAGGTAGGCGATGTAGTCGCGCAGGCCTTGGCCGGCGGCCCGGTAGTGCTCGTGGTACTCGCCGGCGACGCTGGACCAGCGGTCGGAGACATCGACGGCCCACGCGCGCACCCGCCGGCGCTCCTGCCACCACTCGCGCACCGTCGGCACGGTCCAGTGGTCGTCGCCGTCCATCGCGAAGCCGCCGTGGCCGAAGAAGCAGCCGTTCAGCAGGTCGTAGGTCTGCGCGGGGTCGGCCGGCTGGCGGTAGACGAACTCCATGCCGTCCAGCGGCCCGTGGTCGTCGCCGTAGCCGATGTGGAACGGCGCATCGTGGCGGCCCATCTGCATGCTGTCGGTGTCGGCACCGTAGAACGGGCCGGGGGCGTTGCGCCAGTTGCGTTCTTCCCACAGCCCGTCGAAGTGGTCCAGGTGCGGCTGTTCGGCGAGCAGCCGCCGGGCGGTGGGCAGCGGGTCCCAGTAGCCGGCGAGCCCGTCGTGGTTCCCGTCGTCCACCTGTGGAACCCCGTTCTGTGGTGCTGGTCGCAGGCTGTCAGTGATATCAGAGCACCAGGTCACACGGTGTCACCGGGATGGACCAGGCCATCGAGCAGGCGAAGTCACAACCCGGCCAGCAGTCAATCCGCCGACCGAAGCGCTCAGTCACAGCCTGCCCGGCCGGCTTCCCGGTGCCGGCCGGGCAGGGCAGCGGGTGATCGTGCCCAGGTCAGGCCAGGTCGGGCCCGGCCAGGTCAGGTCAGGCCCGGCCCGGCCCCGGGAGTGGAGGCCGGGCCGACGCTGGACCTGAGGGGGCGGGCGGCGGTCGTCAGGACTTGCCGCGGCCGGTGACGAAGTCGCGTGCCCGGTCGACGAGGCCGGTGCCGGGGGCCAGGAGCTTGTTGCCGGGAGGGGTGTCCGGGGCAGAGGGGTGGGGGCGGGTGGGGGCCGTCTTCTTGGCGGTGCGGACCTTGTCGCCGAGCTTGTCCAGCTGCTCGGGCGAGCAGACGTCGGCCAGGGCCGGGAAGAGGTTCTCCTCCTCGTCGCGGACGTGCTCGCTCACCTCGGCGATCAGCCGCTCGACCAGGACGTCGAAGCGGGCGTCGCCGACGTCGGTGCCCTCCAGCTCCTTGAGCATCTTCTCGACCTGGGCGTGGTCGGCGAGCTCCTTGTCGGCGAGCTCCGCGCCGCCGGGTACCAGCTCGCGCACCGCCGGGTAGAGGTACTGCTCCTCGGCGACCGAGTGGCGCACCAGCTCGATCGTGAACTCGTCCGCGACCTTGCGGCGCTGCTCGTCGCCGGAGGGCAGGGTCTGGATCGTCCTGAACAGCTCCTCGACCTCGCGGTGGTCGGTGGTGAGCTCCGCGATCACGTTGCCGCTGTGTCCCATGTCCTTGGTCCTTCCGTCGTTGCGGCGCCGGACGCCGCGCGGTTCATCCGTCTTTCTGGCGTGTGGGGCGGGAGCCGCCCGGCGGCTCACGGAGCGACCGCGTCCGCGGCCGGGGGCTCGCCACCGCTGTGCTGCTCCGGGGCCGGCTGCTGCGAGCGGTCCTCCGGCCGTGCTCCCGGGCCCGCGACCCGCCCGGCGTCGTCGCTCTCCGGCGCGCGGCGGATGCGCTCACCACCCGCACGGACGTCCTCGGCCACATCCCGCTCCTCACCGGCGGGCGGCTTGTCGTTGTTCGGCACGGTGGGCTCCCTGGGGTCGAAGGCGTGAACGGGCCCCCGGCCGGACCGGGTGCCCGCGGTACGCCTGCCCCAGGCACGCGGTGGTACACACGCCGCTTTGCCGGCATGGAGCGGGCGTCCGCAAGGCCGCCGGAGGTGCCGGCGTCCGGACCATGACGCTGCCGCTGAAGCCGGCGGGATCAAGGAGTACCGATGACCGGCGGGGGTAGCAGCCGGCCCATGACCGGTGTGGTGGAAGCGGGGCTGTGGGGTCTGGTGGCGGGCGGCGCGCTGTTGGTGGGCGCGGCGGTCGGGTTCGGGGTGCGGGTGCCGCAGTGGGTGATCGCCTCCGTGACGGCCTTCGGCGCCGGGGCGCCGCCCATACCCCGGACGGAGCCCTTCGGGCGCCTGTTGTCCCCGGGGGAGGAACGACTTTCGCCGCCCGGGGAGAACCTCCGGCATGGGCCGCGCCGTCGCAGGGTCGCCCGGTGAGGGCGGCCCGGCCGCGCAAGGAGGCCGACTGCGGGACCTGGGCAGGAGCCCGCGGTTGGGCCTGCGGACCGGGGGAGCGGAGGGTGTCGGTGCCGCGCGACCCGATGCTGCGCGGGCCTGCCTAGCGGTAGGGACGTCTGGATGGCGCCCGACCTGCGGGTCTTCGGTTCCTGCTGGGCGCTGGCCGGCTGGGCGGTCCAGCCCGACGTGATGGTCGTCCTCGGTGAGGGTCATCAGGTCGGCTCGGTCGAGCGGGGCCTGGACGGCGGCGACGGCTGGGTCGCGGTGTGCGAGGGCTGCTTCATCGGCGACCCGGTCACCCTGGAGGCGAGGCTGCACGACAGCCCCGAGCACGGTGCCCGCACCGTCCACCAGGCGTACCTGCAGAACCTGTGACGCGTTCCGTCCCGGAGTCTGATGGGCCGTGTGAGCGGACACGCCGCCCGGCGCGTGGGGCAGGAGCTGCGCGCTGAGGGCGGGTTGCTCCGGCGGTTGCCGGTGGTGCTCGGCTCGTCCTGGGCTGGGAGTACGCGGTCGACCACGGATGCGAGTATGCGGCGGCGGGTCGTGAAGGCCTGGGCGAGTTCGACACTGGCCGGCCGGTCGGACATGTTACTCGGCGGCCCGGTGCCGTTCGGGGGATCCGGTATCGGGTGCCCGGTGGCGGAGGCAGTCGCCGATGGGACTCTCCGGTGGGACCGGCGGTCGGCGGCCGGCGGCCGTGGTGCGCCCCGGGTGTCGCCGTAGGCGGCGATATTGGGCCGTGCGGGTGACATCGGCAGTCCGGGCGGGGCGGGGCGGCGAATCCAGGATGCGTCCGGCTGGAGTTCGAGACCGTGCCGGCGCGACGGCGGGAGCCGCCTCCCCTGGTGAAGGACGTGCGGCTCCCGCCCCCTGTTACCCCTGTCCCCCGGCTAAGGGGTGCGGGTGGGGGGCGGTCAGTCCTGGTCGAGCGGCAGGGCGAGATCGGTGACGTGCGACGTACCGGGGAACGCGCCCAGGCCGGTGGCGCGGCCGGTCAGCACGTCCACCCGGTAAAGAGACCGGGTGCCTGCGACGTTCAGCGCGGCGTAGCCGTAGTTCATGCCCTGCTTGGTGGAGTAGTAGATGTCGAGGCCGGCGTCGGGTGCGGCGTCGACGCCGAGCTTGCCGGTGGGGGCGAGGGTGCCGGCGTTGGCCGGGGACTGCAGGGAGACGCGGTCGTTGGTGGTGTCGAGGTCGAACAGGGTGGTGGCGGTGGCCGCGTCGAGGTCGTTGTTGGTGTAGGCGACGCCGGTGACACCGAGCGCGGTGGTGCCGGTGGTGGCCGGGGGGACGGCGGGGTTGGTCAGGGTGCCGTCGGCGACGGTGGTGCCGACGGCCGGGGCGCCCGTCGGGTCGTCGATGTTGTGCCGCAGGTTCTGGCCGGAGTCGGAGACGATCCGCAGCCGGTTGGCGGCGGGGTTGAAGTCGACGCCGAACCAGTTGCCCTGGAGCGCGACGGTCAGCTGGGAGACCTTGGTGGCGCAGCCGTTGGTGTCGTCGAGGGTGTAGATGCCGCCCCGGTCGCCGACGCCGTACAGGGCGTGGTTCTGGACGCGGTAGTCGATGCCGACCAGGCGGGTGTCACCGACGAGGCCGGAGACGGCGCCGATGACGCGGACGTGGTCGGGGTGGACCACCGGGAAGTCGACCAGACGCTGGTCGTCGGTCAGACCGACCGCGTAGAGCTTCTCCCACACCTTTCCTTCCGGGGCGCTCTGCGCGGTGGCGCCGGGCGCGAGGGTGAGGCCGAGGGCGGCTGCGGTCGCCGTGGCGACCAGGACTGCCGTCATGCGCGTACGCACGTGAATTGTTCCTTCCGATCGGAAGCAGGACCCACCGGGTGGAGGTCCGCTGTCCCAAGGGACACACATCCGCCGTCGTCACGGCTGCCGACATGCTTCAAGGTCACCCGCCCGGCCCGGGACCGGTCGGGGCAGTCGGGCCCTGAACCGTCCGCACCAGGGCGACCGCGACAGCAGGGTTCTTGGCCGTGGGTGCGCGCTCGATGTGGTGGCCGACCCGCCGGGCGAAGCCACCTTCGAGGGATGAGCCTTCGGGCCGGAAGACAAGGACGCGGTGGGACCAGGCCCCCAGCTCCGGACGCGGCCGGACACGACGACGGGCCGGACGCGTGCCGAGTAGCGTCCGGCCCTCGCCGCGGCCGCCGAAACGCCCCAGGGAGAAACAGAGCTGCCAGGCGGCCTGGCCGACGACCCGGCGGCGGCCGCGCTCCGCACCCTCGGCGAGGAACTGCTCCGGCACGACCGGCTGCTGCTGCTCCACGGCACTGAGGTCACGGGCCCGGGGTGCGGAGGCATTCGTCCGTCCGCGGATCCCCGGGGGTCGCGTGCTGGGGCGTTTCGGGTCCGGTCGGCCGGCCCGGTTGTTCGGTGGGGCGGCCCGCCGTCTGGTCGGGGGTGGCGGCGGGCGGCCAGGGGCGCTGGGTGAGGTGTCGGTGGAGGGCGTCGAGTCGCGCGAGGTGGGTGTCGAGGGCGGTGTTGACGGTGCTCGTGGTGGCGGTGATGCGTGCTTCGAGGTCGGTGATGCGGTCGATGAGGTGCTGCCACCGTGCTTCGGCGGTGAGGAGGTCAGGTGCGTCGTCGGTTGCTGTCATCGCGGAGTCGGTTGGTGTGGCGGGTGAGGGCGTCGAGGCGGTCGGTGAGGTCGGGGTCGCCGGTGCCGAGGTGGGGGCGGACGGCGGCGAGCGGTTCTATGAGGTCGGCGGGGTCGGGGGTGGCGAGGGCGGTGGTGAGGGCGTCCTGGGCGGGGCGTGCATCGGGTCCGAGGTCGGTGGCGGCGCTGATCCGGGCGGCGAGGACGCGCAGGTCGGCGGCGTGTTCGCGGGCCCAGGCGGCGACGGTGCGGTCGGCGGCGCGGCGGTCGCGGACGGCTTTGACGCGTTCGGCGCCGGTCACGCGGGCGTCCGCGGCGGTGGCACCGCCGTCCGTGGTGGTGCGCGGGGCGGGGCGCAGGCGCAGGTAGCGGTTCTCGGCGGCCTGGCGGCTGGCGACGCCCATGGGGTGGGCGAGGTCGGCCCAGGTGGCGCCGGCGGTGCGGGCGTTCTCCACGAGGCCGGCTTCCCAGCCGGCGAGCTGGGCGCGCAGTTCGCGCAGCAGGACGAGGGCGGCCAGCGCGGGCTCCGGTCCTTCGTCCGGTGTTCCGGCACCGGGCGGGGCGGTGTGCCGTCCGGTGTTCTGGGCGGTGCGGACGGCGTCGTCGATGGCGGCAAGTGCGGCGGCTGCGGCGAGGAAGGACGTCGGTCCTGAGGGCGGGGTGGCGCGGGTGGCGGGCGGGTCGGGCCGCTTTCCCATGGATGTCACTCCTCTGGTGACTCGCGTGTTTGTCATCGGATGGATGACATGCTAGAACAGTTTCAGGTGAAGCGCACTGGCTCCCATCGACCACTGGAGGTGTTTCGCGATGCTGATGCGCACTGACCCGTTCCGCGAGCTGGACCGGCTGACCCAGCAGTTCCTGGGCACGAACGGGACCTGGTCCCGGCCGGCCCCGATGCCGCTGGACGCCTGCCGGGTCGGCGACGAGTACGTGATCTGCTTCGACCTGCCCGGGGTGGACCCGCAGGCGATCGACATCGACGTCGAACGGAACATGCTGACCGTCAAGGCCGAGCGCCGCCCGCGCCACGAGGGCGAGAACGTGAAGTGGGAGCTGTCCGAGCGCCCGCTCGGCGTGTTCTCCCGCCAGGTCATGCTCTCCGACACCCTCGACCCCGCCGGGATCAGCGCCGACTACGACTCGGGCGTGCTGACCCTGCGCATCCCGGTCGCGGAGAAGGCCAAGCCCCGCAAGATCGCCGTCGGCCACAACGGCGACCGCAAGCAGATCCGGGCCTGACCGCCCCGATGCCGTTCCGCGCCGCCCCTGATCTCTCCCCCCTCGATCCAAGGGGCGGCCGGAACACCCCCGACCGCCGGCCGCCCTCGCCCCGGCCGGCCCACCCGCAGCGACGCGAGAACGCCATGAACGGCCAGAGCAACCAGCCCTTCATCGTGCGGGGAAACGGCGAGATCGACCTCGACACCGCCCCCGCACTGCACCGTGCTCTGGCCGCCGCGCTCGAGTCGCACCAGGAGGTGGTCCTCGATCTGTCGGAGGTGACGTTCATGGACTGCGCGGGTCTGGGCGCCCTCGTCCGGGCCCGCAACCACGCCGACCGCAGCGGCAGGCGCCTGATCCTGCGCGGGGCCGGCCGCTGCGTCGTCCGGCTGCTCGAACTCACCGGTCTGCACCGGCGCTTGGCCGTCGAACCCTGACCGGGCACGGTCGCGCAGGACCTCGGGATGAAGGGAGAACCGCGGTGACACTTCGATGGGAGGCGTTCCTGGAGGAGGTCCGGGAACGCGGCGAGTACGACACGCCCCACGAGGCCGAGCGAGCGGCGCGCGTCGTGCTGGCCCTGCTCGGCGCCCACCTCGTCGGCCGGGTGCGCGCCGACCTTGCGGCCCGGCTGCCGGAGACCCTGGCCCTGATCCTGCTCAACCCGCTGCAGGCCGCCGAACCGCTCACCCCCGAGCGGTTCGCGCGCGCCACGGCGGCCTGGGTCGAGGGCGCCAGCGAGACCACCGCGCTGTGGGACATCGGCGCCGTCCTGTCGACGGTGGCCGACGCCGTCGGCGACGACCTCACCGAGCGCGTCCTGCTCCAACTGCCGCCCGGCTACGACCTCCTGTTCGGCCGCGCCGACCTCGCCGCCGCGGCGTGACCCGGAACCGGGTGAGGGCCGTTACCGGCACCGTACGGGGGCTGCCGGCCGGGCGGGCGGGTTCACGAGCCCGGTCGGCGGGGCGGGTTCCCTTCGCGGTTGCCGGACGGGCGGGCCGCGTCGAGCGCGTCGCGCAGGGTGTCCAGGTCGGCGACGGCGGCCGGTTCGGCGAAGCGGGCCGCCAACCGGCGGACGGAGCGGTCGTCACCGTCCTGTACGGCCTCGGCGACCGCTTCGACAGTGGCCGCCTGTCCGGCCCGGGCCGTCTCCGGTGTCACGGGTGCCGGATGTTCCGCTGCCGCCTCCCCGCGCGGTGTCGCTCGGTGCGTCGGGCGCAGCGGCGGCTCGGGGGGTTGCCGTCGCGCGGCGGAAGACTACCTCACTCGCAGGCGCCGCAAAATCTATCTGCGCCGGAGTAGACATTGCTCGCGGGCGGGTCTAATGTTTCTCCCGTAGACAGCAGTCGGCGATACCGGCCAGACACGAACTGGCCGGGTTGTTGGACGGAGTTCGCAGTTCGGTCCGGCAGTGGAGTTCCGAAGCCAGGCAGATGCAGGACGGCGACGGGACTGACTGCCGGACCGGGCGGCCCGCAGGTACCAGGGGCCGCCGCAGCGGTACCAGTAGTACGCAGTTCAGTGAGTGCAGTACCCGGCAGTCGCAAGACAGGCAGGACCTCGGCAAAGGCGCCCAGACTGCGGGCGCGCGTGCCGAGGGGTCCGGGCAGTGGGGTTCCAGGCCGGCGCAGGTGCAGGACGGCCGGCGGAGCTGGCTGCCGGACCGGGTGGGCCACCGCGTCCACCAACCAGCAGGACGCAGTTCAGCAGGTGCAGTACCAGCACTACCAGCAGTGCCGGCGGTGCTGGCAGTAAGAAAGTGACAGTTCAGTACAGAGGATGAACGGAGGGCAAAAGCGCCATCAGGATCGCCCGGCCCGTGAACACCCGTCCCGGGCGGGCACCGCAGACCCCAACGCAAGGACGGTGGTTTCCGGTCACGCATCCGCGATCCCCGCACACCCCATCCCCCGGGGCAGTGCGGACGTAACAGGACCGGCCCAGGCCGGTAGATGGTGTTGTTGTTCCCCTTCGGGGCCCCGGAGCCGACACGGCGCCGGGGCCCCTCGACGCGTTCTCCCCGGAACCAGAGAGGTGCGGTGACTGCCCCGGCCGACCCCGACACACCCGAGACACCCGACTCCGTACCCGGAGAACGGCCGACCGGGGCCCGGCCGGCCGCGCGGTGGGAGCTGTCCGCCTCCCGGTCCCGGCCCGCGCCCGCGGACCGGGACCTGGGCCGCTCGTTTCCCGGATGCGCCGCTGGTGCGCGGCGCGAGCCGACTGCGCCGGACCGGCGACGGCGGCACCCGCACGCTCCACCAGGGCGCCGACCTCGCCTGCGGCCGGGCCGGGCCGGGCCGGGCGCGACGCCGACGGCCAGGACAGCGGGGCGTGCTCTGATCGGCGGCCGGATGGGCTGCGGGGCGCCCGGACGGGCGACGACGGTGAGCGGCTGCCGGGGGCCGTGCCCGGTCGCGGCCCGCTCCGGCGAACCGGTGCGCGGCCGGCGGCACAGAGCGGCGGTGCTACCGCACCGTGAGGGTGGTCATGCGGCGGAGCGGGGACAGGGCAGTAGGGAGCCAGGCGCAGGCCAGGGCGGCCGCTGCGACGGCGAGGGCGGTACGGGTGCCGGTGGTGGCGGCGAGAGCGCCCGCGGTCGCCGCGCCGACGGCGACGGCGCCGGTGAAGAACACACGCATGGTCCCGTTGACCCGGGCCATCAGGTGGGTCGGGGTGGCCTGCTGGCGGAAGGTCGTCATCAGCACGGAATCGAAACCGATCTTGAGCATGACCAATGCCCAGGCAACGGCCGCCAGGGCAGCGGGCACGGGTCGCCCCAGCAGGGGGAGGGTCAGCGCCAGGGGCGCCACGGCGACACCGACCACCACGGCGGCGCGGCCGGCGCCGAGCCGCCGGGCCAGCCGGACCGCGCCCAGCGCACCGGTCAGCCCGCCGATGCCGCCGGCCCCCAGGAACAGGCCCAGCTCCCCTTCGCTCCAGCCCAGTTCGCCCAAGGTCAGAACCGGCAGCAGCGTCGTCACCCCGGCCGTGCCGATGTTGACCAGGCAGCCCGACAGCAGCACGGCGCGCAGCACCGGCCGGCGGGCGACGAAGGCCAGACCCTCGGTGATCTCCCGCCCCAGCCGCCGTCGCGGGACCGAGACCCGAGCCACCACGTGCTCACGCAGGCCCACGGTGGAGAGCCAGGCAGCCGACCACAGGTAGCCGGCTGCCATGGCCAACAGCACCGTGGGCGGCTCCAGCAGCCCGGCCGCCCAGCCGGCCAGCGGTGGTGCGGCAATCATCGCGCTCTGGGTGAGGGTGGCCAGGCGGGCGTTGGTGGGGGCGAGCAGCGCCCCGGGGGCCAGGTCCTTGACCAGGCTCTGGGCGGCCAGGTCGAAGAAGACACCCGCCACGCCCTGCACCGTCACGACAGCCAGCAGCTGCGCCACGGTCAGTCCGTGGCACCAGGAGGCGAGGGGGACGGTCACCAGCGCCGCCGCGCGCACCAGGTCGGCGGCGATCATGACGGGGCGTCGCGGCACCCGGTCCAGCCACGCACCGACCGGCAGGCCCAGCACCACGAACGGCAGCGTCAACGCGGTGCGCAGCAGCGCGACGGCCGAGGCGTCCGCGTGCAGCGCGGTGACCGCCGTCAACGGGACGGCCACCTGCCCCATCTGGGCACCCCACACGGCGACCCCGGAGGCGGTGAGGAAACGGGCCCGGCCGCGCCCCGCAGCGAGGGGTCCGGGGCTGTTCGACGGAGCCCGGTCGGGGGTGGACTTCTCGATCGTGTCGGTCATGGCGCGAAGCCTCGGGGACCCTCCCACCCCCGCTCAACGGATTCACACTAGAGTGAATCCTCGTGCCCGTCCTCGCCCTGTCCCTGGACACCGCCGACCTCAGCCGGCTGCGCTGGGCCCTGTCCCCGGCCTGGGAACTGCTGGCTTCGCTCAGGGCACTGGCCCCGCCCGGCGCCAGCACGGTCCACATGCCCTGGCTGTCCGCCCACCGCGACGACCCCCTGCTGGACCAGCCGCTGGTCCGGGAGCTGGCCACCGCAACCGCGGGGCGCATCCCCGGCTTCCTCGCCCCCACCCCCGCCTCGCCCCTGACCGAACTCGACGAGGAACTCGCCCACGTCCGCGCCACCCCGGTCGAGGTCCTGCGCGAGGACCTGGCCGCCGTCTTCGGCGACCCGCTCCCCACGACACTCCACCCGCTCCTGCGCGCACCCCGACGCGAACTGGACACCCTCACCGACCACCTGCACCGCTACTGGCAACGCACCCTGGCCCCGCACTGGCCCCGCATCCGCGCCCTCCTGGAGTCCGACATCCACCACCGCGCCCGCGCGCTCACCGAGCGCGGGCCCGCGGCCATGCTCGCCGACATCCACCCCGACCTGACCTACGACCGGACCACCGCAATCCTGCGCACCACGCTGCGCCACGGCGTCCCGGACCGGGCCCACCGGCGGCTGGAGGGACGCGGCCTGGTCCTGGTGCCCTCGGCGTTCGCCTGGCCGGGCCTGTACGTGAAGACCGTCGAGCCGTGGACGCCGGTGATCCGCTACCCCGTGCGCGGCGTCGGCACGCTGTGGGAGGCCGCCGACACCCCCACCGACCTGGCCGCAGCCCTCGGCACCACCCGTGCGCGGCTCCTGGACCTCCTGGAGACCCCGGCCACCACCCTCGAACTCGCCCACCGCACCGGCCTGGCCCCGGGCGGCGTCTCCGCCCACCTGCACCGCCTCACCCGCGCCGGCCTGATCGCCCCCCACCGCACCGGCCGCACCGTCCTGTACGCCAGAACCACCCGTGGCGAAGCCCTCTGCAACTGACAGCACCAGCCCCCGCCGTCCGCACCGCCGAGTACGCACCGGGTGGCGACGGATGACCTGGCTCCCGGTGCGCCGATGGGCCCTACGATCGTCGCCATGACCTCCGCACTGATCCTGATCGACCTGATGCCGCGCATCATCGCGCTCCCCCTCGGCCCGCATACCGGTGACGAAGTGCTCGCGCGCTGCCGCGAGTTGGCCGAGTCTTTCCGGGCGAGTGGGCGGCCGGTGGTGCTGGTACGGGTGGAGCGCCCGAACGTCGCCGAGCAGCCGCCGGGCAGCGACTTCGCCGACGGCCTGGTGCACGGTGGCGACGTCGTGGTGGTCAAGCGCACCATCGGCGCGTTCTACGGGACCGATCTGGACGAGCAGTTGCGCAAACTGGGTGCGGACACCTTGGTGATCGCCGGCCTGGTCACCACGATGGGCGTCGAGTCCACCGCACGGGCCGCGGCCGACCACGGCTACCAACTGGAGTTCGTAGCCGACGCGATGTCCGGCCTGGCCGCGGACGAGCACGAGTTCACCGTGGCGCGGACCTTCCCGCGCTTCGGCGAGGTGCGGAACACCGCCGACTACAGCTGACGCCAGCCCGGTGAGCCGGTCCCGACAGGCTGCGACCCGCCGGGATGCCACGGCGTCCCCTGCACGACCGCCGCCCCGAGGCCGAGGCCGCGCGAATTCATGTGCAAGCCGTGGCTGGGTCCGCGATCATTGGCCGATGACCACGGAACCGGACGTCCTCGGCCTGAGCATCGTGTGCCCACCACCCGAGCAGGGCGGCGTGGAGGTCCGCCCGATCATCAATGGCCGGGATCTTCTGGCGGACGTGGTTCCCGGTGGCGTGGGAGGCTCCCGGTACGCGGGAGTGGGCCCCCGGTACCTGTTGGGCCGGGAAGGGCCGTTGCACGCCACTGCGACACCCCACGAGGCCCGTATCGCTTGGTCTGGCTGTGGCGTGGAGGAGTGCTGCGGCGCCCTGTACATGACGGTCAGGCGTGACGGGGAGCATGTTGTCTGGGAGGGCTGGCGCGACCCGGCCAATCAGGACTTCGACCTGCCGGGGCTTCGGTTTACCGCAGGTCAGTACGAGGCCGAGGTCCTGCGAGCCGGGCAGGACCGCGGTTGGGAGTGGCCGGCTGGAGCAGTCGCACGGCTGCTTGAGGCGGGATTGAGGGAAAGGGGGGACTGGCTGGTCGAGTGGGACTGCGAGTTGGAAGGCGTCTGGGCCTCCCGCAAGGAGCCCGATCGAATCCATGTCGTCCTGATGCATCCCCGTAACCGCGCCGATGCAGATCGCCCCTGGCTCCAGTTCGGGATGACCCTCCCGATCTCCGGAGACGACCCATCGGACCAGGCCGAGCGCTTTGGAGCGCGTCTGACTGCAGGCGATCCCCGTGCCACCGCCGAGGTCTGGGGAGGTTCGCATGATGCCGAGCAACTGGGCTACCCATGGCCGCCGGTCGACCCGCTGTCCGTGTGAACGGACGGAGGCGACGAGGTCAGGTCCCTCCTGCCCGTGGCCGTCCACTCGCAACCGCCATCCCCACGGGCGTGCCTGACGACGCTTGCGAACTCTTGGTCGTGAGTCACGTCGGACCTCGGCGAACCGCTGCCGAACCGCGTGAACTGTCGACGCAGCTCAGCGGCGGCCGCGGGGCATCGACGTGAGCTCGATCCAGGACGAGCTCACGTCGATGACCACGCGTCGATCCGCGGTCGGCTCAGGCCGGTCCGGACATCCCCAGAAGGGCGGAAGCCACCAGCACAGGACCGATCGGTCGTCGGGCCGGGGGCGGCGGGGCTCACTGTCCCAGTCCTCGAACAGGTCCGAGAGCGGATCGATCGGGCGCCGGCCGGCGCCGAGCGGGGAGGCCCGGCCGGGCCGGGGGCGGCCGCCGGGTCTTCGGCGCCGGGGACGAGGCGCCGTGGGCGCGGGTCGTCGGGCCGCGGTGAGTGGGGGGTAGGTGCGGTCGGTCCGGCAGGGGCGGGCGGGGGGAGGGGGGACGTGCCGCCGCCCAGGACGGGGCCGGTCCACGGTGCTCCCGACGGCGAGGAGTTCCGTCCCGAGCCGGAGCGCCCCCGGGAACACCAGGAGCTCGACTTCGTCGAGGAGCTGACGTCGGACGGGTCCCGGACGGCCGGAGTGCGACACGGACACGTCCTTGTACTTCGGGGCTGTTTCGTTTTCGTGTCCACATGTCTGGACCACTGGTGCCACGTGTCGCTCGCACACGGACTTGGCCTCTGCACCACAGTGCAAGCACCCCCCTTGGACCGAAAGAGCGCCACCCCATGCTCAGCTCCGCCAGACCCGACGTTTCCCGGCTCTGCCCGCCGTACCCGTGGGGAGGTGGCATCCGTGCTCCGGTACGTGACACGTAGGGCAGCGGGCTGGTTCCTGGTCATCGTGGTGGCCACCAACGCCACCTACTTCCTCGCCAGTTCGTTCCTCGACCCGCGCTCGAACTTCAAGGAACTGCGCCCGGTCCGTACCGACGAACAGGTCTCCCGGGCCCTGGCCCCCTACAACCTGGACCCGCACGAGCCGCTGCTGCACCGCTGGTGGGACTGGCTGACCGGGGTGGTCCTGCACTTCGACTGGGGACGCTCCCCGGTCGGGGTGGCGGTCAACGGGGAGATCGGCTACCGCTCCCTCGTCAGCGCCCAACTGGTGATCGGCGCCACGGTCCTGTCCGTCGTCGTCGGTGTCGCGCTCGCCGTCCACACCGCCTCGCGCCAGTACGGCTGGCGGGACCGGGCCGCCCAGGCCGTGTCCATGGCGCTGTTCAACGTCCCGGTGTCCATCGCCGCACTCGCCCTGGTCCTGCTCGCGATCCGGCTGAACGAACAGGCGGGCTGGCACTTCCTGTACGTCGCGGGCGAGAAGTCCCCGGACGTGGAGGGATTCTGGGCGACGCTCGGCGACCGCCTCGCGCACCTGATCCTGCCGACACTGACGCTCACCCTGACCGAGTACGTGGGCCACCACCTGACCCAGCGCTCCCTGCTGCTGGACGTGATCGGCTCCGATTTCGTGCGCACCGCCCGGGCCACCGGGCTCACCCGCGCCCAGGCGATCCGCCGGCACGCCCTGCGCACCGCCCTGATCCCCACCGCCCAGTCCGTGGCCTTCAGCATCCCGGCCGTCTTCACCGGCGCCGTGCTGACCGAGACCGTCTTCGGCTGGAACGGCATGGGCCAGTACTTCGTCCAGACCATCAACAAGAACGACGTGCACGGCACCGTGGCCACTGCCGCCTTCGCCGCCGCCCTGACCGCGATCGGTGCGATCCTCGCGGACATCACCACCGTCCTTCTCGACCCGAGAGTGCGGGTGAGTTGAGATGGGTACCCCCGTGAGTCCCGGCACGACCCCCGACGGGGTCCTCCCCGTCGCCCCCGACAACGTCCTCGCCCCCGACAGGGTCCTCGCCCCCGACAGCGTCCCCTGACGGTGCCGCCGCCTCCGGGCCGACGGCCGAGCGGCCGCCTCCCGGGACGGCACGCCCGCCGGGCACGACGGCCGCTACCTCGGCCGGCGCCGTCTCTACCTGCGCCGTTTCCGGCGCAACCGGACCGCCGTCGCCGGCGTGGCGATCCTTCTGCTGCTCGTGCTGTTCAGCGCGTTCGGCCAACTGCTCACCCCCTACCACTTCTCCGACGCCGACTTCTCCGCCCTCACCCAGCCCCCCGGCGCCGAGCACTGGTTCGGCACCAACCAGGGCGGCAACGACGTCTACGCCTCCGCCGCGCACGGCCTCCAGCGCTCGCTGGTGATCGCGGTGACCGTCTCCGTCCTGACCGTCGCCGTCTCCGCGGTCGTGGGCGCGGGCGCCGCCTACCTCGGAGGCCGCACGGAGAAGGCCACCCTCGCCCTCATCCACTTCCTGCTGATCGTGCCCTCCTTCCTCGTCCTCGCCCTGGTCTCGCACAAGCTGGCGGGCGACTGGCGGGTCCTCGTCCTCGTCCTGACGGTGTTCGGCTGGATGTCCACCGCCCGCCTGGTCTGGTCGGTGTCGACGTCCCTGCGCGAGCGGGACTATGTACTCGCCGCGGAGTTCATGGGCGTGCGGCCCCTGCGCATCGTCCTGCGCCACATCGTCCCCAACCTGGGCTCCCTGCTCATCGTCAACCTCACCCTGGGAGTGGTCTCCACCGTCCTCAGCGAGACCGCCCTGTCCTTCCTCGGCTTCGGCGTCCAGACCCCGGACGTCTCGCTGGGCACGATGCTCGCCGACGGCGCGGGCACCATCACCAGCGCCCCCTGGCTCTTCGCCTTCCCCGCCGGACTGACCGTGCTGCTCACCGTCGCGATGACGTTCGTCGGCGACGGCCTGCGCGACGCCCTCGACCCCACGTCCACCACCGGCGCGGCAGGAGGCCGACGATGACCACCCCCGCACCTGCCCGCCCCACCGGGCCCGAGGCCGGGCTCGCACCCGCCGGGCCCGCACCCGCCGGGCCCACACCCGTCCTGTCCGTACGCGACCTGCGCGTCTCCTTCCCCTCCGAGCAGGGACCGGTGGACGCCGTACGCGGTGTCGACTTCGACCTCCTCCCCGGACGCACCCTGGGCATCGTCGGCGAGTCCGGCTCCGGCAAGTCCGCCACCGCCCTCGCCCTCCTGGGCCTGCTGCCCCCCACCGCCCGCCTCGGCGGCCGGATCCTGCTGGGCGGCCGCGACCTGGCGGCGATGGACGACACCGAACTCGCCCGCGTCCGCGGCAAGGACATCGGCATGGTCTTCCAGGACCCGATGTCCGCACTCACACCCGTCTTCAGCGTCGGCCGGCTGCTGTCCCAGGCCCTGCGCGTGCACCGGGACCTCTCCAGGAAGGACGCCTGGGACCAGGCGGTGGAACTACTCGACCTGGTCGGCATCCCCGACCCGCGCGAGCGCGCCAAGGCGTTCCCGCACGAGTTCTCCGGCGGCATGCGCCAACGCGTCGTCATCGCCCTGGCCATCGCCAACAAACCCTCGGTCCTCGTCGCCGACGAGCCCACCACCGCGCTCGACGTCACCGTCCAGGCCCAGATCCTCGACGTGCTGCGCCTGGCCCAGCGCGAGACCGGCGCCGGACTCGTCCTCATCACCCACGACCTGGGTGTGGTGGCCGGCCACGCCGACGACGTCGCCGTCATGTACGCCGGACGGATCGTCGAGCACACGGGCGTCGACGACCTCTTCGCCCGCCCCACCATGCCCTACACCGCCCGGCTGCTGGCCGCCGTCCCCACCGTGGACAGCGGCGTCCGACGGCCCCTGGTCCCGATCGGCGGCGAGCCGCCCTCCCCGACCGCCCTGCCCGACGGCTGCGCCTTCGCGCCGCGCTGCACGGTGGCCCGCGACGTCTGCCGCACCACCGAACCGGAGCTGACCGCACCCGCCGGGCGGCCCGGCCGGGCCGCCTGCCACCGCGCACCGGAGATCGCCGACGGCAGCCTGGACCCGGCCGGGCCCGCCGCTGCCGTCACCGCGGCCCGCGCCGCGCGGCGGACCGCCGGCGACGTGGTCCTGCGCGTCGAGGACCTGGTCAAGACGTTCCCCGTCACCAAAGGCGCCCTCCTCAAGCGCCGGGTGGGCACCCTGCACGCGGTCAACGGCGTCGGCTTCCAGCTGCGCGCGGGCGAGACCCTCGCCCTGGTGGGGGAGTCCGGCAGCGGCAAGTCCACCACGCTGCGCGAGGTGCTGCGCCTGCGCGCGCCTCAGGGCGGCCGGATCGAGGTGGCGGGCACCGACGTCGCGACGCTGCGCTCGGCGGCGCAGGTGCGGGAGCTGCGGCACGAGATCCAGATCGTCCTTCAGGATCCGACGGACGCCCTGGACCCCCGGCTGAGCGTCTTCGACCTGCTGGCCGAACCGCTCCGGGCCGCCGGCGCCGACCGGAGGGCCGTGCGCTCCCGCGTCCCGCGGCTCCTGGACCTGGTGGGACTGGACCGCGCCGTGGGCGACCGCTTCCCGGCCGCCCTGTCCGGCGGCCAGCGCCAGCGGGTCGGCATCGCCCGCGCCCTGGCCCGCGAGCCGAAGCTGCTGGTCCTGGACGAGCCGCTGTCCGCCCTGGACGTCTCCGTGCAGGCCGAGATCGTCAACCTGCTCGTCCGGCTGAAGCGGGAACTGGGCCTGGCCTACCTCGTGGTGGCGCACGACCTGGCCGTGGTGCGTTACTTCTCCGACCGGATCGCGGTGATGTACCTCGGACACGTCGTCGAGTCCGGCGCCACCGAGGAGATCTTCGCCCGCCCGCGGCACCCGTACACCAAGGCCCTGCTGTCGGCGGTCCCGCTGCCCGACCCGCAGCGCGAGCGCCGCCGCGAGCGCATCGTCCTCCAGGGCGAGCAGCCCAGCGCCGCCCGGCTGCCGGCGGGCTGCGTGTTCGTCGACCGCTGCCCGCTCCACCGGGAGGCCGACGAGAGCGTGCGCACGCGCTGCCGCACCGAACGGCCTTCGACGGTCGGTGAGCCGGACGGCTCCGACCACCGGTACGCCTGCCACGCGCTCTGACACCCGCCCCCTCTCCACCCCGCCCTTCCTTCCCTCCCTCCCTCCCTCCTCCCTTCCTTCCTTCTCTCCCTCCCACCAAGGACATCCCGTGCGTCGTAAACTCGCTCTGCCCCTCGCACTGGTCGCGGCCGTCTCGGTGGCCGCCACCGCCTGCTCCTCCTCGGGCGACTCCTCGGGCAAGGAGACCCGCAGCACCGCCCAGGTCGCGTCCTCGGTCACCGACTACAACCCCCAGCCGTACGAGAACCTCAAGGACGGCGGCACCTACACCACCGCGGGCACCTTCGACGAGCAGGGCAACCCCTTCAACGTCAACGGCACCCTCAACGCGCTGCGGATCTGGTCCTGGTACAACGCCGACGCCATCACGTACTCGCCCACCGGCGAGGTCCAGTACAACCCGGACTACTACAGCGACGTGAAGGTCTCCGTCGAGGGCGGCGACCAGAAGGTCGTCATCACCCTCAACCCCAAGGCCGTGTTCAACGACGGCACCCCGATCGACTGGCGTGCCGTCGAGGCCACCTGGAAGGCCAACAACGGCTCGGACAAGGAGTACGCGGCCTCCTCCACCGAAGGCTACGACCGCATCACCTCCGTCACCCGGGGCGCGGACGACAAGCAGGCGGTCATCGCCTTCAAGGGCGTCAACGCCGCCTGGTCCGCTCTGTTCACCACCTGCCTGCACCCCCAGGCCGCCACCGTCGAGAACTTCAACACGGCGTACGTCAAGACCGCGCACCCCGAATGGGGCACCGGACCGTACACCGTGGGCACCTGGGACGCCCGGTCCGGCAACATCACCTTCGTCCGCAACCCCGCCTGGTGGGGCCGCAAGGGCAAGCTCGACAAGCGCGTCTACGTCAACCTCGAACGCGCCGCCTCGATCAACGCCTTCAAGAACGGCGAGATCGACTACGCCCCGGTCGGCGACGCGGAGAACCTCAAGCAGGTGAAGACCGTCAAGGACGCCGAGGTTCGCAGCGGCGGCAGCCCCTTCGAGTACGCGCTGTACCTCAACACCAAGTCCCCGTTCCTCGGTGACGTCCAGGTCCGCAAGGCGGTCCAGGAGAGCATCGACCGCTCGCAGATCACGAAGATCCGCTTCCAGGGCCTCGACTACAGCGAGCCGCTGCCGGGCTCGGCGGTCCTCTACAGCTTCCAGCAGGGCTACTAGGACAATGTCGCCGCCGTGCTGAAGTACGACCCGCAACAGGCCCGCAGGACCTTGGACGAGGCCGGCTGGAAGCCCGGCGCCGACGGCATCCGCGCCAAGGACGGCAAGGAACTCGAACTCGGCTACACCCTGCTCGGCGACGACCCCGTCGAGAAGGCCGTCTCAGGAGCGTTCACCGCGATGCTCAAGGCCGTCGGCGTGCGGCTGAACGTCAACAAGGTCTCCTCCAACGACTTCTCCAAGGTGCTCAGCGAACGCCGCTTCGACCTGTTCATCTCCGGCAACCGCTCGACGGACCCCTTCGGCGCGCGGTCCCTGTGCGACTTCTACTGCTCGGACCGCGAGTCGAACATCACCGGAGCCGGCACCCCCGAACTGGACCAGGAGATCCGCGCCACCGGGGACATCGCCGACCTCGGCCAGCAGATCGCGGCCGTCAACAACCTCGAGCAGAAGGCCCTCCAGCAGTACTCCCTGCTGCCGCTCTACAGCGGACCCTCCACCTACGGCCTGCGGAAGGGACTCGCCAACGTCGGCGCCACCATCTTCTACAGCCCGCTGCCCGAGACCATCGGCTGGCAGAAGTAGCACCCCGGTGCCGACGCGACAGGGCGGCCTGCCCTCGGGGGTGTGAGGACAGGCCGCCCAGGCCGCCTCGACCCGTTCCCGGCGTCCCGGCCGGCGGGGCGGGGGCGCCCGGGCCCCCGGCCGCGCCCCCCCCCCTCCCCGGCGCCCCCGCCGCCCGCCCCCACCGGGCGGGCGTTCCGGTCGACCAGTGGGGCCACCCCGGGCCGAACGGCTGTCCCCGAACGGCTGCCGGATCGTCATCACCCGCGCCGCGAGTCGGGTCGGGCTGGATGTGCGGCTGACCGGGCACTCCCAGCGGGCCGGGCTGATCACCACCGGCCGCAGAGCCGGCGAGCGCGAGGACAAGCTCCGCCGGCAGTCCGGCCACGCCGTGGGCTCCCCGGTTTTCCGCGGCCACGTCCGTGAAGTCGAGGCGTGGGAGGATGCCGCGACCGACGGCATCGGCCTGGAGAACACCGTGCCCCGCCCGGCTGGCCGCTTCGGGCGGGGCGCGGTGTGTCAGCGGGCGAGCTCCACGGTGATCGGCACGTCCTCACATCCTCACAGCCGGCCGCGATGCGGTGCAGCGCGTCGAGCTCGGCCTGGTCGACGGACAGGCCCCACCGGGTCTTGATGGCGGTCCGGTCGGCGGCGTACGCGCAGTGGTAGCCGATCGCGGGCGGGAGCCACTGTGCCGGGTCCTTGTCGGCCTTGCTGCGGTTGGTCCTGCCGGTGACGGCGATCAGCGCGCGGGGCTCGTCGAGGTCGTTGGCGTACCGCTGGCGCTCGGCCGCGGTCCACACGGAGGCCCCGACCGGCGGGGAGCGTCATTCCAACCGTGCTGTATTCGTTGGACTCCTCGACCGCGCTCGAGGACGTTGCCGGTGCTGCAGTTGCTGACGTGGTCACCGACCCAGTCTCCGAGGAGCAGGACGACAGCGACCTCCTACAGGCACACTGCAGACGAGTAGAAGTTCCACAGGTTGGTGGCGTTCACGCTGCCGCTCAGGTTGCCGGCGCCGTCCGTCTGCGCGGGCCAGGCGAGGGCGGTCAGGGACAGAGAGGCCACGCCGAGCGCGATGACCTCCTTCATGTGCGGGCCAACGATCTTCCGGTAGTCCGGCCACTGGCCGCGGCCCGGACTACGGTCGCCGCAGCCTCGGGGCCCGGAAGGTGCTGCGGTCCCCGGAGCCGCCCGGCATCTGGCAGACAGGGTCAGGAGCTCAGGATCTCCTGGATCCGGTCGGCGACCCGCGATGCCTGGAGGTCGCGGCCCTTCTGGTTGGGGTGCGCGTAGAAGGGGATCGGCTGGCCGAGTAGTGTGACCTGGGAGGGCTCGAAGATGCCGCCGATGCCGCGCTCGGCGCCGTCGCACGCCGTATTGGCGCCGGTGGTGTCGTAGAGGTCGACGAAGTCGGCGCCGGCGTCGGCGGCGGCCTTCTCCATGGTGTCGTCGAGGCGCTTTTCGACCTGGTCCAGGACTGGCAGGGCGTCCTGGGGGATGTCGGAGAACGGCAAGCTCTTCTGGCCGGGGGCCGCCGTCAGGCACTTGGTGGTGTCCTGGGGTACCAGGCGGGGGTATCCGACCAGCACGCGCTTGGCGTCGGGGGAGTGGGAGGCCATGTGCTGGAACATCGTGGCCAGGTCGCTGCCGACCTGTGTGAGCTGGCCTTCCAGCCACGTCTTGCCGTCTCCCGACGTGAAGAAGGCCCCGCACTCCGCGGCCGGGGAAGAGGCGTCCACGGGTTCCCCGGGCACCCCGGCCGCGCCCCGGAGATTGTCGGAGCACTGCTTGAGGATGCGGATGAAGCCCAGCGTGTTGCCGCCCAGACTGCCCACGGCCAGCCGGGTGTCCGCGTTCAGGGCGTTCTCCTGCGACGGAACCGACTGGAAGAATCCCAGGCTCTGCTTCTGCCAGAAGTTGTCGATCACCGCGCCCGAACAGGAGACGTCGGCCTGGACGTTGAGCGTGACGCCCTTGGCCGCCAGGGTCCGGGTGGCGACGACGGGGTAGTTCTCATCGGCCTGGAAGCAGAGCCTGTGGCGATTGCCGTAGGGGGCGATGCCGTAGTTGGAGGTGTAGGAGTCGCCGAAGAACACGGTCGGCACCGGCTGAGCGTCCGCCGCACCGGCGGCAGCCGTCGGGAGGGCGAGCGTCAGACAGTCGCCCAGCGCGACAGTGGCGGCGGCCATCCGTGCCCGCGGGGCGGTCGTCGTGGTGCGCATGGCTGAAGGCATGAAGGTGCCCTTTCGTCGGATCCGTGACGGGAAACAAACAGAATGCATGCAACGCTAGGTATTCATGCATGTGCTTTCCGTTGTGATCCGGTGGGCGCGCCGCACACGGGCGTTCTCGACGATCCCTTCAGATCCATTCGCCCCATCAGCCGAAAACAGCCAGGAGGCGACAGTGAGCGAAGCGTGTCAGGGCGTCCGCGCCAAACCCCTGGCTCTGCGGGGGGTCACCCGATGGTCGGCGGGCCGCCTCCGGCGTTGACCGGCGGCGGCACGGACGTGCCGCGCTCACGTTCCCGGGCTGCGGTGCAGGCCTGAAGGTAGGCGGTCCCCTCGGTGGCGCCGCAGGCGACACCCCCCGGCCACCCTGCTGAGAGGCCGCCAGGCCCGGCCGTCCGCCAGCGGTTGGAGGACGGCCCGGTCCCCCGGCAAGCGGCCGCCGTCCGACCGCGGCGAAGGCGGCCCGGTTGACCCCTTGGTCAAGTCCCGCGCGATGTCCACATCGCCGACGCCTCGCGGGCCCGTCGACAAAGAGGTGCTCGCCGGTCGAATCCCCCAGGGTCAGCTGGAGCGGCCGGCCGAGGTGGTGGAGAAGTCGAGGGCGGGGCGGTAGTGATCGAGGGTCGCGTGGCGGCGGCCGGAGCCACCGACGACCCTCGCCGGCGTCCGATCATGGAGAGGACGCCGGCCGAGAGCAGCGGCGCGGACCTCCACCGGCGTGTTCCGGCCGACCGCGTTGCGCACGGCGGTCAGTACCGTCTCCTACGGGGCCTGTGATGGCGCGCGTCTACCGCAGGCCCTCAGCCGTTGGGGCGGAGGAACATGAAGGACCCGAAGTTCCGGACGGCCGTCCACCCGCCGGGTGCGAGGGTCGCGATGCCTTCGCCCGTACAGCCCGCGTGCGCGAAGAAGACGACGGTGGCATCGGTAGCGTTCTCCACCAAGCCGCCGGCGTCGATGACCGAGTAGCACTCATTGTCCTGCGGGTTCTGAAGAACACGTTCGCGGCCGTCGCCGATGTAGTAGGTGAACTCACCGGCGGCAGCCTGAGCGTCGAGGGGAAGAGTCATGCAGAGCAGCGCGGTAGCACCGGCCGTGACCAGCGCCCTTCCGAAGGTGTTCATGGGATCCCTTTTGTCGCGGTACGAAGCTCTTCAGATCTACTGGTTCCGAGGCCGACCGGCGGTCCGTTCCGGCCTCGATCACCCGAAGGAGTGCCGGGCACCAGGAGGCAGACGGCGGAGCTCCGGTCGCCTGGCAGCAACCTGACGAGTGGATCGCCGACCGGGCGTCCGATCCTCCGGCACGCGGGCACCGACCGCCGTGTCAGGAGTTCTTGACGGTGATGTCCCCGTTGCTGCTCTTCAGCTCGAGTCGGAACTTACCCGACGGATCGTCGGAGACGCCGATGGTCTTGTCGCCATTGTTCGTGTCGGCCATCACCTGATAGTCGGCCTTCGGCAGGGTCAGGGTGATGGCCCCATTGGACGTACTGGCCTGAACGTCCAGCGGTGTTGCCGGGGTCAGGTTGATCGCGCCGTTGGTGGTCTGTGCCTGGATCCGCGTGCCCGTGATGTCCTGCCCTGTGATCCTGCCGTTGGAGGTCTTCACCTTCACCGCCCCCACTCTGGTCAGGTGGATGCTGCCGCTGGACACCTCCCCGCTCACCGGGACACCGGCGGGCACGTCGACGGTGTAGTTGACCGAGCAACGACCGCCACAGCCGCCGAGGATGACCGCCTGGACGCATTCGCTGTCCGCCAACACGGTTCGGCGGCGAGTCATCGTCACGCCAATGATCCTCAGGAGCACAAGGCGTGCTCGGCGGTGCTGACCAAGGTCGCGGTGACGTGGTCGGGCTGCAGCGCTTGGTTCGTGTTCGACGAGAGGACCGTGCGCCCGCTGCCCGAGCCGCAGGAGCGGGCGCACGGCCGGGCGCCGTTCCTCAGGGCGTGGCGCGATGCGCTCATGGTGCCGTCCGAGCTCGCGGGCGCGCCCGACCCGGACGGGGCGGACCGGTGCTGGCGCCCGGCGTGGGTGCGGATCGGAGGAGGGTGGCGCTCGGGCCTGGTCAGGGCCCGCCGCCGCCCGGGGCCGGACGTGCCGTGGATCGCTTTTGCGCGCTGGGGCGAGGACGAACGGAGTGCTTGGCTGCTCTACGCCCCCCGCGAGCTCCAGCGACTGGGGGTTCGCTTCCGTGCGACCGGCGACACCCTGCTCACCACCACCCCCTGGCACGGCGCCGCCCTGCGCCTGACGACCGGCAATGCGGCCTGGCAGGGACTTGGCGACGGCCACGGCATGCCGCGCTCGCGCACCGTCGATGTCCGCTGCACCGGACGCGGCCGGGCAGCCCGTCCGCGACCGCCCGACTCATGCTGCCCGACGAGAACGGCTCAGTGAGCACACCGCGCACGGCCGCCGCCACCGGGGCGGTGCCGCCGACGGTGGCGGCCGCCACCGGCTGTTCCGGCGCTGTGGCGGCCGAGGCTGGGCGGAGGGGCATCGATGGGTGCAGCCCTGGCCGGCGCGGCCTGCTGGAACGCCTCCGGGGCGGGTGCTTCCTGCCGGATCCACCGTCCCGTCGCCGGATCCGGTGTGCACCGGGAAACCGGACCGAGCGGCGACCAGTACCAGGCCGAGGGCGGCAGCGGCCCGAACCGGGACGAGAGGCCGAGCAGCGCAGGGAGGGCGAGCAGCACCAGGCCGAGACGGCTTCGAGCCCGGGGTCCGGCTCCCGGCGGCGGCCCCACCGTGCTGCGTCCGTCGCCCGGTTGTACGGTGGCGGGGCGACGAGGAGGCAGGGATGGCGCAGGGTGTGGGGCCGCTGGTGCGGGTGAGCGACGGGCGGGGTGGGCTGACGGTGTGGGGAGTGGCCGAGCCGGAGCGGTGGGCGGTGAACGTCAATGTGATGGTGGAGGCTGGAGAGGACGTCGGAGCGGTGGATCTCGACCTGCTCAGGGAGGTGCTGACGCACCTGGAGCAGGCGGTGGAGGAAGCCCGGCGGTTCGTCTGCGCGGCATGGGACATGACGGAGGATCAGGCCGGCTTGGACGCACCGGAGGTGAACGTCTACGCCGACGGCTGGATGCTGCGGTTCGCGGAGGGGGCGCCGCCGGTCTGCGAGCCCTTCGGGGTGGGGGTGTGGTTCGACGGGCTGCGGCCGGTGGGGGTCGAGGACCTCAGCGAGGCGGAGCAGGTCACGGACTGATTGTCCGTCACTGGGTCTCGTCCGACTGCTGGAGAGCGGCCGGGCGGCGACACGGTCGGTGTGGTCGGCCGGGGCCGCCGGCTACGGCCTCCACCTGCGGCGGCTCCTGGTCGCCGGCCACCCCGGTGAGCATTTCGCCGAGGTTGTCACCGCGCTCGCCGCGGCCTGCCCCGTCGTCCTCGCCGCCGCCCCGACCGGTCTGAACCCGCGCGCCCTGGACCGGCTCGCCGCCACCTGCGCCGCGCCGGCACAGTCCTCGTCACCCCCGGACCCTGGCCCGGGGGTGGGGGACGGCTGGGGCAGCTGACCGGTCGGCGGGCAACGGCAGCAGCACCTCCAGCCATGGCCGGCACCCAGGCACGGCCAACCAGGAAGCCCGCTGCAAGCACACAGCCGAGCACGAGCAGAGCCACCAGCCAGCTGCGGCCGGCCCCGGCAGTGCTGGGGGTGCTGCGGACGGTGCTGCGGATGACGGGGATGTCCCGGCCCGCCTGAGGCCCGCCTGAGGAACGCGGCCACTGCTGCTGGCGGTGGCGACGACGTGGACCCGCGTGTTGAGGGCGGGGACGCGGGCGGTGGCCGGGCAGCAGCCGAGCTGCTCGGTGATCTCGTTGAAGCCCCACTCCTCGATGTAGCGGAGGTAGGCGACTTCCTGGCGGCGCTGCTGTGGCATCAGCTGGACGAGGTGAACGATCTCCCGCGCGGCGACGAGGTCCTCGGTGCCGGCTGCCGCAGCGATGGTGCTCCAGCCGACGGTCCCCTGCACCGTGTGGTCCGCGGGATCCCCTTCGGCCCGCGGGGCGGCTGTGGAGGTACAGCGGGCGAGGCGGCGCCGGGCCACGGTGTAGATCCGGGAACGGGGGACCCTGATGCTGTCCCAGACACGCAGGGCCTGCTCGAAGGTGTCCTGGACGAGCGCCTCCACGTCGACGTCCCGCTCGGACAGTCCCCAGGCGGTGGCCCGCTGGCGGACCGACAGAACCAGCGGGTGGTGGTACAGCCTGTAGGCCGTCTCGAACGGCATCGTGGACGTAACGCGCCCCACTCGGCGCAGCAGCTCTCCTCGGTCACTGCGCACCATCGGCAGGCTTGTCGTCCTGGCCTCGCGCGGAAGCCTGAGCCCGGGCCGGCTTGGCGCGGGCGCGCAGCAGCAGGCTCTGCGCGAGCGTGTCGGCGACCTTCGGCTCCGCAGGCGCGATGCCGATCAGCATCAGGGGCACGGGGGTCCAGGCTGTCACGCCCAGTAGCAATACCGGAACGAGGTGGGTCGACTCGCGATGGTTGAATACGCGAGCCCGCCAGTACCAACCCCCAACCTTCCCACCGGCCGCTGACGGGCGTCCCTTCCGGGGATATCCTCGTCGCGCGACCTGGGAACGTAAGGGCTAGCGTAGAAATGACGAACGTAAGTACTTGAAATTTCTCCGCCTGCGGCAACTGTTGATCCGTGCACCGGGGAGGCGTCGCCGGGCACGCCAGCACAATCACAAGGAGGTGGTGGGAATGTCGCACCAGTTCCCGGGTGCGGACAAGGGGTCCCCCGAGCGTGACGTGAGGGACGCGGAGCCCGTTCGGATACCCGACGGACTGGCCGGTGAGTTGTCTGCTCGCCCTGAACACACCGGCCGCAAGCGCCAGCTTTACCCGGATGTTCCGCTTGTTCTCGACGGAGAAGTGGTCGAAGACCTTGAACGCATGAACGCGGAAGTGACGCGGCCCTTGTTCATGACGCGTCTGATCCACAACTCGTCCCTGGCTCTGGGGGCCTTCACCGACCGCGAAGCGATGCTGTCGGAGGCGCGCCGTATGTCCACAGACGCCGAGGAAGGGGCCCTGGAGGTGGCCCTTGAGGCGATCTGTACGCAGCCACCGGACGCCTTGCCCACACAGGTGTGTTTCTTCGAGGACATCGATGAGCAAGGCGATGTGAAATGTGTGGGGGCAGGGCTGGGATATCCGGACCTGAGCAAGGTGCACAGAGGTTTTCTGGGCGCGGGGGATTGGATTTTCGTCATCTCCTCCTTGAGCCAGTGCCGATTCGATGTATCACTGTTCGATCTCC
Source organism: Streptomyces sp. NRRL F-6131 (assembly GCA_000719695.1). Lineage (GTDB taxonomy): Bacteria > Actinomycetota > Actinomycetes > Streptomycetales > Streptomycetaceae > Kitasatospora. Next base: position 59,637 of record JOHN01000037.1, read on the forward strand.
TCGAATGGCACGGGGACGAGTTCTTCCAACCCAAGGGATGCAATACTCCCGATCTCGGCCGCTTCCGCTGGAACGACCTGGCGGTGTCCATCGCGAATTGGGGGACGTGACCCGCCACCCGGTGTCGGCGGCGGGGTGCGTCACCGGCCTCGGGGAACATCGGTTGGTTCTGTCCACGAGTTATAAGTGAACGAAGCCACGTGGACGAGCCGCTCGAAGGGTAGGCGCAGCCCGCACGGGTCCAGGAACAGGAAGAGCGGCAGGTCGATGGCGCGTCAGGACCCGGTCGAGGGTCTCGTCGCAGATTCCACGGTGGACGGTCGAGTCGACACCCTGGACTCGGTAGTCCTCGGCGACCTGCTGAAGGCGCGCGAATGAGGTTGGCTCCTTCTCGACGAAGAAGCTGGTCCAGCGGAGCTGTTGGGAGGCGCGGGGTGAGGCGGCGACCTCGCCGTGCGGGTGTCGACGTGGTCGACCTGGCCCGGCTGAGGCCCGCCGAGGAGCATCCGCACGGCATGTCCGACGCCGAGTTCGACGCCCTCTTCACCCGCGACCGGCTGGTGCTTTTCGTCTACCACGGCTACCCGTGGCTGATCCACCGCCTGGCCTACCGCCGCACCGTCCATCAGCACCTGCACGTGCGCGGCTACAAGGAGTCCGGCCCCACCACCGTCCCTTGTCGAAGGAGAGAGTCGTCATGGACTTCCGTGATGAGCTTCCCGGGGACAACCGTCCGGCCCGGGTGTACCGGGTCGGGGCGGGCCTGTCCGGTGCCGTGCTGCCGGTGTTCGGCCGCCCGGCCCGGTGGACCGGCCCGCGCTCCCCGGTACCCGGGGCGGGAGCCGCGCGGGGCCGGCGGGCGTCGCCCGGCCGAGTCCGGTGTCGATCGTGACGGCGGCGGTGCTGATCGCAGGGGTGACGTTCGGCTTCTTCGGGCGGGTCGGCGGTCGGCCGCCGCTCGGCAACCTCCTCCGGCGCCACCGTCGCCCAGGACCGGCCGTCCCCTCCGGGAACCCGGCGATCGGCCCGGCCGGCGCCCGGCCGGGGCGTGCGGGACCGGCCCGGTGGGCGGGCACCGACCGCACTGGCTCTTCGGCGACCAGCTCGGACCGCACGTCCTCGCCCCGTCCGAGCACGGGCCGGACCCCGACGCGCCCGTCGTCATCGTCGAGGCGCGCTCGGTGTTCCGACGCCGCCGCTTCCACCGGGCCAGGGCCCGCCTGGTGCTGTCCGCGATGCGGCACCGGGCCGGCGAACTCGGCGACCGGGCTCGCCATGGGCGGGCGGAGGCCTACCGGGAGGGGCTGCGGCAGGCGGCGGGGGAGCGGGCCGTCACGGTCTGTCACCCGACGTCCCGGGCGGCGCTCGGCCTGGTCACGGCGCTGCCACGGGTGGAGGTGCTCCCGCCACGCGGCTTCCTGGTGCCGTTCGGGGACTTCCGGCGCTGGGCCGACGGCCTCGGCGGGCGGCGGCTGCTGACGGAGGACTTCCACCACCGGGTCCGCCGGGCCGAGGACCTGCTCCTGGATCCCGGCGGAGGGCCTGCCGGCGGCCGGTGGAACCTCGACGCCGACAACCGGGAACCGCCGCCGCGCGGGGAGTCCGTGCTGCCCGGGCCGCCGCCCCGGTGGCCGGAGGAGGACGAGATCGACCAGGAAGTGCGTGCCGACGTCGACCGCTGGGAGCGGTCGGGCGAGGTGGGCTTCGTCGGGCGGGACGGTCCCCGCCGCTTCGCCGCCACCCGGGCCGAGGCGGTGCGCGCGCTGGAGCACTTCGCGACCGCCCGGCTGCCCCACTTCGGGCGCTGGGAGGACGCGGTCCTGGCGGCCGACCCGTGGATGGCGCACAGCCTGCTCTCAGTCCCGCTGAACCTCGGCCTGCTCGACCCGGGCGAGTGCGTGCGCCGGGCCGAGGAGGCGTACCGCTCCGGGAGCGTGCCGCTGAACAGCGCGGAGGGGTTCGTCCGGCAGGTGGCCGGCTGGCGCGAGTACGTCCGGCAGCGGTACTGGTACCCCGGCGAGGAACACCGGCGCCACAACGGACTCGGCCACCACGCCCCCCTGCCCGACTGGTTCGCCGAGCTGGACGCGGACGCGGTGCGGCCCGCTGCCTGTCCGGCGTGCTCGCCCAGGTCCGGGACACCGGGTGGACCCACCACGTCCCGCGCCTGATGGTGCTCGGGAACTGGGCCCTTCAGCACGGCTACGACCCGGCCGCGGTCACCGACTGGTTCCACCGTAGTTTCGTGGACGGCTACGACTGGGTGATGGTCCCCAACGTGATCGGCATGTCGCAGTACGCCGACGGCGGCACCATGACCACCAAGCCCTACACCTGCGGCGGTGCGTACCTGAACCGGATGAGCGACCTCTGCCGCCCCTGCGCCTACCGGCCCGGCGACAGGACCGGGGAGCGGGCCTGCCCGGTCACCACGGGCTACTGGGCCTTCGTCCACCGCCACCGCGAACTGCTGGCCGCCAACCACCGCACCGCCCGGACCGTCGGAGGACTCGACCGGCTCGACGACCTCCCCGAGGTGCTGGCGGCCGAGGCCGCCCGCGGGAGCGCCGCCCCCTGACCGCTCACCGCTGCCGAAAAGAACGAGGCTGCCCCTCGCGCGTGCTTGTCCGTGCGGCCCGGTCGGGAACGGTGAGCAAGCCCCGGCAGTGAACGGTCTGCATCCTGGATCCCGCGAAACAACAGTGGCCTGAAACCGACAGGTTCGGCCAGTTAGGACCGAGAGGTGACACACAGGGGTGCTCGTGCCCCTGGTGCACCGTGACGGCCCGATTGTTCAGCGGGGTTGTGCCAGCAGGGTGGGGTCGAGAGGGACGACAAGGCCGACAGCACGTCGACGAGCCGGGCTGTCGCGGAAGGACACCGTACGTGCCACTGCTCCTCCGCGTCCCGGACCAACCGACTGGGGACCGGGGAGGAGCGGTTCCGGGGGCTGCTGGACGCCGCACCGGACGCGGTCGTGATGGCGCAGTCGTCCTTCACAGTCCAAGGCCGGCAAGCCTGATGTCTCTTCGGTGGGAGACCCTGCGCTGCTCCCGCCCGCCGCTGACGACTCCGTCCACCCGCGTGCCCGTCCGTTACTGTCGAGCGGGTGCCCGGGCGGGGCGGCCGGGCTGCGCCGGATCGGGGTCTCGATTCGGGTGCCCCGGCCGCAGGGCCGCCCCCGCGCCCGGCACCGGCCGTGCGGCCCGGCCGCCCCGAAGCGGGGAAGCGCGCAGGTTCGTGACAGCGAACGCAGGCCCCCTGCTGGTCGGCGTTGCGTTCGGGCCTGTCCGGGGAGGATCGGCGCGGTGAGCGGCTGTACCGGCACGTCCCGGGCCGGGCCACCAGCCCTTCCATGCGCTTCGGTCAACTTCGCTGCAGTGCAACATGTTTGGCGTTCTCTCGGTTTTGCTCGCGTGATAGCGGCTACACGTCAGTCATGAAGGGCAGACATCGAGGGGCGGGCACGGCCCGCGCGGTCATGGTCCTCGCCGACGTCGTCGCGGGCATCCTGGGACTGTGGATCGTCTTGTACATGCTGAACGCCAATCCTTCCAACGATCTGGTTCGTTGGGTCCGTGGTGCGGCCGACTGGTTGTCCACATGGGCCCGCGACATGTTCACGCCTTCCCACGGATGGCTGCGAACCCTGCTCAACTACGGTATTCCCGCCGTGGTCTACCTGTTCCTGGGCCACACTGCGGCCCGGTGGCTGCGTCGCGCGAACTGACCTGGGGGAGCGCCGGACCGCTCATTCTCCGGCCCGGGCCAAGGGGTACGGCTGCACCGGGGTGGTGGCGGACGTGCGGCCGGCCGCCACCGGAGGGACGTCGCACGTGCGGGTCCTCGTGCCGCCCTGATGATCGGTGGCTTTCTCGTTGCCCGCGCCACTGTGCCCTGTCCGCGGTCCGGGCGGTGGTCGTGCCGGGCTACGAGCGCGCGCTGCACGACTGCACCCACCGCATCCCAGGAGCCGAACCGCCCCGGGTCGCCGTCGCCGTCGCCGTCGCCGTCGGTGGCGGCATCGCCGGCCTCGCCGTCGCCACCGCACTCGCCGAACGCGGCATCGCGGTGACCCTCCACGAACGCGAGCCCGTCCGGGGTGGACGGGTCGCAGGCCGGCCCACCCGCCGCGCCGACGGCCCCGCGGGAGTTCTGCACGAACGCCGCCCCGCGCTCCCGGGTGGAAGGCCGCAGACCGGACCCGTCGTGTCCCGGCCGACTCCACCGCCCTCGCAACTGCGACGCGTACGGCACCGGGACGGGAGTCGCTGATCCGGTGGACCCCCTCGAATCGTCTTCGGCGGGATTCATGGCGCGGTGTCCGCATCATGGCCGGCCGTGGTGGGGCCGCTGTGGTCCCAGCCGGGGGAGCGGACCTCCAGGCCGAGGTCCGGGCTGCGCACCTCCACCCCGCAGGTGCGGCAGGTCCAGGCCGCGTCCAGCGGGTGGCCGGGGTCGTGCGAGTCACCCGGGTCGCGCGAGTCGCGCGGGTGGTGGTGCAGGACCACCGGCGGCTCGGGCGACAGCCAGCGGTCGCCCCAGGCGAGCAGGGCCTGCGTGAGCGGGGCGAGGTCCCGGCCGGCTTCGGTGAGGTGGTACTCGTAGCGCGGCGGGCGCTCGCTGTAGGCGCGGCGTTCGACCACTCCGGCTGCCTCCAGGGCGCGCAGCCGGGCGGTGAGCCGGTCGCGCGGCGCGCCGGTGTTGCGGGCGATCCGGTCGAACCGGTGGTTGCCGTAGAAGAGCTCGCGCACGGCGAGCAGCGCCCACTTCTCGCCGAGGACCTGCAGTGCGGCCGCGATGGAGCAGGGGCGGCCCACCAGTGCGGTGGCGCCGGAACGGGTGGCGGCCGTGGGCCGGCCGTCGGTGGGCGTGGCGGCCGTGGGCCGGCCATCGGTGGGCGGGGTCACGCCACCAGCCTGCCACGGCAGGTTGCGTATTCAAACTCACTGCCGTTAGCGTTCCGGGTCATGGAGATAGTTGGAACGTCAAACCCACTAGCCGCGTCCTCCGATCTGGCCCGACCCCACCGTCGCGCCGCGTTCCCGGTGCTCGCCGCCGCGGTCTTCGTCTCGAACCTCGACCTGTTCATCGTCAACGTCGCCCTCCCGGCGATGCAGCAGCACTTCCGCGGCAGCAGCCTGGACACGCTGTCCTGGGTCCTGAACGGCTACGCCATCGTCTTCGCCGCACTGCTGGTCCCCGCCGGACGACTGGCCGACCGCATCGGCCACCGGACGGTGTTCCTCTCCGGCCTGGCCCTCTTCACCACCGCCTCCGCGCTCTGCGCACTCGCCCCGACCGTCGGCTGGCTCGATGCCGCCCGGGTGCTCCAGGCGGCGGGCGCGGCCGCTCTGATGCCCACCTCCCTGGCGCTTCTGCTGGACGCCACTCCCGCAGCCGAGCGCCCCGGCGCCATCCGGGTCTGGGCCTCGATCGGCGGGATCGCCGCCGGCCTGGGACCGGTCCTCGGCGGACTGCTGGTCGAGGCCGACTGGCGCTGGGTGTTCATCGTCAACGTCCCGGTCGGCATCGCCGCCGTCGCCGTGGGCACCCGCGTACTGCCCAGGCCGCGCCCCAAGGAGAACGGACCGCTGCCGGACCTCTTCGGTGCCCTCCTGCTCACCGCCGCCATCGCCACCCTCACCGTCGTCCTGGTCAAGGCCGACGCATGGGGCTGGCTCTCGCCCCAGGTCCCGGGCAGCCTCCTCGCGAGCGCCCTGCTGACCGCCTGGTTCCTGCGCCGATCGGCCCGCCACCACGCCCCCGTCGTCGAACTGCCGCTGCTACGCGTGCCGATCTACGCCGCCGCCAACACCGCGGCGCTGCTGTTCACCCTCGCCTTCGCCGGCATGCTGCTGACCTCGGTCCTGTGGTGCCAGCAGGCCTGGGACTACTCGGCGCTGCGCACCGGACTCGCCATCGCTCCCGGACCGCTGCTCGTACCCCCGGTCGCACTGGGCAGCGCCGCCCTGGTGCGCAGGCTCGGCCCCGGCCGGGTCGCCGCGCTCGGCACCCTGCTGTTCGCCGCGGGCATCGGCTGGTGGACCGCCACCGTCGGACTGCGCCCCGGCTACGCCGGCGAGCTTCTGCCCGGACTGCTGCTCACCGGCCTGGGTGTCGGCCTGACCCTGCCCACCCTTGTCGGGTCCGCCGCGGCTGCGCTGCCACCCGCGCGCTTCGCCACCGGCTCGGCGATCACCACGATGGCCCGCCAGATCGGCGCGGTGGTGGGAGTGGCGCTGACGGTCGGCCTGATCGGCACCCCGCACGGGCCGCAGGCCGCGCTGGACGGCTTCCGGCGCGGCTGGATTCTGCTGATCGCGGCCGCGCTGCTGGCCTGCGCGGCCGCGCTGTGGCTCGCCGCCGCCCAGCGCCGTGCAGCGGATTCGCGTGAGAGGAGCTGACACAGGGCTCGGACGCGCCGGTAGGTGATTACGCGGCAGGCCGGCTTGAGGAACGCCTCGTGGATGTCGTCCCGGATGTCCCGGCGGATCCGCGGGTGTCGCAAGCCGTGGATCCAGGCGTTCGTGCGCTCGACGACCCACCGTACGGCTCCGAGGCCGGAGCCGTGCGGCACTCCTCGGCGGGCGATGACCGGTTTGGTGCCCCCGCTTCCCCAGCAGACGGCGGTACTTGTCGAAGTCGTGGGCCCCGGCCGGCGAACAGCTGGCGGGGTCGGTGGCGCAGCCGACCGGTCCTCCCACGGATGCGGGGAACGGCGTCCAGGAGCGGCAGGAGCCGGGTGACGTCGTGGCGGTTGCCGCCGGTCAGGGTGATGGTCGGCGGTGTGCCGCGGCCGTCGGTGATCACGTGGTGCTTCGAGCCCGGCCAGGCGCGGTCGACCGGGCCGGTCCCCGTTCTGGGCCGCCGCGACGGGCCTGGCGGTGCGAGCCGTCGATCACCGCCCGCGACCGGTCCAGCTCGCCGGCGCGGTGCGACTCGGTCACCAACACCTGGTGCAGCCGGTCCCGCACTCCCGCCTCGTGCCGGTCCCGCGGCCAGCGCCAGCAGGTCATGCCCGAGCCGAAGCCGAGCTCCTGCGGCAGCCACTCCCACTGGATGCCCGTGTGCAGCACGAACAGAATTCCCTGCAGGCAGCCCCGGTCGTCCGGCGGCGGGCGGCCTATCCTGCGAAGCCGCTGCTGCGCACCGGCAGCACCGGCAGCACCGGCAGCAGCGGCTCGATCGGCGGTCAGGAACGACGTCTGCGAGGTCTTCTTCCTGACGGCCCGACCCGCCGGGGCGACGCCCCCAGGGCGTGGCTTCGTCGGATCGCAGCGTGCTTCCGGCGGCGTCCACCCGGATGTTCGCCAAGGATTTCCCGGCAACGTTCTCGCCGGAAGGTACACCCAGGCGTCCGCGCGGATGCCGCCGTTCACGTTCGTGGCCGTCGGATGCTTGGAGAAGGTCATGGGTGAGAATCGGGGGTGCGGGCGCCTCGGTCGAAGCCGGCAGCAGGGCGGGGGACTCACTGAGAGCGTGGCGGGACGGCCAGGACATGGTCCTGACCGCTGGGAATCCTGAGGCGATCCACCGACCGGAACCCGGTCCCACCTCCTGACGACGCCAGGAACCGGACCGAGGGCGACCGCTCGACGCGGCGGGCGCCCTCGAGCCCGTCCCCGGCGAACCCTGCCCGCACCTCGGCCTCGTGCCGACGGCCGACCAGGACTGCGTCCGCAGCGGGGCGGCGTTGTGCACCCTGCTGGTGTACATGCCGCACACGGTCGCGGTGAGCCGGGCCCGGGTCACGCGCAGGCCGACCGGCGCGCCGACGCAGCGGGCCGACGCAGCGGGCGAACTCGGCGGCCAGGCCCTTGGCGCTCGCGCCGGGCGGCACCAGGAGGTACGCGACCGGCGCCCGCCCGGGGACGGGACTGTGGGACAGGGACCGCTGGTGCAGCTCGTGGGTGCGCCCGGCTTCCTGCCGGCTGCGCCCTTGCCGGCGGTGGGCGGGGCGGTGACGATCGGTCCCGGCCGGGCGGTGCCGTCCTGGTGGCGCCCGAGCGGGAGGCAGGTGCTGACGCGGCGTCCGTGGCCGTCGGTGCCGGCGCCCGCCGGCACACGGCTTGGGTGGCAACTCGCTGCAGAACGGTCTGCTGACACCCGGCGGCCCGGCCGCCCGCCTGCTCGAACGCCTCGGCCGGCCGACGTGCACGTCCACCGTGGTGGAGCCGAGCGAGCGCAGCAGTTGTCGGAGCGCGTCCCTGGCGTTCTGCTCCGCGTGCCGCAGCGGGCCCGAGGACTGGGCGGCGTTCTGGATCCGCCGGGAGGCCGGCTGCTCCACCTGCTGCTGGTTGCCGGGTTGCCGGATGAAGAAGTCGCCGATCCGGTCGAGCGGACCGCGCTCCTGGGAGCAGACGTAGGACTGCCCGGGGTCGAGCGCCACCTGCCCGAGCTGGGCGTGCGGCAGCGAGATCGTCGCGCTGTGCCGGTCGGCGGAGACCGATACGCCGGAGCCGGGGACCTTGCCGGGGTGGACGTGGGCCTCCACGCTCCCGGCCGCCGCGTACAGCGTGCGGCGGCCGAGCGGGCCCGGGGCAGGAAGACGGCCTCGCGGTCGAGGTCGACCACCGGCTGGAAGTCGCCGCTCGCGGCCGTTTAGCGGCTCATGTCCTGGATGGACCTGAGCGGCACCGGCCGGCTGCGGTCGGTGGTCTTCTCGGCGAACGGGTCGGGCAGGCCCGGCAGCAGGTGGAGCGAGGCCGAGGCGACCAGGACCGCGGCGACCGCGGCGACCGCGGCAAGAATGATCGACAGAGTGACGTGCCGGGGAGCCGGCGGCCTGCGCGCACGCGTGCGGGTGCGGGTGCTTGGGTGTCCGGGGTGGCTCTCCGGCGGGGGCGGCGGGACTCGGCAAGCCACCTCCTTCGGGGTGAACGTCTGTGACCTTCACGTCACATGAGCGCCCATCAGAGCGCCGGGACGGGTTCCCCGAAGCCGGGCGGCCAACGCTTCCGGGGAACAGCCTGTTTGGAATCGCCTGAGCGGGAACCCGAAGGACGGGACCGACCAGCCACTCCGGGCGGTGGTCGAACCGAAGGAGGAGCGGTATGAGCATCTGGATCGTTCTGGCAGTGGCCGTGCTGGCAGTCGCGGCGGCCCTTGCCGTATTGCTGCCGCGGTTGAACACCCGTCGGCTGCAACAGCGTTTCGGTCCGGAGTACGACCGGACGGTGCGGGCGCACGGCGGCCGCACCAGGGAGGCCGAGCACGAGCTTGCCGGCCGGCTGCGACAGGCCCGCCGGCTGGCGCTCACCCGGCTGCCGCAGCGCCGCGCCGAGGAGGTCGGCAACCGGCTCGCTGCCCTCCAGGAGCTGTTCGTCGACGACCCCGCCCGCTCGCTGGACGAGGCGGTGACCCTGCTCGACGGCACACTCGACGAGATCGGCTTCCCGGCCGAGAACCGATCTGCCGTGCTCTCGGTCGACCACGCCGCCCTGGTGCCCGGCTACCGGACCGCCCGGCAGGTGCTGGAGCGCAGCCGGTCGGAGCGGGTGGACACCGAGGAACTGCGTACGGCGCTGCTGGCCGTGCGCGACCTGTGCCTCGAGGTGGCCCGCCGCGGCGGCGACGAGAAGGGGAGGACGGCCCCTGCCGGCAACTCCACCGGTGCCGTCCACCCCTCCGGCCCGCGCCACGCCACCCGATGACGCCGACGACCCCACGAAGGAGCGGATGACCATGTCCCAGTACGGTTCCGCAGCCCGGAACAACCCCGACGACGACGCGCCGGCCCCGGACCCCCGCAGCGGCCCGGCGAACCTGGACAAGCCGGACACCGTCCGCCTGCACCGCGCCTACCCGGACGCCGCCCGCGCCCGCACGGCTCACCAGGACCCGGCCGGCCCGGAGGCCGACCGCCCGGCAGCTTCGCCCGAACGAGGCGCTTCCGGAGGTCGGTTCGCCGTCGTGCCGGGGGGCGACCGGGCCGCAGAACGGCCGTCCGAGCCCGCCCAGCCCGCCCGCTCCCTGACGGGCCCCCGGCCGGGTGGCCCGCAACCGGCATCGGCGGCACCTGCGGAGAGCGGATCGGGCGGTTGGCTCGGGGTTGAGCGCACGCAGCGACTGCGGGTCGAATGGCACTCCGTCCAGGCGGGATTCGTCGACGATCCCCGTCAGGCCGTGCAGCAGGCCGACGCCCTGATCGAGAAGTCGGTCGGCCTGCTGGTTGAGGCCGTCAACGAGCGGCGCCACCGGCTGCGCGGCGCCGAAGCGGCACCGGACGGCACACCGGCTGCCAGCACGGAGGACCTGCGCCTCACCCTGCGCGAGTACCGGTCACTGCTGGACCGCCTCCTCGGCACCTGAACCACCAGCACACCCGGCCGGAGGGGACGCCCGGGCGCCCCCTCCGGCCCTGGGTGCCGGCCGGGCCGTCGTACGAATCCGTGAGCCGGTACCGCCTGAGGTCCCCGCCGGGGACAATGAGGGCGGGCACCGGAGGAAGAGGACTTCCGTCAGTCGGCAAGTGACGCTACTGCTGGCTGCCCCCGCGCTCGTGGGGAGGACGCGACGCCGGCAGCCCGGCCGCGGACCTGGTGACGGTGTTCAAGTTGGTCGAGTCCGCCCAGGACCGATGGCACCCGATCGGCGGTGCTCACCCCTCTGGACCCTGATCCGCGCCGGCGCCCGGCTCGAGAACGGCGCCCTGGTCCAGCGCGACAAGCCCAGCTGCACGAGCACGCGTCCGGGTGCGGCGCCCCGAGGACGGCGTGCAGAGGAGGGTGAAAGGGGGGTGGGATCGGGCGTCTACTCCGATCCCTGAGGCGTACCAGAGGGACCGTCCAGCCACCCCCTTTTGCCCCAGGCCGCCTATGGCAGACGCTGCAGGCCGGAACCCGAGCGGGCGCCGCCCACCCTAACCCGCCCCGCTGACAAGGCCACAGGCCTCCCCACCGCCGCTTCTGCAGGACGGCGTGACGGTTTGTGACCAGCCGGGGTGGTTGTTCGGCGGTTGTCGGTGGGGTCGGGTTACACCCGAGGGCAACCGGACCACCTGGGCCTACGACCTCGACCAGAGGCCGACCAGCACCGTCGATCCCCGAGGCAACGCCGCCGGCGCAACCCCGGCCACCTACACCAGCACATTCGCCTACGACCCGGCCGGGAACCCGGCCACCGTCAAGGACCCGCTCGGCAACACCGTCACCACGGGCTACGACCCGCTCGGCCGCCCCACCCGTACCTGGTACGACGAGGAAGGCCGCCGCGCGAAGACGACCGACGCGCGAGGCGTCACAACGGAGTCCACCTACGACCCGCGCGGCCTGCCGACGCGGACCGCCTTCTCTACGGCACACCCACGGTCGAGACCGCCTACGACTGCGGTCGTCCGATCAGAACGAGTCGGTCCCCACCAGGTGTGGTCGACGGCCCGAGGGCGGCAACGGACGTGCTGACGAGGCGTTGGGTCGAATAGTGGCCGCGACCGACCCATCTGCGTAGCCTGTGACTTTCCCGAGCTGCGACAGGACCTGGTGCGCTGGGCGGTCGACGACACCCTGCAGGCGGACGACCAGGACGTGGGTCTTGCGGGTATCGAGGCGAGCCCTGCCGCGGACCGGGATACCGTAAGGCCGGTACCGCGCCACGCTTCACTGGCTACATCACAGTTCAGGGGTTGTGGGGGTGGTGTGCCCGGGCAGGGGACCGCGGACGGCGCAGAACTCGCAGTCCCAGTTGGTCATGGAGTTGGCCGGCCCCCTTGTGCCGCGAGGGCGGCATCCTTTGAACATGAGCCAGCAGCTGATCAGTTCGAGCCGATAGCTTCGTTCCGATCCTGTCTGCCACCGTGTGCCAACGATGATCGCTCTGGCATCACCGAGAGCGACGGCACCGGCCGGTCGGTCAGGGTGCGGGCGATCAGAGCAGGAAAGGTGTGGTCGAAGTCGCCGGGGCCTGCGTGCTCAACTACGAGGAGTCCAAGACGGGCAGCACATCGACTACACCAACCCCCGGTGGGGCCGAACGGCAGAGACCAGGACGCTGGCCCGGGTTGCCGCGCTGAACAGCATGGCCTTCACCTGGAGGATCGGCACGGTGTTGGTGCTGACAAGGGCGATGCTCCGACGGCAGGCCCCGGTGGACCCGCGCCTGCCAGCGTTGCGAGCCTCGGATCCGAGTACCCGGAGGCTAGACCCCGCCTCCGTCGAGGTCAGGGGCCCTGTGCTCGTAGGGCCCGGTGACGGGCAACCCCTGGCGGAGGTGGTTCGAGAGGGCGCGGAAACGATCGCGCTCCTCGGCCGGGTCAGCGGGCAGCGGCAGTCGGAGAGCCGTCAACAGGTCGAACCTGTGCAGGTTCACGGCCGCGTTGACCAGACGGCCGTAGCCCTCGGCGGCGCCGATCGCGCTCCGGTAGGTGAGGACGGACGCGAGCAGGAACGCCACAGCCAGGAGCGTCCACCGGCTGGGCGGGAGGATGACCGCCGAGAGGCCGCCCATCAGGGCGAGTGCCGCGGCCATCCGACAAGTGGTGTCCAGCTGGTCACGGGCGTCGTCCACGAGCGTCGCCGTCGACTCGGGGAGGAGCGTGTACAGCTCCGGCCAGGCGGCCACCGCGTCGAGGCCGTAGGTGTCGGCGGGCCTGTCCTCGGCCGCGCGGAGTGTGTTCCCGAGACCGGTCGGCATGAGCCGGTCCGGCGAACGCGGCAGCCTGGCCAGGCGGGCAGCGGCCGTGGCCATTGCCGGCAGGTCTCCGGGGCGGGGGTCGACTCTCTGCTGCAGTGCGTCCAGTCGCTCCCAGCGCCGCCGCCAGCGGGCGACGAGCGGACGCCCCAGGACCGCGCCCGGGCCCCGCATCAGCGGATAGCCCTCCAGCCAGCGGACCAGCTGCCGCTGGAGCGGCTGCAGGACGAGTGCCGCGACGGTCACGCCCAGGGACAGCAGGACCCACTCACCGGGCACGAGCGACTCGAGCGAGCCGACCAGCCGCTCCCTGCTGGGCATGTGCGAGGGCGCGCCGGAGGCGAGCTCCGCCAGCACGGTGAGCAGGACGGCCAGCGTGGGGAGGGTGCCGGTGATCGAGAAGCGGCGTCCGTGGTCCTGGAGCAGGCCGGGCGGCATGATGCCGCTCATCCGACCACCGCCAGGGTCCGTTCGGGATGCGCCGGGCAGCGAAGCGCCCGGAGCGGATGGAGGATCAGCGCGAGACGGTAGGGGCAGTCCGCCGCGGGGCAGCACATGGTGATCATTTCGTAGCGCACGTCACCCGGCAGGGCCGCGTGGTCGGAGGCCCCGAAGTCGCGCGTGCTCAACGCGGGCGGCGGAAGGCTGTAGGCGTCCCGGCGATGGAGCAGGCCGAGCGGTTTCACGCCGGCGAGGACCGTCACCGCCGGACGGTCGTCGTCCGCGTCGAAGTAGCGCAGGACGGCGGCCAGCACACGTGTCGCGTCCCGGTCGTCGTCCAGCAGGACTCCGGGGTGCGGGTTGGGCCGCGGCAGGGGCCGCAGCAGCGCGGTGATCTCCGCGACGTCGGTCATCGGTGCTCCCTCACGAGCTGGTCGAGTCGGACCGGTCCCGGGTCCCCCTGGCAGACGAACGCTGCCCAGTAGACGGGGTGCGGGTACTTGAGGCGCTGCGCGTGCCGGGCCGCGGTCAGCGCCTCCAGCACGCCCGCGCCGGCCATGAGCCGGACGTAGAACTCCTCCATCAGCTCGCGCGTCTGCTTGTCGGGCACCTTCCACAGGCTCATCACCAGGCTCCGGGCGCCGGCGAGCGAGACCCCCCGCCGCATCCCGAACACCCCGTCGCCGGTGCGGGTCTCGCCGACTGCGGTGTCGCACGCCGAGAGCACGACCAGCCTGGTCGCGCCCAGGTCGGTGGCCGCCAGGTCGGCTGCGGTGACCACGCCGTTTCCCGCTGCGGGCGGCGGCTCCCCTCCGGCGAGCCACGTGTTCGCCCCGGCCAGTGCCAGGCCCGACCGCAGCATCGGATCGTCCAGCCCCTCACCGGACAGGCGCCGGAACGGGCCGGCCGGCTCGGCTGTGAAGTCGATCGGGGTGGCCAGGACCCCGTCGAGCGTCATCATCCGTCGCCCGGGGGCGGTCGGCCGCAGGACGTCCCCGGCCCGGGTCTCGGCTGGATCCACCGGCTCTGGCTGGACGGCCGGCAGGAAGAACCCGTGGGTGGCGATGTGGAGCACCGCCGGGCCGCGCGCCCCCGTGACGCTGTGCTTCACCGCGTCGCCGCCCAGCAGGGGCGCCACGCCGAGCAGCCCAGCCACGTGCTCGGCCTCGGCGCGGGCGGCCGGCAGTCCGCCGAAGGCGAGTTCGACGCCCTGCGGCGGCCGGTCGGCCGAGGCGCTAAGGTCGAGGTCCGGATCGGCCACGACGAGCGACGGGCCGGCGGGGGCCAGGGGCGCGCCGAGACGCAGGACGTCCCGCGCCGTCGGCAGGTAGCTGACGGCGTACTCGTCCATGACCAGGCGGTCATCGCCGAGCGGGACGGCCTCGAACGGGAGCCGGTTCAGTTCGCCGTCCGGAGCGATCAGGACGGCGCGCACACCCGCGAGCCGTGGCAGCAGCGGCTCGACGACCGCCTCCCGGAGCGCGGACAGGACGGTGGCGTCGGTTGCCCTCAGCCCGCTGAAGGCTGCGACCGCGTCGACGGCCAGGGCGTCGATCGGATCGGCCGCACCGAGTGGGACGAGCACGGGGTCCGCGTCCCGGCGCAGGACGAGGGCCGCGTACCGGTGTTCGCCGACGAGGGCGTTCGTCCGGTCGTCGGCCGCGTAGTCGTACGAGGCGTAGCGCCGCAGGTCGACCAAGGCGCTGTCGGACGGCAGCGCCTCCGCGATCCGACGCCATGACAGCGTGAACACCTCGCCGTCGCATCCGCCAAGGACTCGGGCCGAGATCTCGGATTCGATGGCCTCCAGACGAAACCGGTCCGCGACCAGGCCCTCCGCGTGGTCGCGCTCCATGCCGGCGGGCGGACCGGCCAGCATCCTGCTCCCGATGGCGGCCTCCAGGCCCGCGGCGTCGCGCCGGAGTTCGTCGAGCCGGGGGTCGTCGAGCCGGGGGTCGTCGAGCAGCGGGGCGGCGCTGGCCCACGACCCGATCTCGCGCCGGACCAGGCCGGCCGTGGTCGCGAGCCCGGTGCGGCTCAGCAGGACATCGGCCGCCAGCTCCGCGACCGCGGGATCCCCCGCACAGGAGGAGACGGCGATGTCCAGCAACTGGTGCGCCCGGTGCTGGGCGCGCGAGGCCTCCGCAAGCCACTCACGCTGCGAACCGGTTCGCAGTACCGACCACAGCCGGGCGTCCTCGACGGCGAGTCCCTCCCGGAACGCCGAGACCGCCGAGGCGGCGTCACCCAGTGCCAGCCGCACTTCCGCGAGGTTGAAGAAGATGTCCGCGAGACCGGACCGCTCGCCCTCGTCCGCCCGAACCGCATCCACCGCCCGCTGGTAGAGGGCAGCCGCCTCACCGTCCCGGTGCGCCTTGAAGGCCACCCGACCGCGGTTGTTCAGCAGCGACCCGTGCTGCTGCGGCGGGGTCTCCTCCGTCACGAGCCCGGCCGCCTCGGCCAGAAGCGCTCCGGCCTCGTCGAGACGCCCCTCCTGCTCCCGCAGGGCACCGAGGTTGGAAAGGATCCGGAGCCTGAGCTGCGGGAGCCGTTCGGGGAGTCCCTCCAGGATCCCGAGCGCGTGCTCGTAGTGCTGCTCCGCGGCGCCGAGCACGCCCCGCGCCTGGTAGGTGTGGCCGAGCGCCGCGACCGCCTCGGCGACCGACTGCCGCCTCCCGACGGCCGAGTACAGGCCGATCGCCTCCTGGAACGCCCGCTCCGAGCCGAGACTGTCGCCTCGGTCACGGTGGACGACACCGAGGGAGAAGAGCGCGTCCGCCACGGCCGCCGCGTCCGTCGTCGAGGTGAGCCACACCGGCTCGCCGGGGGATTCGAGGCTCAGGCTGGTGAGCCGGGAAGCCCGTTCGAGGTGGTGCGCGGCCCCGGGCGCGTCGGAGAAAGCCAGCAGTAGCCGCCCGAGCCGAAGGTGCGCCGCGATGCGCAGCGGGCGGCCGTCAGCGAGGTGCTCCGCCCACGCCACGGCGCTGCTCCAGTGCCGTACGGCCGCGTCGCCCTCACCGAGGTGCGCGGACAACTCGCCCAGCACGTAGTGGGCCGCGGCACGTTGGGAGGAGTCCTCGGCGTCGTGCGGGCCGTCCCCGGGCAGGCCGCCGGCCACTTCCTCGTACAGGGCCCGGGCCGCGTCGACGGCGCCCGCCGCGAGCTCCAGGCGTGCCGAGTCGTTCAGCGCCAGCACGAGGTCCGGGTGACGTCCGGGCAAGTATCCGCGCCGCGCCCGGAGGACGTACTCCGCCATCTGCCGGGCCAGGTCGTCCTGCCCGACCCGCTCGGCGAAGAGCATGATCGTGGTTGCCCGCTCCACGATCGGCGGACCGTCGCCCTGGACGACCCGCAGGAAGGCCCACATGGTGCGGGCGAGCGACAGTACCGCGCCGAGCTCACCCGCGCGGAAGCCGGCGAATATCAAGTCGTCCGCGGCGGTGAGGAGCTCGA
The DNA here is from genome assembly GCA_000719695.1 of Streptomyces sp. NRRL F-6131. Lineage (GTDB taxonomy): Bacteria > Actinomycetota > Actinomycetes > Streptomycetales > Streptomycetaceae > Kitasatospora. Next base: position 76,161 of record JOHN01000037.1, read on the forward strand.
CGTCGGGTGCACGCCTCAGCCGCTCCTCCAGAACCGCCGCCGCCCGTGCGAGGTCCCCTTCGGCCCTGAACGCCGCAGCGTCGTCCAGCACCCGCTGCTTCTCCCGAGCATCGTCCGCGCCCACCGCGTCCCCCCTCGCCGGTAGAACTCCTGCGGCACCTGGAGCCCCCTGGCAACGAGGCTAGAGGAGATCCGACGAACCGTCAGCCGTTCGTGACCCCTCAGCCGCTGGCGGTCCTGCGCGCGGTGATCTCGTCCGCCGCACACGCACCCGGAGCGGCCGCTCCCCTCCGGCCCCAGGAGCTCGACGACTGCGAACTCGCCGTCGCGTGACTGGCACCTGCGTTCCGACCAGCGGCCGGCCTGATCACCGCAGCAAAGTCTGCACGCTCGACCGCCAAGTACCGGGCCCGAGGCCGAACGACTCCACCCCGGGCCCGTCGAACGGCGCGTGCCGGTCCGCTGCGCGCGCCCTCACGCCCTTGACGCACCGTCACCTGGGGGGCGTCGTGCAAAACCGCGCAACCGACTTGGTACGGGAGGGCATCATGACGCTACGGTTCGCCGGGGTGGACTCCAACACCGGCAAGGACGAGAGCCCGATGATGTGGGTCGACGACGAGCAGAGGGAACTGGTCGTCCATGGCCTCAGGCCCGGCGCCGAGCTCACTCGGACCACGTGATGCCAGTGCGTCGACCCCGCCCTCCCGCCACAACTGGTGCCCCTGGCAGGCCGACTTCGGGCTCACCCGCGGCTGACGCGCGACCTCCGACGGCTTGATCTTCCGCTCGAACAGTTCGGCCGCCTGAACCCGGACCGCCTGTCGGCGCTCACGTCCAGCAGGGGTCGTCCGCGCCCATCCGCATATCTCACACACCACCGGATACCGCCACCGCTTCAGACCCATCAGGAACTTCACCAAGGTTCACCCTGACGAGCCGAAGTCAGTAACAGCGCGGTGAACACGGTGGTTGTCACCGTTTCGGCGCGCTACCTGTCACCTGCGGCCGATGCTCCGGGACGCGCCTGCACCACCAAGTAGTCCGCGCGGCTGGATTGGCCCAGACAGTGCGTCAGCGGGACTGAGGCAGTCCGCCCGCCGATTGCCCAACCTGGCCCGTGCGCAGCGCAGGCGGGCACGGTGGCCTGGCGTGGAGTCACGCCTCGGTCGCGGCGGATTCCGCCTCCGGGTGCCCCGTTCCGCTGGGCCTCGTTATATCGGAGCAGGGGTGCTTCTGTCCGGGGCTTCGATCTTCCCGCCCCCGGCGGCGCGCAGGTGGGTCAGGGTTGGTCTGCTCGTGACTGGCGACAAGTCTGGCTGCTGTCCGAAGCGTCACCCGGACAGCGGTCACTTCGGGCCTGGGCCCTGTAGTAGACAAGATCGCCAACAGTGGCGCCGCATGCAGTGGCGCCCTCCCTTCCATCTGCAGGAGGACCCATGGCGTCGGCCCAGGAATGGACCCTGAAGAACGGCAAGGCGCGGGTGTTTCCCGCGAACAACAGTACCCTCGTCAAGCCGCTCATTCTCGCCGCCCAGGGCAAGGGCCCCGCAGACCTCATCACGCCCGAGGCCCGCGCCGAGGGCACGAAACCGACGGACCTCGCCGCGTTCGAGGCCGGCGTCGACGACCCCTCGTACTCGTTCCTCGGGGAACTGCGCGCACGCGGCTACGACCTCATCCTGATCGGCTACGACAAAGGCGTGACCCGGCTCGCCGACCAGTCACAGGCGGTGATCGGAGCCATCCACCAGGCGGCCTACGAGGTGGACGGCGACGGCCTGCTGACCGTGGGCGGCATCGGCCGGGGCGCCCTGGTGGCCCGTCACGCCCTCGCGAAGATGGAAACGGAGCGCCAGGACCACAGGACCCAGACCTACTTCTCCTACAACGGCACCGCGCCCGTCGAGGAGGAGAGCACCGACCTGCAGCGACTGGGCGGCTGGCCACAGCGGCCCATCAAGCTCAAGCTGGTCAGCGGCGACTTCACCAGCCGGCTGAACGACGACGACTTCGACGAGAACACCCTCGGCGCCGCCAACACGGGGAAGTCGCTGATCACCAAGGAGCTCGGCTCCTGGCTCCTGAACAAGCCGAACTGAGCAGCGACAGCCGTCTGTCGCGTCGCGGGCAACCAGTCCGCTCGGCGGGCAGTTATATCGCGAAGGGCGGGCCGACAACCCAGGTTATTGGCCCGCCCTTCGATATTCGTCGAAGCCACCCGCGAGCGGTGGTGCCCTGGGCCCGGGCCCAGGGCACACCCTGCTCCTGTTCACCGGACCGTTCACCAGCGTTCGACTTCCGCCCCGCCACTGCGGCCAGCCGACCGAGAGCGTCTACCACCTGACCGCATCGGCCTGCCACGGCCGCCGCTGACCCACCCGTCGAGGTCACCGGCGGCCCGCCGTCCAGCGCGACAGCCAGTGACGATCTTCCCGACAACGGCTTTCCCAAGATCCCCGACTGCGTCCGCCACGAGTTCCCATCAGATGACCGCGAGCGGGGCGGACTCCCAGCCACGGTCACGGTGACAGTTGTCTTGCTGAAGAGACACTTATCGCGCTTCGGCACAGTGGTGTGCCGAAGCGCGATACCTGTCACTAACTGTTCCGTCTCGAGCGACCTGGCCCGTTTCTCAGCTGATCTGGTCCGATTCGCTCGGCGTCTCCATTGGTCTGGTCCGTGGACGGGGGGGCTGCGTTTGTCGAGATTCCGAGCCGCAACCACGGCGGCGGGGGCGCCGGCCACACTCCCCACATCAACATCCTGAAAATCCTCCGCATCCGTGCCACCGCCCTGGGCTGGACACTGGTCGAGGATCTTGGTGGGATCGGGGCGGTCACCGCCCGGTGACCGATTCCGCCGCAGCCGCCACATGTACCCGGCCCGCTGCCAGTGAAGGGCACCCCGTGTCAGAACAGACCGGCCGTGAAGGCCGCAGCGCGAAGGAGTCGAAGGCCTCCTACCTGCTGAGGCTGGAGGCGATACCCGACCGAACGGTTCTGGGCATCACCTGGCAGAACCGGACGAACGCCCGCGAGCGGGCAGCCGAACTCGATGCCTGGCTCGACGGCGACCCGCAGGTACGTCGGCACATTGCCTGGTGTGCCGACGGGACATCGAAGAAGTACCTGATGTGGGCTCACGAACCTGGTCGGCGCTACAACGGCGGGGAGCTGATCCGGGCGATCGCCGATGCCGCTGGGGTTCCGCTCCCTCCTGACGGCCGATCCACCACGTCCTTCGAGTCGACCGTCTACCTCCTCACTCCCGCCCACCCGCCCTACGTCGGCCGGACCATCGGCGAGTACGCCGACCACCTGGACTGTTCAGACCTCGACAGGACTGCGGGCCGAGGCACCGGCGCTCTCCGCAGCTACCGCACGCTCTGCACGACGGTCGAGACCAACGAGCGGATCGGCGCGGACCGATGGGTCGAGCGGACGGTCGTCGAGGTGCATCGGGATCCGGACGCCGTGGCGGCCGTGCTGGGGCGCTGCCGAGACCTGTGTGAGAACCCCGACTGCGGCGGGATGCCCGCCGACGTGACCGGGGACGGCGACCCGCTCCTGGAGGTTGACCACGTCGAGGAGCTCGCGAGAGGTGGTCGCGACCACCCGGAGAACATGATCGCCCTCTGTCCGAACTGCCACGCGATGAAGACCCGCGGGAGCCGCGCCGATCAGCTGCGTGAAACCTTCCGGAACCTCGTCCGCACGGTCCACGCGGCGGCGCTTGCGCGGTCGCGCTGACCACGGGAGCTGCCCCACCCAGACTTGATAGGACTCGAAGCGACGTCACCGGACCAGATCATCTGAGACAGCACACCTGGCATCCAACCATTCGAGACCAGATTCTCGGCCACCCGGCGTCTCGGTTGATCTGGTCGGCGCAGGTCACGGACCTACCCGCAGCCCAGATCATTTGAGACGGGACACCAACGACGTCCATCGGCGTGGCGAACCCAGCCGCGCAACGCACGACGGTTGTCACCAGATCAGCACGCTATCCGTCACTAACCGCTCGCGAAGCACCGCAGTTGTCACCGGCGCTATCCGCGCCGGCTCCCTGAGCTGCGCGGCAGCAACCTGGCGCGCGTTCGGTAGCGCGGCGGGCCGGGCTGCGGCTGCCGACCAGCGTTCGAGCGATGGTTTCTGACGCGGCGGTCCGCGACCGAAGGGGACGACCGTGGGGTCGGCGGCGGCCGCGCGGTCGCCCAGGTTCTGGTTCTCCAGGGTGGGCTGGTTGACGATCTGGACCAGGGCCAGGACGTCGGCGCGAAGCTGACCGAGCTCCCTGTTCTTCTCGGCGACCGTCTTCGCCGAGTGGGGCAGCTGCCGGGTACTCGATGTCGTCCTGGCGGAGCCGGAGGTGGTGCTGGGGATCGGTGCCGACGCCGTCCTCGACCGTGCGGGCCGCTGGCGGTACCCGGTGCGGCCGTACCCTGTACGTGCTGATCTCGGCGTGCGGCAGTTTCCGCTGCTCGGCGAGAGGGACGCGGGTGCCCAGGCCCTGTGAACAGGCCCCACCGGCCCGGGGCGCCGGTCGCGTCCGCAGGTGGTCCCGGCAGGTCTAGAGTCCGAGGTCCGGGAGCTTGGTGATCAGCTGGGGGCGGTTGCCTTCGATGAGCTGGGCGGTGATGTCGCGTCCGCCGACGTCGGTGATGGCCCATTCGACGACGAGCTTGCCCTCGCCTTCGCAGGTCCAGACTCCGGCGGTGGTCCTGCTGGATCCGGGGCGCAGGAGTTCGCTGCGGCCCTTGCAGATCAGGTCGTCCTTGGTGGTGCTGTCCTCGTCGTAGAGCTCGGCTTCGAGGACCCAGCCGGTGCCGGCCGGGGCATCCTTGATTAGGATCGTGTTGTTCTCGGCGTTGTCCCAGGTGCCGTTCCTGGGCAGGTCGCCGACCTGCTTGCCGCGGTTGAGCGGGGCGTCCTTCTCGCTCACCCGGGCCGGGCTCTTCTGCGGGGCGGTGAAGTAGGTGTACTTCTTGCCGGCCTGGATGACGCTGAACGTGCCGTAGACCTCGGCGCAGTTGTCGTCCTCGATGGTGCCCTTGATGTCGACGAGGTAGGCGTACTTGACGGTCAGGGCGTAGGTGCCCTTCGGGTACTCCCGGCTGGAGATCCTGGCGATCTTGGCCAGCTCGATCTCGGTCTCCGACTGAGGCGACATGGGGGTGCTCCGTTCACGGAATGTGTGGGCGGCCAGCTTCCCGCGCCACCACCCGCACGCGGCGGAGCCACTCCGCGCATCGCCCGTCCGGGGACGCCCCGGGGCGCGGCCGACGGGGTCAGGCCCGCGGCGGGGTGCGCGGGTGGTGCGCTTCCCCGTTCAGTCGTACCCGAAGGGCGTGGGGCCGGTCGTTTTCAGAGGGTGGACTGGCTCGAGCGGCCGAGCGGGGCCGCCGCCTGGGAGAGAACGGAGCCGCCTGTCATGCCTGTCGCCCCGACTGGCCTCGGCCGCACGGCCGAGCAGATTCTCGCCGACACGGCGCGAATCACCGACCCGGCGCTCCAGCGGGTGGTGGACGGCCTGCCGTCACCGCTGCGCGAGAGCGTCTACTACCACTACGGCTGGGCAGGGAAGGACGGCGGTCCGACCACCGGCGTGCGGGGCGGCACCGGACGCAAGGGCATCGCCTTCACCCTGCTGTGCGCGGGCATCGACGGCGGCCCGGTGGAGCGCGCCCTGCCCGCCGTCGTGGCCGGCAACCTCCTGATGAACGTGGCCACCCTCCACGACGACATCATCGACCTGGAAGCCCAGCGCCGCGGCCGGCCCACCGTGCTGGCCGCCTACACCACCGGGCACGCGATCATGGCCGGTGACGCCCTGCTGGCGCTGGCCTTCGCCCACCTCGGCGAGCACCCCCACCCCCGCACCCGGCAGGCGCTGCGGTTCGCGCGCGAGGGCTGGGGCCACCTGTGCGCGGGCCAGGTCCGCGACGAGGAGCACGAGGGCCACTGCGAGACGAGCCTCGACCAGGCCATCGCCGTGCAGGCCGCCAAGACCGCCGAAGGCGTGCGCGCGGTGTGCTGCCTGCCCGCCCTGCTGACCGACGCCTCCTCCGCGCAGGTGGAAGCCGTCGGCCGGTTCGGCTGGCACCTCGGCATGGCGGTGCAGTACCACAACGACCTGTCCGACCTGTGGCCCGCGCAGCCCCTGCACCGCGCCCGCTACGGCGACGTGCGCCGCCGCAAGATCACCCCCACCGTCGCGGCCTGCCTGGGGTCGGGGCACCCCGACAGCGAACGCCTGGCCGAGTACTACCGCGGCCACGGCGAACCCCCCGAGGAGCAGCTGGCCGCCGTGGCGGAGCTGATCGAGCGGTGCGGGGGCCGCGCCTTCACCCGCGAGCAGAACCACGAGCAGATGCGCCTGGCCCTGCAGAGTCTCCAGGAAGCCGACCCACCGCCGGCTCTGCACCGCGACGCCGTCACCCTCGCCGGCATCTACCTGGCGTGAACCCGCGCGTCCCCCTGGCGCCCGGGGCGTGGCCCGTCCTGGGCCACGCCCCCGCAATCGTCCGCGACCCCGCGAACTGGCTGGCGGCGTGCCGGCGCACCGGCGACATCGTCCAGGTCAACCTCGGAAGGCGCCGCCTCCACCTCCTGTGCACGCCGCGGCTGGCCAACGACGTCCTCGTCGTCCACGACGGCCACTTCGACAAGGGCGGGCCGCTGTACGAACGGGCCTCCGACATCCTCGGCGAGGGCCTGTTCACCGCGACGGGCCGCGAACACCGCCGCCAACGCCGCCTCCTCCGACCCGCCTTCTCCCCGGCCAACGTCGACACCTACACGCAGGCCATCCACCACGAGGCCACCGCGCTGGCCGACAGCTGGCACCCCCACCAGGACGTCGACGTCCTCGACGCCATGCACGCCTTCACGACGGGGGTCATGCGCCGGGTCCTGGTCCCCACCGCACCCCTGCCCGGCGCAGGATGGCTCGCCACACGGATCAAGACCGTCTCCGACACGGTCGCCCTCAACACCCTCGCCCCGTTCACCCGCCACCTGCCCACGCCCGCCCGCCGGCGCTCACGCCAGGCGCTGCGAGACATCCGGGCAGCCGCCGACCACGCGGTGCGCGCCGCCCGCACCCACCCCGGCAGCAGCCGCCTGATCGCCGCCCTCACCACACCAGACCCCCGAGGCGACCGGCTCGGCGACAAGAACCTGAGCGACCAGATCATCACCATGTTCGGAGCCGGCACCGAGACGACCGCGGCGACCCTGGCCTGGACCCTCCACCTGCTCGCCGACCACCCCGACACCGAGCACCGGCTGCACGAAGAACTGCACACCGTCCTCCACGGCCGCCTGGCGACACCCGCGGACTTCCGCGACCTGCCCCACACCCGCAACGTCATCACCGAGACCCTGCGCCTGTACCCGACCCTGTGGCTGACCACCCGCGTGAGCACCGCCGACGTGACCCTGGCCGGCCACCGCTTCGCCGCCGGAACCGACTTCGTCCTCAGCCCCTACCAGCTCCAGCACGACCCAGCCGTCTTCCCCCACCCCGACACCTTCGACCCCGACCGCTGGAACACGCGCACCACCGGCCCCGCCCGCCAGGCGTTCACCGCCTTCTCCGCCGGCCGCCGCAAGTGCATCGGCGACACCCTCGCCATGGCCGAAACCACCATCGCCCTGTCCGCCCTCATCCCCCGCTGGCAACTACGCCCCGTCAACCCCGAACAGGCCACCCGACCCCGCTTCCGCACCCTACTCACACCCGACAACCGGCGGATGACCGCCGCGCCCCGCCAACCCCGAGAGACACCGCCATAGCCCCCGGCACCACCTCGTGCGCGCGGGTCGCCAGCACCAGAGCGGAGACTCACCCGAGCCGACAGCCCGCTTCGACGTCCCGCCCCGCCAAACCGCGTCGACAGCGGACAACTCAAAGCTCGGTCTCGGCTCCGCCGCATGCGCTCCCGGAAACCCGGAGCACTCGCACAGTCAGCATCGGCCCCGGCGGCGACCAGCTCATCGCCGCGCCGCCCCTTCCCGGAGGGGGACGATGACGGAGGACCGTGCGGTGAGCGCGAGCAAGGACACTCGACGGTCGACGACATCACTCAGATGAGACATCTACGGAGTGTCTGGAGAACCGGGGCGTGGCCACCTGGCTCCCCGCCAGGTGGCCGTGAGCGGGCAACTGGCCGCTGACCCCGGTGACAACAAGCCTGCCTAGGTGACAGGTGTCGCGCCCCGCGACGGCGTGCTGATCTCCTGGCTCGACCGCTCGGCACAGTAGGCCGGACAGGGTACGGGTGTAGCTGACGTTTGGTCACTCGAGGACAAGGCTGCGGCTCGGGCGATCGCCGACCCCACCACCCTTCAACCCCTCCCTCCGGACGACAGCTCCGCTGTCACGGCCGGGCTCGCGGACGACGGCCCGGCCACCGGCACGGTTGAGCCGGCCGCCGGGGACGGCGCGTGACGGCCCTGGCCACCGCGCGGGACCGGCTCTCCGCCGACCGGCGGGAGCGGCTGGCCGGTCTACGCGAAGCGACCTCCCCTGCGACCCGTGCCCGTGAGGCGCCGACCGCCGTGCTGCCGGTGCTGGCCCCGCTCGCCGGCCTGCTGCCGCACGGCGGCCTCGCGAAAGGCACCATCACCGAGGTCACCGACCCGAGCTTGCTCCTGGCGCTCGCCGCAGGCCCGGCGACCGCCGACCCGCACGCCTGGACGGCGGCCGTCTTCCCTGTCAGATCCGCGTGTTGAGAGAGATCACCCACGTGCGGAACACCGCTGCTCTGGTGAGGCGTCCGACCGCAGTCCGACGGCCGCACTTTTGACGAAACCGGAGACAGCGGCGCTGCGCTTCTGGTGGAGTGAGGTGGTGAAGGCGCCGGTGCAGGTGCAGACGCGTGCTCCGGTTCGGACTGATCCTTCAGGGGGAGCGATGCTGTCGGAGGCGATGACTGCGCTGGCTGCGGCGGGAGGCACCGCGGTGGTGCAGGCCGCAGGCACAGACGCATGGACAGGGGTGCGCCAGCAGGTGGCCCGTTGGTTCGGCCGGGGAAATCCGCAGCGCGAGCACGCCGAGCTGGAGCGCCTCGACCAGACCGCGGGCGAGCTGGAGACGGCGCGGCCGGCCGAGCTGGAGCGGGTGCGTATCCGTCAAGCGGCGGCCTGGCAGGGCCGGATCGAGGCCCTGCTGGAAAGTCTGGAGGACATCGAGCGGGCCCGGGTCGTCGATGAGCTGCGGACCCTGCTGGCTCAGCAGACCTCCCACCGCAGCGTGTCGGCCGACCAGAGCGGTCTGGCGGTGGGCGGGAACGTGGACGTCCGGGCCGACCACGGGTCCGCTGCCGCCGTGACCATGGGCAGTGTGACACTGGGAAACCCTTCCCAGCCGGGTCCGCACCAGGACTGAGCGCACCCGGCACCGCCCCGGCCGGGCCGACGCACAACTTCGGCAGCGTCTTCGCAGACCACGGCAGTATCGCCGTCGGCTACGCAGGGCAAGTCCACCACCATGCTGCGCCCCGCACGCCGACCGCCTGGCCGCACCAGGTCGGCGTGATCCCGCCCCGCGCCCTGTCGTTCCAACACCGGCCCGAGGTCGACCAGCTGCGGGCGGCGGTCCACAACGGAGGTACTGCGGTGCTCGGCCAGGTGCTGACCGGAACCGGCGGGGTGGGCAAGACCCAGTTGGCTGCCGACTACGCCCGCAGCGCCTGGGACAGCGGCGGGGTCGACGTACTGGTGTGGATCAGCGCGAGCAGCCGCGCGGCCATCATGGCCGGCTACGCGCAGGCCGGTACAGAGATCCTTGCCGCCGACCCCAGCGCCCCTGAGCAGTCCGCGCGGGCCTTCCTGGCCTGGCTGGAACCGAAGGCCGGCCAGAAGCCGTGCCGGTGGCTGGTCGTACTGGACGATGTAGTGGATCCGGCCGACATACGTGGCTGGTGGCCGCCCGCCAGCCCGCGCGGACGTGTCCTGGTCACCACGCGCCGCCGCGACGCCGCTCTGAGCGGCGCCGGCCGACGCCTGGTGAGCGTCGGCCTGTTCACCCCCCAGGACGCCGCCGCCTACATCTCGGCCGTACTCGCCGCACACGACCGCCACGAGCCCACCGATCAGCTCAGCGGCCTCGCCTCCGACCTGGGGCACCTGCCCTTGGCCCTGGCTCAGGCCGCTGCGTACATCATCGACACCGGTGTTACCTGTGCACGCTACCGCCGCCTGTTGGCCGACCGGCTCGGGAAGCTGGCCGACCTGCTCCCCGAACCCGCCGCGCTGCCCGACGACCAAGCCGCCACGGTGGCGGCCACCTGGTCCCTGTCGATCGAACACGCCGACCGGCTCCGTCCCGCCGGCCTTGCCCGCCCCATGCTCCAACTCGCCGCGATGCTCGACCCCAACGGCATCCCCGCCGATGTCCTGACCGGCAGAGCCGCCCTCACCCACCTCTCCCGTTACCGCGCTTCTGGCCTCCGGCAACCGGTCCCCGCGACGACCGATGATGCTGCGGGCGCACTGCACGCCCTGCACCGGCTCAGCCTGGTCACCTACTCGCCGGATCAGCCTGTCCGGGTCCACGGGCTGGTGCAGCGCAGTGTGCGTGAGCAGCTGGCGCCGCGGCGGCTGGCCCGGACGACCCTGGCGGCGGCCGACGCCCTGCTCGAAGCCTGGCCGGAGACGGAAGCCGACTTCGCCACCGGCGAGCGGTTCCGCGCCAACGCGCAGACGCTGCGCTCGTACGGCGAGGACCTGCTGTGGTCGGACCACGATGTCCACGGGGTCCTGCTCCGGCTCGGCCAGAGCCTCGGCCACGCGGGGTTCCTCAATGCGATGATGGACCACTACCGGGAGCTCGCGGCCACCTCCGCCCAGAAGTACGGCCCCGGTCACCCCCGCACTCTTCGGTGTCGCAGCAATTCCCTCCGCCTGATGGCCATTGTCAGGGACCCTGCGGAGGCCGTGGCGGCGTACACGGAGCTGGCCGCGGACTGCGCGCGTCTGGTCGGACCGGACGACTTCGCCACCCTCGATGCGCGCGGTGCCCTCGCTGACGCCCGAGCCGAAGGCGGTGATCTGTCCGGTGCACTTGCCGCGTACGAGGAACTGCTCGCCGACGAGCGCCGCGTCCATGGTCCGTTCCACCGCGACACCCTCAACGCCCGCGGCAAGATTGCCTCGCTGCACCACGCGATGGGCGCCGCGCCGCAGGCCTCCGCCCTGTACGAGCAACTGCTCGCAGACTGCCGGACGCACCTGGGACCCTTCGCGGACATGACCGTGGAGATCCGCGGAGAGCTCGCGGGCCTGAAGGGGCGGGCGGGCGATCCGGCCGGGGCCCGCGCGCTGTACGAGGAACTGCTCGCCGACCACTTGGCGGCGTTCGGCCGCGACGACCGCCGCACCCTGCCGGTGCGGCATGAGCTGGCCCTCTGGCGTGCCGCTGCCGGGGATCCGGCCGGTGCCGCCGCAGACCTGGAGGACCTGATCGCTGATGAGGTGCGCGTCCTGGGCGCCCACCATGTCGAGATCGCCGACGCCCGCTTCGCACTGGGGCTGCTGCGCAACCAGGCGGGCGACACCACGGCGGCACCGGCCGGCATGGACGAGTCCGCCGGCGCGATGGAGGAGTTGTTCGGGCCCGACCACCCTCTCGTCATCGACACCCGCTCCATGCGCCTGGGATGGCAGCACGCACTGCTGGAGAGCGATCCGGCCGCCGCTGTCGAGGTGATGAAGGAGCAGACCGTCGCTCTGCGCGCCCGACTGGGCCCAGAACACCCTCGGGTGTGTCGTGCCAGTGGTTTTGAAGCAGCTGATTTCTGGATCATGCTCTTGACCTGGTGTTCTGCAAAAACTGGAACAAGGTGTCTCAGCGGCCATGAGCTGTGGATTTCCTCATTTTGGCATGGATCCATGGCTGCTGACCTGGTGGTTCGCAGGAACTGGGACGAGCCTCAGAAGCGATGGTGCGATCTATAGGGCAACATGAGGTGGCCGGTGGATCGCGCCAGGCCTGTTGTTGATCAAGGGGCCGGTGCGGGTGGGCCGCTGTTTGCTTGGTCCGCGGCTTGATCGGGTGCGCTGCTGGGTCAGATGTTTGACCCGCCCGCCGGGCACTGGAACACCAGCGGCCATGGATCGGCCGCCGGAACGCCAATGCCTTCCGCCATTCCCACTCCCGTTGCCCCGACGCTGGCGCGGATACGATCCCGCCGCGTCGGACCGCCGTCCTGGCGGTTGTCCATATCAATCCGGATATGTACGTGCATACCGCGAGTCGGCACTGCTCCTGCACTGCGAGCCCACGGCCGTGCCGAAGCCTCCGCCGGCCCCGTCCGCAGGCCCGGCAGGTTTGGACGCGAGCCAGCCGGATGGGCTCCCGCACGGCAGGGCGCACCGAGGCCCCACGCTGGCAGGGGCCGTCCGGGGCCCGTGCTATCCGACTTCGGTTGTGGCGTCGGACTCCGTCTGCTGCTTGAGGAGTAGAACTTCACCGCAGAGGATGTAGACGTTCAGGGCGCACATGTTGGCCGCCCGGAGCGCGACGTCGGCGTGCACACCCTTGCTGGTCAGTTTGTCGAACGCGGCGAATCTGACGTGTAGCCCGTCGGCCATGGCGATCGTCGCCTCGGAGACGTTCTTGCTCTCGTTCGCGATCTTGATGAACTCGAACAGGCGGCTTCGGTAGGAGGCCTGGTCGAGCTTGAAGCCTGCGGCGGAGGGCTCTGTCTGGGCCGGGAGGACTTGGCCGACCACTGCCTCCAGGATTCGGCGGCAGGTGGTGAGGGCCTGCGACAGCTCCTCGCCCGCCGGGCGGGCAGGGTCCTGGGTGGCTGCTTCGTTCAGGCGGCGGTAGACCGTGTTGAACCGTTCGACGAGGTCCGGCGCGTGCGTGCTGAGAAGACGGTCCACCACGGCCTTGTAGCTGCCGAAGATCGAGTCGTTGATCGAGCTGTAGCCGAAGCGGCGCTCCCACTCGCACAGGTAGACGAATGTCCGATGCCGCGCCAGCTCCTGGACATTCCTGAGCATCGCTACGCTCTTGACGACCCTCGCTGGTGGGCTGTCAGAGGCCAGTTCCGGCTCGAACAGCCCGAGCAGATACTCGATCTCGCTGAGGGAGTGCCCCGCGAAATGGGACTTGGGGTCTTTCCTGTCCACCACGCGGTCTCCGAGATACTCGCGCAGTGCGGCTTCCGCGGGACCGTCCGCGGACTCCCACAGGGCGGGGTCGGCCATCAGACGCCGCGTCGCTTCGCCGTTCGCTTGTGGGTCACCGCCCGAAGGGCGCAGCTCCAACCCCAGCCGCACCGCGACTTGGGAGTCGCCGGCCAGACTGGCGATGCGTACAGCCCGACGGACGGAGACAGTGAGTGGGCGGTCGTCGAACTCGTCCAGCGCGGTCCGCACCAACGCCAGGATCTGGTCAGCCGAGGTCATCCACTGAATGTAGCCGTCCGGGCCGACACCCCGACCTGCATTTTTCGATGGTCGGACCGCTTGCGGCTCCGTCCATCTGTATGGCTTCGCGTCTTGGCTGTTGAACGGGCGGCCCTGACGACGAGGTGGAGCCGCAGACAAGCGGTGCGGAGCGGTTCCGCACGCTGCTCCCAATGGGACGGTGTCTGCGGACGAGGTCACAGAAGTGCCGACCTCGCGCTCCTTCCGGCGTTCATCTTTGGGGCATCTGGGGACCTCCGGGCCGTGTGGACGGCCATGGTGTCAGTCGTCCCCGCCCACTCGTAGCCAGCGTGCCCGCAGGATGGGCCAGGCGGGGTCAGGGGCTGCAGTAGACGGTGAAGTCGCCGGCGGTGACGTGGCGGACGTACTGCTCTGCTCCGGCGAGCACGAGCAGCTGGTCGTGTGTGGCTCGGCCGGCCTGGAGACCGGGTTGGACGATGACGGTGTGGAAGCGCGGGCGCAGGGTGCGGGCGATGTCGCGGATGGCGATGAGTTCCCTCGGGCTGCCGAGCTCGTACGGGGAGATGCCGTTGGTGCGCTCCATGTACCGCTGGGCGCGGTCGCGTAGGTGGTCCAGCAAGGGGAGGACATCGCCACGACGCCACTTGGCGCTGCGCACGGCCTGGCCGCAGACCTCGTACAAGTCGTCGATACGCAGACCGGCGGTGGCCTTGGTGTACTTGCAGTGCACCAGTGTGACGTCGAGGTAGCGGCCGTCAGTCACCCGCAGCCCGACGAGGTCGGCTGCCTCGCCGGAGCCGTCGTCGTCGATGAGGACGTCGAAGGCGGTCGATGCGCGCAGATACGCGGACATGTGGAACTGGATAGAGTCCGGGCGCCGCTCGGGCCGCTGGGACTCCTTGGTGAAGTCCACACCCTGCCAGTCGAGCGGCACGAACTTGTCCGTGTCGAAGGGGAGTCGGGCGTAGCCGGGGTTGATCAGGCGGCCCTCGTCGTCGATGAGGCGGTCGCCCTCCAGGAACAGCTCGGGCCGGTTGGCGTTGAGCCACGCCTGCAGTGGCACCTCCCTGGCGCCGCGGGAGCTGCTCTGTACCTGCGCGTCGATGTCCAGCGGCCGGTAGACAAGCCGCTTGTTCTCGTAGTCGCACTGGTAGGGGATCCGCCATGAGCCGGTCACGAGGGAGAAGCGGAACGGCCCGGTGGAGGAGTGGTCGTCGACCTCGAAGTCGACGTCCACCAGCGGGTAGGAACGGCCCTCGTGGTGGACGTTGAGTCGCCTGCCGGCGCCGGTGTAGACCTGCCAGGGCCACTGGACGCCGAGCAGGACGTACTCCGGCCGCTCGACGATGTCCTCGGGGATGATGAACCCGTCGACGATCCGCTCGAGGTTGATGGTGCTGTCCAGGAGCTTGCTGCCCTGGTGGTCGCACCAGTCCGTCCAGGCCTTGAGGTTCGGGGCGGTTGTTGGGGTCCAGAACCGACCCGCGTATGCGGCGCTGATGGAGACGCTGTCGCCGTTCTCGAACCCGGACGCGGCGATGTGGGTCTGGCTCTTGTGTTCCTGGGAAGTGTCGAAGCCCTGGGAGACGTCGCTGCCGACGTGCAGGGAGAACCTGGTGAAGTGGTTGCTGACGTCCTTGAGCCCGACGTTGCTGGGGATGAGCCGGTCGATCTTGGCCAGCACCCGGTAGGTCTGGGTTCCGTTGATCAGTTCGCAGTCCGGGCCCAGCACCGCCTCGGCGAGCTCCTTGTAGGTGCCGGACTTCTCCGAGCCGTGGATGTACAGCAGCTGCCGTGTGACGTCGAAGTATAGGACGTAGAGCTCGTAGATGACTTGCTCGAGGGTCTGCGGTGCTCCCCAGCGGACGGTACTGCGGTGTTCGACGACGAACCAGACGACCGGGTTGTCCTGGCCGCCGGTGGCGAGCGTGTTGTCGAGAACCTGGGCGTTTCCGCGGAACATGCCGAGGGCCGCCTCGGGTGTCCACTGCGGGCTGGGCGCGCGGTAGGCGACGGCGCTCATCTTCGGTTCCAGGACGCTGACCGTGACGTCTTCCGGAGCGTCGGTGAACGTGGCGTCGAAGGCGCCGATCTCCTCGGCGTTCGAGGTGGCGCTGTCGGTCAGGTCCTGCAGTAGCAGGTTCCAGTCGGCGTCCTCCCGCAGCAGCTGGCGCAGCGGCGAGGTGGCGTCGGGCTCGTGCGCGACGAACAAGGTGGCCTCGCCCAGGCCTTCCCGGGCCCGGGCGAACCGGCCGATGAACTGCAGCATCGGGCTCAGGCTGCGGCGGGCAGCGTGCATGGCGGCGATCTTCAGCGCCGGCTCGTCGAAGCCTTCTCCGAGCATGTCGACACAGACGATGATGCGGCAGCTGCGGTTCTTCAACGCCTGCATGGCCGCGGCGCGGCGTCGGGTTCCCACGTTCTGGTGCACGACCGTCGGCGCGAACTCCGGGGCCAGCGCCCGGTAGATCTCGCCGATCTCCTCCGCCTTCGCGATGCTCTCGGCCCGGACCATCATCAGGTGGTCGAACCCGGCAGCCCGATCACTGCGCAGTTGGCCCACCGCGGCTTCCGCCAGCTCCCGGTCGGTGTCGCGCTGCCCCAGGACGGCGCGGTAGTTGATCCGCCCGAAGATGCCGTCCCTCTGCGCCTCCCTGAGAGGGAAACGGAAGATGATGCGACCGGGAAGGCGGAGGCCGTCCTCCCGGAACGGGGTGGCGGTGAACAGGAGGACGGGGCGGCCGGCGAACGTGTCGATCACGCGGGTCCAGGTGGCGGCGGGGGCATGGTGGGCCTCGTCCACGATCAGGTGCGAGAACGAGCCCAACAGCGCTGCCCGCACGGCCGGCGAGCACCTGTTGAGCACATAGGGAGTGGCGACGACGACGTTGCACGCCTGCGCGAACCGGGCCGCCTCGCCGGGGTCCGTGAACGAGTGCTCCAGCCGACCCACACACGGCCGCAGCGCGTCGGCAGCCACGATCTGCTCGCGTTGCAGGATGCCCAGGGTCTCGAACTTTCCACCGAGCTGATCCCGCAGTGCGTTGCTGGGCACCAGTACAAGGAGACGCTCCACATCGGCAGCCGCCAGCACGGCCAGCATGGTCTCCGTCTTGCCCGCCCCTGTCGGCATCACCACGACGCCCGGGTCGGGCAGTCCCGAAGCCCAGTGCGCCATGACGGCGTGCAGGGCGCCGAGCTGCGGGCGGCGCAGACTGCCCGGCTCACCGTGGGGGCGGTATCCGATGGAACCGTGGAGCGACTGCCTGACCGCATCAGGCCCGGTCTGGGACCGGTCGCCGATCCACGTTACCTCGCCCGACGGCGCGCCCGCCGGGACTACGGCCGTCAGCACGCCCACCCCGTCCGGCGTGTCCTCCGTCGCCTCGATGGAGGGCCAGCTGCCGAACAACCCGCGCAGCCGTCTCTCCCCATCGGCTTCCTCGGCATTCAGATCCCCCGCAGGAACCAGGAGTTGGCGGACGGTGTTCTTCTCCCACTTCGTGGGCTCGGCCCACACCTCGCTGCTCTTGTACATGCATCGCGCCTTTCCGCGTGGCCGTCGATGTGTGACCGCGGGAACCGGGTCGAGTAGCCTGCTGCCAGGACAGACATTCGCCCTGGCAGAGGTGGTCCGCTGCCGGCCCGGCGCCGTTTGTGAACGCCCGCCCACCGGCTTGCGCCGGCTGTGCCCGTTGGGCGGTATAGGGATCAGTGGGCCGGGTCGTCGTACCCGGTCAGGATCGAGTCGAGCAGGTCCTTGTCGATCTTCTCGGTTTCTTCCAGGATGCTGCTCTGGGCGGCCTGGCAGATGAGCTGGTCCAGGACGTGCATGGAGCCGTCGGTGCGCCCGTGGAGGTAGGCGGCGAGGTCTCGCAGGGTTCCGGGCTTGTGCTTGTAGAGGCGGAGGTTCTCCTCGACCTTGCCCAGCACCTTGTGCCACTGCTCGGGCTCGGCGTCGGTGTAGGGGACGGGCCGTACCCACAGGGTCGGGAAGGCAATGTGGGGCTGCGGCGCGTGCGTGCCCGCGGCCGGTGCCTGGCTCCTGTGGTCGCCGTACCCGGCCCTGATGATCTCCCGCGCACCGATGCCGCAGAACAGGAACGTGACGCGGGGCAGCCTGTCCTGAAGACGCAGGAGGTAGTCGAACGCGGTCTGCCGCTCGCTGCTCCTGATGTACTCGACACCGTCGACCACGACCAGCCGGGTGCTGGCACGCTGCATGACCCGCACGATGGGCTCGGTCATGTCGACCGGCCGATGGTTCATCGTCTCGGGGGAGCGCGAGTGCTCGATTCCGAGGAAGTCCGCGAACGGCAGCGACCAGTGCAGATCGTCGCTGCGGTCGTGCGGCACGTTGATGTACACCACCGGATGCCGGTCCGGGTCCGGCCCGTACAACTCTTCGACCAGGGCGTGAAATCCGAGGGCGATCAGCGCCGCCAGCAGTGACTTCCCGCTCA
Organism: Streptomyces sp. NRRL F-6131; assembly: GCA_000719695.1. Taxonomy (GTDB): domain Bacteria; phylum Actinomycetota; class Actinomycetes; order Streptomycetales; family Streptomycetaceae; genus Kitasatospora. Next base: position 94,030 of record JOHN01000037.1, read on the forward strand.
GGCGCGGCCCGTCGACGACGAAGTTCGGCCCGCGCCCGTTGCCGGTGGTCAGGTTCTTCACCAGCAGTCTGCGGGCCTGCTTCAGGGCTGCGCCCACATCGTCGGTCACCACCGGCAGCAGCCGGCCGTGATAGACCAGCCGTGGGTCCGACAGTCTCACCTTCGTGCCGAGCGGAGCGCAGTCCTGCAGGTCGGGCGGGCCGTAGGTGCGCCGGGCCTGTGCCCGGAAGCCCTCCTTTGTCGTCAGCGGCCCCGGATCGAACGGGCCGCCCGGCAGCGGGGATGCCCCGGCCGGCGCGGGTGCGGTGCGTTGCCGTGTGGTGTCGTTCACGAATCCTTCTCGTCGGTAGAGCCGGCCGCTGCCCGGGGCGGGGGAGCAGGATCGGAGGCATCGGTCGGGGCTGGCAGGCCGCTGAGGAACAGATCGGCGATGCCACCCGTGGAACCGCGCCGCTGTGCCACCAGCCGCGGCTCCTTCCCAGCCCCAGTCGCCACGTCCGCTCCGGGATCCGCCGGCGGTTCTGCGTCCTGCGGCGGACGCTCGTCCGTGTCGGGGACAGCGGCCGGCTCGCCCACGGCCACCAGCACGCCCGCGTCGCCGGACAATCGCGGCCCGGCGTCCTGATCGGGGAAGAGGAACTGCGCGGGGTTCTCCAGCGAGCGGGCCGGCACGATCGTGGCCGGGTCGGGGACACTGATGCAGGCATACCTGTCCGGATCCGGCGGGCGCACCGCCGGCTGAGGCCCGGTGAACGGCCGGCCCGGCCGGCGCCACCGCCGCCGAGGTGCGCCCGTACGCCGCCCGGGCTGCGCGGCGGGCGCCTCGTCGAGGGGACCGCGCCGCGCACGCTCGCGCAACTCCGACACGGCCAAGGCGATGTCGCGCTCCCGCTGCTCGTGCTCCTCCGGGCCGCCGGCCTCGCGGTAGTCCTGCTCCGCGGTCTGCCACAGGTACTGGGACCACTCGCCGTCGATCAGGTCCTGGTGGATGAACTCGGCCTCCACCCAGGGGTCTTCACCGAGCTGCTCCTTGCGCTGGTCGAACAGCCACACATAGCGCGGCGCGTACGGGTCGAAGCGGATCGGCCACTTCTTGCCCTGCCCCCGCACCCCGGAGGGCTGCTTGTTGTATGCCTGGAGCGCGGCGCTGTTGTACGTGCGGTTGCCGACCCGCACGCCCTTGTCGTCGACCTGCCGCCACTCGCAGAGCAGCAGCTTGCGCGACTGCGACGGCGACAGGGGCAGCGGCGCGTACCCCTCACAGGCCACGAGCGCCGCGTACATCTGGTTGGGGGTGAGCACCACACCGGGTAGGTTCGGGCTGCGCAGCCCCTCGTGGCGGTGCTGCTGCCAGTGCAGCGCGATCCACTCGTTCAGCAGGCCCTGCAGCTCGTTGAGCCGCCACATCGGCCCCTCGGTCACGTACTTGCCGCGCCGGGCCAGGTCCCGTGCCGTGTAGGCGGCCACGTACTGGCTGAACAGCTTCTTCAGTGCGGAGAACGTCGCCTCCACGATGGCCTTGTCGGGGCCTGTGTTGTCTCGCGCCGACCTGATCGAGATCCCCAGCGAGGTGCACACGTCCTCGAAGTGCTCGCCCTGGTAGATCTTCCCCTGGTCGACGACGACCATCTTCGGGCGGATTACCGGCCGCGTCGCAGCACCGGCCATCCGCGGATCGCAGGCGACCTGATCCGCGTAGGGCAGATCCGACAGCTCAGCCCTGCTGAGTGGTGACCATCCGGGCCGGGCTGGCATGGGGGCGAGTGCCTGCGCGAGCATGAGGGTGGCGTCGAACGAGGTGGTCGCCCGTCCGCCCAGCCGCTTGCCCTTGTACCCGCGGCCCGGGGCGCGGGGCACGATCAGTGCCCCGATGATGCTGCGGCTGGCCACGTCCACGGCCGCGGTCAGCTCGACCTGGACCGGGTAGCCGTCGTCGCCGATCGCAAGCACGTCCAGGCCGGTCGAGTCGATCTGCACCATCTCGCCGAGCATCCGTGCCCGTGTGGGTGTCCACGGCGGTTCGGGGGAGCTTGCCGCCTCCCTGCGGCGGCGTACAGGCCCGCGCAGGGAGTTCGTGCGGGTGCCGAGGCTGTTCAGCAGCCGGTAGAACCCGGTGCGGGAGATCCTCAGGTCCTCCTCGGGGTAGGCCGCGCGCAGGCCGGCCTGCAGCCGCTCGTGCAGGCGGGTGCCCCAGCCGGAGGACTCCTCGACTCCGTCCTTGAGTTCCTGCAGCAGCAGGGCGACGATCCGCTCGTCGGTGTTCCCGTAGAGCTTTCCGGCGACGACTTTCACCAGGGCAGCCACGCCCTGGCCCGAGTACTCCTTCAGGCGCCGGTCCAAGGTCGCCACCGACACTCTGCGCCAGCCCAGCGCCTTGAGTTCGCGCTCCTTGCTGGCCAACCGCTGGCTGCGGGAGACGAGGGCCGGGTCGTACTCGGGCCGGGGCCGCGCGTCGGGTGCGGAACCCGGCGGCAGGCCGTCCTCGGCCTCGCGCAGGTGCCGCTCCCACGCGCGGACGTCCACCAGCTCGGCCTCGGTGAGCAGGGACAGGACGCTGACGTCGGGGATCCGGGCTCCGGGTTGCTCCGTGCCGGCGTCGTCCAGGACCGCGAAGTCCGGGGCGCCGACGACGGCCGACAGCAGCGCGACCGCGTCCTCGCCGTCCTCGTCGGCGGCGCTCAGGTGGACCCGGCCGCCCTGCAGGGCGGCCACCAGGTACGAGGCGCCGTGCCAGCGGACCGTGTCGCCCGGCTCTAGGCCGGCGCGCCGCCCGTCATCGTCGTCCGTGCCCGGCGCGTTGCGGGTCCGGCAGGTGCAGTCGGACGTGTCGGTCCTCACGCGACCACCCGGTTCACGGCGTTGCCGGTCCAGGCGAGGGAGACCGGGATGAGGGCCCGGTCCTGGTCGAAGGACAGGTCACCGGTCCACAGCAGGTGCCAGGCATGGGTGAGGGCCGTGCGCGGGAGCCCGGCAACGGCGACTCCCGCCGTGATCGGGCGCGGCACCGAGAACGCGGGGCGCAGTACATCGCGGATCTTCTCGTCGTACAGGTCGGGAAAGCGGTGCGCGGACACAACTCGCAGCCACTGCAGGCGGATTCCCGTCGGGACGTCCAGCGGGGCGACGGTCCATCCGGCGGCATCCGCGACATGCGCGACCACTTCCGCCTCCCGCGATCGGGCCTGCTCGTCGTCGTCGCGGGCAGGGTGCACGATCACCAGCCGCTCCCCGCGCATGGTCCGAGCGAAGAACGCGGGCTCCACCGTCCCGTGCGCGGAGCCGTCCTGCCAGCAGATCTGCGTCGCGGTCGCGGAGAACCACTGCACCGACGAGTCGAAGTCCAGCAGGGCCGCCGCGTACATCAGCCGCTCGCTGCCGCAGACCACCATGCCCTTGGTGGTGGCCGCCCAGTAACGGGTCAGGATCGACTGCCTCCCGTGGTAGGCGTGGGGTTCGCGCAGGGGCTCGCACCGCTCCAACGGCACTGCGCGCATCTCTCCCGGAGCGGCCTCGCGCTCCCGGCCGTCCGGATCCCGATAACGCACCTCTACCTGCACACGATGCCTTTCCTGCCGCCGGGGCGAAGCCCCGGCCCCAGCCTGCGCCACCACATCGAGCCGCCGCGACACGCCCCACAGCTATCACAACTCGCCACCCGGCGGAACAAAGACGTCCACTTCCCATGTGAAAGTGCTCCACGTCAGGTCACAGGTAGGGTCGGTCGAAGGTTCCGGCACCCAGGTCGCCGGGCAGGCAGCTCAGTTGCGCCACCGACGCCAGCGCGCCGACCACCGCGTGCGGGGCAGCCAGCGGCGGCCGGACCCCTGCCTCGCGCGCCACCGCAGACGTTTGTGGCTGATGCCGGGCCATCCAGATGGTCAGGACCGGGCCGAACGCCGCGCCCAGTTCGGCCACCGCCTGCGCGTGCCAACGCCGGTACTCCTCCCACGTCAACGCCCCCGTCAGCCGGTGCCGCTCGCTGCGCGCCAGGACCCGCGCGACCCGGACCGCCGCCGGATACGCCAGGAACGGTGCCGCCCGCCGTTCCCCGAGCCGGTCCGCGGCTTCGGCGAACCAGCGCGGCGCCCGTCCGTGCAAGGATCGCACCCGGTGGTCGGCCATCACGGCGAAGGCGTCCGCCACCAGCGCCCGGCCCGCCGCTCCCATCCGCCGGCCCAGACGCGTCAGCCGGCGATGGGCGTCGAGCACCTGCGGCCACGGCCGCAGATCAATCCACGGCCAGGCAGGGTCACGGGAGTTGTCCGTCCACCGGGCATGCTCGCCGCACACGTGCCAGGTGTTGGGCACCATCAGCCACGCCGGCTCGGTGACCCCGCGCCGGGCCGCGCACAGCGCGCACGCCCGCACCAGGTAACCGCCCGTCACGGCCCACGGCCACTTCCACACCGGGTCGTCCCCGGAGCCCGCCAGCAGGTACTCCTCACCCAGACTCGCCAAGGCCCGTTGCAGCACGGGCAGGGGCCGGCCGGAGAGCCGAGCCAGACGCTCGGCCGCGGGCCCGTTGAGGTAGAGCTCGGTCAGGTGGGGCGCAACCACCCGACTCCTGCCCTCGCCCACGATCTCCAGCAGGTAGTCCACGCCCAGGCCGTTGCGCTCCGCGAGCCGGGTTACGTACGAGCCGGTCGACTCGCTCGGCAGGAAGCGCACATGCAGCGGCAGTTCCCGCAGGTCCGAACAGCGGCCATGCTCTTGCACGTTCACGTTGCTCCCCGGGGCGGACAACCGGCTCGCCACGGTATCGCATGTCGGTCGTATCATCGCGGGAACATCCGGGCACCTTCCAGGGCCGGTCCGGCCGATCGGAAACCCCGGACAGGTGCCCGAGGCGGCAGGCAGCCTGCCCGCATTGCCCACCCCGCACGTCGCAATGGCCGTGAAGGAACCGTCTCCTCAGTGTCCAGGAAACCGCGCTCACTGCGTGAACACCAGCAGCAGGCGATCGAGGCCGCGACGGCGACGCTGGGACTCCTGCCGAGAGCGACGGTGATCGCAGCGTGCGGCACCGGCAAGACCCTGATTGCGATCCGGGTCGCCGAGCACTTCGCTGGGCAGGGCAACGTCCTGGTGCTCATGCCTACCCTGGACCTGGTCGCCCAGACCATCCGCCGGTGGCGCGAGGACAGCAGCATCCACCGCATGACCGCGGTGTGCTCCAGCGGCCGCACCGACTATCCGGACATCACCCGGCATGTCGTCTTCACCACCGACCCCGAAGTTCTCGCCTGCCGGCTTTCCGAGCGCCCCGGGCCTGCCGTGGTCTTTGCCACCTACGCTTCCCTAGAAGTGCTCGAACTTGCCCACCGTCGGCACTTCCTGCCCGAGTGGGCGATCGTCGTCGCCGACGAAGCGCACCACACCAGCGGCGACCGCGGCAAGGACTGGGGAGCGGTCCACGACGACGAGCGCCTGCCCGCTGCCCGGCGCCTCTACATGACCGCCACCCCGCGCCTGTGGACGGCGAACAGCGGCACACGCAGACGCAAGCGCAAGCCCGGGGCCCCCGTCGAACTCGCGTCCATGAACGACGCCACCATCTACGGGCCCGTGGTCTACCGCCTCACCCTGGCACAGGCCATCGACCGCAAACTGCTGGCCGACTACCGCATCGTCGTGCCCATCATCCGCGACGAAGACCTGCGCGCGGTCCTCCACAACGCCGAAGCAACCCCCGAGTACGACGGACTGCGGCTGGCCGCCCTGCAGGTGGGCCTCCTGCAAGCCGTCGCCGACTACGGACTGCGCCGCGTGGTCACCTTCCACAGCCGCATCGTGGCCTCCCAGAACTTCGCCGACAGTCTCCCCCTCACCGCCGCCGCCATCAGCGAACAGGACACCCCGCCGCGCATCTGGTCCAGGGCCGTCCACAGCAACCAGACCCCTCGACAACGCGCCCAGTGCCTGCGTCAGTTCGACACCATGTCCATGCTGGGCAGCACGGCCCGAGGGCCGCTGGGCTACCAGTTCGCCGTCCTGGCCAACGTCAAGACCCTCGGGGAGGGCGTCGACGTCCCCGACGCCGACGGCGTCCTGTTCGCCGACCCCAAACGCAGCGCCGTCGACATCGTCCAGTCCCTCGGGCGCGCCCTGCGCCAGCCCCCGGGCTCCGGCAAGATCGCCACGCTGGTCATCCCGGTCTACCTCGCCCCCGGCCAGTCCACCCGGGAGGTCATGTGGTCCTCGCACTTCTCCGTCCTGTGGGACGTCCTCACCGGACTTCGCGACCACGACGACCGCGTCTTCCACCGCCTCGCGGGCATCCGTCGCCGCCGCCTCCAGGACCCCGTTCTCCCCGGTCCTGAACGCGCCGACGAGATCGCCCCCGTCCTCGACCTGCGCACCCACCAGATCGAGAGCGGTGAATGGGCGGACGGCTGGAACGCGGCCGTGCGCTTCGTCGACCGGCACGACCACTTCGACGTGCCCAGCGACTACACCGACTCGTCGGGATTTCCCCTCGGCTGCTGGGTCGGCCGTCACCGCACCCACTACAAGGCCGGGACACTGCCCATCGAACGGGCGGTCGCGCTGAATGCCCTCGGCATCTCCTGGCCCCACCCACCGGACAGCTTCGAGCACCACCTGGAACTGGCCGCCACGGCGGCCTCCCGCACCGGAAGCCTCGCCTTCGACCCGACGACCCCCGGCAGCGACCCCACGCTCGGCGCCTGGCTCGCCCGCATGCGCCGACGAGCGAGCGCCAGCAGCCTGGAGTCCGAACGGGTCGACGCCCTCAACGCCGTCGACCCGTGGTGGAACCCCCCATGGAGCTTGCGCTGGCAGCACACCTACACCCATCTACGCCACCGACTCGCGACCACCACCTGGACGATCCCCTACCACCCGCAGGCCGACACCGACACCGGCTGGAACAGCTGGCTCGACCGCCAGATCAACCGCCGGGACGACCTCCACCCGGGGCAGCGGCATCTCCTGGACCACCTCGCCCGCACCCACCCCGATGCCCACCCCCACACGATCCTCCTGTCCCGCCCCGCCACCGCACTCGCCGCAGCCTTCACCCGCGGACTGCGTGCCGCCCGCCAGTACCACCAGCGCGAAGGCCACCTGGATGTGCCCGCCGACCACTGCGAGACCGTCGACTCCGAGCAGGTCCACCTCGGACGATGGATCCGCCAGCGCCAACGCGACGCAGCCCAACTGACCAGCCGACAGCTCACCGCCCTGCGGGCCCTCGGCATCGACCCGACCCCGCACTTCCTCCAAGTCCCCGCCGACCCCGCCCTCCCGCAACCGGCCGGCCCCGCAGAACCGCCTGGCCCTCCGCCGGCCACCCCCCAGATCCCGCAGCCGTTCCCGCACCGCGCCCGAACGGAGCCAGCCGACACCACGGCAGGCAGCAGCACGGCGCCGCCAGGCACAGACACAGCCCCCCACTACCAGGCCACAGCCCCACCAGCCGCTGCCATCATCGCGAAGGCCGCGCCCAGGCCGACAGCATTCGAGGAGTCGTGGGCCAGCATGCTCACCAAGGCCGCGACCTTCGCCGCACAGCACGGCCACCTCAACCCCGCCGAAGGCGCCCTCGCGAGCTGGCTCTCCCGACAGCGCCACCTGCACGCCACCGGCCGACTCGCCACCAGACGCCGAAACGACCTGGACGCCCTCGGGATGATTTGGAACAAGCACGAGGACGCCTGGGAGCGCGGCTACGCTCACGCGCGCGCGTTCGCCGTGCGCACTGGCCATCTGGCCGTTCCCGCCGACGAGCAGGCCGAGGACTACAACCTCGGTACATGGGTGCGTCGCCAGCGAAAGGCCGACCTGACCGCGGACCAGGAAGCACGGCTCACCGTACTGGACCCGCTCTGGCGGATGGCGCCGGACTGGCAGCGCTCATACCGTCGCCTCGTCGCCTACCTGGCAGCCGGCGGCCGCCTCACCGGTCCCGTGAACCGCACCGGGACACCCGGCGACGAACGCTTCCGGCCGGGTGCGTGGCTGCGCATGCAGAACCGACACGCCGACACCGGCAACCTCGACGCGCACCAGACCGCGCTCCTGGACGCCCTCGGAGCCTGGCGAACCCACCCCGTACAGGGCGAGCCCGCGCCGCACCGCAGGGCGCAGGGCAGTGCCGGCTGCGGACGGCCCCCATACGCCCGGCCGACGGCCGCACCACCATCAGTGCCGCCCCCACGGCCCGGACCCCGAACGGACTGGCCGGCCCATCGGCCGCCGCGGTCCGCCCTCACCCCGATCCACCAGCTGCCGGCGGAATTCCGTTGCTACATCGAAGCTGCGCGAGCCTTCCGGGATCGGGAGGGCCACCTGGACGTCCCATCCGGATTCGTCGAGCGCGTCGAGCACGCCAAGGTCCGCCTAGGCACCTGGATCGCCCGCCAACGCGACAAGGTTTTCCGCGGACAACTCCCGGCGCTGCTGATCTCAGAACTGGAAGCCCTGGACATGGTGTGGGTGCACAGGTGAGCCGCAAGGCCAGGGAGGAGGCTTTCCAGAGCGAGAGACTTTGCCGGGTCGGGACCTGCGCCGACGGCATGTAACTGGATCAGGCTTCGACGTTGATTCCGTAGTCGGTGGCCAGGCCGGCCAGACCGGTGTCGTAGCCCTGCCCTACGGCACGGGCCTTCCATCCTGCTCCGTGCCTGTAGAGCTCCACGGCCACCGTGACGGTCTCACCTGCGTCGTGGGGTGGCGGTTGGAAGGAGAGAGTGAGGCCCGAGGGCTGGGTGATTTCTGCCCGCCAAGTGTTGTGATGGTCGAAGACTGCGGTGGGCTGAGCCTGGAGGTCGATGCTCAGGGCGACAGCTACGGCGCGGACGTCCTCGGGGATCCGGACCAGGTCGGTGGTGATCATGTCGTTGGCGGCGGTTACCCCGTCCTGGCTCGGGTGGTTGTAGAAGACCAGGTCGTGGTCGGCCCGGACTTTGCCGTTGCCGGCGAGGAGAACCGCTGACACATCGACCGGTGCGCCGGTGGTCGTGACGCGGACTGTCGTCGGTTCGATCCCCAGGGGTGCATTGCTGCCCTTGGCCATGGTCAGTTGTCCGGGGGCGTGTTCACCGGGCGACGCGGCAGGAGGATGACCCGGGGCCGGGTCGGTGCGGGTGAGGGCGGCGATGGCGCGTTGGAGGAGTGGCCAGCCCTCGGCTTCCTCGCCGGGCCAGGGCCAGGTAAAGCGATGGGTGCCGAACTGTTTGGCTGTGGGGGGTTGTCCGAGAGCTTCCTGCAGTTGGAGGTACCGCAGGCTCTCGGTCGCCAGCCGCTCGAGGTCCCACTGCCGCCGGGTTCCGTCCGGGTCTGGGTCGGTGGTCCACGTGTCCCTGGCGACGGGCTTGCCGCCGAGCTCCCGGTACACCCGCCGGGCGAAGTCGTAGCCGTCGCCGGTGAGCAGGCGCGCAGGCCGCTCCTGCCGGGAGGGAGCCGGCTCGCCGATGGCGGTGTACAGCGCCCCGAGGTCGCCTCCGGTCCAGTGGTTCGCCGCGCCGGCGGCGAACCGGGCGAACTGAAGCAGAGTGGGTGGGCGTCCCTTGGCTGCGACGGATCGATGATGCTGGTGGGCGACCTCCTCCAGTTCGGAGCGCCAGCGTTGCTGCAGGTACGCGTCGAGGTGCTGCTCGGCCCAGGCTCGTCGGTGTCGGGTGACGATGTCCCGCACCAGTTCGAAGCCCTTGCGGCGAGAGCCGCGGCTCATGCCGATAGTGACGGTCACCAGCCCGTCCGCGGATTCGATTGGGGTGCTCCGGTTGTCGAAGACCGACTCTGATGGCCCCAGCCGTGGTTCGGCAGCACGCAGCTCTTCGAAGAGCGAAGAATCGACCGGGCAGCCGGCCGTGCGGAGTGCGGCGAGCTGACGGTCGTAGTAGCTCTCGGCATCGGACAAGGTGGTGCGCGAGTACGGACCCTCGCACACAAACCACGCGGTCAGCCCGATGCCGTGCCAGAAATCGGCCGCCGGACCGAAGGCTTCCGCCATCGTCCTGTGAGGTTGAGGGTTGCTCACGATGCTGCCAGCGTGGCGCTGCAGAGTCACCGTCTCCCACAACCGCGCCACCTGCTCGAGAACCTCGGGAGGCAGGGCTTGCAGGTACAGCTGCGGAGTCAGTCCCCATCCAGTGGAAGACAGCGACATCACTTCCTCGTCGAGCAGGCCCCACAAGGAGGTCATTCCAGGTGACTGGCGTGCGTGTGCCTCGTCGAAGCCTGCCCACCAGCCGCGCATAGCCGCCACCCGCTCCTCGACAGGAGATGCGGAGCTGTCGGTACCGAGGAACGCCGCGAGCATCGCCTGGACCTCGTCCTCACCGATGCCCGCCTCAGCAGCCACACCGGCCGCTTGGGAGGACATGCCCACATAGAGGCGCGGCTCCGGCAGAGCGGTGATGACCTCCTCGTCCGGGTGCGGCGAGACCCGGAGGTAGTCGAGCACAGCCAGCCAGTCGCCCGCGAAGTGAGCAGAGACGACCGGTTGCAGCGCGCGCGTGAGCACCCGCCGCGCCAGCACAGTGCCCTTCTTCGCCTTCGCGGCGAAGCCCACCATCAACCCCTGCACCCGCTGGACCCGATGACGGGCCACGACCTGTGCCAGATCGGCGGCAGCGAGGGCATCCAGCAAACCCAGGCGAGCCTGCTGCTGCTCCCTGCGGTCCAGCGCGTTCCAGCCGCCACCGAAACGGAAGACCTCCAACGCGCCGGCGCCGATGCCCAGCAGTCGGTAGCGCTCCTCGATCGTGGCCCACAACTGCCGCTGCTCCTCGCGGGAACCGGTCGGCCCCGCCGCCCGCACCCGCACTGGCTCCAACAAGGTCTCGAACAGCGGCACGAGCAAAGCCCACAGCAGCACCGTGTCCCCGCCCTCCACGACGGTGAGGCGGGCCGTGTCGTCCGCGGCCAACGTCAGCGCGTGAGCTGGCCGCTGGCGCAGCAGATGGGGCAGGTTGACTGCACCCGCCTTCAGCGAGAGCTTCTGCGGCAAGTACCACGCGCCGCGCCGCTGCTGCTCCTTGACCCCGAATACGTCGGAACACAAGCTGGCCTCTGTACGGGTGAGAGCAGTCACCTCGGCAGTGTCCGGTGCCTGAGACCTCTGGCCTGGGGTGACAGTGGCCACCGGTCGACCGTCGAGCGCGAGGGCCAGCAGCCGGGCCGCGAGCGCGTCGACCTCGGCGAAGCGCTGCTGCTGGCCGGCTGCCGCCTCCACGCGGAGCGCTTCATCAGGGCCGGCTTGAGCGGCTGGAAGCCACCACCACGACGACTCACCGACCACCGGTCATCCTCCGCATGTACTCGACGAACTGCTCGAACGGCACTGGCGAGCCAGTGCTCTGCGCATAGACGGCGTAGCGCTGGGCCATCAACTGCATTTCCCGCTCCGCCCGCCGGGCCTCCACCCGGTCCAGCTCATGCACGACACGTTGCTCAACCCGTCCTCGCTCGTACAGGACGAACGCATCCAGCCCACCCGGGCGCCCGCCTTCGTCGCTGTCCGTGGGGCTGCAGTCGTCCCGCCCGTCAGCGTGGAGTTCGGAGACCTCGACCACGGGAGCGTCGAGCAGCAGGGCGGGGTCCATGTCGTTGTCCTTACACAGGGCCTCCAGGTGCTCCTCCAGACCGAGCTCGGCGTGGCAGACCACGTCCAGGTACTGCCGGTCGGCGGGCACACCAGGATGGCGCAGCACGCGGACACCTCGTCCGACGAACTGGTAGAACTCACCGAAGCTGCCGTAGGGGCGGATCGGCACGACAACGGTGACGGGCGGAAAGTCGTAGCCCTGGCCGAGCATCCGCAACTGCACGATCCCCTGAAGGTCCCCGGAATCTGACTCGAAACGCCGCAGGGTGGAGGCGATCGCCGACGGCGGCATGCTGTGGTGCAGCGTGGCGCAGGCGATCCCGTGCTCCTCGGCGATCCGCGCGACCTGCTCTGCGTGGGCCTGGCCCATGGCGGAGAACAGCACCCGTGGCTTGACGGGTGCAAGCAGCTTGGCCTGCGCGTCCAGGCAGGACCGCGTCACCGCCATCACATGATGGATCGGGGCTTCGGACTGTGCGGTTATCCGCGCCATCCTCCGCTCGTCCCCCAGGGCAGCCAGCAGCGCATCACGGCCCACGATCTGTTCCCGCCGCCCGTCGGGCCACGCCGCCTCGTAGACGGTCACCTCCACGTCCGGTGCGAACCGGTGGACCCGCAGATTCTTCGCCGAACCATCCGCGACGGAGTCCACCAGGCGGTACCGGTAGACGACGTCGGCGTCGATCGGCTTGCCGTCCAGACGCCTGAAGCAAGCTGACATCAGCAGTGTCCGGGCGCCCTGGAAATGAGCGAACAACCGCTGGTAGGAGGCACTGGCCGCGATGTGCGCCTCGTCGACGACGATGAAGTCCACATCGCCCGGCTCCAGCTTGGCCAGCAGATCCGTGTTGTCCTCGCCGGTTCCCAGGGCATGGAAGTTGGTGACCAGGACATCGGCGGCCAGCAGTCGCTCGCGGCTTACCAGGCTGATCTGCTCGTCGTCCGAGTCCAGGACCAGAGTTGCCGGAGGGGGAGCGCCGGGCAACATCGGACCACCGGCCAGCCCATACAGGACATTGCCCGGCGCAGCCGCGTCGAGAGCTCTGGCGAACGTGCCGCGGATGACCGAGCCCGGCGTCACCACCAGCACCCGCCGCCTGCTGAACGACAGCGCGGCCGCAACCCCCAGAGCGGTCTTGCCGGCCCCGACCGCCATCACCGCGGCCGCGTGCCTTCCGCCGGATGCGTAGTAGTTCGCCAGTGCCGCCAGCGCCTCGTCCTGGCACGCCCGCAACGGCCCGCGGTCCACCCGCGCACGCACACCGTCGAAATAGGACCCGTCTTTGGGCGGAGACGACCACCGGGGCGGATCCGCTGCCCGCATCGGATCACCCACCATGTCCGGAACCTCGACACGGGGATCGTCAGTTACAAACGGTGCCAGTAAAGGATCCTGGCGCAGCATCGCCTGAAGCTGCGCAACACAGCGCGCAGTGTCCGTGCGCACCGCATCGTAGGAGAACCGCAGTACCGTCAACCCGGTGGCGGCCAGGTCGTTCTGCCGCAAGCGGTCATAGGTGAACGCGGCCCGGTCGCTGTGGAACGTGAAGCCGTCCAGCTCCACGGCCACCTGCAGGACGTCCCCCGCAATCAAATAGTCCAGCCGGTAGTTGCGCTCATTGACAGTGACGGGGTGCTGGCTGCGCACCCTCGCGACGATGCCCCGTTCCGCAGCCGGAGTGAGAACCCATCGTAGGAACGCCTCCTCGAGGAACGAAGTCGCGGGGATCAACTGCTCCAGTCCCGCGCTCATGCCATGCCGCCGTCCACGGCAGTCTCCGCATCGAGCGCGCCGACCTTCTCCGACAGCCGTGTCACCAGATCCTCACCCTGATCGAACCGGGTCAGCCGCTGTGCCAGTCCGAGCGCTTCCACGACGGCGCCCTCACGTTCGAGCAAATCGATCAGCCTAGGTACAGAAGTCACATGCACGAACGATCTCTCAGCGCCGGCGACGTCGAACGACACAGCCTGAGGAGCGGCCTCCATCAACTCCAAGTCGAGCAGCGCGAATACTTCAAGCAACTCCAGTCCGTCAGGGTTCGACCGGCGCGAACCCCACAGCCGACTGACCGCGTCCTGCAGAACGAAGTGGTAGTCCATCGCGGACCCTGGAACCTCCAGCGCTTCCCAGACCCGCACGGCCAACTCGGTGCCCTGCGCCTCGGCTGGAACGTGCCGACTGGCAGGTGTCGCCGACGTGCGACCTAAGGCGGTCAGCCACATCGGTGAGCCGTACGACTCGTCCGGGCGATCATTCACTCCGGGAATCGATGCGCGAAAAACCCCCGGGCTACCAGCGAAACCCACGCCGGGAATCGCCGCCATGCGTTCAAACCACAGCCCCATGCACTCCACCGGTCTTGAGCCCTGCATCGCCATCCACCCCTGTAACCGCCCAGTGTTGCAGGATGCAACCCCAGCCCACTGCGACTTCGGAACAGGCACTGGAAGCCTCAAGGGCACGTGCCTGTTCTTGCGGCTTCCGGCCTCGCCCCAGCGCTCCGGTTCCGCACGGCTGAGCCCTCGTCCGACCGTGGTGGCGGTCGGCCCGCGCCGTGGGGGAGACCGCGGGACCGGAAAGCGCGACGAGGTCGGTCAGGACATTGTTGACGGCGGGGCGGACGCCGCTGCGCCGTCCTCTGGGGGCGCGTCTACGAGGGCCGGCGCCGCAGAACCTCGTCTGAACTCGCCCGGGGAGGAAAGCCGTCCGCCTGGCATCGATGAGCTGTCGCGTTTCGTCTCCGGGCGGTGTCGACCTGCTGTAGGCGCGTTCACCCGATGGTGTGATTGGTTCAGGTGTCTGCTCGGAGCTCCACCGCGGAAGCATCGCAGGTCAGCGTCTCTTCGGAGGGCTTCGCAGATGCGACACGCCCGGAGTGCGTGCGTTGCTCGCACGCCTCACCCGTCCCGCATGATCTCTCTCGTCACTTAATGCGCTCTGTCAAGGACACTCAGTAAAGTGTGATGGAGGAGATGCGGCGGTGCTCGATACTGCCTTGAGCCGGCGCAGGACGAAGATCCTGACCGCGGCTATTCGCGCGGCTCACGCGTGGACGGTCCGGCACGAGGAATCCCGTGCCTGGCGTGAAATCATGAGTATGACGGGAGTAGTCAACTCCCTGTGCCCGCAGCAGCGGGCGCTGACCCCGGCGGAGTTCGTCGACTGTCTGAGTCGGCCGATGAGTCGGCTGGCTCCGGACGTCTTCGAGAACGACCCGCTGGGGAGCCTGACCGTCCTGGAGTGGGACGAGCTCAGCGACGACGTCTGGTCCGACGGCTGCACCGCCATCATGGAACTCCTGCACAAGGGCGACCAGGGACGTGGCTGGCTGCCGAGCTGGACCTGGACCCGGCAGGAGGCCGTGCAGAACGAGGCCTTCCTCGCGATCAAGACCGGAGCCGACGACCGCCTGTACGTGGCCCGCCGCCGATTCGTCGTCGAGCACCCGGTCGGGGGAGTGGGGGAGATCGCCGACCTGTGCGTGGAAGCTGGCATCGACATGCCCGTCCCGTACACCCCGCTGCCTGCAGACCGCGTCCACGATGGCCGCTGGTGGTGGCCGTGCCCCGTGTGCAAATGGCCGATGCGCGTCAACGGCTCCCAGGTCCGCTGCACCTACCAGTACCACCAGGCCCACTACAGCATCCGCACCGGCACGACCGCCGACGGCCGGCCCAGGCTGCAGCGCCGTGACCCGCGCGTACCGAGGACCCCCGCCGCACGCGAACGCCGCACTCAAGGACCGCAGCGGACCGTGTGCGTCGAGCACGCGGTCTGGCGGTTCATCGTCGTCCCCGGAGTTGAGGAACTCCGCCTCTACCTCAAATGGCACGGCAAGGAACCGCTGGAAGTCGCCCTGTGGCCCGGCCGCGACCTCTACGACGTCGAATTCACCATCGCCTGCCTCGGCTGGTCGCTGGCGGTCGACCTCAAGGACGTGGCCAGCGCAAGCGCACTGGCCGACAAGATCAGGGACAAGCCCCTGGCCGCGAAAACCATCGTGATCCCCGACCACCGCGGCCACGGCCAGAAGATCGAACTGCAGGACCTCCTGCCCGACTACACCGTGTGGCTCGTCGAAGACGTCAACAGGGAAGTCGCCAAGCAACTGGCACGAGCGCGGAAGAAGGCCACGTGACCACCACCGCACCCCAGCAGACGAAGCGCCAGGAACACCTCCTTCCCCGACTCCTCGCCTGCGCACTCGCCTGCGCCCAGGCCCACTTCCGCGCACCCGACGCCGCGACCCTCACCGCCGCCCACTACCTGCTCACGGGAAAGTACGACGTTTGGAGCGGCTACCCCGCCCTGAAGACCGACGACCAGCGGCGCCTTGCCAGGATGCTGCGCCACCGGGACAACGACGTCGCGAACGACAGCTCCTTCCGCTCCCACGCCGTCGAGCAGCTCGAACAGGACAAAGTGCCCGGGGTCCGGCTCCTTGACGACCGCGAACACGTCCGCTTCCACCACGGCATCGCGCCCCGCGCGTTCGCCGACCGGCTCCTCGACGAGATGGACACCATCGCGGCCGAGGGGCTGCGCCCGCAACCCATCGCCCTGGCTGGCGAACACACCAATACCCTGAACGTCCCAATGGCCCAAGGCCTCAGAGCCCCGATCCTGGCCTCCTATACCTTCGGCGACGAGCACGTCCCGGAACACCGGCCGCCCGCCCTGCCCCTCGCCACAGCAGAGGACCTGCCCGAAGCCGTCCTGGACATCTCCGAGTTCCTCAGCCTCAGCAGCCGCCTGGACGACAAGTCCCGCACCGCGTTCCGGGAACAGACCCTCAGGCCGTTCTTCGAGCGCATGCGCGACCGCAACGGTCGGCGCCTGGAAGGGAAACTCGAACTGCGGGCCGGCCCCACCCAGGTGCTGAGCGCGCCTACAGGCTCCGGCAAGAGTGTCATGATGCGAGGCACCGCCACCTGGGCGCTGGAATCGGGACTCACACTCGCCATCGTCGTCGACACCAACTCGGCCGCCCTCAAGATCACACGACAGATCGAGGAGGACCTCGAGGCGTCCGGCGCCCTCACCAAACTCGGCCTCGAGCCCGGTGAGGCCGTCGTTCCGCTCATGTCGCCCAACAGCCTCGCCCGCGAACTGGAGCGTACGGTCCGCAACTCCAAGGACCGCGACTACGTCGACTGGGTGTTCGCCCGGATCGGATACTCCTGCCAACTGCCCGCACTGGCAGCCGTGGACGAGGAGGTGGACACTTGGTCGCCCGGCAGCGAACCATGCCGAAACCTCGCCCCGGTGCGTCCGCCCCGGCAGGACGACTACCGCACCATGCCGCAGCCGAAGGTGTGCCCCTTCCGTCAGGATTGCGGCAAGTTCCGGCTCACCCGCACGGCGACCACCGCCCGCATCATCGTCACCACCCACGCGAACCTCCACCAAGGGCGGATGCACATCCCCCTGGAGCTCGCCGACGGAACGGTCAGCGAACGCGTCTCGGTCGAGGAACTCATCCTGCGCCGCTGCCAGATCGTGGTGATCGACGAACTGGACGCGTTCCAGTCGACCGTCCTCGCCCACGCGGGCCGGGGCCTGACCCTCGCCTGGGGGGACCGCTCGCACGACCGGCCGCTCCTCGACATGGACGGGCAACTGGTCGCCGCGTTCCACCGCCTGCCCGGAGCACTGGAGGAACGCGCCCGGCTGAACGTCTCCGGATGCCGCAGACTGGCCGAGACGTACTCCATGCACCTGGCCAGAGGCGACCTCGGCCGCAGCGACCACGTCCCGGACGAACCCACCGCGCGACCCAGCCGCCGCCTGCGGCGCGACGCCGGCCGCCGGTGGATCGTGCCGCAGCGGTGGGACTCCTGGCTGGCCTCGACGCTCGCCCCCCTCCTCGACAACGACCCCGCACAGATCGGGTCCACCCCGCCGCCCGCCGGCACGAGCAGCCACACGGTCCTCCTCGAAGCGGTGTGGGGGAAGACCGACACCCACCTGCTGCCCGAACACCTCCGCGACCTCGCCACCGCCGCCCGCGCCATCGTCGGCCACCAGGACGAAGCCGGCGCCCTCGATAACGCCCGCCAGCGCCTCGACGACCTCCTGCGGACCTGGATTCCCTCAGCGAAAACCCGCCTCGACGCCATCGACCGGCTGGTCCGCCGCATGTTCCTGATCCCGCTGAGAGACATGCTCTACCGATTCGTCTACGACGCCCCCCAGCTCAAACTCGCCGGAGTGAGCGCAGCGGAAGAGATCGCCTCCGCCCTCGGTGGATACGACGCCTGGCGTGCTGTCCCGCACGGCCCGCTCGGCCGACTGGTCTTCGCCTTCACCGAGGACGTCAACACCGACGCCCCGCAGAACACCCGCCTGTCCGCCGTCGCCTTCGGCGGCGACCCCCACCGCTACATCACCGACATTGGGCAGACCACCGCACTGGCACACGCCGGACACCGCCGCATCGTGCTCGGCCTTTCCGCCACCGCTTACCTGCCCGGCGCACACCGCCACCACGTCCACACCAAGCCGTCCTTCGTAGTCCCCGACGAGGGCAGCGAAGTCGTCATCGACCTCAGGGCGATCCCCGGAGAGAACACCGCCGAACTCCTGCGGATCTCCGGCCTCTCCGGGAAGAAACGACGCCAGGCCACCTATGAACTCGGCAAACGCCTCTGGAGCGAACTCAAACGCGAACTCGAGCAACTCCAGGCCACGAACCCCAAAGGCATCCAGGACACCATCCTGCTCGCCACCACCTCCTACGTCAGCTGCCACGACCTCGCCGACGGCCTGACCGACGCAGGGGCATCCCCGGGCCTCCTCGCCGTAGCCGTCCGCCCCGACCCAGATCCGAACATCGCCACGACAGTCCGCCAGCGCCACTGGACCGAGATCCCGGCAGACCAGTTGGAGGACTTCGGCGGCATGCCGCAGGCCCGCATCCTCATCGCGCCGATCCAACGGGCCGAACGCAGCCTGAACATCCTCGCCCCCGGCGAACACCGCTCCCGCATCGGATCGATCTGGCTCGCGGTGCGCCCCATGTCCATCGTCGACGAACCCGACGAACTGCTCGCCCACGTCGGCGCCCGCGCCCTCGACGACCGCAGGGCCTACCACCAGCCCTGGACCGTCCTCGCCGAGGCCAAAGCCACTGCCAGCGCCTACTTCGACGAACTCCTGGCAGGGGAACGCTACTTCAAGGCACTGCCGAAACGCGCCAAGCTCGCCATCACCGCAGAACTCGTAGCCTCCATCATCCAACTGGTCGGCCGCGCCCGACGGGGAGGAACCCCAGGACGCCTGCACCTCGTAGACGCCGCGTTCGTCGACGGCAAGGGGAACTCCGACCTGCCGACCCTCCTGCGCGAGCTGCGAGCTGCATGGAGGCGCAGCGGTGAACTCGGCACCGTCGTCGCCACCAACAAGGCATCGACCGACGGGTTCTTCACCTTCGCCGACCAACACGCCATCCACCGCGCAGACCTGGACACCGTATGCTGACGACCCTCGCCTACACCCTGGACCCCAAGCGCCTGGGAAAGGTCGTGCTCTACTCCCTCAGCGAGGACTTCGCCGTCGCCTGGAGCCACCTTCCCAGCTACCGCGACCACGACGGCGCCCGGCCCGTCCGCCCTGCCTACGCAGCCCTCGCCACGGCCCTGTCCGCAGTCACCAACCAGCCCGTGGTGATCATGCCGGACACGCTCGGGCAGCCCGACGCCGAAACCGCCGTACCGACGATGCTCGCCACGACCAAGCCCATCGACCGCCGTCTGCTTCACCGCGCGGTCCGCGCTTGGGAGCGGCACATCCGCGGCGGAGACGACGCCAACACCCTCGCCCCGCTGCTCGGACAATGCGAAGAAGTCCGAAGGAACCTCGCCGACTTCATCACCGACGCTTCAACCGGTCGCCCCCTGGCCCCCCAATGGTTCTTCCGCGTCGCAGCTTGGAACCTCGCCGCGGCCCTCGCCAAGCACCGCTTCCACCTCCCCCCGCCCCCACCCCGGCTGAAGACCTCCGTCGGCGAGGAAACAGAACCGGAGGAGGAACCTGATGCCGCTGCGTCATCAGTAACCGGCGAAGACCCCCAGCCGGACACCTCTGCATCGCCCGGGCCGCACCTGGAGTGGCTCATGGACACCAACGGCAGCCTCCTGGCCTGGAACCACGTCCTGACCAACACCGCCGGGCGCCGCCAGACCACCGGCGCCGCCATGCACAAACTCGACTTCCGCGTCGTCACCCTGCCCGGCGAATCCCGCATCGCCGTCCACATCCTGCCCACCTCCAGCCGCCTGGCCACCCACTGGGCCAGCACCCGCACCGCCTTCGTCGCCCGAGGCAAGAGCACCGTGCTCCGCCTGCCCGTCGGCCACCGCCGTACTGAAGACGGATGGCAGCCCTACATCCGCGGCTACACCGCCCAGGTCGTCGACGCCTGCGAACTCGAAGGCATCACCCTGTGCAGCAACGCAGAACTCGCGGCCATCGGCGGCCCCGTCCGCACACTCGTCCCCGCACCCACCGACCACCCCCTCGGCAAGGGAACAGGAACCCGTTTCAATCTCGCCCTCGCCCGGCACATCAACGCCGCCCTCGGCGCCAAGTACGGCCTCGAGCAGGTCACCTACACCCGAACCGGCCACCAGGTCACCCGCACAGCCAAAGGCCCCGTCCTGCGCGAGGACCTCGATAAGGCACTCGCCGGCACCGGGCACCAGCACGTGCGCATCCTCGCTCTCTACGACCACGAATACACCCGCGACCGGATGACCGCAGCCCTCACCCCCTACGCGGACACCCCAGACGACATCGAACACTGGCAAGACGAACAGGACTGCCCTCTGACCGGAAGGGTCAGCGTCCGGCTGCGCCGGCTGCCCGCGCTCACCGCCACCACCCGCCCCGATTGGGACCGCGAACTGGCCTTCCTCGATGACCTGCCCGCCGCAGGACTGAGCGGCGTCTGGGTCGAAACCCTCTGGAACCCCAAGAAGAAGACCACCCGCCGCGACCAGGGCGCCGATTACGACCCCAAGCGCGACCTGCGCCGGCACTTCCACCAACGCGGCATGGTCTCCCAGTTCATCGCGC
Source organism: Streptomyces sp. NRRL F-6131 (assembly GCA_000719695.1). Lineage (GTDB taxonomy): Bacteria > Actinomycetota > Actinomycetes > Streptomycetales > Streptomycetaceae > Kitasatospora. Next base: position 114,681 of record JOHN01000037.1, read on the forward strand.
AGAAGGAGCGTCCCAAGCCCAAGGACGACACCACTGAGGACAGCCTCCACACCGACAGCACCGGCCACACCGACACCGCCGCCGACACAGGCCGCGACCAGGCAGAGCCTGCCAAGGCCTCCCGCGCGCGGCCGCGCCTGGACTACCCCGCCATCAACGGGCTGAGCGACCTCCTGCTGCGACTCGGAGCCGTCGACCGGCGCATGGCCGACGCCGTCGGCCTGGACCACCCCGCCGTCCTCGTGGGACTGCACCTGCGCCAGCAACGCAGCAGCACCCGCACGCTCGGCTCCGCCGACAAGACCCAGATGGTCGAAGTCCTCACCGCCCTGCATACACACCCCGACCCCGACGTGCCGTGGCGCCTGGAGATGTACAGCCGCCGACACCACGCATGGCTGCCCGTTCCCGATGCGGAAGCGGCCTTCGGCTCAGGACCGATCGGCATCGACGGGCACGCCCGCCACCAGGACGGCGCCCAACTCGTGCGCGAGGAGATCCGTGCCGCCCTCAGGATCCTCCCCGGCACCACCCCTGTCGTGATCTTCGTCGACGCCGAGGCCTGCCGCACGATCTGGCCGGGACTTCAGCACGCCCGCCTCGGCGAGGGCGCCCTGCCGAGCGACACCCTCCAAGAGGAGGGCCGCGTCGCTGCCACCGTCTGCGTCAACACCTCCTACAGCGAAGTCCCCACCCCCGTCGACCGCGCGGACGGCCGGCGCCGAGACCCCCACCGCCCCGCAACACCGGACGAGTGGCTGCACCAGCGCACGACCACCACCGGCGTCACCAGCTGGTACCTGGCCCAGGCCTCCCGGACCTACAGCGGATTTGGGCAGACCTCCGTCAACGGGTCCCAGCACACGCGGTTCACTATCCCCGAGCACCAGCGCACCGCGCTCCTGGCCAAAGACTGGAGCAGCTTCACAGCCATCCAGATCACCGTCCCCGAGCCTGGACCGTACCCGGCGGAGAAACTCGCCGCTCTTGCTGCCGCCCTGTGCCACCAGTCCCTGGTCTGGGACTCCCGAACCCGCCACCCCGCCCCCCTCCACGTTGCCGGATGCGTGGATCGGAATCACGCCGAGTACCGGGGAGCCACTTTGACTGACCAGGGACCAACCGATGAGGAGAACGCTGATCAGTCATGAACCTGCAACTTCGGGCAGTGATCCAGTGATGGCATTCCGGTTGCCCAGCCCGCTGATCTGGATGCTCCGTCGTGGGAGTCTCACTGTGCTTTGACAGTCCGGGAGAGTCGCGGGCAAGGTCGGGCGAGCCAACTGGCGGTCGGGGCGGGTGCGGGCTCAGGCTGCGTCCGGAAGCGAGCTGCGCCGGGTCGGGCCGAAAACGTGGTCGAAGGCGAGGGCACGGTCGGTGGGGACGAGGAGGTAGGGCGCGCCGGAGCCGGCGGTGGTCCGCGGTCCGTGGATGCCCGTGCCGAGGGCGTCGCTGGGGGTGAGGAGGTCGAGGTTGTCGAAGGCGTAGTACAGCGGCAGCCGGGTCCAGGCGACGAGCTGGAGATGGGCGGTGACGGCGGCGTTCTCAATGGCGTGCCGACTGCTGGTCCGGCTGGTCATTCGGCTCTTGCAGTCGATCATGACGACCTGCCTGTCACGGGCCGCGATGAGGTCGGGTGTCCAACGAAGGAAGCTGTCGGTGTTGCGGAGGGCCAGGCGGACGGGTTCGCCCATGACTCCCTGGCCCCAGGGGCTGACATCCCAGCCGCGATGGTTGAGTTCCTCGGTGACGCGTCGCTCGTGGGCGTCACCGATCGCCTTCCTGTCATGAAAGCTCGGCATGCTGGAAGTGTGGCGCGAGCCGACCCTGACGAAACGACAGGTGCTCCCGGCCCGCACGGGTTCGGCCAGGCCCCTTCGTTGTCCGTGGAGGTTCATGGTTGTCCATGGTTGTCCGCCGTGGTTCACGCCGTCCCACTGTGAGCCGCTGGCGGCGGCCCCAACACGACCGGATTCAGTCCATGCCCGGTCGCTTTTCGACGGGCTGATTGTGTAATCAGGGACTGACGACCTGTCAGGGGAGGGCGCCATGATGGCGGGATGGCCAAGCGATCCAAGACCGACCACGCTGGGGCGACCGCAGAGCTCGCCGAGGCCGGCTGCGAGCCGGTAGACCAGTACCCGGGCGTGACATCGAAACCGTTCAATGTCCGATGCCTCATCGAGGGGTGTTCAGGGCGGGAGACGCCCTTCCCGACCTACCTCAGCCAGGTGCGTGCGTTGCGCGGCGACTCTGCCTGTCAGTACTGCCGGGACCGCCGCAGGGCGAACGAGCGCCGTGCCGACATGATCTCCAGGGGCCTGATCCTTCCGATGGAGATCATTCGCGATGTGAAGCAGCCAGTTCGTGGATGGTGCATGCGCTGCTGGAACGTGGTCGACAAACCGAGGCTAGACAACATCCGCTCCGGCCAGCGCGGATGCGAGTACTGCAGCGGGAAGATGAAGTTCCCGGACGAGAAGGCGCGGAAGCTGGCCCGATCATGGGGCTACGAGCCGGATCCTGCCATCCCCTACGAGAACGATGCCGCCAAGTGGCCCGGCACATGCCTTGCCAAGGGGCACTTCTGTGCGCCCAACCTGAACATGCGATTCCAAAGCGGACCGTGCGCTGCGTGTGCTGAGTACGGATTTAAGCCCGACAGGCCAGCCTTGCTCTACCTGGTGGTCAAGCTCGATCTCGGTGCGGCCAAGATCGGCATATGCGAGGACCACCCGAAGAACAACCGACTGTATGAGCACCGTCGCAACGGCTGGACACTCCGTAAGACCATGGGGTTTCCCGTCGGGCGGGATGCGAACGTGCTGGAGCAAGCCACGGTGAAGTCCTGGCGGGCCCGCGGTTGGATGCCGGTCCTGGACAACGGCCTCGCCTACAACGGATACAAGGAGACGGTCTCGCTCCGGGCCATCTCCGAGGCCGAAATATGGGCTGAGGTCTGCGAGGCGGCTGGTCGGACAGACGCTGAATCCCCGGCCACGCCACCACAGCTGGCACCAGTGGGTATCTGAGCAGCGACAAGTCCGGAAGCGACACCGCTCACGAAGCCCGGGCGGAGCCGTCATTGCGGACTCTCGCCGCAGCCGAGCTCAAAGCCACCTGGGGCCGGGGGCGGAACTGTGGGGGAGCAGCGGACCAACCCATTTGGAAGCAGCTGCCAGCTGTCGAGGAGGCCAGCGGCGCCGACCTCGTCCAGAGCATGCCGGAAGGCCTGCCCGCTCAGTCCGCAGCCACGGGCGGCGGATTCCGGCTCCAGAAGGTGCGACGTGCCGGAGGGCTCCGCCCAGGCCGCGACCGTCAGCGCGGCCAGTCGCACGGAAACCCTGAGCGTCGCTGCTCTGCGGTCGGAGAGAACATGCAGGGCCCACTGGCCGGCTCGTGTGCGGCCGCGGGTGCCAGCGAGTTCGGGGACGAACACGGCCGGGCCGCCGCAGGGCCTGCCGAGGTAGTGCAGCCACCGGGCCTCCTGCAGCTCGGCCAGCGCTCCGGCGGGCGCGTGCAGGCGCAGCGACCTGGTGATTCCGGGCGGTGGGGGAGCGAGGCCGGTGGGCCGTACGCGCAGCGCGCACAGCACGGCGAGCAGCCGTGCCTCGCCGCTCGTCCCGGACGGCAGGGAGGCGTCGGTGTAGGCGAGTGCGGCCCGGGCGGCGAGCCGTTGCTCGGCGGCGGTGCGGGCCTCCCCACCGCGCGGCCGCCTGCGTGCCGGCCCGGGTGCCGGTTGATAGGGCTCTTTGAATCTCCCCACCCGGTGCTCGGGTGTTGGGCGGACCTGCTCTCGCGGTTCCCCACCTTCGCTTTCTGATCTTGGACAGCCCTGGGGTGGTGGTCGAGGCTTGTGGGACGATCACTCGCATGACGTCCGATCTTCAGCCCCCAGCTGGTACCCACATACGACTCCTGGCTGGTCACACCGCGTCCGGGCGCCCTGTGTTCGAGGTCCTGCCGGCCCGGCTGGTGAGCTCGGATCTATTCGAGCTGGCGGGGAGTCCGGGTATGGTGCTCGGCTGCGCGGCCGGTGACATGCTGCGGGTCGCCGACGATGGTCAGTTCGAGGTCGTTGAACAGGGCGGGAACCTGTGCATCCAGGCAGCCGGGCTCGGGAACTTGAGCTCCGAGTCGTTTGCGGTGCTCAGAAAGGCAGTCGAAGATCTCCCAGGCCTGGCTGAGGCGCCGCCAGACCTGCGCTTCGTCGTCGTCACCGTCGGCCGGGCGGTTGGCCTGCCTGCGATCGAGCAGGTCATGGACTCCTGGGCCGCCAGCGTCGATGGGGTCGAGTGGTGGTTCGGCAACGGAAATCACGCGGATCCCTCAGTCTGAGCAGGTCAGTGAGCGGACCGTCGGAGCTGAGTTCTTCCGATCCTCCGCTTTGGAGACGGCCAAACCTGCTCGGGGTGATCTCCCCACCCATCGTGTGATCTCGCCCGGCGTTTCTGCTTGGTTCGTATCCAGTCGGAAAGTCTGCGTTCGCAACGAGTTCGGCCTGTTCGGGGGCCTGGGTGCTGACGCGGGAGGAAGACGTGGATGCGCACGCGCTGCGTCGGCAGGGTTGGTCCATCTCGGCCATCGCCCGGCACCTGGGCCGCGACCGCAAGACGATCCGCGCCTACCTCAACGGCGAGCGGGTACCCGAGCAGCGACGCCGGGCCCCGGACCCGCTGGCGCCGTTCGTGGACTACTGCCGCCAGCGCCTGACCGACGACCCACACCTGTGGGCCTCTACCCTGCTGGACGAGATCACCGAACTCGGCTATCAGGGCGCCTACTCGACGTTCACCCGGGCCCTTCGCCGCCACCAGCTCCGCCCGCACTGCGAGCCCTGCAAGGCGGCGACCGGCCGGGACGTGGCGGTGATCGCCCACCCGCCGGGCGAGGAGATCCAGTTCGACTGGCTGGAGCTGCCGGATCCGCCCGAGTCGTGGGGCGTCGGCGCGAACGCCCACCTGCTGGTCGGGGCCCTGGCACACTCGGGCCGGTGGCGGGCGGTGCTGGCGGAGTCCGAGGACTTCCCACACCTGGTCCAGGCCCTGGACCAGGTGGTGCGCAAGCTCGGCGGCACCGCCCGGCGCTGGCGCTTCGACCGGATGGCGACCGTCTGCTACCCGCAGACGGGCCGGGTGCTGCCGGCCTTCGCCGCGGTGGCGAAGTACTACGGCGTCGGAGTGGACATCTGCCCCTCGCGGCGGGGCAACCGCAAGGGCGTGGTGGAGAAGGCCAACCACTCGGCGGCTCAACGCTGGTGGCGCACGGTCCCCGACCAGCTGAGCGTCGAGCAGGCCCAGTCCGGTGTCGACAAGCTCGCGCTGCGGATGGACGAGCGCCGCCGCAGGGCCGACGGAGCGGTTGCCACGGTTGCCGAACTCGCCGCTCTGGAGCCGCTGCTGGAGTTGCCGGTCCGTCCGTTTCCGGCCGAGCTGGAGGTCGAGCGGACCGTCAGCCCGCAGGGCCTGGTCTCCTTCGAAGGCAACCTCTACTCCGTCCCTCCCGGCCTGCCTGGAGCCCAGGTCAAGGTGCTGCACCGGCTCGGCGAGGACCACCTCCGCATCGTCACCGCCGGTCGCGCGGTGGTCGCCCAGCACCGCCGAGCCCCTCGCGGGGCTGGCCAGACCGTCCGCGACGCCGGGCACGTGGTTGCGATGGAGCGCGCCGTGCTGGCGTCGTTCTCCGACCGGGCGCCATGCCGCACCAAGGTCCGCCGGCCGCTCTCGGAGGCCGCGCTGGCCGAGGCCGACCGCCTGCGCGGCACCGGAGCCGGCTCGACCAGCGCCGAGCGGGTCGTGATCGACCTCTCCACCTATGCCGCCGTGGCCGACCGGCTGCGGACCGCCCCGACACCCAAGGAGGAACCCGGCGAGTGAGCACGTCACCAGTCCAGATGAGCGAAGCGCGGCGCTACTCGCAGCTGCGGGCCCACCTTTCCTACCTGAAACTCAACGACGCGTTCGAGGCCCTCCCGCGGGTGCTGGACCAGGCCCGCTCCGAGAACCTGTCGATGACGGCCGCGCTGGAGCGGCTGCTGGAGATCGAGGTCGAGGCCACCGAGGCCCGCCGACTGGCGGCCCGCGAGCGGTTCGCCTGCCTCCCCGAGCCCTGGACCCTCTCCGACTTCGACTTCTCCGCCCAGCCCGGGGTGGACGAAAAGCTGATCCGAGACCTGGCCACCCTCCGCTTCCTCGACGACGCCTCGAACGTCCTGTTCGTGGGCCCGCCCGGAGTCGGCAAGACGATGCTGTCGGTCGCGCTCGGCCGCGCGGCCGTCGACTCCGGCCACCGGGTCTACTTCACCACCGCTGCCGAACTGGCGGCCAAGTGCCACAAGGCCGCCCTCGAGGGCCGCTGGAAGACCTGCATGCGGTTCTTCGCAGGCCCCCGGCTCTTGATCATCGACGAGCTCGGCTACCTGCCGCTGCCCGAGGACGGCGCCTCGGCGCTGTTCCAGGTGATCAACCAGAGGTATTTGAAGTCGAGCACGATCCTGAGCACCAACGTCGGCATCGTCGACTGGGCCTCGGCCTTCGGGGACGCGACCGTCGCCGCCGCGATGCTGGACCGGCTCCTGCACCGGGCCACCGTGGTCGGCATCGACGGCCCCTCCTACCGGCTCCGCCACCACCAGAACCACGCCGACACGCTTCGCCAGGGAGTGAACGCCCGTGTCTCCTGAACCCGACACCATCATCGGCGAGTTGGAGCGGACCTGCCCCGAGTGCGGCACCGACTTCACGGTCGACTCCGCCACCAGCCGCCGCAAGTACTGCTCGCCGACCTGCCGCGAGCGGGGAACCGCCCACCTGCCCAAGCAGCGGAACTGCCCGCAGTGCGGCACCGAGTTCACCACCGACCTGAGCCGGAAACGGAAGTTCTGCTCGCGCGAGTGCCGCACCGCCTCCCGCCGCAGCGAGGCCCAGATGGAGACCCGAACCTGCCCGGTCTGCGACAACCCGTTCCAGGCCGGCAAGACCGTCCGCACCATCTACTGCTCGATGGTCTGCCGCCGCGATGCCGAGCACCGCCGCGACCAGGCCCTGGACGAGGAACGAGCCCGCCGCCTCGGACAGGCCCGGCCGTCCACACCGGCCAGGGTCGAGCTCCCGCCTCCACCGCCGGCCCGAACCGCCTCGCGGCAGCAGGTCCCGGCCCGCGACCCCCTGGAGCCAACCGCGACACGCGACTGCCCGCACTGCCAGCAGCCGATCACCATCGTCGCGCTGCTGGCCACCCCGGAAGCCGCCCGGCCCGTCATCAGCCGCATGCCCGGCGTTCCGCCACTGCGGCGAGTGCCGTGACCTGACCCGCCGTCAACCCTTGGGGCCCGCCGACCTTCGGTCGGCGGGCCCCAACATGCTCTCCCCGCTCCCCACCTTCCTCAGACCGTTGAACCGGTCAATCAACTGAGGACCAGAGATCGGGAGTGGCCGTTTTCGCGGATCCTCATCACGGTGCCGTCGTCGTCGGGCGCGTGGGCACGCGCGCGGCGTGCGGGATGGCGCCGGCACAGGTCTCGCACGCGTCGGCCAGGTGCCAGGACCGGCCGTCGGGGCTGCGGAACAGCGCGACATCCACGCACTCGCTCTCGTATGACTACTGGAACCAGTCGCCCCGTTTCGCCTACGGGCCCTCAGTCGGGCAGACCGAGCCGCAGGCTCGTCAACGTCGAAACCCGGCGACTCCGCCCGTCCGCTCCCGACCCGCTGACAGCCGCCGCAAGCTCCCACCCGCGTCCTTGCACGGACCTTTCTGCGGTCCGGCGACGATGTACCATTACATATCTGATCGGCAGACAGCACACCGGAACCACAGACGACCTGCTCGAATCCCGCAGCTCACCGCACACCCTATTTTATGTATCGCACATGCTAGGGTTTGCGTTACATTCTTGGCTGCTGTTCCTGCTGCGCCGTTTGGAGTCCCTGGTGCCTGCCGCGTCCGTTCCGCCGCCCGATCCCATCACCGCCGGTCCGGGAGTGCCAGCCATGTCGCTGGGCGTGCACAAGGCCCGGTCGCTGCTACCCCAGCTCATCCGGGACGCCGAGCAAGGCACCATCACCGAACTCACCCGGGGCGAGGGGGAACGGGCCCTGCTCGTCTCCGCCCACCTGGCCACTACGGCAGGCCTGGCCACGGCCGACTCGCCGGCCTTCGGTATCGCCGAGGCCCGCCCCGTCCTGGGCGACCTGGTCGCCCAGGCCGCCGCCGGTACCCCGCAGGTGCTGCTGCGCCACAAGCGGCCTGTAGCCGTTCTGGCCTGTGCCACCGCCCTCTTCCCGGCCACTGCGACACCGCCACCGTCCAGTGCGTCCGCGGTGCCCCCCACTGCAGCGGTCATCGCACCCGCCCTGCCAATCACCGCTCCCGCCGCCTCACCGGAGGCCGTGGCCGTGCAGACCCCGGCCGCCGGGTCTCGCCCCGCGAGCGCCCCCCTCGCAACGGCCACCGGGCCCGCTGCCGCCTCTCTCGCTCCAGTTGCTGGGCCCGCTGCAGCCACCGAACCCGCCTCGTCCGACGGACCGTCAGCTGCGTCCGCGCCTGCGTCCGCGCCCGCCGCCGTGGTGCCGTCGGCCCCGCGCCGCCGGCTCGCCCCGCTCGGGCAGGTCCTGGACACCCTGCTCCCCGCCACCCCCGCCGGGGACGGAGACCGGGAGCAGACTCCGCCGGCGGGCCTGCCGACCGGCATCCCCACCCTGGATACCGCCCTGGGCGGTCTGCAGCCCGGCCGCTTCTACCTGGTCGCCGGCGCCCCCGGCACCGGGGCCAGCCTGCTGACCATCAGCGCTGCCCGCGCCACCGCGCTCACCCAGCAGCGCACCGTCTTGTACGCGGCCTCCGGGCTGACCCGGGCCGACATCGCCGCCCGCGTGATCGCCGCCCACACCCCGGTCGACTACCGCCGTCTGCGCGCCCACATGCTCGATGACACCGAGCGCGAGGCGGTTGCCCGGACCGCTGACCTCGTCGCTGCGGCGCCGCTGCTGATCGACGACGGCACCGGTCTGGACGCGGAGGCGATCACCACCACCGCCGTCGACGTCCCCGACCTGGCCCTTGTGGTGGTCGACCGCCTCCAGACCGCCCCGGACCCCCGCCTGCCCCTGTCCGGCCCCTCCGCTCTCGCCGATACCGGCCAGGCCCTGGCCCACCTCGCCCGCACCCACCACCTGCCGGTGCTGGCCGCCCTCGACACCGACAACCCCGACCTGATTGCTGCCCTGGCCGCCGACGTCACCCTCACCCTCACCCCCGGCAACGCGCCCGGTACCGGCGGCGGCCGTGTCCGTCTCGCCATCGCCGAACGCGACCTCGGCCACCTCACCACCCTCACCCTGACCGCCGACTTGGCCCACGCCCGCCTCACCGACCCCATCCCCGACGACACAACCGCCAGCCCCACCACCGCGCGCACCGCGCCCCCTGCGAACCCGGCCGCCGTACCCGCTGCGCCCTCCACCAGCCCCACCACGTCCTCTCAGACCCATCCGAACCCTGCCGCGCCCACTGCACTCGCCAGCGGCCCCACTCAGGCACCAAAGGTGCCCCAGGAGCCCAACACGGCCGCCGAAGGCCTCCAGGAGCCCGCCGCGTACCACACCGGCACCACCACGGCCGCTCCGGCCACCGAGGACGCCCACAGCCCCACCCACACTGCGTCCACCCCCGCCCCGGGGGTTCCCGCCACCTTCGAGACCGGCAACCACCCGCTGCGCCCCGCCCGGTCCGGCAGCGCCCGAGCGGCCGCTGCCCGAGGCACTGGGTATGCGGACCGGGACTACAGCTACTACCTCGACATGATCACCAGCGCCGTGGACCAGACCCTGGAAGAGCACGGCGGCGACACCGAGGCCGCGATCGCCGCGCTGGAGAAGAAGGCCATCCCGAACGGCATGGAACTCTTCGACGCCACCCGGGTCGGCGCCACCTACGAGCACACCGTCTACCCCCAGACCCTGGACTTCCTGCGCAAGAAGTCCCGCAACGGCGCCGACGACATCTGGGAAGGCCGCCACAAGTGGGAGAACACCCCCCTTATCGAAGCCCTCCGCAAGGGTCAGACACCCCCGGTGACAGTCGACGTCCTGGACACCAACGCCGCCTACTGCACCGCCCTGAAGACCCACCTGCCGATCGGCGCCCTCACCCACCAGCCCGACGGCGGCTTCGACCCCAAGCGCTCCGGCATCTACCTGCTGGCCAAGCGCCCCACCTGGAACCACCCCCACCTGCCCGACCCGATCGGAAACCGCCGCGAAACCGGCCCCGTCCTCCTCGACGACGCCACCATCCGCCTGCTCATCCGCTGCCACAAACTCAACCTGTGCGACGCCCCCCACATCACCGAGGCCTGGACCTCCGGCGCCTCAGAGGGCCTGCTGGAGAAGTTCCGCCGCGTCCTCACCCTCGCCCGCGAGAACGCCATCACCACCGACGACACCGTCACCGAGACCTACGTGAAGGCCATCTACGCCAAGTTCGTCTCCACCATCGGCGAATCCACCCACAACCGGGACCTGCGCCGCCCCGACTGGATGCACATCATCCGCTCCCAGGCCTTCGCCAACCTCTGGTACAAAGCCCACCGCGCCCACACCCACGGCCTGACCATCGTCGCCCTGCGCGGCACCGACGAACTCCACACCACCAGCGACACCACCGACTGGCGCACCGTCTTCACCGAGGGCCGCTTGACCACCCAGATGAAGCTCAAGGACCAGTACACCCTCCCGCGCACCCGAAAGGCCGCCTAAGCAGTGTCGACCGACGGATGGAAGAACTTCGGCAAGCACGGCGCCGACCTCGACCCCGGCAACGTCCACGGCAAGATCGCCCTCGGCCGCGCCCTCGAAGACGCCCTCGAGCGCATGATCATCGACGGCGGCATCAAATCCCCGCCCACCACCCGCCGCGGCCTGACCGCCCGCATGCGCTACCTCACCACCACCAAAGGCGGCCCGGCCGCCCTCGCCGACGCCGGCATCACCGCCACCCCCGCCACCATCCGCGCCTGGACCCGCGGCACCCAGCGACCCCGCCCCGCCAACCTCGAAGCCATCGACACCGCCTACTGGAACCTGCGCGCGGCCAACGTCCTCGCCAACCCCGGCGGCTTCAAACAACACCTCAACAACAACGGCCACGGCACCCGAGTCGAAATCCACCCCATCAACCAAGAACCCGTCACCCCCAAGCACCGCCGCGACAACCTGCGCCTGCGCACCATCCAGGTCCGCTACGTCTGGGACGAGGCGGTCGATGCCATGGTCGCCGGTGACGAGGCCAAGCTGGAGGAGATCTGGGACGACGTCATCGCCGACCTCGACTCCGACTGGGGCGCCTACACCTACGTCTCCCACATCGGCCTCGGCGCCTGACCCCAGCCGCCGTCCCGCCGCTGCTCCGCACCCCGCCAGCTACCCCTCTCCGGGCCAGCCAGAACGCGGCCACCCACCGCGCACCTCCCCGCTGCGCTGGCCTGCCCCGGCCAGCGCAGCGGCGCTCCGGTGCGCCACCCCCAGCCCTCGTCGTTGAGAGCGCTGACTTTGAGGCCATCCCGCCGGTGTGCCAAGGCGCCCGGCGAGGGGACCTGAGGTGACGATGACAGGGTGACGGAGACTGACGCCTTCCCTGCTCGAACCGATACGAGCTCTGCCGTGCGGCGGGAACGGATCCTGACCCGTCTGAGGCAGCTGGGCCCGGGGCCGGCTGCATTGTTCGAGGACATGTGCCGCCTGGTCGACCACGATTTGCAGCTTGCCAACCGGTCGATGCTGATCTCCCACCTCTTCCGCGAGCTCGAGAGCTCGATCCGCTCCATCCTCCTGCCCGACGAGGAACGCCAGCCCCGCACCGAGAGCGAGGGCAGCGGCCACAAGGACGCGGTGAAGGCGATCCTCGATGCGTACGGCATCCCGCAGAAATCAGCCGCAGGGAAGGCCTGGCTGAAGGAGCCGGGCAACCAGCACCGCTACGCGCACCGCCGAGGACTGGAAGAGCCACGCGAAGTTGACGACCAGCTTCGGAAGCGCGTCCAGGGGCTGGAGATGATGCTCGACGAGGTCCTGGACGCTTTCGACTCCCGTTACCTGCTGATGGTCGACGATCTCGAGCGACTGGCCGATTTGCCCGAGCCGACCCACGACGACGCGGGGCGGCTACGCCAGGACTTCCCGCAGAACTATCTGACGTGGGACATCTTCTTCTCCCGGCTCGACAACGCAGCTTGGCTCGGCCCACTGCGCAAGCACAGGTTCTTCGCCACGGTCCCGCCGCCGGACGTCGACGAGGAAGGTGTCCCGGTCTCGTACCGGCGCTGGCCAGCCTCGGCCTACCTCGCGCGCGTCGCCCACGCCGCCCCCGCGCAGGTGCTGGAGATCGCGCGCGAGATCCCCGACACCGACCACCCCTACGTCAACCTCGACCTGGTCGACATCGCCCTGCTCCTGCCACCCGACAAGACCGCCAAGCTCACACCGAAGATCATCCAGGCCGCGCGCCGCGCTCCGGATCTCATCGACCCCGAACGCTATGCCGGCGTCGCCATTCGCTGCGCCGAGAACGACCAGGCCGAGCTCGCCCTCAAACTGATGACCGCACTGCTGGAGCGCCCCGGAGACGGAAGCCGGTACGACGAGTGGGAGTACGGGCAGCTTCTGGACCGCTCCGACCCCGACCTGTCTGACCATCTGGACCTCGCCTGGCCAGCCAAACTCGCCGACCTGCTGCAGCAGGCGATCTCCGCGCGGGCGGACGACCGGACCTGGCATGAGCGCCACTCCTTCCCTCAATCCCTCGAAGAGGACCCCGCCCGCGCCTACCGGACGCAAGAGGCACAGTTGGCCAAAGCGCTCCGCGACAGCAGCCGCCGACTGCTCACAGACGATCGGGTCGGCCTCCCGGCAATGCTGGACGTCCTGGCCTCCCATGACGGGCTCATCTTCCTCCGCCTGCGACTGCATCTGCTGGAACACCACGGCCACCTCGCACCAGACCTCGTCGCCGACGCACTGACAGACCCACAACTGATCCAGGGCGACGGCTGGGAACGAGAATGGCTGCGCCTGGCCCGCGCACACGCAGAGCACCTCGAGCCCGAGCCACGCGAGGCACTCATCGACGCAATCCGCCAAGGCCCGAACCTCGAACCCTGGAAGACGGCCTACCGGCCCGCGGCAGACGAGGAGATCCCCGACGACCTGCTGGAGAAGTGGACGAACGCCTGGCGCCGCGACCGCTACGCCGCGCTCGGATCGATCCTCCCCGCGGCCCTGCGCACCGAACTGGACCGCATCCAGGCCGAACAAGGTCCCCCCGCCTCCCTTGACGAGGCAGAGGAGACGACCGGCGGCCTATGGGGGCCACCGGACTCGGTGACCTCCGAGGAACTGGCCGCACTGGCGCCGGCCGCACTCGTGGCCAGGATCGAGACGTTCACGCCGTCGGGCAGCGGGATTACCGGACCCAGCGAGGACGACTACGCGATGCAAGTCCAGGCCGCCGTTGCCACACGGGCAACGGCCTACATCGCCCACGCCCCCGTCTTTGCCAGCCTCGACGATCCCTACCTGAAGGCCGTCCTCGCCGGCTTCACCGACGCCGCAGTCCAAGGCGAACCCCTGGACTGGGAGCAGCTCACCACCCTCGCCGCCACCGCGGCCCACCACTCCGCCAACCCGGAGACCGGCGCCGTCCACCACCACGCCGCCCGGCTCCTGCACGCCGCCCTCACCCGCACCGCCGACCGGCCCGCCCCGACCCTGGCCGAGGACATCTGGCACACCCTCCTCACCGTGCTCACCAGCCCCGACCCAGACACCGAGACCGGCGACCGGTCGCTCTACCGGGACGACCCCCGGGCACAGGCACTGCGCGCGATGGTCGCGTGGGCACGCTGGCGGTTCTCCCACGACGCCGACTCCCAGAGACTGTTCGACCTCCTGAACAAGATCACCGGAACGGAGCCTCTCACCGGACCCGCCGGTCCCGACCTGACCGCCGCCGTGGTCGGCGAATGCTTCCCCCACCTCGCCCACCTCGACCCCACCTGGGCCGAGAACAACCTCACCCAGCTCGCCGGCCCCGGGCCGCTCGCCCTCACCGCCTGGCAGGCCTACCTGCAAGCTGCGCCCACCTCCAGCCTCACCGACGAGTTCCTCGTCGCCACCTACCGCACCCGGGCTCGAACCCGTACCGAGGACGGCAGCGACCGACAGGCGGTGCTGCGCCTGAGTATGGGCAGCCACATCCTGGGGCTCCTGTGCCGCGGCGTGGTCGACGTCGGCGGAGACGACCGCCTGGTCGCCGACTACTATGACCACACCAGCCCGGACACCCTCCGGCTGCTCGCCTGGAACGTCGCCGATGAACTTCGCCGCGACGCCCCTGCCGACGAAGACGTCATCGCACGCTTGCGCGCCTGGTGGCAGTGGCGCACGGACGATCTGATCGACCGAGCCCCGGACCTCACCGGCGCGGAGCGTGACGAACTGGCGGTCACCGGGACGCTCACCGCCAGCGGCCGCTTCTCTCTCCCCTGGTGCCTCGAGCGCCTACACGCCGTCCTCCAGGCCACCGGCGACTTCGGCGCCGACACCAAGGTCTTTCGCTTCCTCGCCGCAGCGGCCACCCAGGAGACCCGCTTGGTCCTCGAACTTCTCCAGGCATGGATTACCTCGCCGAACCTGTCCAAATGGCGCCCCAGCGTCCATGAGGCAGACATCCGCACCATCCTGCTGACCGGCCTGCAGACCCCGGAGAATGTGCCCCTCACCCGCGCGATCATCAACCGCGCCGCCGCCTTGGGGTGAACAGGCCTCGTACCAGCAGATCCCGGATGCCGGCCATCCTCCGGTTGAGCGGCTGGACATCGACGCCGCCGAGGTATCCGGACGGCTGCGCGCAGACCTGGAGCAGGCGCACTCCTACCGTCCGGGGCTGACCGCCGAGACGCTCGGCATCGCGCTGCACGTCGACCCCGTGGTCTGACCGCCCTGGCGGCCGCCGATCCGCCGGGCCCCGCGGGTCGCTGCGGCGGGCGCCGAGCCCGCCCCGGCTGACGCCGTGCCCCGCGCGGCCGCCGACTCCACCCTTCCAACCGGCCGCCGGCCGCCTCCACCACCCTGGCTCCCGCCGTCCTACTGCCAGCCACCGCGCTGCCGGACGACGCCCCGGTCGCCGTCCCCGCACCCCTCACACCGCCCGCCGCGCCGCATGGTCCGGCTGCCGGTGCGTTCGCCCCGCCGGTCGTCCAGGCCTCCACGGCCGCCGACTCCGCCCTGGCGGCCGCCGCCCGGAGGTCGGCTGCTCCCACTACCCCGGCTCCCGGTACCGTTCCGGCTGCGCTGTCGCCGGCCGACTCCGGCCCTGCGGCCGCCGACCCGGCCCTGGCTGAGGCCGTTCCCGCGGTCCCTGCCGACCCGGCGACGGCAACTCCCAACCTCTCCCGAGGCGTTCAATCCCCCGCCGCCGCGTCGTACGTTCCGGCCGTGCCCCGCCCGGAGGTGGCCGCTGCTGCGCCCGGCGTTCCGCCCGCCCCCCGCCCCAGACCTCCAGGACGTCACCGTGCCCACCACCCCGGCCACGCTCCACCAGGCCGCAGCGCCTGCCGACGCTCATCGTGGCCGCCACCGCCGGCACACCGACCCCGCTCACACGCGACACCTACCACGCGCTCCTCGCCGCCCCGGCCGAGGCCACCCGCCTGGGCTGAGACCTCACCGACGCCCCACACACGGGATCGCGGATGCCCGCAGGAAGCCCGGCGACCCGCAGCACACCGCCGAGGACAACGCCCCGATCGCCGTGCTGCTCTCCGCCACCGCGGCCGGGATCCCGCTGGCGGCCGACGTCTTCGCCCCGGCCACGCCGCCCCGCCGACGGCCGCCGCTCCCGCTATCGCCTCTACCACCGGATCTACGAAGCCCGGGCCTGGACCCTGCCCGCCCTGCTGCCCGAAGTCTGGCTGCACTGGGAGACCACAAGGCTGTCCAACAGCGCGGCGTCGAAGCCCTGCTGAACCGCCGTATGGACTTCCTCATGTTCCTACCGGGCGGCCACCGCGCCGTCCTGGAAGTCGACGGCCCGCCACCACTACGCGACCGCCAAGGCCTACGGGGACACCGTGCGCGGCGACCGAGACCTTAAGCTCCGTGGCTACGAAGTCTACCGGTTCAGTTCCACCGAACTCAGCAACCCACACCACGCCGCCCCCTCCTCGAGCAGTTCTTCACCAACCTCTTCACCCACCACAACCTCACCCTCCCGCCGGCAGAACCCCACCACACGGCCCCAACACCTGACGCCCGAACTCGGCCGGGAACGTGAGGCATCCGCTCCCTCCGCCGGAGGCCGACCGGGCCTGCGCCAGCCCCGCAACACCGAGCAACGGTCCACGAGTTCATCACGGCTGCGCCCCGTTGCCGACAACCTGCCGCGGTGAAGGGCAGCCGTGTCGGCGATACAGAACCCGCCCGGTTCACCAGTTCCGTATCGCCGACACCTCACCCCAGAGGCATTACATATGAGTGCTTGGAAGCCGCCGACATGCCATTACATAACATCGGCCGGTTAACCCTCATTCTCTAGTTGCCGAGTAGAAGGGTCTAGACCAAAGGGTAAGGTTTAGACCTAATCCATACCTGACTGAGGGTCATGGAAATCTCTACAGCAGAGGAAACCGCAGCGCCTGGCCGAGCCTCAGGCCTCTCGGCTCCGCCGGAGGCGGAACGAGCCTGGAGGGCGCTGAGAACGCTAGAATGAGGGCACACAGCAGTCACGGGACAACCCGCGCGAGCTAGTTCCCACGAAACCAGCAGATCAGAGCAGTTCTAAGAGAACCATCCGTCGAGGAAGCCTGGTTCGCATTACAGAGATCAGAACCGGGCCGGTTGTGACCGCAACCCACCCACTGGGTCGAGCTGTCTCACCCCACGCCGCCCCAGCCAGCTGGCGTCGCGGAGCGACGCCGCAGCATTCCGTCACGGTAGTGACGGCGCGTCATGTCTCCGGAGG
>JOHN01000038.1 GCA_000719695.1 Streptomyces sp. NRRL F-6131
CCTCCGGACGGACCCCACCCACCCCCGCCTCATCCTCCCGACGGGTCCGCCGCCCCCGGCGGACCGGATCGCCCCTACAGCCAGTTGCGGCGCTTGAAGATCAGGTAGAGGCTCGTGCAGACCAGGGCCATCAGGGCGATGGCGAAGGGGTAGCCGAAGGCCCACTTGAGTTCGGGCATGGTGGTGAAGTTCATCCCGTAGACGGTTCCGATGAGGGTCGGGGCGAAGAGGATGGCGGCCCAGGAGGAGATCTTCTTGATCTCGTCGTTCTGGACGTGGCCGGCTTCGGCGAGTTGCTTCATCTCCTCGTTCTGGCGCTGGGATACCAGGGTGGCGTTGACGGTGAGGATGTTCTGGAGCATCTGGCGGAAGCCGTCGACGCGTTCGGCCGCGTAGGTGGCGTGGTCGGCGACGTCGCGGAGGTAGCGGCGCAGTTCCTCGTCGGTGCCGTACTTCTCGAAACCGGCCTCCAGGCTCTGCATGATCTCCAGCAGGGGGCGGGTGGCGCGCTGGAACTCGATGACCTCGCGGGAGAGTTCGTAGATGCGCCGGGAGACCTGCGGGTCGCCGCCGAAGACCTCGGTCTCGATCTCGTCGATGTCGTGCTGGAGGCCGGCGATGACCGGGGCGTAGCCGTCGACCACGGCGTCCAGGACGGCGTAGAGCACGGCCTCGGGGCCGAGGGCGAGCAGGTCGGGGTCGGCCTCCAGGCGGCGGCGGACGGCGGAGAGGTCGGGGGCCTGGGAGTGGCGGACGGTGAGGACGAAGTCGGGGCCGACGAAGAGGTGGATCTCGCCGAAGTCGACCTCCTCCACGTCGTCGAGGTAGCGGGCGGCGCGCAGCACCACGAAGAGGGTGTCGCCGTAGCGCTCCAACTTGGGGCGCTGGTGGGCCACGATGGCGTCCTCGACGGCCAGTTCGTGCAGGTTGAACCGCTCGGCGGCCTCCAGCAGCTGGGCCTCGGCGGGGCGGTAGAGCCCGATCCAGGCCATCGTGCCGGGCTTGCCGGGGAGTTCGCGGTAGACGTCGGCGAGGTTGGTGGCGGACGGCAGCCGGTGACCGTCGCGGTAGACGCCGGCGTCGACGACGGAGCGCTCCAGGCTGACGTGCTCGACCGGCTGGTCCGGGCGCGGGTCCATCGAGTGCTCGGGGGCGGGTTGGGTGCCGCAGGTCGCCGGGGTGGCGGGACGGATGAAGGGACGCTTGCTCGCGCGCACTGCGCGCACACGCCAGTCGGACATGACGGGGTACCTCCGCGGTTCGGGGGCCGCCGCATCCGGGGACCGGGCAGGTCGCGGGTGCGGGGCGGGCGGGAGGCGCCCGGCCGTCCTCCACCGCGCACGGCGCCCGGGCCGCGCGCTGCCGCGCCGGGTCAGCGGCGGGCGGTGCGACGGCGGGGGTCGGGAGCGGTACGGGAGGAGGGGTGCCGGGTGCCAGGAGATGTGGGGGACGTCCTGGGGAGGGGCCGACTTCGACCCGGACTACTACTGCACTCCATCGCTCTCACCTCCTCGCCGTCGGGGCGCCCGCGCGGGGTCGCCGTGACCGGGCCACCAGGAGGCTCCACACCGCCGTGCGGGCGCACACGGGCGCCGCGACGTCGGGTGGGCACCCCTGATCTCGTCAGAGCTTTGGCACGCCACGGCGTAGCACCCGGGATGGTCCCGAGGGGTGCAGCCACTTGGGGTCACCCCTTAGGCCGGGGAGACCTGTCCTGACCCTGGGCGTCTCTCGACGTCGTGGGGTCAGTGGCCTGTGTCCGTGGCGACGCCTCACCGAACGAGGTGCCTTCAACCTCCCCGAGTCTAGTACCCGCCGGAGGGTCCCTTCGACCGGGGGTGCGGCCACGGCTTGCCCGGGAGCGTACGGCGGTCGCCGCACGGGTCCCGCGCGGGGCTTGCGCACGCGGTTCGCGCCAGGGGTGCACCCCGGCGCGCAAGGATCCGACGGTACGTCAATGTGCTGACCGGCGAACGCCTTCCGGCCGGTCAGGCCGACGCTGCGAGGTGCGCGACCGCGTACGGGACGGCGAGGGCGCCCCGGGCGAGGTCGCACGGCTGGCCCGGGTCGACGCCCCCGTCGCAGGCCGACGCCCGGCACCGCTCAGGGCTTGCGCGCCTCCACCAGGAACCGGGCGGAATGCGCCACGAACGGTCCCTCCGCCCGGATCAGGGCGTCCAGCTCGCGCAGGCGCTCCCGGTGACCCTCGACGGTGAAGCCCGGCACCATCCAGATCACCTTCCGCAGGAACCACACCACCGCACCGATGTCCCGGAACTCGATCCGCAGCCGCTCGGAGCGCAGGTCGACCACCTCCAGCCCGGCCGCCCGGGCGGCGTCCGCGTCGTCCTCCGGCCGCCGGGCCAGGCGGGCCTGCGGCTGCGGCCCCAGGAAGTACTCGACCAGTTCGAACACCGAGGCCGGCCCCACGTGCTGGGCGAGGTAGCTGCCGCCGGGGCTCAGCACACGGGCGATCTCCGACCACCACACGGTCACCGGGTGACGGCTGGTCACCAGGTCGAAGGAACCGTCCGCGAAGGGCAGCGGCGGCTCGTCCGGGTCGGCGACCACGACCGCGCCGAGCGGGTGCAGCAGGGCGGTTGCCCTGGCGACGTTCGGCGGCCAGGACTCGGTGGCGACCAGGGTCCGCGGGAAGTCCGCGGCCACGGCCGCCAGCACCTCGCCGCCCCCGGTCTGCACGTCCAGCGCCGCCGAGGCCCGCGCCAGCCGCTCGCCCAGCAACCGCTGGTACCCCCAGGAGGGCCGCTCCTCGGTCGCCCGACCGTCCAGCCAGGAGAAGTCCCACCCGTCGACCGAAGCCTCGGCCGCCTCCGCCACCAGTTCCTCGAACGTTCGCTCCATGCCGTTCATCCTCCCTCGCCGGCCACCGGCCCGCCGCCGCTGCGGTGCACCCGGGCGGGCCGACGGGTGGTGCGGAACGTGCGCCTGTGGGGGGTCTAATCGCCGGTGGTGCCGTCGAGCAGCTCGCGCAGGATGTCGAGGTGGCCGTTGTGGCGGGCGGTCTCCTCCGTGAGGTGGAGGAGGATCCAGCGCAGGTCGACGTGGAGGCCGTTGCGGACCGGTCGCTCCGCCCGGTCGGCCAGATCGCTCGCGGCCACCAGTTCGCGGTAGCGGGCGCTCTGTTCGGCGTACTCGTCGAGCAGCTGCGGGAGGGGGAAGTCGACGGCGATCCGCATCTCGCGGTCGGGGTCCTCCTCCGTCCAGGGGCCCTGGTCCTCCTCGCCGAGGAAGACCACCTGGAACCAGTAGTACTCGACCCACCGGAGGTGGTTGACGAGTCCGCTCAGGGTCATCAGCGGTGA
The DNA here is from genome assembly GCA_000719695.1 of Streptomyces sp. NRRL F-6131. GTDB lineage: Bacteria > Actinomycetota > Actinomycetes > Streptomycetales > Streptomycetaceae > Kitasatospora. The sequence goes on from JOHN01000038.1 coordinate 3,324, forward strand.
GCCCGGCAGGAGCGCCCTGCGGGCGTTCTCCGGGGAGACGCCCTCGCACTTGGCGCGGACGGTGCCACGGGCGTAGTCGAGGAACGTGGTCAGCTGCGTGCGCTCGTCCCAGGCGGGAGGCGTGTCGTCGATTCTGGTCATCACGGCCAGCATCCCCAATCGCGCGACCGCTGTCGAAGGGTTTACGGACCGGGCCCCTCCGGTTCGGCGCCCTCGGGGCCGGGACCGGGACTGGGACCGGGGCGGCCGGGGCTCGGACTCGGACCGGGGCTCGGAGCTGGACCCGTCGGACCGGGACGGCGCTACGCGGCGGCCCGGCGGGCGGCGGCCGTCCAGGCGGCGGTGACGGCGTGGTGGGCGCGGGCGGTCGCCTCGGCGGTGTCGGCGGGCAGGTGGAGCGGGGCGCCGAGGTGGACGTGCAGGGTGGGGCGGCGGAGGGGGGCGGTGGCCAGTCCGGCGAGCTGCTTCACCGGCCCGCCCGAGGTGAGCCGGCGGGAACCGGCCTGGCCGAGCGGGACCACCGGTGCGCCGGTGGCGTGCGCGAGGCGGGCCAGGCCGCTGCGGAAGGGGCCGGGAGCCCGTTCCCCGGAGTCCCGGCGGCGGGGCAGCCCGCCCTCGCCGTAGATCAGCACGACCCGCCCGGCCGCCAGTGCCGCGGCCGCCGCGTCGAGCGACTCCGCCGCCCGGGCGGTGCCGCGGTGCACGGCGATGTGCCCCTCGCGGCGCAGCAGCGTCCCGAGCACGGGGATCCGCCACAGGCCGGCGGTGGCCAGGACCACCGGCCGGGCGCCGAGCCGGTGCAGGGCGGCGAGCACCACGGCGGGGTCGGCGAGCGAGGTGTGGTTGGCCGCGACGATGCTGCCGGGTGCGACGGCGGGCGCCGGGACCGCACGGTCGGTGTCGGCGGCGGCGGTGACGTCCGCAGCGTCAGAGGCGTCGGCGGCGTCGGCAGCGTCGGCGGTGATGCGGAGGTGGCCGAAGGCGGGGAGCAGGAGAGCGGCGGTGCGGCTCAGCATGGCGGTGGCGTGCGTCCTCGGTTCCGGTGCGGGCGGGTTCCTGTCCACCAGTCTGTTGGGGCGCGTCGGGCGGCGCCTGAGTACCCGTACTCAACCGCGCCGGGTACCCCGGGGGGGCCACGCGTCCTCCGCTCACCGCGCGCTCGGAGCCGAACGCGTCTAAGCTCGGTCGGATGAGACGACTGGACCTCATCGACCAGGCTCTGTTCAACCGGATCGCCCTGTCCCACCGCCCGTTCGGGGCCGGGTCACGGGCCGGCCGCCTGCTGTGGCGCCTGAGCCACGCCGCCGACCACGGCAAGCTGTGGTTCGGCGGCGCCGCCGTGCTCGGGGCGGTCGGCGGGCGGACCGGACGGCGAGCGGCGTTGCGCGGGGTGAGCGCCCTGGCGCTCGCCTCCTGGACGGCCAATGTGGCCGCCAAGCAGCTGACCCGGCGCCCGCGCCCGCTGCTCGACCCGGTTCCGGTCGCCCGGCGACTGCTGCGCCAGCCGATCACCACCTCCTTCCCCTCGGGCCACTCCGCCTCGGCGGCCGCCTTCGCCACCGCGGTGGCGATCGAGTCCCCGGTCGCGGCGGCCGTCGTGGCACCGGTCGCGCTGGCCGTGGGCGCCTCCCGGGTCTACACCGGTGCGCACCATCCGAGCGACGTCCTGGCCGGGTTCGCCCTGGGCTCCGCGATCGCGGTGCTCACGCTCCGCTGGTGGCCCCGCTCCTCGCCGCTGCGGCCGGCCGCCGGTCCGGCGCGCCGGGCGGCCCCCGCGCTGGCGGACGGGGCGGGCCTGTCGGTGGTGGTCAACTCCGGCTCCGGCAGCGGCGCGTTGACGACCTACGGCCCGGAGGAGACCGTCACCGCGTTGCGCACCCTGCTGCCGCGGGCCGACGTCCGGCTCTGCGGCCCCGAGGACGACCTGCCCGCCCTGCTCGCCGAGGCCGCCGACCGGGCCGAGGGCGCCGGCGGGGCGCTCGGGGTCTGCGGCGGTGACGGCAGCGTCAACCTGGCGGCCGGGCTGGCCGTCGAACGCGACCTGCCGCTGGCGGTCTTCCCCGGCGGCACGCTCAACCACTTCGCGCTGGACCTCGGCGTCGAGGACTTCGAGGCGACGGCCGCGGCCGTCACCGCCGGCAGCGCCTGCGGGGTGGATCTCGGGCTGGCCGTCGACGGCACCGGGGAACGGTACTTCCTCAACACCTTCAGCCTCGGCGTCTATCCCGAACTGGTGAAGCTGCGGGAGTCGTTGGAGGGCCGGCTGGGCAAGTGGCCGGCCCTCGCCGTGGCCACCGCGCGGGTGCTGGTGAACGGTGAGCCGATCACCGTCCGGGCGGGCGGCCGGGAGCGGCAGCTCTGGCTGCTGTTCGCGGGCAACGGCGCCTACGACCCGCCGGGCTTCGCCCCGACGCACCGGACCGGGCTCGCCGACGGTCTGCTGGACGTCCGGGTGGTGGACGGCAGTCGGCCGTTCGCCCGGACCAGGCTCGCCGCCGCGTTCCTGTCCGGCACGCTCGACCGCTCCCGGGTCTACCACTCCGCCCGCCTCCGGGCCCTGGAGCTCGAGGCGCTGGGCGACGCGGACCGGTTGGCGGTCGACGGCGAGTCGGTGCCCGCGAAGGGTGCGCTCCGGCTCGCCAAGTCCCGCCGGGCGCTGACCGTCTACCGGCCTGCGACGACCTGACCGATCCGACCGGCCCCGTTCACCCGGCCCGGTGTCCCGGACCTTTTCCTGGACGCCGGGCGACGGGAGCCGGGCGGCGGGCTGCGGGCTGCGGGCTGCGGGAGCCGGGCTGCGGAAGTGCGACCGTGCGGTCGGTCAGCCGGTGTGCAGGACCCGGAAGCGGCCGGGGTCCGCCGGGTCCCGGTCGACCACCTGGACCGGCGCCCAGACCCACTGCCACACGCCGGTGCCCGGCGGGCGGGAGAACCGGATCGGCCCCCGGGTGCCCTCGACCGCGAGGTGCGGCCAGGCTCCGGCGACCCCCGCCCGGTCCGTGCCGTACGAACGCAGCACCTCGGCCAGGACGGTGACCGTGTCGTAGCCCTCGAAGGCGACGAAGGAGGGCGCTTCGCCCAGCCGCTCCCGCAGGACCGTCCCGACGCGGGCGCCGAGCGGTCGGAGGCGCTCGGGCAGGTAGCGCAGGAACGGCACGCCGGCGCCGTCCTCGCCCAACAGCTCCACCCACGTGGGGAACTCCGGTTGCCCGGCCGGGGCGCCGACGGTGATCCCGGCGAGGCGCCGGTCACGGCGGACGGCGCGAACGACCGGCACCGCCGGGTCGGGGTGGCCGGCCAGGAGCAGGAGGGCGGTCGCGCCGTCGGCGGCGAGTTCGTCGCAGACGGCCTCGGGGGTCAGGGTCCGTACGTCGAGTTCGACGACCGAGCCGCCGCGCGACGCGAGCCGGTCCCGCAGGATTCCGGTCCCGGCCGCCCAGTAGACGCTCGGTTCGGCCGCGACGGCGATGCGGCTGTGGCCGGTGCCGAGGAGGAAGTCGGCGTAGATCCGCCAGCCGTGCGACTGCGCCGGGGCGAGACGGGCGACGCCGTCGACCGGCCGGTCGGTGAGCGCGTCGAGCACCGCCGACGAGCACAGGTACGGCAGGCCGAGGTCGTCGGCCCGGGCGGCCACGGCGCGCGCGACCACGCTGTGGTACTCCCCCGCCAGGGCGACGACGCCCAGGCCGGCCAGCTCGTCCACGGCCGCCGCGGCCCGCTGCGGATCGGCCGCGGTGTCCCGGACCACCAGCTCGACCGGCCGCCCGGCGATCCCGCCCGCGTCATTGACCTCGCGGGCGGCCAGTTCGAGCCCGGCGAGCAGGTGCCGACCCGCCTCGACCCAGCCGGGCCGGGTCAACGGAACGAGGACCCCGACCGGGACGGACGCTCCGTCGGCGTGCCTCGCCCCGTGCGGCGCTGGCGGTGTGTTCAGCGGTGTGTTCATTGCGGCGGCATCTCCTCGTGACCACCCCGGCGTGAGTGGGTCGACGTGAGCAGGTCGGCGGACCATGATCCGGACGCGCGCAGCCTACCCAGGCGCGACCGCGCGATCCAAGGCCCGGCGCCGGTCCGCTCGCCCCACGACGGAGTGGCCGCGACGACACGCACCTCACCCCGTTCGGGTGACAATCCGCCCTTTCACGACGACCCGGTCCCTAGGGTTCGAAGCACCGTTGGTTTACGAAGGGATTTACGCCATGTACCGCACCGTCCGTACGTTCGCCGTTCTGATCGCCGCCGTCGGCGCCATCTCCGTCCCCACCCAGGCCTTCGCCGACGAGGTGACGGTGACCACCACCACCATCAACGTCATCGGTACCGGCAACCAGCTCGCCGGTGACGACATCACCAACGTCGGCGGCGACGCCATCATCGGCTCCTTCGACGGCATCGACGTCCACTGACCCCACCCGCCCCACCTCCCACCGCTCCACCGAGCCCGCACCGCCCGCGCCCGTCCCAGGCGCGGGCGGTGCCGCGTTCCGGCGACCGTCGGCCGTGGGCGGTCGGCCGTGGGCCGTCGACGGTCCGGCGGAGCACCGCGCGCTCAGGTCTCGCGCTGCGGGCGGTACTCCTGCTCCGTGGTGCCGAAGGTCCACGCCACCCCGGCGCGGGCGGTGGCCGTGCTGGGCGGCACCCGCAGCCAGTAGGTGCGGAAGGTGCCGTCGGGCTCGGCGGTCGAGTTGACCACCTCGACCATCATCACCGGCTCGTCGTCGGGCAGTTGGATCCGCCAGAGCACGCCGGTCTCGTCCCGGTGCACCGGTTCGGCGCCGGAGTCGGCGAGGTACCGCTCGTAGCCGTAGTGCTCCAGCAGGACGCGGCGCAGCTCGGCGTTCTCCTCGGTGCGGATCCGTTCGACGGTGACCTCGCCGAGCCCGGCCAGGAAGTCCGCGGGGACGGGCATGCCCCGCCAGGCGTGCAGGCTGAATCCGTCGGCGTACTCGAGGGCGGGACCGTCGGCGCGGTCGAGCCGGCCCGCCTCGTCGCGGTGCAGGGCCACCGGGCGTTCACTGACCAGCGCCACCTCCGCGTACGGCCACCACCAGCCGGCGTGCCGCGCCACCTCCGCAAGCGCGGCGATCACCCCGCCCGGGCCGTCGTCTTCGCCCGGCCCGTCGGTCCCGACCGGCCCGCCGGCCCCCTCGGCGGCTCCGTGGCCCGGCGCGACGCCCAGCACCCCGGCCGCCTCGAAGGCGGCGAACCAGGGCGCGTCGTGCTGGCCGCGGACGGCGTCGAGGAGGGCGAGCCGGGCGGCGACGCGCCGCTCGCGGGCCACCCCGATCAGGGCGTCCCCGGTCTCCGGCTCGGGGGCGAGCCGGTCGAGCAGGGTGCCGCGGATGCGATCGGCGAGCGCGTTGGTCACGGGGCCGAGCTCGCCGCCGGTCAGCGCCCAGAGCGGCGCCCAGCCGACCGTGCCGGCCCGCTCGACGGCCTGCCGCCGGACCGCGTCCCACGGCAGGGTCCTGACCGTCTCGCGGACGGTCACGGCCCCGGCCGCGCGCAGCTCCAGCGCCGCCTCGGCGGCCGCCAGCGGCGAGCCGAACCACCGGATCCCGGTCGGTTCGGCCAGGCCGGCGGCCCGGTAGGCGGCCCGCACCGCCCGCTCGACCGCGGCCCGGTCCGCCGGTCCGGTCGCGGCGGCGGTCGCCCGCCAACGGGCCGTCACCCCGGCCGGCACCCCCACCGCCGGACCGACCGTCGCGTCGGCCGTCGCCCCGGCCGGAATGCCCGTCGCGGCGGCCCGTGCCGCCTGTCCCGTCGTCATCATCCTCACACCCTCCGTTCCCGGCCGGGCGCCCGCCCGGCCGTGTCGCGGACGCCTCGCGTCCGCCCCTGCCCCGTGTCTTCCGTGCCCCGCGACTGCGCGCCCCGACGCGCGGCCACCGTCAGTCCGCGACCACCCGCACCGCGCCCGGCACGTACTCGCGCTGGCGGACCACCCGGTACCAGCCCTTGGGCAGCGGTATGGCGGCGTGTTCCTCGTGCACCACGCGCCCGCCCTCCGGCAGGTGCAGCCACGCCGCCCCGAACGGCCCCGCCTCGCGCCGCAGCTCCCCCGGGCCGACCACGGCGTGCGCGTGCCCGGTGACCTCGCCCAGGGCCAGCACCAGCCGCCCCCGCGCGTCCCGCGGCTGCGCGGCCAGCGACCCCACCCGGCCCGGCACCGCGGCCTCCTCCACCGGCACCAGCAGCACGTCTCCCTGACGGAACATCAGCTCTCCCTCGCCGATCCGACGACACATCGGATTCCCACGTCCCGGACCTTAGGGCAGGGGTCTGACAACGGGCGCCGGACGCCCGGGTGACCCGGGTGAACAGTGGGGCTGATGAGGCAGGAGGTCAGTGGCGGTGGATAGTCTGTGCGACCGGTCGGCCTCGAAGGGTCGACCGGCACATGTACCAACAGGGGGATCTGTCACCATGTCATCTCGTCGTACCGCCCTGGCCGCCGTCGCGGCGGCCACCGCCGTCCTGGCGCTCGCCGCGTGCGGCCCCGACAACGGCTCCGAGACCGGGGCGGCGCCCGCGCAGTCGTCCGCGGCCCAGTCGTCCGCCGCGCAGCCCTCGGCCGCCCAGCCGTCCGCCGCCGCGACGGGGGGCGCCTGCGCCACGCCGAAGCCGAACGGCAACCACCGGGTGATCCACCCGGTCAAGCAGCCGCGCCAGGACACCATCACCTACCAGGAGACCGGCTACGTCTGCGCCGGCGCCACGGGCACCTGGCAGCCGACCGGGGCGCAGAAGTCGCTGATGTTCGCCCCGGAGGTGAAGGCGCAGCTCCAGCCCGCAGCGGGCCAGTACAAGACCGTGGTGGTCGGCGAGCTGTGGAACCACATCGGCGCGTGCCTGGAGCACAGCCCGGACGCCGGCGTCTGCAGCACGGGTCTGAACTACGAGATCGCCCTGGACGGCGAGGGCAGGATCAACGAGATCCGGGAGGTGTTCGCGTCCTGAGCCACCGGGTCCGTCGGGCCCGCCCGGCCGTCGGCGTCCTCAGGTGCACCAGAACAGGAACGGCGTGCAGGTCGGCGTCGACCGGGGGCTCGGCGAGTTCGTCGGCGTCCCCGTGCCCGACGGGGGTGCGGTGGACGGCGGCGGCGGGCTCGTCGCGGACGGCGGTGCGGTGACCGGAGCGCTGCTCGGCGCGGGCACCGGCGGCGCGGGCGGCACCGAGGCCGGCGCGGTCCGGCCCGGCGCACTGCCGGTGGCCGACGTCGGGGCCTCGCCGTTCCCGCTCGTCGAGGGCGGCGGCGCGGCCGGCCCGGAGGCGGAGGTCGGCGCGGAGGACGAGGCGGACGCGGAGGGCGTTCTGCTCGCCGAGCGCTGGGGAGTCGACGAGGTCGGGGCCGGCGGAGCCGGGACCGACGCGGCCGAGGTGGCCGTCGGCCGTGCGGACCCGGCGCCGTCCGGAGACCCGGAGGCGGCCGACGGCCCGGCGGCCGCCTCGGCCGGCATCCCCTCGGAGCCGTTCGCCACCAGCGTCGCGGCCCCGAGGCCCACCACGGCCACGCCCAGCACGGACACCACGAGCCGCCCCGGCCGCCGTCGGGTCCGCCGGTTCGCCCGCCGGGAGACCGGCCGACCTTCGCCACGACCGGCGGCGCCGGCGTCCGGGCCGTCCCACGGTGGGGGCACGGCTCCCTGGCCCTCGGGCCCGGGCCGCGCCAGGTGGTCCGGGCCGGTCGCGGGCGCCCCGCAGCCGGGGCAGGCCAGCGCACCGTTCAGGTGGCGGCGGCAGGGCGCGCAGTAGTTCATATGATCTTCCCCGTGCTGCCGGACAGCGGGCTCACACCGGTCGCCGTCCTTCGCCGCCGGCCGCGCACGTCGTCGTGCACATGCGGAGCCTAGGCAGCGGGGCCGTGGGGGTTCCATGCCTCCCTGTGAGGCTTCTGGAGAGATGCCGTGTCGGTCGACCGCGCACCGCCCGCCGGCCCGCCCGGTCCTCCGGACGCACACCTACGGCCCGTCCGAGCCCGACCGGCGGCACCGGGCCGCCGACCACGGCGGACCGGTGCCGGACCGACGTCCGCTCGACGGCGCCCGCGCCGGCCGGTGCGGGCCGCGCAACGGGACCCGCCCCACGGACGACCCGGGCGAGGGATTGTCGGTCCCTGCTGGTAGACAGTCGTTCGGCCCGCAAAGACGCCCCGAGGAGCAGCGCATGACGGTCAACACGCACATCGAGGACTTCCACGGCCTGCCGGTCCTCGACTTCTCCTCGACCGTCGACGGCGGCGCCGCACTGCCCGAGCCGGGCGCGGTCGCCTGGAAGATCGCCGTGGAGTACGAGACCGAGCAGGACTGGATCACGCGTTGGGGGCAGTTCCTCGACCGGGTGGACACCACCGCGGTCACGGCCGTGGTGGTCGGCGCGTGGTCGCCCGAGGAGCCGGAGAGCTTCGCCGGGCCGCTGGCCGCGATCCTGGCGGCGGCGGAGCGGCTGCCGGCGCTGCGCGGGCTGTTCATCGGGGACATCACGTACGAGGAGAGCGAGATCTCCTGGATCGACATGGTCGACGTGACACCGGTGCTGACGGCGTTCCCGCTGCTCACCGAGCTGGTGGTGCGCGGCGCCGCCCAGGAGTGGGTGGAGGGCGAGGGCATCGGGCTGCAGCCGGTGCGCCACGAGCACCTGCGGGCGCTGCGCTTCGAGTCGGGCGGGCTGCCGGGCGAGGTGCCCCGGGCCGTCGCGGCGAGCGAGCTGCCGGCGCTGGAGCGGCTGGAGTTCTGGCTCGGGGTGGCGAACTACGGCGGCAGCACCCGGCTGGCCGACCTGGAGCCGTTCCTGGACGGCACCCGGTTCCCCGCGCTGCGCCACCTCGGTCTGCAGAACAGCGAGATCCAGGACGAGATCGCCGCCGCCCTCGCGCACGCCCCCGTGGTGGCCCGGCTGGAGTCGTTGAACCTGTCGATGGGCGTGTTCACCGACCAGGGCGCGACGGCGCTGCTGGACGGTCAGCCGCTCACCCACCTGAAGTCCCTCGACCTGCACCACCACTTCCTCAGCCGACCCGTCCAGGACCGGCTGCGCGAGGCCCTGCCGGGGGTGGAGATCGACCTCTCCGAGGGCGGGAACCCCGCCGACCGGTGGCAGTACGTAGCCGTCGCCGAGTAGCCAGCCGACCCGAGACGGCACGGACCCGTCCACCCGCCCGTCCACACCCGTCCGTCCGTTCGCCCGTTCGCCCGTTCACTCCACCACTCGTCCGTGACGCCGCCCAGGGGGGCACCGTGCACAAGTCCATCCCCGTCGACCGCTTCCTCCACCTGCCGATCGTCAACTTCTCGGTCGACGAGACCCGCCGGGGCGACCTGCCGGAGCCCGGCACCGTCGCCTGGCGACTGGCCGTGCAGTACGGCTCGGAGGGCGGCTTCGACGCCGTCTGGTCCGCCTTCCTGGAAGCGGTCGACCCGACGAGCGTCCGCGCGCTGCTCCTCGGCCCCTGGTGGGTCCGGGACTACGTCCCGGTGACCGACGCGCTCGCCAGGATCGTCGCCGCCGCCGACCGGTTCCCGGCCCTGGAGGCGCTGTTCATCGCCGACGTCAGCTACGAGGACTGCGAGATCTCCTGGCTGGAGATGTCGGACGTCACCCCGGTCCTGAAGGCGTTCCCCGGGCTGACCGACCTGGTGGTGCGCGGCGGCACCATGCTGCGGCTCGACCCCGTCCGGCACGAACGGCTGACCAATCTGCGGTTCGAGACCGGCGGGCTGCCGGACGACGTCGTCCGCGGGGTCGCGGCGAGCGAGCTGCCGGCGCTGGAGAGCCTGGAGCTGTGGTTCGGCGTCGACGAGTACGGCGGCGACGCGACGATCGACGACGTCGCGCCGATCCTGGCCGGCACCCGGCTGCCCGCGCTGCGCCACCTCGGCCTGGAGAACAGCGAGTTCCAGGACGAGATCGCCGCTGCCGTCGCGCACGCCCCGGTGGTCGCGCAGCTGACCTCCCTGAGCCTGGCGATGGGCGTGCTGAGCGACGAGGGCGCGGCGGCGCTGCTCGACGGCCAGCCGCTCACCCACCTCAAGCACCTCGACCTGCACCACCACTACCTCAGCGAGGCCATGCAGGAGCGGGTCCGCCAGTCCCTGCCGGGCGTGGAGGTCGACCTCTCCGACGCCGAGGAGGACGACGAGGACGAGTGGCGCTACGTCGAGGTCTCCGAGTAGGCGCACGCCGATGCTGACGACCCCACGGGCCACCGGCCCGGCCCCGGCCCGGGCGGACCACCGGCTCCCGCCGTCCGGGCGGCTGACCGTGCTCGGCAATCCCGGCCACCGCCGGGTGACGCTGTTCGCGGCCGCCGCCCGGGCCGCCGGGCTGCCCGAGCCCGCCGTCCTGCCCTGGATCGACCTCCTGCGCGGCACCCACCGGCTGCCGGAGGGCACCGTGCTGCGGATCGAGTCCCCGGGCGAGGAGGAGGCGGTGGACGCGCTGCTGCGCGGCCCGGCGCTCGGCGCGGAGTACGCGCCGACCCGGGTCGAGGGCGGGGCGGCCTGGTACGCGGGGGTGACGGCCGCGCTGCGGGCACTGGCCGGGATCCCCGGGGTCCGGCTGCTCGGCGATCCGGAGGAGATCGCCGTGATGTTCGACAAACGGCGGACGCACGCGCTGCTGTCCGGGGCCGGCGTCCCGGTGCCGCGCGCCCTGGACGGCGGGGCCGTGGCCGGTTGGGAGGACCTCCGCGCACGGCTGGACGCCGCCGGGCTGCGCCGGGTCTTCGTCAAGCCGTCGCACGGCTCCTCCGCCTCGGGCGTGGTGGCCCTGGAGTTCGGGCCGCGCGGCCAGCTGCGGGCCACCACCTCGGTGGAGCTCGCCGACGGCCGGATGTACAACGCGCTGCGGGTCCGCCGCTACCAGGAGGAACGGCAGGTGGCGGAGCTGGTCGACCGGCTCGCCCCGGACGGCCTGCACGTCGAGCAGTGGGTCCCGAAGGCCTCCCAGTCGGGTCGCTCGGCCGACCTTCGGGTCGTCGTGGTCGCCGGCCGGGCCACCCATGTGGTGGTCCGCACCAGTACCCAGCCGATGACCAACCTCCATCTCGGGGGCGCCCGGGGCAGCCTGGAGCTGGCCCGGGAGGCCGCCGGCCCGGCCTGGCCGGACCTGCTGGAGACGGCGGAGCGGGCGGCCGCCTGCTTCCCCGCCTCCCCGATGGTCGGCGTGGACGTGCTGCCCACCGCCGGCTGGCGGCGGACGGTGGTCGGCGAGGTCAACGCCTTCGGCGACCTCCTGCCCGGGCTCACCGGCCTGCCGGGCGGCCCGGCCGAGGGCCTCGACACCTACGCCGCCCAGCTCGCCGCGCTCGGCGCCGCCCCGAGCACGCCGGGCATCCCGGGCGGGCCGGCCCGACCGGCAGAGTCGCCGGCGCCGCCGACGCACCTGACCCACCCGACGTGCCCGACGCGCCCGACGCGCCCGACCCACCCTCCGCACCCGATCGACCCACGTACGGAACAGCCCTGATGAGCCACCGCCCCGCCGCCGACGCCCCTACCGCCCGCGTACCGCAGCGCACCGCCGAGCCCCTTCCCCCCACTCCCGACATGAACGCCGTGGTGGGCAGCCACGACCTGCTGCTCGTCACCCTGGACACCCTGCGCTTCGACGTCGCGGAGGAACTGGCCGCCGCCGGGCGGATCCCGCACCTGGCAGCCCACCTGCCCGGTGGCCGCTGGGAGCGTCGGCACTCCCCCGGCAGCTTCACCTACGCCGCCCACCAGGCGATCCTGGCCGGCTTCCTGCCGACTCCGGCCTCGCCCGACGGCCCGCACCCGCGGCTGTTCGCCGCCCGGTTCGCCGGTTCGGAGACCACCGCGCCGCTGACCTGGGTGTTCGACGCCCCGGACCTGCCGGGGGCGCTCGCCGCCCACGGCTACCGGACGGTCTGCATCGGCGGCGTCGGCTTCTTCAACAAGCAGGGCCCGCTGGGCTCGGTGCTGCCGGGCCTCTTCCAGGAGAGCCACTGGGCGCCGGAGATGGGGGTCCCCTCCCCGACCTCCTTCGAGGCGCAGGTCGAGCGGGCCGAGCAGGTGGCGGCGGAGCAGCCCGCCGAACAGCCGCTCTTCCTGTTCGTCAACGTCCCGGCGCTGCACCAGCCGAACTGGTTCCACCTGCCCGGTGCGACGCGCGAGCACGGCGACAGCCGGGAGAGCCACGCCGCCGCGCTGGAGTACGTGGACGCCCACATCGGGCGGCTGTTCGCGGCGATGAGCGCGCGCCGGCCGTGCTTCGCGATCGTCTGCTCGGACCACGGCACGGCCTACGGGGAGGACGGCTACACCGGCCACCGGATCGGGCACGAGGTCGTCTGGACGGTGCCGTACGCCCACTTCACGCTCCCGGCGAGCAGCCCCCCGCCCACCGAACCCGCCGTGCCTGCCGGGCCCGCCGTGTCCACCGCGCCCGCCGTGATCGCCGAGGAGACCGCATGACCGCCGCCCCCAACGCCACCGTCCACGCCACCGCCACCGCCACCGCCACCGCCACCGCGGCCGACCTCCTCACCGGCGCCGCGCCGGAGACCGCTCCCGCCGCTCCCGACTCGCCGTACCAGTCGTACGTGTACGCCTACCCGCACAAGACGGCGTACCGCGCGCTGCCGGACCGGCCGCCGCTGCGGGAGCTGTGGGCGGGCGAACCGCAGCACGCGCTCTCGCTCTACCTGCACATCCCGTTCTGCGAGGTGCGCTGCGGCTTCTGCAACCTGTTCACCCGGATCGGCGGACCGGACGGCCTGACCACCGCGTACCTGGACGCCCTCGACCGGCAGGCGGGCGCGGTCCGCGCGGCGCTGGACGAGGGTGCCCGGTTCGCGCTGGCCGCGTTCGGCGGCGGTACCCCGACCTATCTGAGCGCCGCCGAGCTGGAGCGGCTCTGCGACATCGCCGAGCACCGGATGGGGGCCGATCTGCGGGCGGTCCCGCTCTCGGTCGAGGCCTCCCCCGCGACCGCCACGGCCGACCGGCTCGCCGTGCTGGCCGAGCGGGGCACCACGCGGCTGAGCCTGGGCGTGCAGTCCTTCGTCGACACGGAGGCGCGGTCGGCGGTCCGGCCGCAGAAGCGCGCCGAGGTCGAGGCGGCGCTGGGCCGGATCCGCGACGCCGGCTTCCCGGTCCTCAACATCGACCTCATCTACGGCATCGACGGCCAGACCGAGGCGAGTTGGCTCCGCTCCCTGGACGCCGCGCTCGCCTGGCAGCCCGAGGAGCTGTACCTCTACCCGCTCTACGTCCGGCCGCTGACCGGGCTGGCCCGACGCGGGGAGGCGGAGAGCCCCGCCCAGTGGGACGCCCGGCGGCTCGCGCTCTACCGGGCCGGACGCGACCACCTGCTCGACCGCGGCTACGAGCAGGTGTCGATGCGGATGTTCCGCCGAACGGCCGCGCCGCAGGCCGGGGTGAGCGAGTACGCCTGCCAGACCGACGGCATGGTCGGGCTCGGCTGCGGCGCCCGCTCCTACACCTCCCGCCTGCACTACTCCTTTGACTACGCGGTGGACGCCACCGAGGTCCGCCGCATCATCGACGCGTACGTGGCCACCCCGGCGTTCGACCACGCGCCGGTCGGCCGGGCGATGACGCGGCCGGAGGCGCGGCGGCGGCACCTCGTGCAGTCGCTGCTCCAGGCCGAGGGGTTGGCGCTCGCCGAGTACCGGAACCGCTTCGGCACCACGCCGGCCGAGGACTTCCCGGCCGAGCTGGCCGCCTTCGCGGCGCGCGGCTGGTTGGCGGACGGCGCAGGCGACGGCAGCGGCAGCGGCACGGACCCCGGCGCGCGGCTGAGGCTCTCCCCCGAGGGCCTGGCGCACTCGGACGCGGTCGGCCCGATGCTGTTCTCCCCCGAGGTCCGCACGCTGATGGCGGAGTACGAGGCCAAATGACCTTCCTCGGCATGCCGGGCGCCGGCCCCGCACCCACGCCCTCGCCCACGCCCTCGACCACCGCTGCGCCCACGCCCCCACCGGCCCCCGCGCCCGGGCCGCTCGACCTCAGCCTGCTCTACCGGGGCCCGCTGGCCTCCTGCGACTACGACTGTCCCTACTGCCCGTTCGCCAAGCGCCGCGACACGCCGGAGCAACTCCGGGCCGACCGGGCCGCGTTGGAACGGTTCACCGGCTGGGTGGCCGGCCGCGGCGGTACCGGCGACACCCTCTCGGTGCTGTTCACGCCCTGGGGCGAGGGGCTGGTCCGGTCCTGGTACCGGCGGGCCATGGTCGGGTTGAGCCGGCTGCCGCACGTGCGCCGGGTCGCGATCCAGACCAACCTCAGCTGCCGCACCGGCTGGCTGGCCGAGGCGGACCTCGACACCCTCGCGCTCTGGGTGACCTACCACCCCGGCCAGATCGACCACGACCGCTTCCTCGCCAAGGCCCGCGAACTCGACGCCCTGGGCGTGCGGTACAGCATCGGCGTGGTCGGGCAGCCGGAGCACCTGGCGGCGGCCCGACGGCTGCGCGCCGAACTGTCCCCGGCCGTCTACCTGTGGATCAACGCCGCCGAGGGCCGCACGTACACCGATGCCGAGGCGGCCGCCTGGGCCGCCCTCGATCCGCACTTCGGCTACAGCCGGCACGCCCACCCCAGCGCGGGCCGGGCCTGTCGCACGGGCGAGTCGGTGCTGTCGGTGGACGGCGACGGCACGGTCCGCCGCTGCCACTTCGTGCGCGAGGAACTCGGCAACCTCTACGACGGCTCCTACCGGGCGCGCCTCGGCCGGCGGGCCTGCCCGCTGCCGGTCTGCGACTGCCACATCGGCTACGTGCACCTGGAGACCCTGCCGCTGTACGACGTCTTCGCGGGCGGTGTGCTGGAGCGGATCCCGCACGCCCGGTGACGCCGTCGGCACCCTGCGACGCGCCGCCGGATCCGGGCCCCTCCGGCCTGGCAGGGTCCCGGTCGGCGTACCTAGGCTGGAGGGGAGGAGGAGGCGATCAGCATGCTTGGAGACGCACCCCTGGTGGCGATCATTCCCGCCGCCGACCTGGCCCGGGCGAAGGCTTTCTACACCGACACCCTCGGCCTCAAGCTCACGGACGCCGGCCCGGAGGGCGATCTGACCTTCGAGTGCGGTGGCACCGAGTTCGGCATCTACGAGACACCCAGCGGCGGCCAGGCCGCCCACACCCTGGCCAGCTTCAAGGTCCCCGACCTCGACTCGGAGATGGCGGAGCTGCGCGCCAAGGGCATCGTGTTCGAGGAGTACGACATGCCCGGCCTGAAGACGGTCAACGGCGTGGTCGAGGCCGAGGGCATGCGTGCGGCCTGGTTCAAGGACAGCGAGGGCAACATCCTCTGCCTGAACGAGCGGAGCGGCGGCTGACACGGAGGCTGACACGGGGGCGGACACAGGGGCTGACGCACAGCCCGCCGACGGACCGGAGCACAGCGACAGCCGGAGTGCTCAGGCGCCGGCCGCGGCCTCCCGCAGCCGACGGATCTCCGGATTGCGGCGCAGCTCGGGGAACCGCTCGCACAGGCCCCGGACCACCTCGCCGAGGAAGGTCCGGGCGGACTCGGTGAACTCGGCGTACTCCACGGTGCCCCGGCCGTCGCGCTCACGGCGGATCCGGACGGTGTCGCCGCGCCGTTCGAAGTGGTACTCACCGGCGCCGCCGACCGCCGAGTACCGGGCGCGCCGGGCCCCGGCCAGCTCCCGGGCGGCGGTGAACAGGCCGAGCGCGAGGTCCAGCACCGGTCCGGGGCCGCTGAAGTCGGCGCCCTCGATCCGGAAGGTGCAGGGGCCCCGGAAGGCCTCGTAGGTGAGGTCGTAGAGGTCCGCGGTGGCGAAGTCCATGGTGCCGCGCGGCCCACGGTCGGCGCCGCCGGTGTCGGCGGCGGAGAAGGACAGTTCCATCATGATGCTCGCATTGTCGCAGGTCACCGCTGCGGCCCGGTGCGGATCAGCGAGGGCCGGCGGTGACGGAAGGGTGGAGCGGCGGATCGCCGGGGGCTGACGGCGCAGCCCCCGGCGATCGGTCAACACGTCAACACGTCAACACGTCAACACATCAACAGGTCAACGGGGCGACGCCGTTAATACGGGTGGGCCGTCCGGGCCGTCCTCCTGCCCTTGTGGTTCTTCACGACCACCCGGACCCGGGTGGTGTGCCGGCCGTTGCCGTCCCGGCCGACGATCCGACCGAAGTCGTGCTCGTAGATCCGGCCGTCACGGCCACCGGTGTTGGGCCGGCTCTTGCCCTTCTTGATGGTGGTGTGGATCAGGTACTTGACCTCGCGCGTGTTGCGCGAGCGGAACCGGCTCTTGCCCGCCACCCGGGTCTTGGCGCCGTGCCCGCCCAGGATGTGCGGCAGGTCGATGCGGCACGCGTTCTTGTTGTGCGCGACGACCCAGTCGTCACCGACCCGGACGCTGTAGGTGTGCTGGTCACCGACGGTGAGGTTGACGACCAGCTGGTCGGCGACCTCGCCGAGGTCGGTCACCCGGGTGACCGGGACCTCGGTGCCGGCCGGCGTCACCAGGGAGTCGCCGACGCGCACCTGCGCGGCGTCGGTCCAGCCCTTGCCGCTCACCCAGACCGGGTGCTCGGCGGTGACCCGCAGCGCGTCCGCGTCCGGGGCCTGCGAGGCGTCCGGGGCGTCCGGGGCGTGCGACGTGACGGCGGCGCCGTTCACGGTGTCGATGTCGACGAGGTGCTTGGTGCCGTAGCCGTAGATCACCGACAGCACCGGCTCCGGCCGGGTCTGCCCGGTCGCGGGGTCCGTGGAGAGCACCAGGTCGCCGACCTGGACCTCACCGATCGGCAGCTGCCCGCCGTCGGCCATCAGCACCGGGGTGCTCGGGTCGAAGGAGTTGCAGCCGGTCCGGCGGAACACCGAACGGACCCGGGAGGCGACCCGGCGCACCCGCGCCGCGCCGCGGGAGTAGCGGGCGGCCGCGAAGCCGGCCCGTACCGCCGTGTTGGCGCCGACCAGGCCGGCCGCCGCGGTGATGCTCATCTCCGCGGCCTTGCGCCAGTTGCCGGTCGCCGCGTACGAGACGGCGGAGACGGCGGCCGCGGCGGAACCGATCGGGCCCGGGATGTAGGAGGCCACCTCGGCGACCTTCGCCACCACGGTCACGGTCTTCTTCAGCCACTTGGGCATGCCCCAGTGGCCGTCGAGGTCGGTGCAGTTGATCGGGTCGCCGGTGCAGTAGTCGTAGGCGCCGGCGTTGCCGCCCGGCTCCGGGTCGACCTGCAGGAAGCGGCCGAGGGCCGGGCTGTAGAGGCGGGCACCCATGAGGATGTCGCCGTCCTGGGCCTCGGCGGAGCGCTGCTTGCCGCCGAGCCAGCCGAACCGCGCCGCGGCCTGGCCGTCCTGCGGTATGCCGAACTCGTCGAAGTCCAGCACCACCGGCTTGGTGAGCGCCGGGTCGGTGGTGAGCACGACCGACCCGAACAGGTCGGTGAGCTGCAGCTGGACGTCACCGGTCTTGGTGGTGGTGGCCACCAGGTCGGTGTCCGGGCCCGAGACGTTGCGGGTCAGCGTGCCCTGCGTGGTGTCCTCGACGGTCCAGCGGACCTCGTCGGAGTCGTCACCGTAGTGGTTGAGCTTCGACGTGGCGTTGGCCCAGGAGCCGTCGGCCTGCTTCTTGGCGGTGGTGAACGCGGTGAGGCGGTGGGCGGCGTCCTGGGCCCACTGCTGCTTGGTGTCCCCCTTCTCCTGGGCGGCGACCTTGTCGTTGGCCCAGTAGGTGTTGGTGGCGCCGGTGGCGGTCTTCACGGTGCGACCGAAGGCGTCGTAGGCGAAGCCCGGGTCGGTGAGCCGGTCGGCGCTGTCGTAGGTGTGGTTCTCGGCGACGGCCCCGGTGGTGCCGCAGGTGCCGTCGAGGGCCGAGGGCAGGGTGGTCTTCGAGAGCCGGTTGGAGTGGGTGTCGAAGGCGTACTGCCGGGTGACGCAGCCGGTCGTGGTGGTCGACTGCTGGGCCTTCACCAGTCGGCCGAGCCGGTCGTACTGGTAGGTGCGGGTGGCGGTGGAGCTGGTGTCCTTGGCCACCTGGCCCTGGGTGGAGACGTCGCTGGTCTGGGCCCAGACCACGGCGTTGTCGCCGGTGCGGGTGTAGGTGCGGCCGGTGGCCTCGCCGACGGCGTTGAAGGTGTCCCTGCGGACGATGCCGCCGGGGTAGGTCTGTTCGACCAGCTGGCCGTCCGGACCGTAGGCGGCGGTGAACTCACCGGCGACGCTGTCGTTGATCGAGGTGACCAGGCCGCGCGGCTCCTTGGCGCGGTCGTAGGTGTACGTGGTGGACCCGGTCGGGTCGGAGACCTTGACCGGCTTGCCGAACTTGTCGAACTCCGTGGTGGTGGTGCCGCCGTCGGCGTCCGTGTAGGAGATCAGCCGGCCGAGGGCGTCCATCACCCGGGTCAGGGACTTGCCGTCGGCCGTGGTCCGCACCGCGTCGCCCGTGACCGGGTCGTACTCGGTGGTGACCTTCGGCATGGCCTGGCCGTCGTCCGAGGTGATCTCGGTGGAGGTGATCCGGTCGGCGCCGTCGTAGCCGACGACGGTCTTCCGGGACTTGCCCGCGTTCGTCTCGGTGGTCTCCTCGGGCTCGCCGAACGGCGAGTAGCGGGTGACCCGCTTGACCGGCAGGGTGGTCGGCATCCGGGTGCCGTCGGCCCCGGTGATCGCACCGCCGGGCAGCGTGGCGCACGGGCTGCCGGCCCACTCGGGGCGGTTGGCGCACAGGGCGTCGTCGGGGTTGGCGCCGGCGGTGTAGAACACCGACTTCACCGTCCCGGCGTCGGTGCCGTCGGAGCCCGGCTTGCGGGACTCCACGGCGCGGCCGGCCGCGTCGTACTTGACGGTCGCGGTCGGCTTGGCGCCGAGCGCGTCGGTGGTCACCGAGGTGGCCGCGCGCAGCGTCCAGCCGGGGGTGCCGCCGATCGGCGCGTCGTAGCCGTGCTTGGTGACCCGCAGCTCCACGTCGTCGGCGTAGCCGTCGATCCGGGCGCCGTCGGTGGCGGTGGTGACCAGGTGGTAGGCCTTGCCGTCGGGCCGGCCCTCGTCGTAGGTGTTGGTGTTGTGGTCCCGCGCGACGACCGGCGTGCCGGCGGCGAGCGTGGGGTTGAGGGTGGTCTTGGTCAGGGTGACCCGGTCGAGGCCGACCTGGTAGTAGGGCGCGATCGCGGCCGGGTTCCGGCCGGTCACGGTGAGCCGCAGCTCGTGGTCGCCGCGCGCCAGGCGGGCGGTGGTGCCCGCGGTGAACGGGGTGCTGGTGACGGTCGGGTTGTAGGCGTCGAAGGCCGTGCCGACGTTCTGGCCGTCGACCGACAGCTGGACGACGCCGTAGTCGGCCGCCTTGGTCAGCAGCGCGGAGAGCTGGTACTCGCCCTCCTCCGGCACGGAGATCCGGAAGGAGGCGTTGTCGCCGACCTCGTTGGCGTTCAGCATCACCTGGCCGCCGCCGGACCAGCCGGCGCCGGCGCAGCACTGGGCGAGGGTCTGCACCCGCACCGGGTCGGTCGCCCCCAGCTGGACCAGGCTCTCGCCCTCGGCGGTGGCCGTCGCGGGCGTGCTCTGGCCGTTGACCTGCTCGGCGAGCGAGGCGCGGTAGACCGGGCCGAGCGTCTCCGTCACGTCCAGGCCGTCGGGCGTGTACGTGGTGCGGGAGTCGAGCAACCGGGCCCGGGACGCGGAGTCGGCGGGCAGGTTCAGCTCGGCCGCGAGGCGTTCGGTCTCCGGGTGGGTGCCGAGCGCGATGGAGCGGTTGGTGGCCTCCAGGGAGCGGACGGCGTGGCCGTAGCGGTCGTACTCGGTGGTGTCGATGTCCCCGCCGGGGGTGGTCGACGGGGTGGCCGTGTTGACCTCGTTGCCGGAGGCGTTGAGGTAGTGGACGATGGCCGGCCGGTATCCGTCCGGGCCGGGCTTGGCCGCGGTGGCGGTGCCGGTGCCCGGCTGGTCCTCGGGGCCGAAGACGGCGGTGGCGTCGGTGGGGGCGTCGGTCTGCGCCCACTTGGCGACGTCGGCGCCGGCCAGGTCGTAGGGTCCGCCCGCGCCGCGGGTGAGCGGCACGTCGTAGACGACGCTGGTCGCGGTCTCGCCGTCGAGCTGGTCCTTGCTGCCCTGGGCCAGGGCGGCGCGGCGCACCTTCAGCAGGCGGCCCGGGTCCTGGTCGGCCGCGGCGGTGCCGTAGTCGAGGTTCCAGGGCAGGTCGCCGGCGGGGGTGATCCGGGTGACCCGGCCCGCGTCGTCGTAGCCGTAGGTGGTCTTCAGCGGCTGGGCCAGGCGGGGGTCCCACACCTGGATGAGGCGGCCGCGCTCGTCGTAGGCGTAGCGGGCGACCTCGACGGCCTCCTGCTTGGCGGTGACCGGGTTCCACGACCAGACCTTGACGGCCCGGATCCGGTCGGTGAAGTCACCGGGGGTGCCGGGGGTCGCGGTGGTGGCGGTCGCGTAGTCGTAGTCGGTGACCTCGCAGCCGCGCGGCAGCGGGTCGACGGTGCAGCCGTTGGCGTCGTCGACGTCGGGCTCGACCGGGGCGATCACGCGCTTGACGAGCGAGCGCCGGTCGGTGGAGTCGTAGACGTAGCGGGCGGTGGACGCGGTGTCGGGGCCGGTGGACGACTGGACGCTGTAGACGTCCGAGCCGGCCTGGCGGGCGAACACCGTGACGGAGCCGTCCAGCTCGGACAGGGTGTAGGTGTCTCCGGTGGCCTTGAGGACGAGGTGCTCGGCGCCCGGCTCGGGGTAGAGCGTGCCGTCCTGGGCCCGGGCGAAGGTTAGCGAGGTGTCGTCGACGCCCTTGAGGACGCCGGCGTCGGGGCTCGGGAAGGAGAGCGACACGTAGTCGGCGGACTCGCCGAGCGCCCCGCCGGCCCACTGCGGGCCGAACGGCGCGACCAGCTCGCGCACCGACATGTTGTCGAAGTAGACCGGCTTGTCGGCGTTGTCCGAGTGCCCGTTGTAGAGCCGGACCTGCGCCTCGGTGGCGTCGGCGGCGAGCGTGACGTCGGTGGTCAGCTCGGCCCAGGCGTCGGTGTACGGCGCCTTGCGGGAGACGGTCGTGGTCAGTGCCCCGGACTTGCCGTGGACGACCACGATCCGCATGCCGCGGTCGTCCAGGCCGGCGGTGAGGCCGGTCGTGGACGGCACGTAGACCCAGGCCTTGATCCGGTAGGTCCGGCCGGGCTTCATGCCCAGCTGGAGGCCGCCGGCGGCGCCGAGCAGCGCGTAGGTGTCGCCGTTCTTGACGCCGTCCGGCAGGACCTTGAGCGAGTCGGTGGAGTCGCCCTGGCCGCGGTCGGTGACCCGCAGGGCGGTGCCCGGGGTGGCGACGAAGCCGGTGGTGTCGGTGGAGACCTGCTGCTGGTTGGCCGTCAGCCGCTCGCCCTGCTCCTGCCAGCCGCGGGTGGTGCCGCGCGAGGAGGAGGAGCGCGTGGTGGTCATGCCGAACTCGTCGGTGTCGGTGACGTCCACCGAGTAGTCACCGGTGAGCAGGTTGACCGAGCCGGGGCCGATCTCGGTGCCGGTGGCACCGTCGGCGTTGGCGTCGGCGGTGAAGGTGGACCAGGCCGTCGGGTAGGCGGCGTCGGTGTCCTTGTCGGTGTAGAGCAGCGCGCGGACCTGCACCACGCCGCCGATCCGGCCGAGCGACTCCAGCACCGACCAGTTGGCGTGGGTGCCGAGCTCGGCGAGGCGCGGCCGGGTGCCGGTGACCGGCGTGTTGTCGGCCTTGGTGAGGTGCGCCGCGGGGATGTCGTACTCGGTGGCGCCGGGGCCGCGGCGGTACTGCCAGGTGACCCGGGTGAACTGGGTCTGGGCGTCGACCGCGAGCTTGACGCGCTTGGCGGTCTCCGAGCCGTCGACCGGGGAGCTGACGCCGGCCTTGCCGACCCGGAAGGTGTAGGCGGCCGGGTCGGAGAGGTTGTCCGCCCGGTCCTTGGTCTGCACCTTGAGGGTGTGGGTGCCGTCGGTCGGCGGGGTGATCGACGCGGTGGTCGCGCCGGTCGCGTCGACCGTCACCGGGGCCTTGCCGTCCAGGGTCCAGACGTACCCGACGACGTCGGTGGTGCCGGCCGGCGGGGTCAGGGTGAAGCGGCCGGCCTGGCCGGCGGCACCGTGCCACGCCTCGTCGGCCGGGTAGTCGGCGGAGGTGATGAACGGTGCGCCGGGGCGGGTGGTGTCGACGACGACGACCACGTCCTGCGGGGCCCACGGCGAGTTGTCGATGCCGTCGCCGAGGCGGGCGCCCATCGAGTACTGCACGCCCTCGTCGAACTTGGCGATGCCGAAGTCGGCCGGCTTCACCTGGGCCCAGCTGCCGTTGGGGACCTCCTTGTAGACGCGCTTGACGAAGACGCCGGCGCGGTAGAGGTCGAAGTCGGCGCCGACCCGGCCGCCGCCGTCCGGGTCACCGGCCAGCACCTGGAAGGTCGGGGTGGCCGAGGAGGTGTAGCGCGGGTTGCCCTGGCGGGCCGGGAACACGTCGACCGCCGGCGGGGCCGCGGGGACGGTGTTGTAGGTCACCGACAGGAACGGCGGGTGGGCGCCCTGGGAGGAGTCGAACCGCTTCCACGAGTACGGGCTGGTCTCGGTGGAGGCGCGCAGGCCGAGCGCGTTGTTGGCGTAGCCGTTGTCGGACCAGGCGGTGACCAGCGAGGTCACGTCCTGGGTGACCCAGGCGTCGCCGCAGCCGGCGTTCTCGTTGCCCTTGGTGGCGTTGCTGACCGCCCACATCTTGTTCCAGTTGGGCTGGTTGGTCCACCGGCTGGCGGTGGACGCCATGCCGGTGTCCCACACCTCCCAGGACCAGGGCTCGCAGGACCACGAGTGGTTGTTGTAGAGGTTCAGCTTCGCCGAGAGGATGTGCTTGCCGTGGTACGGCCCCTCGGGGAAGTGCAGGAAGGAGCGGGCGACCTGGTTGCTCCCGTTGTTGCCGAGCTTGAGCTCGGTGGCGGAGGACTGGTCGGTGGTCCACCCCTGCTGCACGAAGGTGTCGAAGGACGCGCCGACGGTGAGCGCCGGGTCGATCGTCACCGGGTAGCTGGTGGCCGGGTCGGCGAGGAAGCCGGCGTCCGGGGTGAAGACCAGCTCGGCGTCGGCGCCGGAGCCGCGCAGCTCCATCGCGACGGGGGCGCGGTGGTTGTTCTCCAGCGACTGCGGGTCGACCGCCGCGTCCCACATCACCGGGGCGGGGATCTTCGCCTGGACCTTGCCGGACGGACGCTCGGTCAGCTCGATCGAGCCGTCGTCCTTGCGGTTGACGTCCAGGCGGCTGGTGTCGATGGGCAGGGTGACGGTGCCGGCCTGGGAGACGGCCGAGCGGTCCTTGACGATCAGGTACTGCTCGAAGCCGGTCCGGGTGGCCTCCAGGACGAGGTCCACGCCGGGGCGGGCGTCGGCGTAGGTGGCGCGGCTGCCGTCGAGCCGGGGCTTCGGCAGACGGCCGAGCCAGCCGAGCTGGACCTGCTGCTCGCCCGAGCCGATCTTCACGAGTTCGCGCTCGGCGGGCTTGCCCGTCGCCGGGTCCGCGGCGGGGGCGGCGGGCAGCATCGGGCGTGCCTCGTCGCGGGCGGCCCGCTGGTCGGCGGCGTGCGCGTCCGTGGCGGTCGGCGCCCCGGTGGTGGGTGCGACGGCGTCACCGGTCCGCACCCCGGCGTCGCCACCGGTGAAGGTCAGCCCCTCCGGGTGGACCTTGGGCGCGACCTTGCCGTCCGGGGTCTCCACCAGCGTGGTGTCGACGGGGACCCAGGCGTCGCCGACCTTGACCCGGACCGGGCCGGTCGCGGTCTCCTGGGTGAGCGTCCCCTCGGGGTCGGCCCACAGCGTGGTGCTGGCCGTTCGGGCACCGGTGACCTCGACCCGGTGCCCGTTCAGGCGGGCGGCGAGCAGGGCGGAGACGCTGTCGGGCGCCTCGTTGACGGGGGCGGTGGCCGACGCCTTGGGGTCGGCCGCGGGCGCGGCGTAGGCGGGCTCGGCGGTCAGCGCGTCGAGCGCGACCCCGGTCTCCACCAACAGCGCGAGCGCGGCCAGGAAGGCCGTGCGCCGCATTCGGCGCGTTGTGAAGGCCCCACCCGCGAAGGCGGGTGAGGCCTGCTTCCTCGATAGCAAGTGAACGAACTCCACGCATAGAGATGGCAAAGGAAGTAGTGCCATCTCAAGATCGCAGAGCCGCCGGACCGAGCTTCCCCAATCCGATATCGAATCGGCAAAAACTGTCCGAGCACTGTCCGTTCTGCCCCGATATTGACAGGAATGCTGACTGTGCGTCAGTCGGACCGGAAAGCTGGCTATTTGTTCGCCAACGTCCGACCAGCACCCCCGACGATCGGCGGGGGTCTCCTACCTGGGATTTGACGGCAGACGATCATCTTGGGGATAGTCCTTTCAGGCAGCCGAGGCCCGGCCGCGACCTCTCTTGGGGTATGTCGGCGACCTTCGGCGGCATTTCTCCGGCAGGGCTTCCGAAGGCATTTCCCGGACGCCCGCGAAGGAATTGCGACGCCTATTTGGCGACCCATTCCCGAATTCCCGGTCCGGGCAGCGCCCGGGGCGCGTCCGGCATGCCGGAAACCGCGCGAACGCCCCGCCGCGCGGTTTTCTCGACCGCTTCCGCGCAGGTCAGCCCTCGGCGGCGAGTTCGGGGACGGCAGCGTCGAGGGCGAAGGTCACCTGGTCCAGCAGCGCCCGCAGGGCGGCGAGCTCCTCCACCGGGAGGCCGGTCGCGACCAGCAGCCGGCGCGGCACCCGCCCGGCGCGCTCGCGCAGGTCGGAGCCCTCGTCGGTGAGGCTGACGGTGACCGAGCGCTCGTCCTCCGGGCTGCGCTCGCGGCGCACCAGGCCGGCCGCCTCCAGTCGCTTGAGCAACGGGGAGAGCGTCCCCGAGTCCAGCCGCAGGTGCTCGCCGATCCGCTTGACCGGCAGTTCGCCGTGCTCCCAGAGGACGAGCATGACCAGGTACTGGGGGTACGTCAGGCCGAGGTCCTTGAGCAGCACCCGGTAGACGCCGCCGAAGGCACGGGAGGCGGCGTTCAGCGAGAAGCAGATCTGCCGATCCAGGAGGAGCAGGTCGGCATCGTCGGGAAGATCGGGCAGCACGGTCATGGACCCATGGTAGCGACGCCTCGGGCATTGAGTTGTGCGCAATTGAATTGCGTGCTCTACTTGAGTCCGGCAGGCGGCCCGACCGGGCCGCCCGACCACGACTTCGTACCGCAGGACGGAAGGGAACGGACATGGACGCGCTCTACACCGCAGCCGCCACCGCCAACGGCCGGGAGGGCCGCGCCGTCAGCTCCGACGGCCGGCTCGACCTGCCGCTGGCGATGCCGCCCGGCCTCGGCGGCAGCGGGCAGGGCACCAACCCGGAGCAGCTGTTCGCCGCCGGCTACGCGGCCTGCTTCGCCAGCGCGCTCGGCCTGGTCGGCCGGCAGGCGAAGGTGGACACCGGCGACATCTCGGTGACCGCCGAGGTCTCCATCGGCAAGGACGCCGAGGGCTTCGGCCTCGCGGTGGTCCTGCGGATCGAGCTGCCCGAGGCGCTCGCGGGCGAGACCGGCCAGCTGCTGGTGAAGCAGGCCCACCAGGTGTGCCCGTACTCCCGCGCCACCCGCGGCAACATCCCGGTCGAGCTCGTCGTCGAGTAGTCACCGGCCGGCCGCCGCGCCGAGCGGGCCCCGTCGCGCAGCCGCGCGACGGGGCTCCGTCGTGCCGGGCGAGGCCCTGTCGGGCAGGGCCGTGCCGGGCGGGGCCGTGTCAGCCGGGCGCACCCGGTCGGGGCGGGCCCGACGGGTCGACCGGCGGCCGGCCCGGTGTGCCGGGCGGCGGCGGACCTGGGAAGGGCGGGCCCGACGGCGGCGGGGGCGGGGCGGGCGGACCGGCACCCGGCGTCGGACCCGGCGCGGGACCCGGCTCCCGACCCGGCTCCCGCAGGACGCCCAGGCGGTGCCGGTACTCCTCGGTGTCGATCTCGCCGCGCGCGAAACGCTCCGCCAGGACCTGCTCGGCCGGCGACCACGGTGGCGCCCCGCCGACCGGTCCCGCCGACCCGACGGCCCACGCGCCCTTGGACGGCTGCGCCCCGGGACCCCGCGACCGCCGGGCCAGGACCACCGCGACGGCCACCAGCGCCAGCACGAGCAGCAGCAGCCCGAACGCCATCAGACCCAGGCCCCAGGGCCCGAGGCCGTGGCCGTAGCCATGCCCGTTCCAGTGCCTCATCACGACCTCCTCACCGCCCGGATCCGGGGCGGCCGCCATGACGGCCGGCCCGCACCCGGGGCGATCGGCGCCTCACCACCATCGTGCGCCCGCCCACGTCGGAGCGGCGTGAGGAGAGCACGGGCCTCGGGAGCGCCGCCGAGCACCGGCCCGGGCCGGTCGAGCGCCCGCGCGGGCCGCCGAGCATACGCCGACGTCCCCCCGCCGGACCGGGAAACCCCCGGGGCCGGGCCGCCCCGCAACGGGCCGGGTAGCGTTCGCCCCATGAACCACCACCCGCCGGCCGACGACCGCGAGCGCCTCGTCGCGGCCGGGGTGCTGCTCCGCTACGCGGACCACCGCCCGCACCCGGCCCTGGGTCACTCCACCATCGGCTACGTCTCGACGGCGCTCTGGTACGAACTCACCTCCCTGGCGATCTCCCCCGCCGCCGCCGCGCCCACCGCGCACGCGCTGCTGCGGGCCATCGCCGCCGACGCGGTGGACGCCGCCCTCGCGCCCGGCAACGAGTACGCCCCGCGCGACGACCTCTACGTGACGCACCCCGCGCACATCGGCCCGCACCGCCGCACCGTCTGGTTCCAGCGCTCCGGACCGCGCGGCCTGGTCACCGCGATGTTCCCGCCGTAAGGCCCGCCCGTCCCGCCGTCCGGGACCGGATCACGCGTCGTCCGGTCCGCCGCGCTCGATGCGCAGGCTGTGGCAGATCCAGCTGAGCCGCTCCGGCCCGAAGATCGGCGGCCGGTCGTGGTAGGTGCCGTCCGCGACCGAGATGTTGACGATCAGGTAGGCGTGCCAGTCGGCGCCCACTCCGCGCCGGTCGGCGTGGATGAGGGTGCCGTCGACGAACCAGTCCACCGAGTACGCGCCGAACACCGTCCGCAGCTCGAAGGTCGCGCCGGGGGCTATGCCGGCCTCGGCCCCGTGCCAGTACCGGTAGCCGCCCCGGACGTGGTTGGAGATCTCCAGCAGGTCGGGGTGGTCGGGGTGGTACTCGAAGACGTCGATCTCGTTGCCGCCGTCCCGCCAGGTCCAGATCGCCGGCCAGGCGCCGAGTTCGCGCGGCAGGGTGACCCGGGCGGTCAGCACGTCGCCGGTGCGGACCTGGAAGCCCTCCGGGCTGCCCTCGGTGGTGAGCAGGTTGCACGTCCAGAGGTCGCCGCCGTGCCGCCGGAGGGCGGTGAACAGGCCGCCCGGGCAGTGCGCGCGGCTGAGGAAGTCGAGTTTGTGGTCACCCCGGTTGGTCGGCCCCATCCGGGGATAGGCGCTGCTGCGCCCCGCGATCCACTGGCTGGTCGATGTGAAGTCCGCGTCGAACACGACGGCCACGGCTGCCTCCCCGGTCACCCGACGGCGCGGCGGCCCACTACCGCCGCACACGCAGGGTGATGTACCCGATACGCAATGCCATATTCGAACCGGACGCTCCGGATCCAGCCGCACCTCCGGTCGAACGGAGTGACGACGGGCGGAGTGCGCGGGCGTACCGGGTCAGCGGGCCGGCGCAGGCGCGTCGCTCCCGCGCGCACCATCGCCGCGCGCGCCCCCCGCTCCCGCTTCGCGCGTGCCGTCCGCCGGCGGGACCGACGCTGAGGCCGGGTCCGGCTCCGGGGCTGCGGCCGGGGAGCCGCCGTCGTCCGGTCCCAGACCCCCGAAGGTCTCGGCGCTCAGCCGGTCGGTCACCGACACGACACCGTCGACCGACCGGCAGAGGCTCAGCACGATCGGCACGAGGTGCGGCTCCGGCACCGTGCCGCTGAGCACCACCCGCCCCTGGTCGACCTCGACGCCGACCAGGGCCGGGCTCACCCCCTCGACCCGGCCGAGCACCTCCTCGACGATCTCCCGGCGGATCACCCGGTCCTCGCGCAGGAAGACCCGGAGCAGGTCCCCCCGGCTGACCATGGCGAAGACCCGGCCGTCCTCGTCGAGCACCGGCAGCCGTTTCACGCCGTGCCGGCTCATCAGCCGGGCCGCCGCGACGACGCTGGTGTCGGGGGTGATGCAGACCGCCGGTCCGGTCATCAGATCGGCGGCGGTGACGGCCCCGCCCGGGCCCGTCCGGGCGACCTCCGGCGGGGGCAGCAGACTGCTCTGGTCCTCCTGGGCCGCCAGGGTGAGCAGCAGGTCCGCCTCCGAGACGATGCCGAGCGGCCGGCCGTCGTCGTCCACCACCGGCACACCGGTGATGTCGTACTCGGTCAGCAGCGCGACGATCTCCCGGAAGCCGGTCGCGGGCACGACCCGGACCACGGGGCCGGTCATCACTGATTCGACGGTGGCATGACGCACGCCGGTTCACCTCGTCCGCGAGCACCGTCCGGCCGGAGCCCTGTCGTCCGGTCGGCTGTACCAGGAGCATCTCCCCCGACCGGCGGATCCGCCAGGGGCCAAGGGGCTGAATCGCCGGGACCAACGACCTCCCGCCCCGAACGCCGCGCCTACCGCGCCACCGCCGTCCCCGGCCCGGCCCCCGCCCCCGACCGGGGACCGCGGCGGGCGCCGGACGGGCCGGACGGCGGTGCGCGCGCCCGCGACGGTTCGGGTACGCCTTCCCGGCCGGACCGCCGACCGTCGACCGCCGCCTCCCGGAGCCACCGTGACCGAACCCGCCCGCCCCGCCGACCGGCCCCACCACCACCCCCGGCCGGACCCGCGTTCCACCACCGACCCGAACACCGACGCCGATGCCGACTCCGCCGCCGATGCCGACTCCGCCGCCGACGCCCACGCCCACGCTGCCGGACCGCTGCGCTGCCTGGTCACCGGGGCCACCGGCTACATCGGCGGCCGGCTGGTGCCGGAGCTGCTGGGCGCCGGCCACACCGTCCGGTGCCTGGTCCGCGACCCCGACCGGCTGCGCGACCACCCGTGGCGGCACCGGGTCGAGGCCGTCACCGGCGACGTCACCCGGCCGGAGAGCCTCGCCGACGCCTTCACCGGCGTCGACGTCGCCTACTACCTGGTGCACTCGCTCGGCACCGGCCCCTCCTTCGAGGCCACCGACCGGGCGGCCGCCGAGGCCTTCGGGCGGGCGGCGGCGCGGGCCGGGGTGCGCCGGATCGTCTACCTGGGCGGCCTCGCGCCCGCCGGGGTGCCGGCCGAACGGCTCTCCCCGCACCTGCGCTCGCGCGTCGAGGTCGGCCGGGTGCTGCGGGCGAGCGGGGTGCCCACCGCGGAACTGCGGGCCGCGGTGATCATCGGCTCGGGCTCGGCGTCCTTCGAGATGCTCCGCCACCTCACCGAACGGCTGCCGGTGATGGTCACCCCCCGCTGGGTGGACACCCGGATCCAGCCGATCGCCGTCCGGGACGTGCTGCGGCTGCTGGTCGGGGCCGCCGGGCTGCCGCCGGAGGTCGACCGCGCCTTCGACATCGGCGGCCCGGACGTGCTGACCTACCGGCGGATGATGGAGCGCTACGCGGCGGTGGCCGGACTGCCGCGCCGGCTGATCGTCGCCGTGCCGGTCCTCACCCCCCGGCTCTCCAGCCTCTGGGTCGGCCTGGTCACCCCGGTGCCGGGCTCGATCGCCCGGCCGTTGGTGGAGTCGCTGAGGTACGAGGTGGTCCGCACCGAGCACGACCTCGACCGCCTCCTGTCGGACCCGCCCGGCGGCGCCGTCGGCTTCGACGACGCCGTCCGGCTCGCGCTGCGGCGGATCCAGGACGCGGACGTCGCCACCCGGTGGTCCTCCGCCTCGCTGCCCGGCACGCCCAGCGACCCACTGCCGACCGACCCGCACTGGGCCGGCGGCAGCCTCTACCAGGACGTCCGGGAGCTGCGGGTGGACGCCGACCCGGCCGCCCTGTGGCGGGTGGTGGAGGGCATCGGCGGCGACAACGGCTGGTACTCCTTCCCGCTCGGCTGGGCCGTGCGCGGGTGGGTCGACCGGCTGATCGGCGGGGTCGGTCTGCGCCGCGGGCGGCGGGACCCGGCGCGGCTGCGGGTCGGCGACTCGCTGGACTTCTGGCGGGTGGAGGAGATCCAGCCGGGACGGCTGCTGCGGCTGCGCGCCGAGATGCGGCTGCCCGGGCCGGCCTGGCTGGAGCTCACCGTCACCCCGGACGGCTCGGGCGGCAGCCGCTACCGGCAGCGGGCGCTGTTCCACCCGCGGGGACTGGCCGGGCACGCGTACTGGTGGTCGGTGGCGCCCTTCCACGCCGCCGTGTTCGGCGGGATGGCCCGGCGGATCACCGAGGAGGCCGCCCGCGGTACCCGGGGCGGCGCGCGCTGAGCGCCGCCCCGGGCACCGGGCGCAGTCGCGGGTGCCGGGCCGTACCGGGCGCTCAGCGGGCCTGACGCAGGTCGGCCAGCTCGCCGGTGATCCGGCTGAGGAAGCGCGCCACGGCGGCGAGCTCGGCCGGGGTGAACTCCGCGCGCACCGTCTCGGTGCGGTGGGCCACCGGCGCGAACCACTCCGCCGCCATCCGCCCGGCGCCCGGCAGGTAGTGCACCAAGACCAGGCGCCGGTCCGCCGCGTCCCGGCTGCGGCGGATGTGCCCGGCCCGCTCCAGCCGGTCCAGCACCGCGGTGACGGCCCCCGAGGAGAGGCCCAGCTCCTCGCCGAGCCGGCCGGGCGTGATGCCCCCGGCACCCGGACCGGTCGCGGCCTCGACCGCGGTGCCACCCGGCGCCCCGACCCCGGGCGCGGCCGGAGCCGGGGCGGCCCGCATGATCGCGAGCAGGGCCTGGACGTCCGTGGTGTGCAGGCCGCTGGCGGCGGCGAAGCCGTGCCCGAGCAGGTGCATCTCGGAGGCGAGGTCCTGGAGCAGCCGGCCCAGCGCCGGTCCGCCGGGCGGCACCTGCCACTGGTCCTGCTCCTGCTGCTCCCCCTGGTCCGGCAAGGTCTCTTCTCCGGTCACGTGCGACGCCAACCCAACCCGTTCAGCCTAACGGCGTCGCGGGACCGGCCGCCCCGCGTCACCGCTCGGCGCCGCCCTCGCCCACCGGCTCGGGCTCGGGCTCCGGCGAAGACGACGGCGACGGCGACGGCGATGGCGACGGCGACGGCGACGGCGACGGCGACGGCGACGGCGACAACGGGATCGTGCGGCCGGGCCTGGCGGGCCACCAGACCCGCTCGCCGAGGTCCCTGACCAGCGCGGGCACCAGCAGGGAGCGGACCAGCAGGGTGTCCAGCAGCACGCCGAACGCCACGATGAAGGCGATCTGGGCGAGGAAGGCCAGCGGGATCACCCCGAGCGCCGCGAAGGTCGCGGCCAGCACCACGCCCGCCGAGGTGATCACCCCGCCGGTGGCGGTGAGCCCGCGCAGCACCCCCTCGCGGGTGCCGGACCGCAGCGACTCCTCCCGGACCCGGGTCATCAGGAAGATGTTGTAGTCGACCCCGAGCGCGACCAGGAAGACGTACCCGTACAACGGCACCGACGGGTCCACCGCGGAGAACCCGAACACGTGCGGGAACACCACCGCGCTCACCCCGAGCGTCGCGAGGTAGGAGAGCGCGACGCTGGCCGCCAGCAGGACCGGCGCGACCAGGGAACGCAGCAGCAGGACGAGCACGGCGAGCACGCACAGCAGCACCACCGGGGTGATGAGGCGTCGGTCGCGGGCGGCGGTGGTGCGGGTGTCGTCCTGCTGGGCGGTGTAGCCGCCGACCAGCGCCTCCGCCCCGGGCACGGCGTGCACGGCCTGCCGCAGCCGGTGGACGGTGGCGATCGCCCCGTCGCCGTCGGCCGGGTCGGTGAGGGTGGCCTCCAGCCGGACCCGGCCGTCCACCACCAGCGGTGCCCCGCCCGGCGCCCCGGCGGCGGTGGCGCGGACACCGGCCACCCCGGGGACGGCGGCGGCCGCCGCGGTGACGGCCTCGGCGCGGTCGGCGTCGGCGATCACCACCGCGGGGTTGCCGCTGCCGCCGGGGAAGTGCGCGGAGAGCAGCCGCTGGCCGGCGGCCGAGGGCTGGGCCTTGACGAACAGTTCGCTCTGCGGCACGCCGCCGGCGTTCAGGGTCGGGGCGAGGGCGGCGAGCGCCGCCAGCACCACCAGGCTGCCGACCCACAGGGCCCGCGGGCGGCGGGCGACGAGCCGCGCCACCCGGGCCCAGACGGCGTGCACCGGCGCCCGGCCGTCGGCGGCGGGCCGAGCGGGCCAGTAGGCGGCCCGGCCGGCCAGCAGGAGCGCCGCGGGCAGGAAGGTGAGCGCGGAGAGCACCGCGCAGCCGATCCCGATCGCGCCGACCGGTCCGAGCGCGCGGTTGTTGGTGAGGTCGGAGAGCAGCAGCACCAGCAGGCCGAGCGCGACGGTGGCACCGGAGGCGGTGATCGGCTCGACCGACTGCCGCCAGGCGGTGCGCATGGCGGCGAACCGGTCGCCGTGCAGGTGGAGCTCCTCGCGGAAGCGGGCGGAGAGCAGCAGGCCGTAGTCGGTGGCGGCGCCGATGACGAGGATCGACAGCAGGCCCTGGACCTGGCCGTCGACGGTGACCAGGCCGTGGTCGGCGAGCAGGTAGACCAGCGCGCAGGCGACGCCGAGGGCGAAGACGGCGCCGAGGATCACCAGCAGGGGCAGCAGGACGGCGCGGTAGACGGCGAGCAGGATGAGCAGGACGACGCCGAGCGCCACGCCGAGCAGCAGGCCGTCGATGCCGGCGAAGGCGCCGCCGAGGTCGGCGAGGATCGCGGCCGGTCCGGCCAGGCCGACGGTGGTTCCGGGGACCCGCTCGGCGAGTTCGCGGACGGCGCGCACCGTGTCGCCGGTCTCCCGGCCGAGGTCGGCACGGAGTTGGACGACGCCCTGGAGGGCCTGCCCGTCGGTGGCGGGCAGGGCGGGTGAGACCCGGCCGGTGGCGCCGGGCAGCGCGGCGGCGGCCCGCAGGGCCTGTTCGGCGGCGGCGCGCCGGGCCTCGTCGAACGCGCCGTCGCGGCTCTCCCAGACGACGATCACCGGCAGCGCGTTGTCGGCCCGGAAGTCCGCGCCGAGCCGGGCGGCCTCGGTGGACTCGGCGCTGCGGGGCAGGAAGGCGGCCCGGTCGTTGGTCGCGACCTCGCCGAGCCGGCCGGCGTAGGAGCCGAAGGCGCCGCCGAGGCCGAGCCAGACGATCAGCAGGGCGAGCGGGACGAGCAGCCGGGCCCGGCGCCGCCGGGCCGAGCGGACGCCCGACGGGCCGGACGACGGCGAGGGTCCGGACGAGGACGAAGGGCCGGACGGCGGGCCGGACGGCGACGGAGGCGGGGGCGGAGTGGCGGTGGGACGGTCAGCGGGCATGGTGGGGCGCCCTCCGGGCAGGGGCGGGGTGGTGGACAGCCCGGATCATATCTCTCGATGCTCAAGAGACTTGACGGGTGGAGATATCTCGCGGTCGCGCCAGGAGTCCGGCCACCGAGAGCGCGCCCCAGCCGACCGAGACCACGACGGCCATCACCCGGTGCCGCCGGGCCGGGAGCACGGTGGCGAGCAGCGCGGCGTCGCCCAGGTCGGAGGCGATCCGTACGACGGTCGCGGTGCGCAGCGCGGCGTCGTTCGGCGCGAGCGCCATGGCGAGGCCGCAGGCCGCGTCCCGGAAGGCGAGCGGACGCAGGCAGGCGGCGACGGCCGAGGGCACCGAACCGTCCGGCGCGGTGAGTCCGGAGGGTCGGGCCAGCAGCTCCGGCCGGCGGGCCACGGCGAGCCCGTAGACGGCGGTGGCGGCGCCGGTGAGGCGCAACAGACGCGGGTTCATGACGGTGGCCTCCCGAGCGGTTGGCGGACAGGGTCGGATCATATCTCTCGACCGTCAAGAGATCCGGGAGTCGGCGAAACCCCTCCCCCACCGCCAACGGCTCCGAACGAACGGTCGGGCCGCACCGACCGGCACCGAGGCCCCGCCGACCGGCACCGAGGCCCCGCCGGGAGACGCCGACGGCCCACCGGTGCGGGACCGGTGGGCCGTCGGCGTGCTGCCCGCGGGGTGTCGGCGAGGCGTCAGGAGACGCGCTTGATCTGCCAGGCGTTGTTGTTGAGGCTCGGCACGGCCGAGTAGCGGCAGCTGCTGTTGTAGAACGCGGAGAGCTGCACCCAGCCGGCCGGCTGGTAGGTGGAGGCGCAGACGGTGAGCGTGGTGCCGATCGGCAGACCGGTGAGCTGCTTGATCTGCTTCTTGTTGGGGTTGAAGGTCGAGCCGCAGCTCACGTCGTTCCACCACTGGACGTCGACCCAGCCGGCCGGGGTGAGCTGGCTGCTGCAGACGTTCAGGGTGTCGCCGGGGGCGGCGTGCGCGGTGGTGGTGGTGATGGTGAGCGCGGCGGCGGCACAGCCGGCAGCCAGGGCGACGGCACGAAGACGGGACACGGTGCGGCTCCTCTCGACGGCGCGGGGGCTCCGCACCGAGGGTTCATTCCTATCGGTGGGACCATGGGCACGGACAGTGACTTTCCGGTCCGGGCGGCCGGGGTCCGCGACGGGTTCGCGACTGTTGACAGTGCGCCGACGCACGTGTTCGCGGCATATGCGCCCGAGCGGGCGTCAGGAGACGCGCTTGATCTGCCAGGAGTTGTTGTTGAAGCTCGGGGAGACCGAGTAGCGGCAGCTGCTGTTGTAGAACTCGGAGAGCTGCACCCAGCCCGCCGGCGGGAGCGTCGAGGCGCAGACGGTGAGCGTGGTGCCGATCGGCAGACCGGCGGTCTGCTGGATCTTCTTCGCGTTGGGGCTGAACGTCGATCCGCAGGCGTACTCGTTCCACCACTGGACGTCGACCCAGCCGCCCGGGGTGAGCTGGCTGCCGCAGACGTTCTGGGTGTCGCCGGGGGCGGCGTGCGCGGTGGTGGCGGTCAGGGTGAGCGCGGCGGCGGCGCAGCCGACGGCCAGGGCGGCGGCACGGAAGCGGGACACGGGTGACTCCTCTCCGCGGCGCGGGCGGTCCGCGCCGGCCACCCATTCCTACTGGCGGAACGACGGGGACGGACAGCCCCTTTCCGGCCGGTCCGCTCCGCGTGCGTCGGACCCTCCCGCGCCCCTCTCACGGGGGACCCGGGCGGGCCCGACAGAAGTTGACGCCACGTCAGGACACGCGGGTGATCCTCCAGGAGTTGTGGTTCAGGCTCGGCACCGCCGAGTAGCGGCAGCTCTGGCTGTAGAACTCGGAGACCTGCACCCAGCCGGCCGGCGGCCACGCCGAGGCGCAGACGTTCAGGCTGGTGCCGATCGGCAGGCCGGCGACCTGCTCCATCGTCTTGCGGTTCGGCGTGAAGGTGCCGCCGCCGCAGCTGTAGTCGTTGGCCCAGGCGATGTCGACCCAGCCGCTGGGGGTGTACTGGTTGGCGCAGATGGACACGGTGTCGCCCGGGGCGGCGAGCGCGGTGCCGGCGGTGGTGGCGGCCATGGTCAGGGCGGCGGCGGTACAGCCGAGGGCCATGGCGGCGGCGCGGAGACGGGACACGGTACGGCTCCTCTCGCGGCACGGACGTTCCGTGCCGGCCCCATTCCTACCGGCGCGCCAAGGAGCGCGAACAGGCGCTTTCCGGTCCGGTGCGCCGGCGCGCGCGTCGCGTTCGCACCTGTTGACAGTCCGTCGTCACACTTTTCCGGAGAACGTGAACGGCCCGTCCGGCCCCCGGAGTTCGGGATCGGGACGGGCCGTTCCGGGCGCGGGGCGTCAGCCGGCGATCGGCCTGACGTCCAGGCGGATGTGGTCGACGGCCCAGAACCAGTTGTTCCCGGCGTCGAACATCCGGAACTTCAGCGTCACGGCGCGGGCCCCCGCCGGAACGGCGAACTGCCTGGCGACGAAAGCGTTCTGGACGTCCTTGCCGCCGTTGTCGTTGCCGGTGGCGTCGGAGCTGTAGAACACCAGCCGGGTCTCGGTGCCGTTGTCGAAGACCGCGGTGACCGAGGCCTTCTGCGGGGCCTCCTGGCGGTAGTGCGAGTCGAAGCCCAGGTACAGGGTGGTGGCCCCGGCCGGGACGGACACGGCGGGCGAGACCAGGGTCGAGTCGAACACGCCCTTCTTGGACGGCGCGCCGGTGTCGTCCCAGTCGTCCGGGTCGGCGACGGCCAGGACGCCGAGGCCCCGGGTGAAGTTGCCGCGGTCCTGGCCGGCCGGGCTCGACCACGCGCGCTTGGTGTGGAAGGTCCAGCCCTGGAGCCGGGTGGTGCCCTGCGGCATGCCGGGCGCGTTGACCACCGACCAGCCCTGCGGGGCCTGCGGCGTCCAGCCGACCACCCCGGCGACCGGCTGGAGCGCCCCGGCCAGCGACTCGAAGTCCTCGCCGAGCAGGTGGCCGGCCATCACCGGCGCGGTCCGGGCGGCGAGTTCGCCGTCGGCGACGGCGAAGCGGTTGCCGGCCAGCGCGCGGGCGGTGACCAGGACGCGATGCGTGGCGCCGTCCGGCAGCCGGTCCGGCGGGGTGACGTCCCACTCGGCGGTGGCGCTCGCCCCGGCGGCCAGCGCGGCGGGCGGGGCGGTGACGGCGGCGACCGTCCAGCCGGCGGGGACGACCGGCTGGGCCTCGATCACGGTCAGCGCGTCGCCGGCGGTGAAGCGGGCGGTGACCCGGGCGGGGCGGCCGGGCAGCAGGACCGCCTCGTCGACGGTGGTCGAGGCGGCCTTGAGCGCGACGTCCACGGAGAGCGGGTCGGCCTGGCCCATGGCCGGGTCGGTGAGCAGGTGCTCGCCGTCCCAGGGGAAGCGGCCGGCGATCCGGCGGCGGAAGCCGAGCTCGCCGCGCACGCCCACCGCGACGTCGTACCAGCCCTCGGGGCCGACGTTGAGGTTGACCGTCCTGTCGTCGCCGGCGGCGACCCGGACCTCGCGCAGCCCGTCGCCGTAGGCGAGGTCGCCGACCAGGAAGGTCCGGGCGGTGCGCGAGCGGTTGATCACGTCCACCTCCAGCACCTTGCCGTTGCGCTCCTCCGAGAGCGAGACCTCGTAGGCGGCGTCGACGGTGCCGCGCAGGTGCCAGAGCGCGCCGTTGGGGCCGTGCACCCGCAGGTCGTAGCCGTCCTGACCGACCGTCCAGACGTCGGAGGTCCGGGACTTGGCGCCGACCGTGTAGTGGCGCGGCGGGGTGCCGGGCGCCGGGTAGACGGCGAACACGGCGCCCTGCTTGCCCTGGTTGATGAAGTCGATCGTCAGCTGGTCGCCCTTGAGCCGCGGCTTCACGACGAGGTCGTACGGAGCCGGGCGGGCGGCGCGGGTGCCGCGGGCCTGCCGGGGGAACGCCTGCGGGTCGGGAACGGTGGGCGCGGGCAGCTTGCCGGTGTCGACGACCTTCTGCCGGTTGCCGCTGGTGTCCGGCAGTTCGGGCCACCGCGGGTCGCGGCCGGAGAAGTCGAAGACGTTGGTCAGGTCACCGCAGACCGAGCGCCGCCAGGGGCTGATGTTGGGCTCCTGGACGCCGAACCGCTGCTCCAGGAAGCGCAGCACCGAGGTGTGGTCGTAGACGCTGGAGTCGACCACGCCGCCGCGGGTCCACGGCGACACGACGATCATCGGCACCCGGACGCCGAGGCCCATCGGGTACGGGCCGGAGACCACGGTCTCGCCGGCGGGCGGGGTGTCGGACCAGCCGAGCGAGCCGTCCGCGCCCTTGACCCGGTACTTGCCGTCCTGGCTGACCACCCGGTGGTAGGTGGAGCCGCCCTTGCTCACCCGGACGACGACCTCGCCGTCCACCGGCACGGTGGACCTGCCGCGCCCGGCGGCCAGCGGCGGGACGGGCGGCAGGTGGTGGTCGAAGAAACCGCCGTGCTCGTCATAGTTGAGGATGAAGACGGTCTTCTCCCACACCTCGGGCTTGGCGGCGAGGGCCGCCAGCAGCCGGGCCGTGAGGTGCTCGCCGTTCGGCGGCGCGTAGTTGGCGTGCTCGGAGAGCGCGGCGGGGGCGACGATCCAGGAGACCTGCGGAAGGGCGTCGGCCCGGATGTCGGCCGCGAAGGCCTCGACCAGGGCGTCGCCCATCGCGAACGGGTCGCCCTTCTTGGCCGGGTCGCCGACGGCCCGCATGCCGCGCTCGTACAGCGGCTCACCCGGCTTGGCCTTGACGAAGGGGGCGAACCAGGCCAGCGCGTTGTCGTCGAAGTTGTCCAGCGCCTGGTAGGTCCTCCAGCTGACGCCGGCCTTCTCCAGGCGCTCGGCGTAGGTGGTCCACTCGTAGCCGCCGGGGATCTCGGTGTTGTCGGTGACCGGGGTGTCCCGGACGGTGCCGCCGCTGGTGCCCGTCATCAGGTGCTCGCGGTTGGTGTTGGTGTTGCACTGCACCGACGCGTAGAAGGCGTCGCAGGTGGTGAACACCGAGGCGAGCGCGTGGTAGAAGGGCATGTCGGCGCTGTCGTAGTAGCCCTGGCCGAGCCAGCCGCCGGAGCGGCGGGTGACCGACCCGTCGGCGAGGCCGTCGTTCCAGGCCTTCATCGAGTCGACGAAGCCGAAGGCGGGGGCGCCCTGCTGGTAGGCGTTGGTGTGGGCCGCGTTCATCGGGAAGGGCAGCAGGTGGCCCTCCCTGCGGCTCGGGTCGGGCTGGTGGAAGACCGAGCGGCCGTTGACGCCGCGCACCGCCGTCCGGTCGCCGAAGCCGCGGACGCCGGCCAGGGTGCCGAAGTAGTGGTCGAAGGCGCGGTTCTCCTGCATGAACACCACGACGTGCTGGATGTCCGCCAGGCGGCCGGGGCGGGCCGGCGCGGCGAGCGCCTCGCGCACGCTGAGCGGGAGGGCGGACAGCACGGCGGCCGCCGCCGCGCCGCCGAGCAGGGTGCGGCGCGACAGTTCGGGCTTCGGACTCATCGGGGGTGACTCCTTGTACAGGGCGGGGGTGGTCTGGCGCTGTGGTCCAGACCCGTTATGTCTACGGCGCCCAGATGGCCGGGAGCGGCGCGTTCGATGGCGCTTCGGTGACCGACAGTGAACCCCGAGCTGTACAGACAACTTGTCCCGGATAGGTACGTCCTGACGACCCCGCCCGGCCGGGGCGCCGCACCGCCGCACCACCGGCCCCGCAGGCCACGCCAGGCCCTCCCCCCCGGAAAGTAGTTGACGAACCGTCGGCAGGCTCCGGCCAGGTCGTGAACAACCCTTGACGAGGCATGTGGTCTGTGGAAATCTCTCGGCAGGTCCAGGCCAATGATCTTCGTACGGGGGTAGGGGATCGCATCGCCTGACGCATCAGGGGGGAAACCTGGGAGTCGGGTCCGGCCGTGCCTCGGCGTCCTGCCGACCGGTCCGCGGGGCGGGCCGGCCACCCTTCGGCAGCCGCGCCGTCCGACCGCGCCGTGTCGCGCCCGCGCCACCACGGCCACCGCTCGGACGGGTGCCCCGCAGCTCCGTCTCCGACTCCCGAATCGAGCACAGCATGTCCGACTCCTCCACCCGGCCCGACCCTTCCTCCGGCGCCGGGGAACCCACGAGAGCGACGGACGCCGCACGGCCCGCCTCCCCCGCCCAGCACGGCATCTGGCTGACCAGCAGACTCACCCACGTCCCCGAGGTCTTCCACCTCGCGCTGCGGCTCACCTTCGACCGGATCGACGCCGACGCCCTGGCCCGCGCCGTCACCGCGACCGTCGCCCGGCACCCGGCGCTCGCCTCCGCCCTGGTGGAACGGGACGGCGTGCTCCACCCCGTCCCGGCCGGGCGGGCGCCGACGCTCACCGTCCTCGACCCGGCCGCGGACGGCTGCGAGGCCCTCGCCAAGCGGCTCGCCGAGGAACTGGCCCTGCCGTTCGACCTGGCCGCCGGGCCGCTCTCCCGGTTCACCCTGTACCGGCGGCCGGACGGGAGCGCCGAGCTGCTGGCGGTGGCGCACCACGCGGTGTTCGACGGCACCTCCAAGGACGTGCTCGCCGCGGACCTCGCCGCCGGGTACGCCGCCGCGCTCACGGGGGCGGGGACGGGGGCGGCCCTGCCGTCCGGCGGGGGTGCTCCGACCGCCGCACCGGTCGACGAGGCACCGCCCGTCACCGCACCGCCCGTCACCGCACCGCCCGTCACCGCACCGGTCGACGCCGACCTGCTCGCCCGGGCCGCCGCCTTCCACGGCCCCCGGTGGGCGGCCGCCACCGACCCGGTGCTCCCCGGCGGCCCCCGCGCCACCACCGCCGCCGGCCCCGGCGAGTCCGTGGCCCGCCGGATCGACGCCCAGGGCCGGGCCGCCCTCGCGGCCGCCGCGGGCGGGGCCGGGGTCACCGTCTTCGAGTTCCTGCTCGCCGCCCTGCACGGACTGCTCCGCCGCTACGGCGGGGAGGCCGTCCCGGTCGCCGTCCCGTTCTCCACCCGGCGCCCCGACCAGCGCCGGGCGATCGGCCTGTTCGTCAACGAGCTGCCCGTCCACGCCCCGGCCGGCGTCGACGACGACACCCCGTTCGCCGAGTACGCCCGGGCCGTGCGCACCGAGGCGCGGCGGGTCTCGACCCACCGCACCGTCCCGTTCGGCAGCGCCGTCCCCGGCCTCACCCCCCGGGCCGGGCTCGCCCCCGTCTCCTTCGGCTACCGGCGCCGCACCACCGCCGACCCGGTCTTCCCCGGCAGTACCACCCGGGTGGACTGGACGGTCTTCCCCCACGCGGCCCGCAACACCCTGCACCTGCAGGCCGTCGAGAGCACCGACGGGATCGACCTCTCCCTCCAGTACGACCCGGCCGTCCTCGCCTCCTCCGCCGCCCGCCGGATCGCCGGGCACCTCACCACCCTGCTCGCCGCCGCCGTGGCCGACCCCACGACCCCGCTGGGGGACCTCCCGCTGCTCGACGCCTCCGAACGGCACCTGGTCACCACCGCCTGGAACGACACCCTCCGGGTCCACCCCGCCGGGCGGACGGTGCTGGACCTGGTCCGGGCACGCGCCGAGGAGGCCCCGGAGGCCGTCGCCGTGGTGGCCGGCGAGGAGCGGCTCAGCTACCGGGAACTCCTGCGGCGCGCCCAACGGCTGGCCGGGGCGCTCGGCGCGGCCGGCGTCGGCCGGGACGACCTGGTCGGCCTGCACCTCGCCCGGACCGCCGACCTGCCCGCCGCGCTGCTCGCCGTGCACGCCGTCGGCGCCGCCTACCTGCCGCTGGACCCGGGCTACCCGGCCGAGCGGCTCGCCTTCGTCCTCGCCGACTCCGGGGCCGCGCTGCTGCTCGCCGACCGCGAGCCGGCCCCCGAGGTGGCCGCCGCGGCACCGGCGCTGCTCCGGCTCGCCGACGCCGACCTGCGCGCGACCGACACCGGGGCCACCACCGGCGTGCGCGCGACCGATGCCGAGGCCACCGGCCTGCGCGCGACCGACGCCGGGGGCCCGGACCTGCGCGCGACCGACGCCGAGGCCACCGCGCTGCGCGCGGCGGAGCCCGCCGCTCCGGGCCGGCTGGCCTATGTGCTCTACACCTCCGGCTCGACCGGCCGCCCCAAGGGCGTCGAGATCGGCCACCGGGCACTGGTCAACCTGCTCACGGCCTTCGCCGACCGGCTCGACTCCGGCCCCGGTGACGTCTGGCTCGGCCTCACCTCGCTC
The DNA here is from genome assembly GCA_000719695.1 of Streptomyces sp. NRRL F-6131. Taxonomy (GTDB): domain Bacteria; phylum Actinomycetota; class Actinomycetes; order Streptomycetales; family Streptomycetaceae; genus Kitasatospora. Next base: position 44,903 of record JOHN01000038.1, read on the forward strand.
TCCTTCGACATCTCCGCGCTCGAACTGCTGCTGCCGCTGACCACCGGCGGCCGGCTGGTGCTGGCCCCGGACGGCCTGGCCGTGGACGGCCCCGGCCTGCGCGCCCTGGTCGAGCGCGAGGGCGTCACCCACGTCCAGGCCACCCCCTCCGGCTGGCGGGTGCTGCTCGGCGCCGGGCCGCTGCCGTCCGGGCTGACCGGCCTGGTCGGCGGCGAGGCCCTGCCGCTGCCGCTGGCCCGACGGCTGCGGACCGGCACCGAGCGCCTGTTCAACGTCTACGGGCCGACCGAGACCACCGTCTGGTCCACCTGCGCCGAACTCCCGGCCGTACCGGAGGCGGTCCGGATCGGCCGGCCGATCGCCAACACCCGCGCCCTGGTGCTCGACCGCCGGCGCCGGCCGCTGCCGGTCGGGGTCCCGGGCGAGCTGTACCTGGGCGGCGACGGACTCGCCGAGGGCTACCTGGGACGGCCCGAACTGACCGCCGAGCGCTTCGTCGACGACCCGTTCGGCGCGCCCGGTGACCGGCTCTACCGCACCGGCGACCTGGTCGCCTGGAGCCCGGACGGCGAACTGGAGTTCCTCGGCCGGCTCGACGACCAGGTGAAGATCCGCGGCCACCGGATCGAGCTGGGCGAGATCGAGGCGGCGCTGCTGACCCACCCGGCGGTCGCCGAGGCCGCCGCCGCGGTGCACCGGGCGGAGCCGGACGGTTCGGCCGCCGGGTCCGGAGCCGGAACGGACGCCGCGGCCGACGAGGCCGAGCCGTTCGTCGCCGGCTACCTCGTCCCGGCCGCCGGGAGTGCCGCTCCGGCCCCCGCCGAACTGCGCGCCTTCCTCCAGCAGGTGCTGCCCGGCGCGGCCGTCCCGCAGCGGTTCCTGGTGCTCGACCGGCTGCCGCTCACGCCCAACGGCAAGCTGGACCGACGCGCGCTGCCCGTCCCCCCGGTGCCGGTCGAGGCGTCGGCCGGACCCGCCGCCGGGACCGGTCCGGACGACGAGGTGCTCGCCGCCGTCCTCGGGGTCTGGTCCGAGGTGCTGCGGCGCACCGATCTCGGCCCCGAGGACGACCTCTTCGAGCTCGGCGGCCACTCCCTGACGATCATTCAGATCACTGCCAGGATCCGCGACCTGCTGGGTGTCGAGCTCGACTTCGACGTCTTCTTCGCCACCCCGACACCGCTCGGCATCGCCGCCGCCGTCCGCGACCTGCGGTGACCCCCGGGCGGCGCGGCCGGACCGCGCCGCCCCCCCCCCCCCCCGCCGTTCCCTCCCCGCACCCTGCGCCCTCCCTGCCCCGCGCCCCCTCCCCTGCGGCGGCCCCGCCCGTGGCGATCCCGCCCGCCGGCACCGCACCGCCGCCCGATGTGCGCCGAATGGAACACCCGATGACCGACCTCCAGGACCCCGCGGCCGGGCTGTCCGCGACCAAACGCGCCCTGCTGGCCCAGCGACTGCGCGCGGCCGCGGCCACCACCGCCGACAGCTCCGCGGCCACGGCCGCCGCCACCGTGCCCGTCCGGCCCGCCGGAGCCGCCGTCCCGCTCTCCAGCGGCCAGGAACGCCTCTGGTTCATGGACCAGTTCGCCCCCGGCTCCACCGCCTGGGCGCTGGCCCCGGCCCGCCGGCTGCGCGGCCCGCTCGACCGCACCGCGCTGGACGCCGCGCTCACCGACCTGGTCGCCCGCCACGAGGCGCTGCGGATGAGCTTCCCCGCCACCCCCGAGGGCACCGCCGAGGTGCGGATCGCCGAACCGGCCCCGATCGCCGCCGAGTTCGTCGACGCGACCGGCGACCCGGACCCGGCCGGGCGGGCCGCCCGCGAACTGGGCGAGCGGGTGGCGCGACCGTTCGACCTGGCCGAGGGCCCGCTGCTGCGCGCCCTGCTGGTGCGCACCGCGACCGACGAGCACGTGCTCGCGCTGGTGATGCACCACATCGTCAGCGACGGCTGGTCGCTCGACATCCTGCACCGCGAACTCGACGCGCTGTACGCCCGGCACGCGCACGGCACCCCGGACGGACTGCCCGCGCTGCCCGTCCAGTTCGGCGACTACGCGGGCTGGCAGCGGGAGCGGCTGTCGGGTGCGGCGCTGGCCGGCTCCCGGGCGTACTGGCGCGAGGAGCTGCGCGACGTCCCGGCACTGGAGCTGCCGACCGACCGGCCGCGGCCGCCGGTGCTGACCTTCGACGGGGCCGCCGTCGAGTTCCACTGGAGCGCCGAACTCGGCCGGGGTGTGGCCGAGTTGGCGCGCTCCGCGAACGCGTCCGGGTACATGGTGCTGATGGCCGCCCTGCAGACCCTGCTCGGCCGGCACGCCGGGCGGCGGGACTTCGCGATCGGCTCGGCGGTGGCGGGCCGCCTGCACCGCGAACTGGAGGGCGTGGTCGGCCTGTTCGTCAACATGCTGCCGATCCGGGCCCGGCTGGAGGGCGATCCGAGCTTCCTCGAGCTGCTCGGCCGGGTCCGCGGCACCACCCTCGACGCGTACACCCACCAGGAGGTGCCGTTCGAGCAGATGGTGGCCGATCTGGACATCGAGCGCGACGTCAGCCGCTCCGCCGTCTTCCAGGTGAGCTTCGCCTACCAGAACTACGGCGAACGCGGCGCCGCCACCCCGTCAGGCGCCCCCGGCGCGCCCGGCGCACCCACCGCCCCCGCCGCTCCCGCCACCGAGGGCTTCGGGCACGAGGCCGCCACCACCCGCACCGACCTCGCCCTCTACCTGCGGGAGAAGTCCGACGGCGGCCTGTACGGGCTGGTCACCTACCGCACCGACCTCTTCGACGCCGCGACCGTGCGCCGCCTGGTCGAGCGCTTCGAACTGCTGCTCACGGCGGCGGTCGCCGACCCCGACCGGCCGGTCTCCGCGCTGCCGCTGGTCACCCCCGGCGAGCGGCGGGACGTCCTGGAGCGCTGGGCCGCCGGGCCCGCGCTGCCCGACCCCGCCGACGGACCGGCCACCCTGACCGCCCTGCTCGCCGCCTCCGCGCGCAGCCACCCGGACCGCCCGGCGCTGGAGTTCGAGGGCCGCACCCTCGACCACCGCGAGCTGGACGAGCGGGCCACCGGCCTCGCCCGCCGGCTGCGCGCCCTCGGCGTCGGACCGGACGACCGGGTCGCGGTCTGCCTGGAGCAGTCCCCCGAACTGGCCGTCGCCCTGGTCGGCGTGCTCAAGGCTGGCGGCGCCTACCTGCCGCTGGACCCGGAGCAGCCGCCCGCCCGGCTGGCCCACCTGGTCGCCGACGCCGGGGCGAAGGTCCTGCTCACCGACTCGGCCCTGCGCGAGCGCTTCCCCGGCCACGACGGCGCCACGCTGCTGCTGGACGTCGAGCCGGCCGAGCGGGACCCGGAGCCGCTGCCGGAGGTGTCCGGGCCGGACCACCTGGCCTATGTGATCTACACCTCCGGCTCCACCGGCACGCCCAAGGGCGTCGCCGTCCAGCACCGGCAGATCCTCAACTACCTGGCCGGAGTGCGGGACCGGCTGCGGATCGAGCCGGGCGCCGGCTACGGGCTGCTGCAGTCGCTGTCCTTCGACTTCAGCATCACCATGCTCTACCTGGCACTGAGCACCGGCGGCCGGGTCCACCTGCTGCCGCGCCGCATCGCCGGGGCCGAACTCGCCGAGCGGATCGAGGCGTTGCGCCTCGACTACCTCAAGATGACCCCCTCCCACCTGGCCGCGCTGAGCGCCGACGCCCCGATGGAGCGGCTGCTGCCGCGCCGGGCGCTGGTGCTCGGCGGCGAGGCCTCCGCCTGGCCGTGGGCCGCCGAACTGGCCGCCCTCGGCCGGTGCGCGGTGTTCAACCACTACGGTCCGACCGAGGCCACCGTCGGCGTGACCGTGCACGAGGTGACCGCCGACGCCGCCGGACCGGGCAGCACCCCGATCGGCACCCCGCTCGCCGGTGCCCGCTGCCACGTCCTCGACGAGGCCCTGCGGCCGGTGCCGCCGGGCGTCACCGGCGAGCTGTACCTGGGCGGCGACCGGCTGGCGCGCGGCTACCTGGGCCGCCCCGACCTGACCGCCGAGCGCTTCCTCGACGACCCGTTCGGCGCGCCCGGCGACCGGCTCTACCGCACCGGCGACCTGGCCCGCTGGCGCGCCGACGGCACGCTCGACTACCTGGGCCGGGCCGACGACCAGATCAAGGTGCGCGGCTACCGGGTGGAACCCGGCGAGGTCGAGGCCGCCCTCACCGCCCTGCCCGGGATCACCCAGGCCGTGGTGCTGGCGCGCGGCGAGGGGCTGCGGCAGACCCTGGTCGCCTATCTGGAGCACCCCGGCGGCGGCCCCGCACCCGCACCCGCACCCGCACCCGCACCCGCACCGGCCGAACTGCGCGACGCCCTGGGCGAGGTGCTGCCCGACTACATGGTCCCGGCGCGCTTCGTCGTGCTCGACCGACTGCCCCTGCTGGCGCACGGCAAGGTCGACCGGCGGAACCTGCCCGAGCCCGAGGAGCCCGCCGCGAGCGGGGAGTTCGTCGCACCCGAGGGCGAGGCCGAGGAGTTCCTCGCCGCGCTGTGGGCCGAACTGCTGGGCGTGCCCCGGGTGGGCGCCCTGGACGACTTCTTCGAACTCGGCGGGCACTCCCTGCTGGCCACCCAGGTGGTCGCCAAGCTGCGCCGCGCCTTCCCCGAACTCCCCACCCCCGTCGGGGTGATGGACCTCTTCAAGTACCCGACGGTGCGCCGGCTGGCCGCCCTGGTCAGCGACCCGCACGCCGACCGCGGCCCGCGCAGCCTGCTGCACCTGCTCACCCCGGCCGGCCGCCGCACCACCGCCAGTCTGGTCTGCACGCCGTACGGCGGCGGCAGCGCGCTCATCTACAAGCCGCTCGCCGACGCCCTGCCCGCCGACTGGGCACTGCACTCGCTCGCCGTCCCCGGCCACGAACTGGGCGAGGAGGCGATGGACATCGACGAGGTGGCGGCCGGCTGCGCCCAGGAGATCCTGGACACCGTCGAGGGCCGGATCGTGCTGTACGGGCACTGCGGCGTCGGCGTCCGGCTGGCCGTGGAGATCGCCCGACGGGTGGAGGCGGCGGGCCGCGAGGTCGAGGCCGTCCACCTCGGCGGCATCTTCCCGTTCGCCCGGCCGCGCGGGCGCGGCGCCGCCGTCGGCGAGTGGTGGGCCCGCACCGCCGACCGGCTGCGCAGCGACCAGGGCATGATCAACGCCCTGGCGGCGGCGGGCCTGGACACCGACGAGGTCGGCGTCGAGCAGCTGCGGCTGATGGTGGCCAACCGGCGGATCGGCACCCGGGAGGCCGAGCAGTACTTCACCCGGCTGTTCGAGGGCGAGGACGGCCGGATCGCCGCCCCGGTGTACGCGGTCTGCGGCGACCGGGACCCGGCCACCGAGTTCTACGAGGAGCGGTACCGCGAGTGGCACCGGCTCAGCGACACCACGGGGGTGGTGGTGCTCGACGAGGCCGGCCACTTCTACCTCAAGTACCGGGCCGCCGAGCTCGCCGAGATCCTGACCACCGTGCACCGCTCGGTGGCGGACGGCGAGGAGTCGCGGCACCGGCGCACCGAGGGCGCCACCTGGTGGCTGGCCGGGCTCTCCCGGGACGCCGCCGAGGCCTCGCCGGCGGCGGAGGCGGCCGGCGCGCCGAACGGCGCCAAGGGGTCCCGGGCCGGGGCCGCCGCGGTGCGCCCGACCATGCGCCGCTTCCTCGGCGTCGCGGCCGGCCAGCAGATCTCGATGATCGGCTCGGCGCTCACCGAGTTCGCCCTGCCGGTCTGGATCTACCTGACCACCGGCTCGCTGGCGCAGTTCGGCCTGCTGGCCGCCTGCGGGCTCGTCCCCGGAATCCTCACCGCGCCGGTGGCCGGGGCACTGGTGGACCGCGGCGACCGGCGCCGGATCATGCTGTACGGCGACGTCGCGGCGGGCCTGACCCAGGCGGTGATGCTGCTGCTGTACCTGACGGACTCCTTGCGGGTCTGGCACGCGTACGTGCTGATCGCGGTGCTGTCCACGGCGCTGACCTTCCAGCGGCTGGCCTGGAACTCGGCCGTGCCGCAGCTCGTCCCGAAACGTTTCCTCGGCCGGGCCAACGGCGTCGTCCAGATGGCCTTCGGCCTCGCCCAGTTCCTGGTGCCGCTGTTCGCGGTCGGCCTGCTGTCGGCGCTCGGCCTCGGCGGCATCCTCGCCATGGACGTGGCCAGCTACGTCGTCGCCACCGCGGTCACGCTGGCCGTGCGCTTCCCCGACGTGATGGCCGCGCGGCGGCGGGAGAGCGTCGCCGCCGAGATCCGGGCCGGCTTCCGGCGGGCGCTCGGCAGCCGGCACTTCCGGGCGATGCTGCTGTTCTTCGCCGTGCTCAACATCTTCCTGTCTCCGCTGTTCCTGCTCACCACCCCGTTGGTGCTGTCCTTCGCCCCGCTCTCCGCCGCCGGCTGGGTCTCGGTCGCGGCCGGGCTCGGCGCCGTCCTCGGCGGGCTGACCCTGCTGGTGTGGGGCGGGCCGCGGCGGTTGCGGCTGCGCGGCGTGCTGCTCGCCACCCTGGGGCTGGCCGCCGCCTGTCTGGTGACCGGCCTGCGGCCGGGCGTCCTGCCGGTCGCGCTCGGCGCGTTCGGCATGGCGTACGGGCTGGCCCTGGTCAACGGCGTCTACGCGACGATCGTGCAGACCAAGGTGCCGCTGCGCTTCCACGGCCGGGTGATCGCCGTCAACACCATGGTGGCCTGGTCCACCCTGCCGATCGGTTTCGCGGTGGTCGCCCCGCTCGGGCCGCGCCTGGTCCAGCCCTGGATCGACGAGGACGGCGCGCTGGCCGGGACCGTCGGCCGGCTGATCGGCACCGGCGAGGGCCGCGGCATCGGCCTGCTCTACCTGCTGTTCGGGCTCGCCATGGCGCTGCTGGTGCTGATCTGCCTGGCCGTGCCCGCCCTGCGGCACTTCGACCGCGACGTCCCGGACGCCGAGCCCGACGACCTCGTGGGCCTGGCCACCCTCTCGGCCCGCGCCGGGGCCGCGCCCGCGCCCACCGCCCTGCTCACCTCCGAGCCCGCCACCGCACCCTCAGCACCCGCAGCCGCACCCGCACCCGCACCCGCACGCCGTACCGGAACCGAGGCCGCCACCCGATGACCACCACCGACCGGACGACCGACCCCGGCCACCGCCCCGTCGAAGCCGTCCACCCGCTCACCGAGGAACAGCGCCGGCTCTGGTTCCTCCAGCAGCTCCACCCCGCCGACGCCGGCTTCAACATGTACCTGTGCCGCCGGTGGAGCGGCCCGCTGGACGTCGACGCGCTGCGCACCGCGCTGGACCGGCTGACCGCCCGGCACGAGCCGCTGCGCACCCGCTTCGCCCTCGACGGCGAGGCGCCCGTCCAGCTGGTCGAGGCGCCCGCGGCCGTGCCGCTCGACCTCCTCGCCCTCGCCCCCGGCGCCACCGAGGCGGACTTCACCGAGGCCTGCCGCCCGGCCGTCAACGCGCCGTTCGACCTCGCCGGGCGTCCGCCGCTGCGCGCCGTCCTGGTCTCCGCCGGCCCCCGGGAGCACGCGCTCGCGCTGGTCGTCCACCACATCGTCTCGGACGGCTGGTCCTTCCGGATCCTCTGGCGCGACCTGCTCGCGCTCTACCGGGAGGCCCTCGGCGAGGCACCCGCCGGGCCGGCGCCGCTCGCCCTGCGCTACGGCGACGTCGCCCGCGCCGAGCAGCAGCGCGCCGGGGCGGGCGGCACCGAGGCGGCGTTCCGCTACTGGGCGGAGAAGCTGGCCGGCACCGGCCGGCTGCGGCTGCCGCTCGACCACCCGCGGCCGGTTGACGCCCGGCACCCGGCCGGCTTCGCCGCGGTGGCCCTCGACCCGGAGCTCACCGCCGCCCTGGACGCCCTGGCCCGGCGGGAGCGCTGCACCCCGTTCATGGTGCTGCTCGCCGCCTACCAGTGCGTGCTGGCCCGCTGGACCGGCACCACGGACTTCGTGGTCGGCACCCCGCTCGCGGGCCGCACCGAGGCCGCCCAGGAGGACCTGGTCGGCTACTTCGCCCGCACCGGCGTGCTCCGCGCCGACCTCACCGGCGAGCCGGACTTCCGCACCGTCCTGCACCGCGTCCGGACCGCCACGCTCGGCGCGCTGAGCCACCAGGACGTGCCGCTGGAGCGGCTCGCCGCCCACCTCGGCCTGCCCGCCGAGGCCGGCGCCGCGCCGCTCTACCAGGCGGTGTTCGTCCACCAGAGCCAGTACGACCTGGCCGGCGAGGACGGCGGCGCCCCGCTGCCCGCCGGGGTCCGCACCGCCTCGATGGACTCCGGCTTCGAACGGGCCAAGACCGATCTGCTGCTGGACAGCTGGCGCACCCCGGACGGCGGGCTGACGCTCTCCTTCTGCTTCGACCGGGAGGTGCTCGACCCGGCGACCGTGGCCGCGCTCGGCGCCCGCTGCCGGGCACTGCTCTCCGCCGCCGTCGAGGACGCGACGGTGCCGCTGCACGGCGACTGGCTGATCGACGCCCGGGAGCGGGCCGAACTGCTCGCCCTGGGCAGCGGCCCCGCCGCGCCCGCCGCCGCCCGGCCCGTCCTCGCCCGCTTCGCCGAACGCGCCGCCACCACCCCGGACGCCCCCGCCCTGGAGTGCGCCGGCCGTACCCTCTCCTACGGCGAACTCGACCGGCTCTCCGACGCGTTGGCCGCACGGCTCGGCGAGGTCACCGACCGGCTGGTGGCCGTCCGACTGGCCCCGTCCTTCGAGCTGGTGACGGCGCTGCTGGCGATCTGGAAGGCCGGCGCCGGCTATCTGCCGCTCGACCCGGCCCACCCGGAGGAACGGCGCCGACTGATGCTGCGCGAGTCGGGCGCCGTCCTGCTGCTCACCGACGAGCACGGCGACGGGACGCGGATCGTCCCCGTCGCGGCCCCCGCGCCGTCCGAGGACCACACCGGCCTCGCCTACGTCCTGCACACCTCGGGCTCCACCGGCACCCCCAAGGCCGTGGCCGTCGAGCACACCGCCCTGGCCGCCCGGGTCGACTGGATGGCCGGACCTGACGGCTACCGGCTCACCGCCGGGGACCGGATCGTCCAGTTCGCCTCGATCGGCTTCGACACCCACGCCGAGGAACTCTGGCCGGCCCTCGCCTCCGGCGCGTGCGTCGTGCTGCTCCCGGGCGGCGGCCGCACCCTGCCGGAGCTGCTGCGCGGCCCGCACGGCCCGTCCGTCACCGTCCTCGACCTGCCGACCGCCTACTGGGAGGAGCTCGTCTCCCACGACGACCGCACCCCGTGGCCGGCGGCCCTGCGACTCGTGGTGCTCGGCGGCTCCGAGCTCCGCGCCGACGCCGTCGCCCGCTGGCGGGACCGGCACGGCGACACCGTCCGGCTGGTCAACACCTACGGCCCGACCGAGGCCACCGTCATCGTCACCGCCGCCGAGCTCGGCGCCCCGGACGCCGGACGCCGCCCGCCGCTCGGCCGCCCGCTGCCCGGCGTGCGGCTGTACGTGCTGGACGAGCGCGGCGGGCTGCTGCCGCGCGGCTCCGAGGGCGAGCTGCACATCGGCGGCACCGGCCTCGCCCGCGGCTACCTGGGCCGGCCGGACCTGACCGCCGGGTCCTTCGTGGCGGACCCGTTCGGGGCGCCCGGCGACCCGAACGGCCCCGCGCGGATGTACCGGACCGGCGACCGCGCCCGCTGGCGCACCGACGGGACGCTCGACTACCTCGGCCGCACCGACGAGCAGATCAAGCTGCGCGGCTACCGGATCGAACCGGCCGAGATCGAGACCGCCCTGACCGCCCGTCCGGAGGTGGCACAGGCGGCCGTCGTCGTGCTGGGCGGCCGGCGCCTGGTCGTGTACGCCGTCCCGGCGCCGAACGCGAAGGCCTCGCCGGCGGACCTGCGCGAGCAGCTCGCCCAGCGCCTCCCCGCGTACCTGGTCCCCGACACCGTCGTCCTCGTCGACGCCCTGCCGCTCACCCTCAACGGCAAGCTCGACACCGCCGCCCTGCCCGAACCGGCGCCGGCCACCGCCCGCGCCCACGTGGCCCCGCGGACCGACGCCGAGCAGCTCGTCACCCAGCTGTGGCAGGAGGTCCTCGGCCTGCCCAGGGTCGGCGCGCTCGACGACTTCTTCGAGCTCGGCGGGGACTCCCTGCTGGTCACCCGTGTGGTCGCCCGCATCCGCGCGGCCGTCGGCCTGGACGTCCCGATCCGCGACGCCTTCGAGCTCTCCACGGCGGCGGCCCTCGCGGCCCGCGTCGAGGAGCTGCTCGTCGCCGAGATCGAGGCGCTGAGCGAGGACGAGGCCGCCGACCGCCTGGACGGCTGACCGGCCGGGGGCGCGGGCGGCAGGCACCGGGGCCGCCCGCGCCCCCGCTCGTCTCCCGGCGGGTCGGTTCAGCGCACCCGCGCCTCGGCGGCCGCCTGCAGATCGGTCAGCCACCTGTCCAGGCCGGCCTTCAGGATCGCGGTCGCCATCGGCACATCGGCGTCGACCTGCGGCCCGGTGTGGGTCTCCTCGGTGCTCACCCGCACGCCGCCCTTCACCTTGGTGAACCTCCAGACGTGCACCCCGTCGATGTGCAGGCCCTCCCCGTCCGCCGGGCCGGTCCAGCGGACGCAGGAGCGCTCCTCGACCTGCCGCACGGTCGAGACGATGTCCAGGGCGGTGGCCGGGACCCCCGTCCCGGGCGGGATCGGCGTGGTCCAGTGGAACGCCGACCCGGCGCGGAACCGCCCGTGGTCGAGCCGCTCGGCGCCCGTGACGGACGGCTGCCAGGTCGGCCAGCGGTCCACGTCCGTCTGGAGCTTCCAGATCACGGCCGGCGGCCCGTCGATCACCCGCTCGGTCCGGTACCGGATCTGCGCGGCGGGGTCGACCCCCGCGCCCCGGCAGGTGAGCCCCTTGCCCTCGACCGGCCGCGCCCCCGCCGGTCCGGCGGCGCCCGCGAGCAACCCGACCACCAGCGGAACCGTGATCACGGCGGCCCGCACTCCAGCCTTACGCATACCGAACATGGCATTCCCTCCTCGATCACTTCTCACCTCTGCGAGAAGTTGTAACTCCTTTCCGAGCCAACAGTCAATAGCTTCCGTGATACCCTCTAACCAACGCGCACTCGAGAGGCGACACCCCATGGCGAAGAGCGACCCCACCACCCCCCGCGAGCGCTACCGCACCCAGGTCCGCGCCGAGGTCATGGAACGCGCCTGGGAACAGATCGCCACCGCCGGCGCCTCCGCACTCTCGCTCAACGCGATCGCCAAGCAGATGGGCATGAGCGGCCCCGCCCTCTACCGCTACTTCGCCAACCGCGACGAGCTGATCACCGAACTCGTCCGGGAGGCCTACCGCAGCCTCGCCGACACCCTCCGCGCGGCGGCCGACGACGGCGCCGACCTGGCCGGCCTCGCCCACGCCCTGCGCGACTGGGCCCTGGCCGACCCGCAGCGCTACCTGCTGGTCTACGGCACCCCCGTCCCCGGCTACCAGGCCCCCGAGGACACCACCGCGATCTCCCAGGAGATCATGGCCACCCTGGTCGACGCCTGCGCGATCGCGCTCCCCACCGCCACCACCCCGACGGAGCCGCTCGGCGCCCACCTCGCCACCCACCGCACCTGGGCCGCCGGCCACCCCGCCCCGCCCGAGGCCCTCGCGCTCTTCCTGACCTTCTGGACCCGCCTCCACGGCGTGCTGTCCCTCGAGCTCGCCGGCCACTTCACCGGCATGCGGTTCGACCCCGCCGTCCTCTTCGAGGCCGAACTCGCCGCCCTGCTGGGCTGATCGGGACCTCCGGACGGATCCGCGCGTTCACCGCACGTCAACGCACCGTTCGTGATACCGATTGTCGGAGTACACACAAAGTCAACTCCGACGAGAGGGAGCGACCTCGTGACGACCCATCACCGGCACGGCGCACGCGTACGGAAGCTGCCCGCCCTGGCGGCGGCGCTCTGCGGGATCCTCGGCACCACGGCGCTCGGCGTCTCCCCCGCCGCGGCCGCCCAGGCCACTCACGCCGCCCAGGCCGCTCACGCCGACCAGGCCGCTCGGACGGCGCAGGCCGCCGACCAGCGCCACCCGGTCTACGCCATCGCGCACCGGGTGGACACCCTCGACGGCGTGGACGCCGCGATCAACCACGGCGCCAACGCCATCGAGATCGACGTCTGCGCCTGGTGGAACCCCAACGAGTGGCGCGCCTGGCACGACTGTTCCTCGGCCGGCGAGAACCGCCTCGGCCCCAGCTTCGACAGCATGCTCGACCGCATCATCGCCAACGCCGACGCGGGCCGCCGCCTCTCCCTGGTCTGGCTCGACATCAAGGACCCCAACTACTGCGGCGAGGCGCCCAACCGCACCTGCAGCGTCGCCGGGCTGCGGGACAAGGCCCAGCGGCTGACGGCCGCCGGCATCCAGGTGCTCTACGGCTTCTACGAGTACCACGGCGGCAGCACCCCGGACGTCGGCGGCCGGGGCTGGAAGAGCCTGGAGGGCAAGCTCGGCCCGCTGGAGGGCATCACCACCACCGGCACCCGCGACCAGGTGCGGGGCGCCTTCGACCGCTCCGGCCCGGGCTTCCCGAACGGCCGCCGCGCGATGGACTACGGCGACAGCGACATCACCAAGGGCTTCGGCAACTGCACCGAGGCCACCTGGAACACCTGCGCGGAGCTCAAGAAGGGCGCCGCCGACCGGGCCGCCGGCCGCCTCGCCGCCACCCTCTCCTGGACGACCACCTACAACGACCCCTGGTACGTCGACAAGCTCCTGGGCGACGCCGGGGTGGACGGCATCATCGCCGGCTACGGCGCCTTCACCGGCGTGCGCGAGTACGACAACAGCTGGCAGTGCGCCAACGCCGTCAACCTCGTCCGGGACTGGGTCAACCGCCACAGCGGCACCCACCGCATGGCCACCAGCGGCGACCGCCTCTTCCGGTAGCCCGAACCCGGTAGCCCGAACCCCACCCCGGGGCCGCGGGGCCCGCGACCCCGGGGGTCGGCTTCCCCGATGGCCCGTCAGTTCGCGCTCCTCCGAAGCCCGGCACCCCTTGACGGCGACGGGCCGCGTCCTCCAGGGTGTGGTCCACTCCCTCGCACCGCTGCCCCCATCGGCACTCCCCCGGAGACGGCATGCGTGCATCCACCCACCCCCGCCCCGCCCGTCGACGCGGACGCGACGGACTGACCGTCGGTCTCGCCGTCGCCGCGCTCACCGCGGCGGCCTCCACCGTCGGCCTGGCCGCCACGGCGGCGGACCCGCTCCCCAGGGTCGAGCTGATCGTCAACGGGGCCTTCGACTCGTACCCGTGGATCTGGACGTGCGAGGCGAACGTCCGGTCCAGCAGCATCCCGCACGACCACTACGTGTCGGGCCGGCCGACCGCCGACAGCACCGCGAGGTGCGCCCAGCGGGTGCACGTCCGGCCGAACTCCGCCTACACGCTCTCCGCGACGGTCCGCGGCCCGTTCGCCTTCGTCGGCGTCACCGGGGCGACCGGCGAGAACGCCTCCACCTGGTCGGGCCTGGACAGTTGGAACGACCTGTCGGTCCGCCTCACCACCGGCCCGGACACCACCGAGCTGACCGTGTACTTCCACGGCTGGTACGAGCAGGCGCCCTACGACGTGCGGCGGGTGTCCTTCGTCGGCCCCGGCTTCGAACCGCGCCCGTGCGGCGACCAGGAGACCCCGTCGCCGACCGCGACCGACGGCCCCGCGTCCCCCTCCCCGACGTCCACCTGCGGACGCACCTACATCCCCTGAGGCCGTCCCCTGCGGCACGGCCCCTGCGGCCGAGGCGGGCGCGTCCCTCGACGCCGGCCCGGTCTACAGGTCGAACAGCGCCTCCGGAGCCGGAGCCGGGACGGGCTCCGGGGCGAGGACGGCGTGCAGCTCGGTGACGGTGCGGCGCCAGGCGGGGCCGTCCTCCGTCTCGTCCCAGAGCTCGGCGAGTTCGGACTCGTCGGCGAGGGTCCGGAGGAGGGCCTCGGCGGCGAGCGGGCGCAGGTCGGCGGCAAGGACCGGAAGGGCCCGGTCGGGCCCGTACGCGGTGGTGACGGGGGCGCCGCCGGGGCACTGCGAGGCGACGAGCGCCGCCGCGGCGACGGCCTCCGCCGCGTCGCAGGAGTCGAGGTAGTCCTCGGCCCCGGTGTCGGCGACGCGCGTCAGCACGCGGCGGACCAGCGCCTCCCGCTCACCGGCGGGCGCCTCGTCCAGGGTGCCGGCGAAGTCCGCGGCGGTGTCGTTGTCGAAGTGGCCGATGTCCCAGGTACCCATGCTGTTCTCCTTCGAGGTGCTCACGGACAGCCTCGCACCGGCCACTGACAAGGCGACGGGGAGACCGGCCCGGTCAGCCGCCGGCCGCCTCCGCGATGCGGGCCGACAGGGCGGTGGCGAGGGCGTCGACGGCGGCCGGGGTGAAGGCGTGCTCGTTGTAGCGGAGCCAGCAGACGAGGGAGCCGTCGGGCTGTTCGGTGGCGGCGAGTTCGGGGACGTGGCGGTCGCCGCCGGGGAGCGGGTAGGGGACGGTGGCCCCGCGCGGGACCTCCCAGGCGGTGCAGGCGAGGCCGGGGAGTTGGGCGGGGGCGTTCCAGGCCTCGTAGCGGAGCCAGGCCGCGAACGGGACCAGCGGGCTGAACTCGGCGAACGGGTAGAGCTGGTGGTCCAGGGCCGCGGTGGCGGTGTCGCGGACCCGGGCGAGGAGTTCGGCGAAGCCGGGGGCGCCGGAGGCGTCGACCCGCAGCAGGAGGGACTGCACGAAGCAGCCGACGGCCTGTTCCGCCTCGGGCGTGGTGCGGCCGGGGACGGGGGTCATCAGGACGAGGTCCCGCTGACCGCTGCGTTCGGCGAGCAGGCCGAGCCAGACGGTGGCGAGCGCCTGGAAGGGGGTGGCGCCGGCCTCGGCGGCCCGGGCGCGCAGGGCCGCGGCACGGGCGGCGGGGACGGTCAGGCGGTGGGCGGCGCTGAGGACGGTCTCGGTGTCGGCGCGGCCGGGGAAGGGGTGCACCGCCTCGGGCGCTCCGGCGAGGGTGCGGGCGAAGTGGGCGCGGGAGACCGGCCACCGGGCGTTGGCCCGGGCGACCAGTTCGCCGAGCGGGGGCGTCGGCCGGGGCGGGGGCGCGGGGCGGCCGCGGCGCAGCGCCGAGTAGATGACGCCGAGGTCGCGCAGCAGGACGCCGACCGACCAGCCGTCACCGACGATGTGGTGGACGGCGAGGAGGACGGCGTGGTCGTCGGCGGCGCGGCTGACCACGGCGAGGCCGGTCATCGGGCCTTCGCCGACGTCGGTGAGCCGGTCCCGGACGGCGATCAGCCGGGCCGAGACCTCGTCGTCGCTCGCGCCCGGGGCGTCGACGAGGAGCGCCTCCACCTCGGGTTCGGGGTCGACGACGGCGCGCCGGACGCCCGGTTCGGCGCCGGGGACGGGGACGAAGCGGGTGCGCAGCGCGGGGTGGCGGCGGACGGCCTCGTGCAGGGCCTCGGTCAGCAGGGCGGGGTCCAGCGGTTCGGTGACGCGGAACATGACGGCGACGGAGCCGACGTTGCGGCCCTCGGCCTCGGCCATCCAGCGCAGGAAGTTCTCCTGCTGGGAGGTGAGCGGGATGTCGTGGGGCTGGGCGCGCAGGTCGCGCAGGAAGGGGGAGATCCCGGCCCCGTCCGACGGGAGGGCGGCCGCGTCCGGGTCCGTCGAGGCGGCCGGGTCCGTCGAGGCGGCCGGGGCAGCCGGGGCGTCGGTGAGCCAGGCGGCCTGGGCGCGCAGCGAGGGGCGTTCGAAGACCAGGGCGGTGCTCGCGGTGACGCCGAACTCGGCGGAGACGGCGGCGGCGAGCTGGACGGCGCGGAAGGAGTCGCCGCCGAGGGCGAAGAACTCGTCCTCGACGGCCTCGACGGGCCGGCCGAGGACCTTGCTCCAGACCGCGGCGAGGGCCCGTTCGGACGCGGTGGTGGGCGGTGTGCCGCCGGTGCGGACCCCGGGTTCCTCGAAGCGGGCGCGCAGTTCGGGTTTGACGACCTTGCCGCTGGGGTTGCGGGGCAGCCCGTCGGTGAGCAGGATCCGGACCGGCAGTTCGGCCCGGCCGAGGCGGGCGGCGAGGAAGAGCCGCAGTTCGTCGAGGTCGAGGCCGTCGTCGGCGGGGACGACGGCGGCCACCGGCACCGCGCCCATGACGGGGTGCGGGAGGCCGAGCGCGGCGGCGTCGGCGACCTGCGGGTGGGCGTGCAGGACGTCCTCGATGCGCAGCGTGGAGACCTTGAGGGCGCCGGACTTGATGACGTCGCTCTCCCGGTCGACCAGGTGGAGGTAGCCGTCGGCGTCGAGCCGGCCGAGGTCGCCCATCCGTACCCAGCCGTCCCGGAAGACGGCCGCCGAGGCCTGTGCGCCGGCGGTGTAGCCGCGCGCCGGGCCGGGCTGACGCAGCCAGACCTCGCCGACCTCGCCCGGTTCGACGGGCTGTCCGCCGGCGCCGAGCAGGCGCAGGTCGCCCGGGTTGGCGGGGCGGCCGACCGAGCCGGGCCGGCGGGCGTCGACGACGGCGGAGATCTGGGCGGGGGACGCCTCGGCGGAGGTGTAGGTGTTGACCAGGGTGGCGGTAGGCAGGGCCGCGCGCAGGGCGGTGGCGACGGGGCCGGGCAGCGCGGCGGCCGAGGAGCTGATCAGCAGGACGCTGCTGAGGTCGTGCCGGCCGGGGACGCCGGAGTTGAGCAGTTCGACGGCCATCGACGGCACCAGGAAGACGGTGCCCGCCCGGTGCTCGGCGACGGTCCGGCCGAACTCCTCGGCGTCGAAGCGCGGCAGGCAGACGGTGGCCGGTGCGGCGACCAGGGCGTTGACCAGGACCACCTGGGCGGCGTTGGTGCCGATCGGGAAGGCGTGCACGGCGTGCGCGGAGTGGGCGTAGGGGCGCGGGCGCGGGTCGAGCCGCAGGCCGGCGGTGAGGCTGGCGTGGGCGGCGTGCACGCCCTTGGGCGCGCCGGTGGTGCCGGAGGTGCCGATGACCTGGGCGAGGTCGCCGGGGGCGGGGCGGTGCGGCGGTTCCTGCGCTCCGTCGCCGTCCGCCTCCAGGTCGGCGAGGAGCAGGCAGCGGACGCCCGCCGCGGTGGCCCGTGCGTCGTCGGCGCGGTCCGCGACCGCGAGACCGGCCCCGCTGTCGCCCGCCAGCCGCGCGGTGTCCTCGGCGCCGAGGTCCTCGCGGGCGACGACGGCCGCCGCCCCGGCGTAGTGGGTGGCCAGGAAGGCGACCGCGTAGTCGTCCCAGGCCCGGTCGGGGAGGAGCAGCAGCACCCGGGAGCCCGGCCGGACGCCCGCCCCGGCGAGCCCGTGGGCGGCGCGCACCGCCCGCTCCCGCCAGCTCCGGTAGTCGAGGACCGGGCGGCCGGGGACGATCAGCGCGGGCCGGTCGGGGTGGCGGGCCGCCCGGTCGTCCAGCAGGTCGGGCAGGGTGAGCGCGTCGGGCGCCGCGGCGGCGGTGGCGGGAGCGGCGCTGACGGTGGATCGGGTGCTGATGACGACTCCCGGAAGAGGCCAGGACGGGGGCGCGGCCGTTCGGCCGGACGGGTGGTTGGTCCAGACCGTAGCGGCTCGCCACGGTCACCCGCCAGAGCCTCCCGGTCCCGATCTTCACCGAACGCGCACCGATGGGCCGGTGGAGCGACGCGCCGGGTGTCGCACCGTCAGGTCGCCCCGATCGCGCGGGGGAAGGCCTAGCGTGAGCCAGCCGCGGGCCGGTCCGCCGGGAGGAGTTGCGATGCCGAGACCGAACCACCGGGCCGCCGTCGCCCTGCTGCTCCTGCTCGCCTGGACGCTCGCCGCCTGCGGCGGCGGGAACGGCTCCGGGGGCGCCGGCCCGGTCGTCCTCGACTGGTACAACTTCCCCGACGACTCGGGCGCGCTCCAGCAGGCCGCCGACACCTGTGGCCGCGACTCCGGCGGGCGCTGGTCGATCCGCTACAACAAGCTGCCGCGCACCGCCGACGGCCAGCGCCAGCAGCTGGTGCGCCGGATGGCGGCACACGACAGCGGCGTGGACATCATGGGGCTGGACGTCACCTGGACGCCCGAGTTCGCCGAGGCCGGCTGGGCCCTCGAGTGGACCGGGGCGCTGCGCGAGCGGGCGAGCGAGGACACCCTGGCCGCCGCGCTGCGCACCGCCACCTGGCAGGACCGGCTGTACGCCGTCCCGTACAACTCCAACACCCAACTGCTCTGGTACCGGGACGACCTGGTGTCCGCGCCGCCCGCGACCTGGGCCGAGATGCTGGACACCGCGCGCGGGCTGGCCGAGCAGGGCAAACCGCACTTCGTCGAGGTGCAGGGCGCGCAGTACGAGGGCCTGACGGTCTGGTTCAACACCCTGGTGACCAGCGCGGGCGGCTCGATCCTCACCCCGGACGCGACCGCGCCCTCGCTCGGCGAGCCGGCCGTCGTCGCCGCGGGGGTGGTCCGGGACCTCGCCCGCTCCCCCGCCGCCGACCCGTCCCTGTCCAACCAGATGGAGGACCAGAACCGGCTGGCGATGGAGTCCGGCACGGCCGCCTTCGAGCTCAACTACCCCTTCGTCTACCCGTCGATGAAGGAGAACCAGCCGGAGCTGTTCCGGCACTTCCGCTGGGCGCCGTACCCGGCCGTCGTCCCCGGGCGGCCGTCGGCCGTCACCATCGGCGGCATCGACCTCGCCGTCGGCGCCTACTCCGACCACCCGGAGGCGGCCCAGGAGGCCGTGCTCTGCCTGCGCAACCGGGAGAACCAGCTGACCAACGCGTTGAAGGGCGGACTGCCGCCCTCGCTGCGCAGTCTGTACACCGCCGCCGAACTCACCGACAGCTACCCGTTCGCCGCGGACGTGCTGGCGGCCCTGGACTCCGCCTCGGTGCGGCCGCAGACGCCCGCGTACCAGAACGTGTCGATCGCCGTCGCGCACGCCCTCTCCCCGCCGTCGGAGGTGGAGCCGGAGCGCACGGTGGCCGACCTGTCCGGGCAGATCAGGGACGCGCTCGGCTCGAAGGGGTTGATCCCGTGACCACCACCCGGCAAGCGGCGAAGGACGCCGGAGGGCGCGCCGGCCGGCTGTCCGAGGGATCGCGGCAGGAGCGCCGGCTCGGCTGGCTGCTGTGCGCCCCCGCGGTGCTGGTGATGGTGCTGGTGCTGGTGACGGCCTACCCGGTCGGCTACGCCGTCTACCTCTCCTTCCAGCGCTACGACCTGCGCTTCCCGGACCGCTCGGCGTTCGTCGGGTTCGCCAACTACGGCGCCGTGCTGTCCTCCCCGTACTGGTGGCAGGCGCTCGGGGTGACGGTGCTGATCACCGTCGTCTCGGTGACGATCGAGCTGGTGCTGGGCCTGGCGCTGGCGCTGGTGATGCACCGGGCGGTGTTCGGGCGCGGGCTGGTGCGCACGGCGGTGCTGGTGCCGTACGGCATCGTCACGGTGGTGGCCGCCTACTCCTGGCAGTACGCGTGGACGCCCGGCACCGGCTACCTGGCGGCGCTGCTGCCGGAGGGCAGTGCGCCGCTGACCGAGCACTGGCCGGCGATCGGCCTGATCGTCCTCGCCGAGGTGTGGAAGACCACGCCGTTCATGGCCCTGCTCCTGCTGGCCGGGCTGGCCCTGGTGCCGGCCGAGACGGTCCGGGCCGCGATGGTCGACGGCGCCGGCTTCGGACAGCGACTGCGGCTGGTGATCCTGCCGCTGATGAAGCCGGCCGTTCTGGTCGCGCTGCTGTTCCGCACCCTGGACGCGTTCCGGATCTTCGACAACATCTACGTGCTGACCGGCGGCGCCAACGACACCGGCTCGGTGTCGATCCTCGGTTACGACAACCTGTTCACCGCGCTCAACCTGGGCATCGGCTCGGCGATCTCGGTGCTGGTGTTCCTGTGCGTGGCGGTGATCGCGCTGGTCTTCGTCAAGGTCTTCGGCGCGGCCGCGCCCGGCGGTTCGGCGGAGGGCCGGTGACCGCCCGGCAGGCCCGCACCCGCACGGGCTGGGGGCTGGTCAACCTGGTGGTGGTGCTCTACGCGCTGTTCCCGGTCTGGTGGATCGCCGCGCTCTCCTTCAAGGATCCGGCCACCCTGACCGACGGCGCCTTCGTGCCGCGCAGCTGGACGCTGGAGAACTACCGCGGCATCTTCCGCACCTCGGAGTTCACCCGGGCGCTGCTCAACTCGATCGGCATCGCGGTGATCGCCACCACGGTCGCCGTCGTGCTCGCCACCATGGCGGCGTACGCGGTGGCCAGGCTGCGCTTCCCCGGCAAGCGGCTGCTGATCGGGATGTCGCTGCTGATCGCGATGTTCCCGCCGATCTCGCTGGTCTCCCCGCTGTTCGACATCGAGCGGGCGCTGGGGCTCTTCGACACCTGGGCCGGGCTGATCATCCCGTACATGACCTTCTCGCTGCCGCTGGCGATCTACACCCTGTCGGCGTTCTTCCGGGAGATCCCGTGGGAGCTGGAGAAGGCCGCCAAGATGGACGGCGCGACCCCCGCCCAGGCGTTCCGGCTGGTGATCGCCCCGCTGGCGGCGCCGGGCGTGTTCACCACCGCCATCCTGGTCTTCATCTTCTGCTGGAACGACTTCCTGTTCGCGATCTCGCTGACCTCCACGGACGCCGCGCGCACCGTACCGGCCGCGATCGCCTTCTTCACCGGCAGTTCCCAGTTCCAGCAGCCGACCGGCTCGATCGCCGCCGCGGCCGTGGTGATCACGGTGCCGATCGTGCTGTTCGTGCTGTTCTTCCAACGCCGCATCGTGGCCGGCCTGACCGCCGGCGCAGTGAAGGGATGACCCGCACCGATGGCGCAGATCGTGCTGGACGGCATCACCAAGCGCTACCCCGACGGCTCGGTGGCCGTCCGCGCGCTCGACCTCACCGTCGCGGACGGCGAGTTCGTGATCCTGGTCGGCCCCTCGGGCTGCGGGAAGTCCACCACCCTGAACATGATCGCGGGCCTGGAGGACATCACCGACGGCACCCTGCGGATCGGCGGGCAGGTGGTCAACGACCGGGCGCCCAAGGACCGGGACATCGCGATGGTCTTCCAGAGCTACGCGCTGTACCCGCACATGACCGTGCGGCAGAACATGGGCTTCGCGCTGCGGCTGGCCAAGGCCGACAAGGCGGTGATCGCCGCCAAGGTCGAGGAGGCGGCCCGGATCCTCGACCTCACCGAACACCTCGACCGCCGGCCGGCCAACCTCTCCGGCGGGCAGCGCCAGCGGGTCGCGATGGGCCGGGCGATCGTCCGCGACCCCAAGGCCTTCCTGATGGACGAGCCGCTCTCCAACCTGGACGCCAAGCTGCGGGTGCAGATGCGCACCCAGATCTCCCGGCTGCAGCGCCGGCTCGGCACCACCACCGTCTACGTCACCCACGACCAGGTGGAGGCGATGACGCTCGGCGACCGGGTGGTGGTGCTCCGCGGGGGCGTGGTCCAGCAGGTCGGCGCACCGCAGCAGCTGTACGACACCCCGGCCAACCTGTTCGTCGCCGGCTTCATCGGCTCGCCCGGGATGAACCTGCTGAACGGCCGGCTGGAGGAGGGCGTCCTGCGCACCGCGCTCGGCGACCTGCCGCTGGACGACCGGCTGCGCCGGCGGCTCACGGCGGCGGACGCGCCGCGCGAGGTGGTGGTCGGGATCCGCCCGGAGCACTTCGAGGACGCCGCGCTGCTGGAGCACCCGACGGGCGGGGCGAACGTCACGGTCGAGGTGGAGGTGGTCGAGTCGGTTGGCTCGGACGTGTTCGTGCACTTCACCGTCGAGGGCGACGCGGTCCCCGGTGACGCGGCCGCCGCCGGTGGGCCGGAGGAGGTCGACGCCCGGCGGACGGGGTCCGGGGCGCGCGGGCGGGAGGTGGTGGCCCGGATCGGGACGGCCACCCGGGCGGCCGAGGGCGCGCCGCTGGAGTTGTGGATCGACACCGGCCGGCTGCACGTGTTCGACCCGGCGTCCGGGGCCGCGCTGAGCGGGCGCGAGGAGTAGTCCGGCGTGATCGGGGCAGGCGGGGGCGCGGACGGCCCGCACCGCGGCGGTCGGCGTCTGGACGTGCCGTGCCGCGCAGTTCGGGCGATCATGAGGGAACGTGCCTCGAAAGGTGGAATGCGATGTTCCAGCTCCTGTGGATTCTGCTCATCGGCTTCGTGCTCGGTGTGATCGCCAAGCTGATCCTGCGCGGCCCGCAGGCCATCCCTTGGTGGCTGACCATGCTGCTCGGCGCGGCGGGGGCGTGGCTGGGCAACGCGGTCGCCGGCTGGGTCGGCGTCCGGCACACGTCCGGCATCGACTGGATCCGCCATCTGCTCCAGCTCGGCTTCGCCGTCGCCCTGATCGCCGTCGTCGCCCCCGCCTGGAGTTCCCGCCGGTCCAGGTGACCGGCCGGGCCCGGACGGAGCGACCGACCGGGGTGACGGATCGGGTGACCGACCGGGGTGACGGATCGGGTGACCGACCGGGCGGTGGTCCGGCGCGACGGCGTTCGAAGTGGCGCGGATAGACTCGCACGGCCGTCCCGCCGACGGCCGGAACGCCGAACTCGCGAGGGAACAGAACATGGTCGAGGCCGCCCCGAAGGTCGTTGTGGTCGTGCCCACCTACAACGAGCGGGAGAACCTGCCGGTCCTCGCCGGCCGGCTGGCCGACCTCGACCTGCCGAACCTGCACCTGCTGGTGGTCGACGACAACTCCCCCGACGGCACCGGCGAGGTCGCCGACGAGCTGGCCGCCGGGTCCGCGGGCCGGATCCGGGTGCTGCACCGCACCGAGAAGGACGGCCTCGGCCGCGCCTACGTGGCCGGCATGACGCTGGCCCTGGAGCACGGCGCGGACGTCGTCGTCCAGATGGACGCCGACCTCTCCCACCCCGCAGCCGTCCTGCCGCTCATGGTGGAGACCCTGCTGGCCGACGACACCGCCGTGGTGCTCGGCTCCCGGTACGTCCCCGGCGGGTCGACCGCCGAGGAGTGGCCGTGGCACCGCAAGGCACTCTCCGCCTGGGCCAACCTGTACGTGAACACCATCCTCGGCCTCGGCGTGCGGGACGCCACCGCCGGTTACAAGGCCTGGAAGGCACAGACCCTGCGGGCCATCGACCTGCCGTCGGTGGAGAGCAACGGGTACTCCTTCCAGGTCGAGCTGAACCACCGGGTGGTGCGGCGCGGACTGACCGTCAAGGAGGTGCCGATCCGCTTCGAGGAGCGGATCGAGGGCGCGTCCAAGATGAGCCTCGGAGTCCAGGTGGAGTCGGCGCTCGCGCCGTGGAAGCTGCTGCGCGAGGGCCGCGGCAAGCAGTGACCCGGCCCGCGCGGCCCCTCCCCGGGGAAACCGCCCAGGTGGCGGCCCTTCCGCCGACGGCCTTCCGGTGAAGATCGCCCCGGTGCGAAGCACGACACGGGGAAGGAGGTGCGCATGGTTCTGCTACCGGACTCCGTCCTCGGCCTGCTGCGCCGCGCCGCCCGCGACCCCTTCGCCGTCCAGACCGCCCGGGCGACCGTGGCCGCCACCCTCTCCTACCTGGTGGCGACCTGGCTCAGCAGCGAACCGGCCCCGCTGACCGCCCCGCTCACCGCGCTGCTGGTCGTCCAGGTCACCGTCTACTCGACCCTCACCACCAGCATCCGCCGGGTGAACTCGGTGGTCGTCGGCGTGCTGATCGCGATCGGCTTCAGCTCGGTGGTCGGGCTCTCCTGGTGGAGCCTCGGACTGATCATCCTGGCCTCGCTGGTGATCGGCCGGTTCGTCCGGGTCGACGAGTTCGTCCAGGAGGTCGCGATCAGCGCGATGCTGATCCTCGGCGTCACCAAACTGGCCTCCCAGGCCTGGGACCGGGTGCTGGAGACCCTGATCGGCGCGAGCGTCGGCCTGCTGTTCAACCTGGTGTTCGCCCCGCCGGTCTGGGTGGACACCGCCGGCGCCTCCATCGAGGACCTCGCCCGCCGGGCGCGCCACCTGCTGGTCGACCTCGCCGACCAGCTGGGCCGGCCCACCGAGGTCGCGGACGCCGCCGAGCGCCTGCACGAGGCCCGGCGGCTGGACCAGGCGATCGCCGACGTCGACGCGGCCCTGCGCCAGGCCGAGGACAGCCTCCGGTTCAACCCCCGGATCAGTGAGGGACTGCTCTCCCGGCTGGTGCTGCGCACCGGACTGGACACCCTGGAGATCTGCGTGGTGGTGATCCGGGTCATCTCCCGCTCCCTCACCGACCTCGCCAAACGGCGCGCACCCGGCGAGCCGCTGGTGGCCCCGAACCTCGCGGTGGCGATGGAGGAGCTGCTCGCGCACGTCGGCGGCGCGCTGGTGAGCTTCGCCGTACTGGTCACCACCCAGGTCAGCCGGAACGCCGAGGAGGCCGAGGAGCGCCTCGCCGCCGAGCTGACGGCCGCCTGGGCCAGCCGGGAGAACGTCGCCCGGCTGCTGCTGGAGCAGGTGCGGGCCGATCCGGAGTCCTGGCACCTGCTCGGGTCGCTGCTGACCGAGGTCGACCGGATCCTCGACGAACTGGACCTGGAGCACCGCTCGCGACGGCTGATGGAGGAGCTGGACCGGGCGTCGGTGGCGGGCCGGGAACGCTTCTCCCGGCTCGGCCGACTGCGCCGGTGGGTCCGCGGCGAACGCCCGGGTTTCGCCCGCGTCCGCCGCCGGCGCAAGCGGTCGTCCAAGTCGTCCAAGTCGTCCAAGGGGTAGCCACGGTCACCGGGTGGGGTCAGGGCATCTCCCAGGGGTCCTGCGGGAGGGGGTGGCCGGTCTCCAGGTAGGTCTTCAGGTTGGACAGCACCGCGGACCAGCCCGCCTCGGCGTCGGCGCGCTCGGCCTCGTCGGCCAGGTTCTCGTGGGTGACGGTGAGCCGGGTGAGGTCCCGGTGGGAGCGGAGCTCGAAGGTCACCCGGGACGGCCCGGCGGGGCGCTGCTCGTCGGGGCCGGCCCAGGTGGTGACCAGGAGGTGCGGGCGGTCGGCCGTCTCGACGGTGCCGACCACGTCGGCGACGCCGGAGCCGTCGATCCGCTGGTGCTCCCAACCGGCGCCCGGCAGCCAGGTGGAGACGTTGCGGTGGCCCCAGTAGAGGCCGGACTCGTCGGCGTTGGTGAGGGCGTGCCAGACCCGCTGGGGGGTGGCGTGCAGATAGGAGATGTGGCGGTAGGCGGGGGCGGCCACGGGCTCAGCCCTCGGCCGCGTCGAGCAGACGCCGGATGTCGATCCTGCGCATCTCCAGCATCGCCGCGGTGACCCGCGCGGCCTTGGCCCGGTCCGGGTCGGAGACCAGGTCGATCAACACCTGGGGGGTGATCTGCCAGGACAGGCCCCAGCGGTCCTTGAGCCAGCCGCACGGGCCCTCCTGGCCGCCGCCCTCCAGCAGCGCCGCCCAGAGCCGGTCCACCTCCGCCTGGTCGTCGCAGTGCACCTGGAGCGAGACGGCCTCGGTGAACGGGAAGAGCGGGCCGCCGTTGAGGGCGACGTAGGGGCGGCCGCCGAGCTCGAAGGCGACGGTCAGCACGGTGCCGGGCGTGCCGGGA
Source organism: Streptomyces sp. NRRL F-6131 (assembly GCA_000719695.1). GTDB lineage: Bacteria > Actinomycetota > Actinomycetes > Streptomycetales > Streptomycetaceae > Kitasatospora. The sequence goes on from JOHN01000038.1 coordinate 70,379, forward strand.
CCCGCCTCGGTGTAGTGGGTGACACCGGTGACCCGCGAGTCGGGGAAGACCGACGTGTAGTACCGGACGGCTTCCTCGGCCTGGTCGTCGTACCAGAGGCAGGGTGTGATCTGCTGCATGGAGCCGACGGTAGCGGCGGGCCGCGGCCGGGGGGCCGCGCCACGGCCGGGGGTCACCGGTTCGGCGCCCCCGGCCGCGGTCCGCCGGGCTCCGGACCGGAGCGGGTCAGTGCACCCAGCCCGCGTAACGGCGGGTGAAGCGCTGGCCGGTGGCTGCGGTGACCACCACGTCGTAGCGGCCCTTCCCGTCCAGCGGCCAGACCACGTCGGTCCGCTTGCCGGGCCGGACCCGGACGGTCCGCGCGGTGCCGGCGAAGTCGTTGGGCGCGACGGTGAAGCAGACGTCCGTCATGCCGTCGTTGACCAGCTGGAGGGTGAGCCGGCCCGAGCCGGACAGGTCGGCGGTGACGATCGGGATGCCGATGTCGTTCTGGCCCGACGGCTGCCCGGTGCCGGTCCGGCCGGTACCGCCCTGCCCGGTCCCGCCCTGGCCGGTCCCGCCCTGGCCGTCGCGGATCACGGTGCCGGCGAAGCGGCGCAGGAAGCCGTCCGGGCCGTGCACGGTGAAGTCGTAGCGGCCGTTGGTCGTCGCGGCCTCCCAGACGTAGCTCGCCGAGGCGCCCGGGGCGACGGTGAACGGGGTGCCGGCGAACGGCTGGACGATGTTCGGGTAGACCGTGTACGGGAAGGCCACGGCGCCGTCGTTGCTCATCGTGCAGGTGACCCGGCCCGTCGTTCGGTCCACCTCCGCCTCGGCCCAGGGCTGGTAGGGCAGAGGGCGGTGCGGGCGGTCGCCGCGCTCCTGCACCGGCATCGACTGGGCGCCCACGGCGGGCAGTTGGACACCGGGCAGCCTGGTCCCCGCGTCGGCCCTGGCCATCAGGGCGTTGGTGTCGGGCAGCCGGGGTATCGAGTGGTCCGGGGCGGCGAAGTCGAAGCAGCTGGTGAGGTCGCCGCAGACGGCCCTGCGCCAGGCGGAGATGTTGGGCTCGGCGACACCGGTGACCTGCTCCATGAAGCGCAGCACCGAGGTGTGGTCGAACACCTGGGAGTTGACCCAGCCGCCGCGCGACCAGGGCGAGGCGACCCAGAGCGGGACGCGGTTGCCGAGGCCGATGGCGCGGCCCTGGGTGAACTCCTCCGGCGTGCCCGCCTCGGGGGTGGGCGGCACCATGTGGTCGAAGTAGCCGTCGTTCTCGTCGTACATGACCAGGAAGACGGTGTGCCGCCAGACGTCGGGGTTGGACATCAGCGACTGCAGGGCCTGGTCGACCCAGTGCGCGCCGTACGCCGGGCCGGCCTCCGGGTGCTCGGAGAACAGGTAGGGCGCGACCAGCCAGGAGACGGTCGGCAGGGTGCCGTCCTTGCAGTGCGCGTCGAAGGCGGCCGGGTCGAACTCGGTCATCGCGTTGACGTAGCGCGGGTCGTCCTTCGGGAAGGCGTGGAACTGCTTGAAGTAGGACAACGCGTTGTCGTCGTAGTCGCCGGTGCGGTCGTCCTTGCTGGGGTTGTGGTACACCCGCCAGGAGACGCCGGCTGCCTCCAGGCGCTCGGCGTAGGTGGTCCAGTCGGCCACCGGGTTGTCGGTGACCGGGGTGTTGTCGATCCACGGGCCGGTGGTGCCGTCGCGGCCGGGGCCGGCGGTGCCGGTCCACAGGTAGAGCCGGTTGGGGTCGGTCGGCCCGGCCAGCGAGGTGAAGTAGGCGTCGCACAGGGTGAAGGCGTCGGCGAGCGCGTACTGGTAGGGGATGTCCTCCCGGGTGAAGTAGCCCATGGTGCGCTCGCCCTTGGCCGCGATCCACTTGTTCATCGCGCCGTTGTTGATCGCCTGGTGGCCGGTGGCCCAGTCGTGCGGCAGACCGCCGGCGTTCTGCGCGTTGTACTTCGAGGTGTCCATCCGGTACGGCAGCATGACGTTGCCGTCGCTGCGGCGCGGGTCGGGCTGGCGGAACACGTCGGTGCCGTCGGGGAACTGCAGCGCCTGCTTGTCGCCGAAGCCGCGCACGCCGTTCAGGGTGCCGAAGTAGTGGTCGAAGCTGCGGTTCTCCTGCATCAGGACCACGACGTGCTTGACGTCCTTGATGGTGCCGGTGAGGCGGGTCGGCGCGGGGGCGGGCCGGACGGGGGCGGCCTGGGCCGGGGTGCCGGGCAGACCGGGCAGGGCGGCGGCGGCGGCCGCGGTGGCGCCGACGAAGGAGCGGCGGGAGAGCTCGGACATCGCGAACTGGCCTTTCAGAGCTGGAAGGTGGCGACCGCGGCGGCGGTGTCGGACGGCCACTGGTTGGCGGCGAGGGCGGCCGGGTCGGCGGCGGTGGCCGGCCAGTCGGCGACCAGGGTGTGCGCCTCGACGAGCCGCAGCTTCCCCCGGTACAGCACGTAGTCGATCCGGTCCTGCGGCTCGGCCCTGCCGGCGGCGCGCTGCTTGCGGACCGGGGACCAGGTGGTGCCCGGTGCCTTCGCCGGGTCCCGGTTCTCCTCGCGGAAGGTGTCGGTGAGTCCGGCCGCCTGGAGCACGGTGCTGACCGGCCAGGCGAACGCGCCCACCCCGCCGTGCGCGGCGGCGGTGGCGGCCGTCCAGTCGAGGTGCGAGGGCGAGGACAGCGCACCGGCGACCACCACAGGGACGCCCGCGGCGGCGTCCGCGGTCACGGCGGCCGCCAGCGCCCGGGCCTGCCGCAGGCGTGCCGAGGCGTTCTCCGCGGCGAGGACCTCGGCGGCGGTCCGGCCGTCCTGGAGGGCGTACGGGCCGTAGTCCGCCTCGTCGAGGTGCGCGGCCCAGACCCGGACGGCGCGTCCGCCGGGCAGCTGCACGGTCGCCGCGGCGGCGGGCAGCTCGGCGGTGGCCGGAGTGACGGCGGTCAGCGGGTAGCGGCTGAGCAGGCCGACGCCGCCGGCGCCCTGGTGGGCGTACCAGCCGAGCGCGTCGGCCAGCTCCCGGGCGGCCCGGCCCGCGGTCTCCTGGAGCGCGAGGACGTCGAGGCCCTGGGCGAGCACCACGCGCAGCTGCTTCTCGGTGGCGTCGGTGAAGGCGGCGCCCGCGTCGGCGAGGTTCCAGCTGGCCACCTTGAGGCGCGGCGCGGCGGCCGGGTCGGTGACCGGGAGCAGCACGGTGACGGTGTCGGTGGCGCCGGCGCCGTCCTTGACGCCGACGACCAGCACCTCGGGGTCGCGGGGCGCCGGGCCGGCCGGCGCGGTGCCGGTGACCGTGCCGTCGGCGGCGACCGCGAGCCAGGCCGGGCCGGAGACCTTGCGGAAGGCCGCGCTGCCCGCCGGGTTGCCGGCGGGGCGGGCCCAGAGGCCGCCGAGCTTGACGGTGACGGCCGCGCCGGGCGCGACGGGGGTGGCGGTGAAGGAGTCCACCACGGCGTGCGGGCGGGCCACGGCCGGCTTGGGGCGGAAGCTGAACGACTCGGTCCTGGCCAGGATGCCGTAGCCGTCCTTGGCCAGCAGGTACGCCGTGTACGGGCCGCCGGTGAGCGCCGAGGTGTCGAGCTGGACGTCGCCCGAGGCGGCCGCGGTGTACTTCCAGAGCAGCGAGCTGCCGGTGCCGGGCTGCCGGGCGCCGTCGTAGATGCCGACCCAGTTCTTCGGGTCGGGGGCGTCGGTGGCCCAGTGGAAGGTGAGGCGGTCGCCCTCGACGGGGCTGCTCGACGAGGTGAGGGTCAGGGTGCTGCCGGTGGCCACGGATGTCCTGTCCGCCGCTGGGGCACCGGGCCGTCGGGGGGGCGTCGGGCCGGGGCCGTCCGCGGCTGGTGACGGAGGCTGGGAGGGACGGCCCCGCCGGACAGTTGGCTGTACAACTGCGGGGCCGGGCCCATTCATCCGAAGGTCAGCGACCTGGACGTGAACGACGCGTGACGGGCTGTCGGGCGGAGTGGGAAATGTGACACCTCGGACCGGGGCCGGTGTCGGTGTCGGGGCCGGTGTCGGTGTCGGGGCCGGTGTCGGGTCGGTGGCGAGCCCGCGTGGCGGGGCGCGGGGCCCGGATCAGTCCAGGGCGCGGGCGCGGCGCAGGCGTTCGGAGAGGGCCGCCGGGTCCACCAGCGGCTCCGGGTAGTCGGCCGGGCGCTCGTCCAGCAACCAGGGGCGGTGCACCTTCCGCCCGGGGACGTGCGCGAGCTCCGGCACCCAACGCCGCACGTAGGCGCCGTCCGGGTCGAGCCGGTCGGCCTGGGCCAGCGGGTTGAGCACCCGGTTGGGGCGGGTGTCCGTGCCGGTGCCCGCCATCCACTGCCAGTTGAGCTGGTTGTTCGCCAGGTCCCCGTCCACCAGCAGCCGCAGGAAGTGGCGCGCGCCGATCCGCCAGTCCCGGTAGAGCGTCTTGGTGAGGAAGGAGGCGGCGACCAGCCGGGCACGGTTGTGCATCCAGCCCTCCTGGGCGAGCTGGCGCATGCCCGCGTCGACCAGCGGGAACCCGGTCCGCCCCTGGCGCCAGGCCGCGCACTCCTCGTCGTCCTCCGGCAGCCACCGGTCGCCGCGGTCGCGGTAGTCGTGCTGCGCGGCCCCCGGGCGGGCGGCGAGCACCTGGTGGTGGAAGTCGCGCCAGACCAGCTGGCGGACGAACGCCTCGGCGCCGTCACCGCCGCGCCGGTCCGCGGCGGCGGCCAGCTCGTTGGCGGAGAGGCAGCCGAAGTGCAGGTACGGCGAGAGGCGCGAGGTGCCGTCGGCGGCGAGGTCGTCGTGCAGCTCGGCGTAGCGCTCCAGCGGGTAGCGCTGCCAGAGCCGGCGGCCGGCCCGCTCGCCGCCGGGCGGAAGCCCGGGCGACTCCGGCTCCGCGGTGGGCACGGGCTCGCTCGCGATGCCGTCCGGCGTGCGCACGGCCTTCGGCGCGCGGTGGACGGTCCGGTGCGGCGCCTGCGACCAGGCGCGGAAGTACGGGGTGAAGACGGCGTAGTGGTCCTTGCCCGCGGGCGTCACCGCGCCGGGGACGACGGCGGTGAGGGAGCCGTCGTGGACGTGCAGCCGGTCCCCGAGCTCGGCGCGCAGTGCCCGCTCGCGCCGGTGCGCGAAGCCGCTCACCCCGGCGGCCAGGTGCACCGAGGCGGCGTCCAGTTCGGCGGCCAGCCGGGCGGCGGCGGGCGCGGCGGGCCCGCGCCGCAGGACGAGCCGGCCGCCGAGCGGGCGCAGCGAGGCGTCCAGGTCGGCGAGGCAGTCGGCGAGGAAGGCGGCGCGGTTGGGCGCGGCGAAGCCGGCGGCGTCGACGTCCGGGTCCAGGACGAAGAGCGGGACGACCTGGTCGGCGGCGGCGCAGGCGGCGTGCAGGACGGGGTTGTCGTGCAGCCGGAGGTCCTGGGTGAGCAGGGCGATGGCGACGGTCATGGCGAGGGCGAGCCTCCCACGACGCGGGGGCGGCCGGCGGGTGGCACGCCGGGCGGCACCGACGCCGGGGCGCACGGGGTGCCGGCGCACGCCGTCCCCGTCGTCCTGGACCCGGGGTGCCGCTGCGGCCCGGTTCCGTCAGGCGAGGGTGAGGAAGAGCTTCCACTGCACCCCGTGGGGTATCCGGGCCCGGGTGGTCGGACCGGGGCGGTCGGACCGGGGCGGTCGGCGGCGGGGGCGCTCCCCCGGCGGGCGGTCAGCGCCGGGCCAGCCGCCGCTCCCCGCCCGTCCCGGTGACGTACTCCAGCTTGTAGTGGGCAAACACCTCCGGCTCGCTCTCGGCCGGCAGCACGTCGTCGACCCCGATCGAGGGGGCCTGCTTGACCAGCGCCTTCGGGAACGCCACCCGCACGTACCCCGGCCCCAGCACCGCGCCGTCCAGCGGCACGAAGACCAGCCGGCGCTTGACGGCCAGCCCGATCGTGACCGTCGCGAAGTACGGCTGGTCACTGGCGGTCTCCACGTAGACGGACTCCAGCGTGCCGATCCGGTGGTCCTTCTCGTCCATGACGGCGTGACCCCGCCACTCCCTGATGTCGGCCGGAACGATCTCGGCGACGGCCATGGCTACCTCCCGCTCCTCGAACGGTGTCCCGAACCCTCCCATCCTGCGCCGGTACGCCCCCGTCCGCCCGCCGAACCCGTGCCCACCGGGGCGGCACGGCGTGTTCCGGCCAAGCCGTGACAAGGCGCCCATTGCACGCAACCGGGGGTGAACCGACCACCGCGCACCACGAGGCGACTCGAACACCTACGCTGTCCGCCGACGGACCATCAGATCACCAGGTGCGGAGGCGCGGTCACAGTGGTGGGTTACGACGACATGTGGGAACCGGGCGCGCCGGGAGTCCCCGCCGACCTCCGGCCGGAGGTCCCGCACCCCGCCCGGATGTACGACTACTACCTGGGCAGGTACTCCCTCTGAAAAGAGGCTACCCGCGATGGGCTGAACCAAACCCCCCGGGGGCATGAATTCGCAGGTCAGGGCATGCGCACTCAAGATCAACCATCTTGGACGGGCACCGAGCCGGCGAGGGGGCGGGAAGCTTTGGGCGGGGTCCTGCCGGTGGTGGGGTCGGGCATGGCCGGGGGGCCGTAAGCTGGCGGCGGTCTCGGGCAGGCTTCTGGGCCTGACCGCAATGTGGCCGAGTGGCCCCCCGGTCTTGCCCGGCGCGGGCCCCGCCAGCGGTGGGTGCGTAAAGCTTCCCGCCACCGGCCTCTGCCAACACGCGGCAGCCTCCGAACGTGGATTCTCGCCGGTACAGCTCAGGACCCCGCCGCGCTGTCGCGACGGGGTCCGGCAGCAGCGTGCACGAGACGCCATCAGACAGCGCCGAACTCCCCGCCACGCAGCCCACTGAGGAACGCTGAGAACTCCGCGACGGAGAAGACGAGGGAGGGCCCTTCGGGATCCTTGGAGTCACGAACCGGCACGGCGCCAGCCGAGGTTGCCAAATTTGCTGCAACCTCCACGCAGTTGCCGCCGTTGCTGCTGTACGACGACTTGAACCACTCAGGTTCGGTCACGGCAGTTCCTTCCGTAGATGGCTGATCAGCGCCGCAGACTCCGCCGGCGAGAGTGCTGCGGCCTGTAGCTGATAGTAGGCCGTCAGAATCGGCACCACAGAGTCACTGTCTCGTTCAAGGTGCCCCTGCTGCGATGACTCGGCATAGGACATCAACGACCTGCTCGGCAGCGTGACGATGTTGACTGGCAGATCGAACGCGCGATCCTCGCCTATGGCATATGGCGCAACTTGCAGGACCGTGTGGGGCAGTGCAGCAACTTCGGCGAGTTGATCCAACTGGGCCGCCATGACTCCCGGCCCACCGACGTTCCGACGGATGCAGCTCTCATCCATCACGACGTGCAGAAGGGGCGGTGGGTCTCGCCGTAGGCGAAGCTGACGGGCGGCTAAGACCTCTACGCGCTTGTCGGCCTGGTCCCGGGTAATGCTTCCTCGGCGCACGGCGCCCGCCGCGATGGCTTCGGCATACGCCTGAGTCTGGAGCAGGCCAGGGATGATCCCAAGATCGAACAGCCGCAGTTCAACGGCCTTCGCTTCCTGGACTACGTACTCGGCGAACCCCTCCAGCAGTGGAGAGTTCTTCACGTCGTGGGTCTTGCGGGAGAAGACGCCATCCACGCCGAATGCTTTGTCAAGTTTCTTCGCGAAACGTGGAGTTGGCGGCCTCCGGTTAGTTTCGACGGCCGAGATGTGGGATGAAGAGTACCCGGTGATCTCCGAAAGATCGTCTTGGGTCCACCCGCGCTCCTCGCGTGACCTGCGCAGGAAAACTCCAAACTCGGCTCCTGGACCACCCTGTGGATCTAGTTCAACTCGGTTCACGGCTCGATCTCCCTACTTTTCAAGCAGAGATGGGAGGTTGAAGACACCTCGACTGTAGTCCACAGTGAAGGCGTTCCGGTAGCGAAGCGACTACGGAAAGGAACGGTCATGTCGCGTGTCGACGGGAAGCCGGGTCGGCGGTCGCCGTACAAGCCGCAACTTGGTGAACTGGTTAGGGACTTGGCTCACAAGGGCGCGGTCGGTGCCTACATGGGCACGGAGTGCGGTCTGGCCTACCTGAGGCGTCCGGCGGGCGGTTGTGAGTGGTCGACGCCCGCCGGCGAGATCGAACCGGCCGACGGTGTCGAACTCTCGGCCGACCTCTGACGCGGTCTGGTTCGACACGCGTTTGCAACTCCCGCCTTGGCGGCTCGACATCGGTCGGGAGTCCAAGGAGCCGTTGGGGCGGGTTCAAGTCCTGGGACGCTCCCTTGTGGGAGTGGTGGCGTCCCGGGCAGGTGTCCACGCGTCCTGGTTCGATCGCGTGGGCGTTTGGGCCTCACGTGTCCTGATCTGCGCGTGGGGCCGCCGGTTTCGAGTTGATCGCCACTTGCTCGCGGGACCGGCACCCGTGCCGTACCTGCCGGGGCTGTCCGGGCAGGTACGGCAATCGGCCTCATCCACGGGTCCTTCACCCCCGGCCCGTGGATGAGGCCTCCACGTCCGGCCCCTTCCGTGTGGCGGCGCGGGAGGGGCCTTCACCCCCCGAGTGGACCCCTGGAGTGCAGATGGCGAACACGATGGATCCGTCCCGGTGGAGGATCGAAACGCGGCGGCGGGTGGAAGCGCTGGTTCTCTTCCGCAGTGAGTCCGGCAAGGTGCTGCTGGTGAAGCCCTCGTTCCGGCCGGACTGGCTGTTGCCGGGCGGGGAGGCGCGTGCCGGTGAGCCGATCGGCTACGCGGCCGCTTGCGAGGTGGCGGAGGAACTCGGCCTCCAGGTCAGGATCACGCACGCGTTGGCGGTCGATCGGGTCGCGGCCAACCCCGACATGCGGCACGCCGAGAGTCTGAACGTCGTCTGCGACGGCGGGTCGATGACGGAGGCGGAGGCCGGTGCGCTCTCGTTGCCCGTGCGGGCGTCCTGCGTGATCGAGGCGCTGGCCTGGGTGTCGCTCAAGGATCTGCCGGACTATGTGGAGCCGTTCATGGAGTACCGGATCCGCTCGGCGTTCGCCGGCGCGATGGTCGGGATCCGGCTCCCGTTGCTGTACAACGGCGAGCCGCTGAGTGTCGAGAACGCCGCGTAGTTCCCACAGGCCCGTGCGCACGGGGGTGTGCACGGTTGGGCCCCGCTCGTGGTCGAGACCTCCGTCCGTGCCGAGCGGGGCCCATGGACCCGGATTCTGCGAAGGGGGGAGCACATGGCTGGGAGATGGGTACGGGTCGGTCCCCTGAGGATTCCCCTGCCTCGGGAGAGCCATCTGCCGCGCAAGGAGGACGTGGAGTTCAGTGCTCCTTCGCTCGGCTCGATCGCGCTCGACACCCGCCCCGGTGGCCGGGCGGGGTTTGTGCACGAGGTGATGACGGGCGTCGTGTGGCTGCGGGAGCCCGGTTCCGAACACCTCTGGGGCTGCCCCGTCCGTAGCGCCGGACCGCCCTCGCCGGAGATCGCGGCAGAGGCCTGGCGGCTCGATGCACCGCTGTACCGATGGGAGGAGTGATCATGCCTTTCCCTCGGGACCGGTACGTCGACCCGGTCGTCCCCGATGCCTTCGCGAGCATCGAAGATACCGCGTGGGAGCGGCAGTTCGAGGAGTACACGAGTCGCTGCGAATGCCCCTATCGGCAGTACGGCGGGTGTGTGGACGATCTCGGCCTGCCGCCTCGTGGAGGCCTGTACATCCATCCTGACGGGCGGCGTGGGTCGTTCTTCCGGCGGGTGCGCAGGCACGACCCGATAAGCCTGGCCGTCCGGCAGACGGCCGTGTCGTTCGAGCACTTCAACGGCGACGGGCGGCGCGTCGAATGGTCGTTGAAGTGTGCGGGGCCGGGCCCCGCCGGGTAACCACAGACTCCCGTCCCGGCCAGCCTCGTCGTCCAACGACAGCAGCTGACCGAGATGGGCCCCACCGCTGTTCCTTGGCGGGAATCTGTCACTCAGGAGAGAGGACGTGCATTATGCGGACCAGGATCGCGGGACACATCGTGGCCAACGGGTCCTGCCCGGCGGGCGGAGACCACCAGTATCAGATGTGGAGCGCCAAGATGCGCTGCGTCAAGTGCGGTCAGACACAGGGCTGATCATGTGAACGCGGGAGGGGCTCCGTCGGGGCCCCTCCCCCCTCACTGAAAGGGGATGAGCGTGATGGATCCGCACGTCGGGTGGAGTGACCTCCCGGAGGGGGTTCGGCGAGCGGTGGAACTGCGCTTCGGTGCCGTCGTGTCCGCCCGGACGGTGACGGAGGGGATCACTTGCCGTACGGCGCTGAACCTCGTGACGGCGACGGAGACCTTGTTCCTGAAGGGGGTGCCCGTCGCCGATCGGGACGGCGTGGCGGCGCAGCGCACGGAGGTGCGGATCAACGGGAACGTGCGCACGGTTGGTCCGGCGGTGCGTTGGGAGGGCGTGGCCGGCGGGTGGCACCTCGTCGTGTTCGACCACTTGGAGGGCCGCCATGCCGATTTTGCGCCAGGGTCGGCGGATGCCGGAGTCGTTGCCGACGTCCTCCGGCGTGCTCGACTCTGCCGGGCGCCCGAGGGTGAACCCGTCCCGCCGTTGATCGAGCGCTACGGTGCGGTCCTCGGTCCGGGGGATGCCGACGTACTCGCCGGCTCCTCGCTGCTGCACACCGACACCAACCCGCACAACATCGTGATCACCCCTCGGGGTGGTCATCTCGTGGACTGGGCCATGCCCGCCATCGGCCCCGCGTGGGTGGACGCCGCGAACACGGCGGTCCGCCTCATGGGGTTCGGTTGGGAGCCCCGTGAGGCCCTTGCATGGCTCCGGGCCTTCCCCGACTGGGAGAGCGCCGCCCCGTCCGCCAGGGCGGCGTTCGTGCGGGTGGTGACCGACGACGCCACGGCCCGGTTCGGGCAGTACGCCGTGGAGGAGAACGCCCGCTTTCATTCACTGCTGACGACCGGCTAGGCAGCTGACGGGGGCTGCGAGCAGCACCCCCACTGAACACGGCCTCTGGCCCTGTCTCGCTGGTCGCACTCCGGCGGGGCAGGGTCTCAGTCTCTTTAGGGCTTGACCACGCCTGTCACGAAGCTGCCCATGCCGGGGCGGGTGACCACCAGCCCGTTCGCTCGGAGGTGGGCCACCGCCTTACGGACAGTCTTGCGGTCGACGCCGAACTCTTCTGTGAGCTTGACCTCGGACAGCATGTCGTCCGGTTGAAGCTCACCGGCCTCGATCCGCGCGGTGATGATCTCGGCAATCTGTTCCCACTTCGCGCGGGTCGGGTTGAACTCGAACACCCCATGACGGTAGCCGTGGCGGCTGGCCGGTCATAGCCATGGATACCCATGGACAGGTATGGACATGCTGAGTACCGTCGTCAATGAAGAACCCTCGGGGCCGCGTAGGACCGGCACCGAGGGTCACGCCGAATGCTTTAGGGAGCACTCGACATGTCCGATCTTAGCTTCTGGGCGTGGTGCACCGGCGCCGCCGGCTGTTTGGTCGCAGCCACGGCGCTCGCGCTGTGGATCACCGCCGACCTCACCCCCAAGGGCCGTCACCGGGCGACCGGGGAACCGATCACGATCGACCTGGACGGGCTCCGGGCCCCCGCGTACCACCGTCGGCCGACCCCGACCCCTCCCCGCGCCGAACCGGCCCCTCGTCCCGTCGCACCGCCCGCGCCGTCGGTCGTGCCGTCGGTCGGCCCCACCCGACAGGAAATCGAAGCTGCGGCGATCGAGCGGGAGCGGCGTGCGGTCCGCGTCCCCAAGGCGATCGCGCCGGGGCCCACCACCGTGCGGAGCCCGGGGGTGGAGCCGGAGGACGTCACCGTGGTGCCGCTGTGGGAGCGGGACGAAGAGCGGCGGCGGGTCGAGCGGCGGCGCGCTCTCGTGGCGGCGTCCAAGGGACTGCCCGATCCCGGCTACTCGTACGAGGGCGCGCACGCCCTCGTCAGGGAGGTGGCGTGATGGCCCCGGCGACCACGCGTAAGCCCGTGTGTGGCGCTCGGCGCCCTGGAACGTGGCCCTGTTCGCTCGCTCCGTTCCACCGGGGCGGCCATGTGAACTCGCTCGGGGAGGGCTGGCCGCGCGTCGGTCCGGTCTACTGCGTCCGGTGCGGACGGGAAGCCGTGAGCCCGGTCGCGGTCGGTCATCGGGAAGCGACGGCGGGCCCCGGTGTCAGCGTGTGGACGTGTTCGCCGAACTGCCCGTAGTAGGACACCCTTCGCCCCGTCCGGCAGGTTCGTCGGGCGGGGCGTTCGGCTGCCCGGTTCGCGCCGGGGCGCGGGACAGTACTGCGCGCCGGAATGCTGGGCGTCGCCCCCGCTGATGGCCGGAACCGTGGTGGCGCCTCGCGACTGCGAGTAGCGTGGACGGCCCGCTGGGGCCGCTGGACGGCCCCGGACCGTTGTTGTCCGGGGCTGTTACGTAGGTGTACCTAATTGCCTGTGTCGCTGTCAGTGGGGTGTGGTATCGATTTTCAGACAGCCGTAGCGATCGGCTCGGTGCGGAGAGTGCGTGGGGGCGACCGGTATGGCTGACGTGGGCGGCGACGACGACAGTGGTGAGATCTTCCTCGGTGGTGGCCCCATGCTCGAAGGTGTGGACTACGAAGGGCCGTGGCTTGAGGCCAGGGCCGCCGCCACCGAGTTGAACGCGATCCTGGCCGGGTTGGGGCTGACCGGTGACGACCTGATCAAGGCTCAGGCCGGGTGGTCGGACGACGGGCGCGGGGTCGTCTTCCTCAAGGGAACGCCGTCGGGGGCGCGCAGGCTTCGGGTGATCCTCGATCGAATGGCGGGACAGGGTGAGGCCGGTGGAGGACCCACAGAGCGGGCCGGAGGCTGAACCTCGCGGAACCTTCCGCGTTCGGGCGATCTTGAAGTCGCTCCCGCGGAATCGGCAAGTGGATCTTGCGTGTACTCCGCGGCTCCGGAGAGTTGATCTTGAAGTCGTCCCGCGGCCTTGCGGAGTTGATCTTCATGAGGGCGGGGCCGTCGGGCGCTCTGGCGCCCGGCCGGGACCGGCCGCCAGGCCGCATGCCCGGCCGGGGTGCCATGGGCGACCGGCGGCGCTGTGCGCCGCCCTTGAGTGAGTAGAGAAAGTATTCGACGGCCGCGCCGTCCCTTGGCGACGCCACCGCGATCCTGCATGCGGACCTCCCGCGAACGGCTTAATCGACGGGCGGCGCATACTGAATCAAACTATCGTCACGAAGGGGTGTTCGCACAAGAAGGAGTATTACAATGGGAACTGCCGAATTCGAGGGAAGCTGCGGCGAGGCCAAGGACGGCGCAAAGCTGGTCTCCTGCAAAACCGGCCTTCAGGTCGGCGACGACGTGAAGATCAACGGCAACCTGGACCTCAGTACGTGTGTCGTAGGAAACGACGATGCCAAGATCTACGGCATCCGGCTGAGGGGATCCACCGGAACCTACGACTATGAGGTGGAGGTTGACGGAGAAGGGCCACATGGAGCCTTCACCGGCAGCTTCTACACTGCCTTCAAGGACCAGACCGGTGACATCTACCATCTGAAGCTCACCAGCAGCAGCCGCGCCACCCACACGGTTCGCTACAACAGCGAGAAGCCTGCGATCGTGGAATTCAAGTGGAGCGATCACAGCATTTCCAACTGGTAGTTATTCAGACTTCGAGTCGTTTCCCGAGGTCTCGTGAATAGCGCAGAACTAAGGCCCTCGCTACCCAGCGAGGGCCTTATGCGGTTACCGATTGACGGGTCGGTGGGTGATCGTCAGTTGGGTGGCGGCGGCGGTCATGGTGAGGGTTTCGAGCATGAGGGGTCGCCGGTCGGCCTGGGTGCGGGTGATGCGCTGGGAGACCAGCAGCGGCGTGTTCTCGGGGACGTGGAGGGCGGCGCGCTCGTCGGGGTTGGGCATGCGGGCGCTGACGCCTTCGTGCCATTCGATGGCGCCGTGTGCGGCGGCGAGTGCGGCGTAGGCGTCGGTGTTGAACAGTTCGGGGTGCTTGGCCAGGACGGTGCCGGTGATCCGTTCCATGGGCAGGAGTCCGCTGTAACGGGCGCGGACGCCGCTGTCCTCGTGGGTGTAGAGGCGCTGGACGAGAAAACCCGCTTCGCCTTCGTCGGCGGCCAGGGTTTCGGCGGCGCTGGCTTCGAGGCGGACGCGGTAGACGACGGGTTCTTCGGCGTCGTGCCATCCGGCGGGGCAGTGGTACTGGTCGCCGGCGCAGATGACGGTGCGCTCGATGTCGATGGTGGCGCTCTGCTCGGGCTGAGGGCCTCGGACGAAGGTGCCGCGTCCTTGCTGGACGTCCAGGAGGCCGTCCGCGCGGAGTTCGGCGACGGCCTGGCGGACGGTGGGGCGTGAGACCCCGTACTGGGCGGTGAGTTTGTCCTCGGTGGGGATGCGCTCGCCGGGTCGCCATGTGCCCTTGGCGATGGCCTTGCGCATCTCGCGCGCGACCTGCTTGTAGAGCGCCTGTCCCTTCACGACAGCCACAGCAACCCCTTCGGTGACGGATCGTTCGTGTCCGTCATGCTCGTTACCAAATCGTGACCTGACGCTCGTTGCCGCTGATCAGCGCGCGTGCCGCGGCCCGGATTCAGCAGTCGTCAGGATGAATGCCCTTGTGCCCGCCGTCAAGTGGGCTCATGCTCGACCTCCCGCAGAATTCATCATGACGACTGACCAATCGTGTCGGTCGTTCGGGAGGAGTGATGGGGACGTGAGCTTGAAGAATCTCCCGTTGGACGCCGGGCGGCTCGGGGTCGCGCTGTGTGTCTCGGTGGAGGCAAAGACGGACCCGGAAACGGGAGAGGTCAAGACGGACCGGGAGGGCCTGCCGGTGTGGACGGTGGGCGTCGCGGTGCGGCCGGAGGGGCGGCGGACGGCACTGATCGAGGTGTCGGTCACGGGTGAGCCCAAGGGCGTGCTGGTCGGGCAGGTGGTGAGCCTGGTCGGGCTGGAGGCGTTCTGGTGGGAGATGAACGGCCGGGCGGGCCTGGCCTACCGGGCGGAGTCGGTGGTGCCGCAGCCGCCTGCCGCCAGGCCGGCGGCGGACCCGCGCGGCTCGGGTGGGGGCGAGAAGTGAGCGGGCGCCTGGAGGACGGACGTGACTGGCGCGACCTTCGTGAGCGGCTGGACGACCTCGGGAGCCTGGCGGAGGAGATGACGCCGGACATGGGCTGGGGTCGGGCCCGGTTCCCGTACGCGATCGTCGCGCCGATGGCGGAAGACGCCGCCCTGCTCGCTCGAGACCTGGAGACCGAGCTGCGGAAGTTGGCGGTGCAGCACGGTGTCGCCCTGCCGCCGCTGGACGTGTCCGGGGGCGGTGGCGCTCGTGAGTGAGGAGCGTTGGCGGGCCATCGTCGGACCGGGCCGGGCGAAGCGGGAGCCGCGTCCGGCGGTCCCGGGCACGGCGGACTGGAGCACGCGGGCGTGCGCGGCCCTCCTGGAGATCTCGATCGCCGGGGGGATCATGACGACCTACACGGCCGTCCTCTACTACGCGCGCCCGCCGCTGGCACTGCTGCAACTGGTCGCGATGCTGGTCAACTTCGACATGCAGTCGCTCTACAAGGTCTTGTACTGGGTGCTGCCGCTGGCGTTCCTGGTGTGGCAGTGGGCGCTTCGGGGCCGCACGGGTCAGTCCCTGGGTCAGCGCGTGATGCGCATCGTCACGGTGGATGAGGACACCGCCCGGCCGCTGGGTCCGGCCCGTTCGATCGTCCGCAGCCTGCTGCACGTGCTCGACATCGCCCCCGGCTTCTTCGGGTTCGTGCGACCGCTGGTGCACCCCCGCCGCCAGACCTGGGCCGATCAGATCAGCCGGTCCGTGGTCGTCGACCTCGACGTCATCAACGCCATTGCGGAGGTGCGCAAGTGAGCAGGATCGAGAACGCGGCCCGGGAGGCCGGAGGGTCGCTGCCGCCCATCGTGTGGCTGCTGGGTGCGCTGGTAGCGGTGGCGTTGGTGCTGGCGATGGCCTCGCCGTGGCTGCGGCGTCGCTCGCCGAACCTGTGGTGGCTGCTGTGGGGGTTCCCGGTGACGGTGGCCCGGTTCCGGTGGACGTGGCGCAGGCTGGCGGATGTGCAGGGGCTGTCGGTGCCTTCGCGGCCGCCGACCGCGCTGCTGGGCAACGTGGTCGTGCAGGGCCGGGCGCTGAAGCCGGTCAAGCCCCGGGCGGGGGTGCCGCGTTGGCGCCGGGGAGGGCTGTCGATCAAGGTCCGGCTGCACTCCGGGCAGACGCCGGAGATCTATGCGGTGGCCTGCGTGGCGATGGCGCACGCGTGGCGGGTGCACTCGGTGCGGGCGGTCTCCGACACCCGGGGGACAGTGTGGTTGGTGGCGAGCGCCTGGGACCCGCTGAGCCTGCCGGCGGTGCCGTTCCGGGGCTCGCCGGGCCTGCTGGCGGCGGTGGTCGGGGTGTGGGAGGACGGCGGGCGCTGGCTGGTGAACCTGCGCCGGGTCCCCCACTGGCTGATCGTCGGCGCCACGCAGTCCGGCAAGTCCACACTGCTGGCTTCGCTGGTGGCTCAGTGGTCCCGCCAACAGGTCGCCCTGGTGGGCATCGACCTCAAGGGCGGCATGGAGCTGTCGCTGTTCGCCCGGCGGCTGACGGGGCTCGCGACCACGCGCACGGAGGCGGTGGACCTGCTCGACGTGCTGGTAGAGGTAACCATGGGCCGCATGGCGGTCTGCCGGTCGATGGGGGTTCGCTCGGTCTGGGAACTACCCGACAAGCAGCAGCCGGTTCCCGTGATCGTGCTGGTCGATGAGGTCGCCGAGCTGTACTTGGTGGCGACGTCGGCGGACAAGGCGGAGGTCGCGCGGGTGTCGACGGCGCTGCTGCGGCTGGGCCAGCTCGGGGCGGCGCTGGGTGTTCACCTGATCGTCGCCGGCCAGCGGTTCGGCTCGGATCTGGGGCCGGGTGCGACGTCGTTGCGGGCCCAGCTTGCGGGGCGGGTGTGCTTCCGGGTGGCGGACAAGGGCACGGCGGAGATGACCTTGGGCGACGTCGACCCGAGCGCGCTGGACGTGGTGCAGTCGATCCCCGTCACGATGCCGGGGGTGGCGGTGGCGCTCGGCGCCCCGGAGGGCGGGTGGATTCGGGCCCGCTCGTTCCCGGTCACCCCCGAGCAGGCGCGGGAGACGGCGGAACGCTTCGCCCACCTGCGTCCCACGGTCGGCCAGTTGTATGCCGGATCGGGGGGTCTGTCGTGAACCTCGCGCTGCCGCTGACGGCGTTCCTGTTTGTGATCGTCGTGCTGATGGTCCGCTCGCGTGAGCTGAAGATCTGGCAGGTGATCTTGGTCGCGGTATTCGGGTTCTTCCTGGCGCGCACGAACCTGGCCGATCCGATCGAGGCTGCGGTGCGCTGGTTCGTCACGGGTCTGACCCACTCGGGGGACCCGTCGGCACCGACGACGCCCACCGGGCCGCCGACCACCTTGCCCCCGTGGCAGGCCTGACCTGTCCGATCGCGCTCGTCCTGCCGTCCTCGGTCCTGCCGGTTGTCCGGTGCGGCCGGGGACGGCCCGTTCTGCCAGGGGGGTGTCCGTGTTGAGTGATCCTTTCGACGATTCTTCGGCCCGTCGGGCGTATCTCGGGCTCGAGGAGAGGTTGCGCGCCCTCAGTGAGGAAGACCGGGACTTGGTCCGTCTTGGGCAGATGCCGGATCTGTCGCGGTGGTTGGAGCAGGTTGCGGCGACCGGTGGGTGTGCGCGGCCGGTGTATCTGCGGGGGGTGTCGGCGACGTTCGACGCCGTGTCGGGTGAGCTGGTGCGCCGGTACAGCACAGACGGCGAGCCCGGAGAGCGGTTGGCGCTGCGGTGCCGCAACCGGCGGGCTTCGCGCTGTGGGCCGTGCTCGTGGCTGCATCAGGGCGACAGTTGGCACCTGGTGCACGCCGGGCTCGCCGGCGGCAAGGGTGTGCCGGAGGACGTGCAGCTGCATCCGAGCGTGTTCGTCACGCTGACGGCGCCCTCGTTCGGCCGGGTGCACCGGGCCGGGTCCTGCCACCGGGAGCGGCCCGGGGTCTGCGCGCACGGGCGGGCTCTGGGATGCGGTCGGGTCCACCCGGAGAACGGTGGTCTCGTCGGGGCTCCGGTGTGTGTGGAGTGCTACGACTACCCGGGGCATGTGCTGTGGAACGCTCACGCCGGGGCGCTGTGGAAGGCGTTCGGTGACAACGTCTATCACCACCTGGCGGCTCTGGCCGGGGTGGGCCGGTCGGCTGTGCGGCGGGTTCTGCGGGTGTCGGCGGTCAAGGTGGCGGAGTACCAGCGGCGTGGCGTCGTGCACTTCCATGCGGTCGTGCGGCTCGACGGCCCGGCTGGCGCGGTGGACCCTCCGCCTTCGTGGGTGACGGCTGATGTCCTGGTGAACGCGGTCCGGACGGCGGCTGGTGCGGTGGCTCTGGTGGCTCCGGCCTCGGCGGCCTACGGGGAACGGCGGCTGCGCTTCGGCGTGCAGGTGGACGTTCACGAGCTGCGCGGCGGTCTCGACGACGCGGGGACCGGTGAGCGTGTGGCGGCGTACGTGGCGAAGTACACGACGAAGGGTGCGGAGGCTGCGGGGGCGGTCGACCGGCGGGTGACCAGTGTGGCGGAGATACGGCTGCTGCGGGTGTCGGCGCACCTGCGGGCGCTGGTGGGTACGTGCTGGCGGTTGGGTGGTCTGCCGGAGTTGGCGCATCTGCGGCTTCGGGCGTGGGCGCACATGCTCGGTTTCCGGGGGCACTGTCTGACCAAGACGCGGGCGTACTCGACGACGTACCGCAGCCTGCGGGCCGAACGGGAGGACTGGGTCCGGGGCGTCCCTTCCGGGGATGAGGTCACGGTGGGCGACTGGCGGTATGCCGGGGTCGGATACCGGCCGGGTGAGGCACTGGTCGCAGAGCAAGTTGCCGCCGACCGTGAGCGGACCCGGGAGATCGCCCGGGACTACGCGCCCCCGGGTGGGTGGGTGGGGCGCGGTGGCGCGGTGGCGGGGCTGAGGGTGGGCGGTCGCCGGCTGAGGGGGGCTGTGATGAGTGATCCTTCCGGGTGGGCGTTCCCCCATGGTCCTGACGTGGGTCCGGCCGTGTGGGGGTTCACGACAGCGGATGCCGACACCGCCCGGGACCTGTCGGCAGCGGTCGGCGGCGTGCCCGAACGCGACGCCAACGGGGTCTGGAGTCTGATCACTTACACGTCGGTACTTCGGGTTGAGATCGTCACCGGCTGTACGGTCGACACCATGCCGTTCCGGCTGGCCTGCGCGCCGGGCCTGGGGGCGTTCGTGCTGCGGTTCGGCGCCTGGAGCCTGGCGGAGGTACTGGGGGCGTCGGTGGTGGATGCGGTCATGGCACTTCGTTGCGCCGTGGTGGGCGAGTTGGCGGTGACCTCCCAGGACGTCAGCACGTTGGGCGGACGGATCATCCGCTACCCCGTTCCCTGCCTGACCTTGCGCACGTGACCGGTGCCCCGGACGGCTGAGTGACGCTGTCCGGGGCACCGTGCTGGTACGGCGCCTAGGCGGCTTGTGCGTAGGGGTTGAGACCGGCGCTGATCGCGTAGCGCCGGGGAGCGTCCTCGGGGAAGAGCACGACCCTGACACCGAACTCGTTCAGCATTTCGCGCCGTGCCGCGTCGTCGGGGGCCGCGTGCCACTCCTGCGAGACCGTGCGGCCCGTCGGCATCATCCGCATGCCCGCCGGGCGCTCGGGACGCTCCTTGAGCTCCTTGATCTCCAGACCGAGCGCCGCGTAGGTCTCGGTGTACCACTGCGAATCATCGTCGTCGGTGTACATGCCCTGTTTGCGGTCGTCGCGCAGCCGCTTCCGTTGCGCCTGAAGCTCCTTGATCCGGGCCGCGTACCCGGTGCCCGGGTCGTACATCTTCCGCATGACCTGGCCACTTCCGTAGCGGCCGAGGAACCACTCTTCGGCAGCCTGGTCCAGGAGGCTGATCTGTATCGACGGCGCCGGCTGGCAGTTCGCCGACGCCGGGACTCCTCGGACACGGCCTGTGCAGCCGTAGGCCAACTCACGCGACCGGCCAGCCACGTACAGGCGGATCCCGCAGTTCCCGCACCAACCGATCCCAGCGAGCCGACGGACCCCCATCGGGGCCCGGTCACCGCCGGTCCTCTTCGGGTTCGTCTTCTCGATCAACGCGTCACGGGTGGGCCGGTCCCACAGCGGGTCCGCCAACCTGACCGGCTTGCCGTCCTGGCCCAGGACCGGCTTGCCCTGGTGCATCAGCAACCCGAGGGCGGTCTCACTGGTGAGGATCACGCGCAGGGTCTTGGGGGTCCACAGGTGTCCCTTCAAGGGACGGCCGTAGATCTGGGCACGCCGGTCGGAGGGTGAGGGTACGCCTGCCCGGTTGAGTCGCGCGGCCTCGGTCGAGCATGTGATCTTCCCGGTCTCGTCGGCCAGGATCCGTTCCGCGACGTTTTGGATCACGTCGGCTGCCACTCGGTCGATCTCGACGTGATCGACGGCGCTCGTGGGGAACAGCCGGATGAAGTGGTAGCCGTACGAGGGCTTTTGCTTCGGGCGCCCGGTGGCGCGCGCTGTTGCTGTGTCGTCGACGTTCCGCTTTTGGATGGCGCGGAGTTCCATCTGCGACGCCCACGCCTTGATCATCCACTCGTTCTCGTCGGCGGGGTCGGAGAAGTCCCATACGCCTCGGTGATCGGCGGTGACGATGATCCGTCCGGCCTTGGTGAGCATGTCCTGGGTGTTGAGCGTGTCACGGACGTTGCGACCCACCCGGTCCACGGCGGCGGCGGCGATCCCGTCATAGGGACCCATCTCCCCCCTCAGCCACGGGCCCAGCTTGGGACGGGTCATGGGGTCGGTCGCACCCGAGACTTCAAGATCCTCGGCCCATG
Organism: Streptomyces sp. NRRL F-6131; assembly: GCA_000719695.1. GTDB lineage: Bacteria > Actinomycetota > Actinomycetes > Streptomycetales > Streptomycetaceae > Kitasatospora. Next base: position 91,160 of record JOHN01000038.1, read on the forward strand.
CGATGATGTGGCCGCCGATGTCCGACGCGGAGGAGAGGATCTGCCCCCGCTGCTTACCCGGGCTGAAAGTCGAATCGGTCTTGCGGCTGAGACGTACCACTCCGATCAAGCAGAGACCGCATCCGTCGTACTCGCTGGTCAGCATGTGATTCATCATCAGGACTCCCTATGTTCTAGGGAAGTACCTGGGTGGAAAGGACAATTTCCCCGCCGACCGCGAGGCCGCGGAGCGGGCGCTGGCGGCCAACCCGGAGTTCAGGTCCACCGCGCGGGCCAACCGGGGCTTCCTCACCCGGGCGGTGCGCTGCGTGGCGGACCTCGGCATCGACCAGTTCCTCGACATCGGCACCGGCATCCCGACGGCCGGCAACACCCACGAGATCGCCCAGGCCGTCGACCCGGGCGCCCGGATCGTCTACGTGGACAACGACCCGATCGTGCTCTCCCACGCCCGGGCCCTGATGGGCGGCACCGCGGTCGGCCGGACCACCGTCATCCAGGCCGATCTGCGCGACCCCGTCCGGCTGCTGGCCGACGCCGAGTCCGAGAAGCTGCTCGACTTCGACCGGCCGATGGGCCTCGTCCTGGCCGCCGTCCTGCACTTCGTGTCCGACGAGAACGGGCCGCACGCGATCGTCCGCACGCTGCTGGACGCCCTCGCCCCCGGCAGCCATCTGATCCTGTCGCACGGCACCGCGGACTTCATCCCCGCCGAGGTCCGCGACCGGGTGACCGGCGTCTACAGCAAGGCCACCGCCCCGCTGGTCGGCCGGACCAGGGAGCAGGTGCGGAGCTTCCTCGACGGCCTGGAGGTCCTCGACCCCGGGGTGGTCACCGTGCCGCTGTGGCGCCCCGGGTCGGCCCCGGCCGCGGGGGCGGACCGCGTCAGCATGTACGGCGCGGTGGCCCGCAAGCCGTGACCGGCCGGGGCCTCCGCCCGGCGGGGTGGGGGCCGTCACGGGGAGCTACGGCTCAGGCGGGGCGGCTCGCGCGGATCGAGTACATCAGCGGGACGCGGGCCTGGCCGGCCGGGAAGCGGTAGCCCCGGTTGCGCTCCAGGACCGGGAAGCGCGGGAACAGCGTGAAGTCGTGCTCGTGCAGGAACTCGACCCGCAGGCCCTCGGTCACCAGGGCGCTGAGCACCTCCCCGATCCCGTGCTGCCACTCGACGGTCTTGGTGGCCGCGGTGTCGATCTCGCCGTCGGTGTACGTGCTGGCGTCGTCCCAGACCGTCGCGCCGCGGTGGAAGTAGTCGTACTCCACCGTCCGGCCGTCGTCGCCCAGGGTGTCGCCGAAGGGGTGGAACTCCGCGAGGTAGAGGAAGCCTCCGGGGGCGACGAGGGCCGCGGCCGTCCGCGCCCAGGCGTCGATGTCCGGGAGCCAGCAGAGCGCGCCCAGACCGGTGTAGACGATGTCGAAGGTCTGCCCGTCGAGCGTCTCCCCGGCCTCGTACACGTCGGAGACGAGGAAGCGGGCGGTGTCCGCGCCGATCCGCGCGGCCAGGTCGGTGGCGACCTCCACCGCGGGCGCGGAGAAGTCCAGCCCGGTGACGGTGGCGCCGTGGCGGGACCAGGACAGGGTGTCCAGCCCGATGTGGCACTGGAGGTGGAGCAGGGACTTCCCGGTCACGTCGCCGACCTCGGCGAGCTCGAAACCGCGCAGCGCCTCGTCACCGGCGACGAAGCCGGGGATGTCGTAGAAGTCGCTCGCCGTGTGCACCGGGACGCGGCTGTCCCAGTTGGCGCGGTTGATGTCGAGCCAGTCGTCGGGGGCAGAGGTCTTCTCCATGGCGACCACGCTTCCAGACCCCCCGGCATCGCTCAAACGCTTTTCCGGCACCGCTACGGGCGGTCGGCGGCGGGGAGTTCGCGGAGGTCGAGCAGCGGGGGGTCCAGTGGCCAGGGGAATGCCGACTCGGCCGGAACCGCCGCGGCGGCGAGCCGGAGCGCACCGAGCAGCGGTGGCCCGTCCGGGGTACGGAGGCGGGCGGCGGGCAGCCGGACGGCCAGCGCCCGCAGGGCCGCCCGCCGCACCGGGTCCAGCCGGAAGAGGCCCCCGGTCAGGGCGAGCCGGGGCCCGCCGGGACCGGCCCCGGTGGCGGCGGCGGTAGCGGTGTCGGCGATCTCCTCGCCCGCGCGCCGGACCAGACCGGCGGCGACCGGACAGCCCGCCTCGGCCGCCGCGGCGACGTCCGGGGCGAACGCGGCGAGCAGTGCGGCCCGCTCCGGGCGCGGCTGGAGGGCCGCCGGCAGGCCGGTGACCGGGCCGTAGCGCCGCTCGGCCGCGGCCAGCAGGACGGGCGAACCCCCGTTGCGCCCGTCCTGCTCCCGCAGCGCCGCCTCCAGCCCGGCCCGGCCCAGCCAGCCGCCGCTGCCGCAGTCGCCCAGCAGCTGGCCCCAGCCGTCCGCCCGGTGCCAGCCGCCGCCCGGGCGGTGGCCGATCGCGACCAGCCCCGTCCCCCCGGCCACGACCACCCCGGCGGCGGCGCCGAGCGCTCCCGCGTAGGCCGTGACCGCGTCCCCCGCGAGCACCAGCCGCCGGGCCCCGGTGGCCCGGGCGAGCGGGCCCGGCAGGCGGGCGGTGAGGTCCCGGCCGAGCAGGGCCATCCCGGTGGCGCCGACGGCGACCGCCCCGATCCGGGCCCCGTCCGGCAGCCCGGCGGCCAGTCCGTCGAGCGCGGGCAGCAGCCGGTCGAGCAGCGCCCCCGCCGCCAACCCGCCCGCCTCCGCCGACACCCGGGCGGCCGAGGCCAGCTCGACCGTCCGCACCCCCGCCGGCCCGCCCGGCCACCCGGCGGGCGCCGCCCCGACCCGGATCCCCGACCCGCCGACGTCCACCCCGAGGACCCAGCACTCCCCCGCCGACCGCTCCACGCCGCCTCCTCCGCCGTACCGGGACCGCCACCCCCATGGTGCGCCGGAGGGCGGGCGGCGGGGGCTACGGAGGGCGGCGCCCGCCCGGCGGCCGGGGTCTTCGGGCCGGACGCACCGGCGGGGCGGCGGTCGTCCACCTCCTGATCACGGCGATCCCCCTCGCTCTCACGGCCGTTCCGCTCCGGCCCGCTCCGGCCCGCTCCGGCCGGTGGTTCGTCCACCGGCCCGGATCCATGGAATCGCCCGCCGGAGGGCCCGGTCGAGTGATTCGATGAGGGTCGAATGCGCGCATGGAGGGGACGCGGTGCTCCGGATCGAGTTGGATTCCCGTGCTGTGGCGAACACCCGGTTCGTGATCTCGCCGCTGCACGTCGTCACCGACGGCCTGTGGCTGCTCCACCCGTCGGCGGGGCCCGCCCGGCGCGGGCCGGGCGCGCTGGTCCGGGAGTCGGTGCGCGACCGGCGGCTGGTCCTGCTGGAGTCGTTCTTCACGGGGGCGTGGACGTACGTCCCGGACTTCCTGAGTCCGCTGCCGGACCACCACGAGGAGTCGCTCGAACGGGAGTTGCACGCCGTCGCGACCGTCGACCCGGAGCGGCTGGCGCAGGAGGTCGGGGTGATGCTCGCGGGCGACGCCGGGATCGGCATCACCGGCGGCCGGGCCCCGCGGGCCCTGCTCCGGGCGCTCGACCGGGGCGAGCGGGACTTCGCCGAGCGGGTCGCGGCCGAGCTCCACCAGCTCTGGCAGGCGGCCGTCGGACCGCACTGGCCCGCGCTGCGCGCCCGGATCGACGCCGACATCGCGCGGCGGGCGCAGACCGCCGCCCGCCAGGGCCTGGCGGGCATGCTCGCCGGGCTGCACCCGCGGGTCCGGTACGACGAGGACGGCGTCCGGTTGGCCGTGGCGGCCCGGGGGGAGATCTGCGCGGCCTCGCTCCAGTTGACGCCGGCGGTCTTCAGCACCGACCTGCACATCGCCGTCGACCCGCTGCCCGGCACCGGGCGGCAGCGGCCGCTGATCCTCTACCCCGCGCTCCCCGGCCCCGACGCCGACCCCGGACCGGCTCCGGCGGCGCCAGCCGGCGACCTGATCGGCGCGACCCGGGCCCGTCTCCTCGGCGATCTGGAGACCCCCCGGAGCACCACCGAACTGGCCGAACGGCACTGGCTCGCCGCCAGCACCGTCTCGTACCACCTCGGCGTCCTGCACCGGGCGGGCCTGCTGGTGAAGACCCGTACCGGGCACCGGACGCTGTACCAGCGGACCTCACGGGCCGACGCCCTCCGGTAGCCGCCGGGGCCTGGTGTCGCCCGACGCCGCGCGCCCCCGCCGTGGCGCCGGAGCGGCGGCCGCGGCGGGAACGGCGGGGGCGCGGAGTCAGGCGGCCGCGGCGGGGAGGCCGACGAGTTCGGCCGAGCCGTTGCGGTTGTGCCGCTCCTGCCAGAGTTCCAGGGCGCTGCGGCAGGCGTGGTCGAGGTGGCGCACACCGGCCAGGTCGAGGCGCACCGGGCGGTCCGCCGGCAGGCCCTCCAGGGCTTCGAGGGTCTCCAGGAGGCGCGGCAGCCGGAGGAAGGTGGCGTTGCCGTGCAGGGTCACCCGGACGGCGCCGTCGGGCAGTTCGGTGACCGCGACCTGGAGGTGGGAGGTGTCCCAGGCGCTCTTGAGCACCGCGAGGAGCAGGCCGAGGAGCACGCCTTCGAGCAGGTTGGTCAGCACGATGGCGACGGCGGTGACCGCCAGGATGCCGGCCTCGCCCCGGTCGGCCCGCCAGAGCGGGCGCAGGGTGCGGAGCGGGATCAGCTTGCCGCCGGCGTGCACCAGGACACCGGCCAGGGCGGCGAGCGGGATCGCGGAGAGCGCGGCCGGGATCAGGGCGGCGAAGAGCAGCAGCCACACGCCGTGGAGCACCCGGGAGGCCTTGGTGCGGGCGCCGGCCTGGACGTTGGCGGCGCTGCGGACGATCACCGCGGTCATCGGCAGGGCGCCGAGCAGGCCGCAGACGGTGTTGCCGACGCCCTGGGCGAGCAGTTCGCGGTCGTAGTCGGTGCGCGGGCCGTGGTGCAGACGGTCGACGGCGGCCGCGCTGAACAGGCTCTCGGCCGAGGCGATCAGGGCGAAGGCGAGCGCCGTGCCGAGGACGCCGACGTTGCCGAGCGCGGCGAGGTCGGAGGCGCCGGGCAGGTCGATCACTCCGGCGAGGCCGGCCACCTCGACCCGGGCCACCGGCAGGTCGAACAGGGCGGTGACGGCGGTCGCGGCGGCGACGGCGGCGAGCGGCGCGGGCACCACCCGGACCTTGGCGGGCAGGCGCGGCCAGAGCAGCAGGACCGCGATCGTGCCGACGCCGATCGCGGCGGCGGCGAGCGCGCGCGGCTCCCCGGCGACGTCGGCGACCAGGCCGGGGAGCCCGGCGAGCTTGGCGGGGCCGCCGGTCGGGCCCTTGATGTCGGCCAGCGCGTAGAGCTGACCGGCGATCAGGATCAGGCCGATGCCGGCGAGCATGCCCTGGACGACGGAGACGGAGATCGCCCGGAAGAGCCGACCGAGGCGCGCGGCGCCCATGACGAGCTGGAGCAGGCCGGCGACGGCGGTGATGACGCCGAGGGTGGCGAGGCCGTGCTCCTGGACGGCGGCCAGGACCAGCACGGTCAGGCCGGCGGCGGGGCCGGACACCTGGAGGCTGCTGCCGGGCATCAGCCCGGTGACCAGACCGCCGACGATGCCGGTGACCAGGCCGAGTTCGGCCGGGACGCCGGAGGCGACGGCGACGCCCACGCAGAGCGGGAGGGCGACCAGGAAGACGACGAGGGAGGCGGGGAGGTCGGAGCGCAGAGTGCTCAGCCGAAGGGCGGGACGACGAGTCATCGGGTCCTCGGGAGAGTAGCGGTGCGGACAGTGGTGGTGGGGCGGCAAGCGGTGCTTCCGCGGGCGGGGCGGCGGCGGGCCGCGGGCGGACTCACAGCGGGAGGAACAGGCCGGTGTCGGCCCGGTGTTCGAGCACCAGCCCGGTGTGGATCTCGTAGAACCAGCCGCGCAACCGCATTCGCCCCTCGGTCAGCCGCCGGGCGACGGCGGGGTAGCCGCGCAGCCGGTCGAGCTGGGTGAGGACGTGCCGCTGCACGGGGCCGGCGACCGTGGGGTCGAAGACGTCGGCCGCGTCCGCGCGGAGCACGGCCTGGTCGGCGTGGCGCAGCCAGGCGCGGACGGCCGGCACCACGCTGAGGTCCTCGCCGCGGACCACCGCGCCGACGGCGCCGCAGTGCGAGTGGCCGCAGACGACGATGTCGTTCACGCCGAGCACCTCGACGGCGTACTCGATGGTGGCGGTCTCTCCCGAGGAGCCGTCGGCCCGGTACTCGGGGACGATGTTGCCCGCGGTGCGGAGTTCGAACAGGTCGCCGGGCTCGGCGTTGGTGATCAGGGCCGGGACCACGCGGGAGTCGGAGCAGGTGATGAACAGGGCCTGCGGGGTCTGGCCGGCGGCGAGTCCGGTGAGTTCCCGGCCGGTGTCGCCCGCGCGCTGCGGGAACGCCCGGGCTCGGTCGATGAGCGGTTCCATGAGGGTGGTTGCCTCCTTCGGTGACCCTCGCGGCGCCGGCCGGGAGGGGCGGTGGACGGGCAGGCGCCGCGAACCGCCTCGGTGACCCCGGGTGTCCCCCTGATCACCTGACGGAGCGTCAAGGGGAAGTAAAACACAGGTATGGGGAGGGCAAAAGCGCGTTCGGGAAGAAGAGTGTGCCGATCCGGTTAACATCCTGTTGCCTTGAACGAAGTCCCGCCTTCCGTTCTGGAAGGCGCAGGTCGGGGAGGGGGCGCCCGCCGGAGCGCCGACGGCGTGCGGCGCTGCGTGTGCGCCTCTTCCTTGTACGACGCGCCCTCCACGCCTGTCCGCCCGCGTGCGGGCGGCCTCGGGCCGAGAACGGCACCGGCCCGGGAGAACTCGTGACGTGAGTTCTCCCGGGCCGGTGCCGTGAGCGTCGGCGCGCCGGCAAGGTCGGCGCGGCGCTGGGTTGCGCGGTGGTTACCGCGTCGGGTCCGGGGCGCAGGTGAGGTCGCGGGGCGGGAGGGTGCCGGTGGTCAGGAAGTGGTCGGCGGCGGTGACGGCGCAGGACGGGACCGCGCGGTCGTAGGCGCCGTGGTTGCCGCCGTCCACCGTGACCATCCGGGCCCGTTTGCCGAGCGTGGCGCGCATGCCGAGCGCGCCGACCAGGGGCGTGGCCGGGTCGCGCTCGGTCTGGAGGAGCAGGATGTTGGTGGGGCCGCGGTCGGTGATGCGGACCGCGGGTTCCACGGGGGCGGGCCAGAACGCGCAGGGCCAGATGTTGGCTCCCATGCCGGCCAGGATCGGGTTCCGCTGCCGGCTCTCGGCGACGCCGCGCCGGTAGTGGCCGGGGTCGCGGGGCGCCGGGGTGTCGCCGCAGAGCACCGCCGTCAGCGCGGCCACGTCGTTGTCGTCCGGGATGCCCGGGGTGCCCTTGGTCAGCCACCAGTACGGGACGGGGCCGGCGCCGTCGTCGGCGAGGAAGCGCCACCAGTCGGCGATCTCCTGGAACAGCGCGGTGTGGTAGGAGTCCAGCCGGTAGAGCGTGCGCCACAGGTTGCCGTTGACCGGTCCGGCCACCGGGTGGTTCACCGGGGTCCGGTCCAGCTTCGCGGCCAGGGCGAGGTAGTTGGCGCGGACGGCGGCGGGGGTGGCACCGAACCGCAGGGTGGCGTCGCGCTCGGCCGCCCAGGCGGCGAAGTCCTCGAAGCGCAGTTCGCTCGCGCGGTCCCAGGTGGCGAGCCGGTCCTGCCAGGTGACGTTGGGACTGACGTTGCCGTCCAGCACGAGGCGGTCCGTCCGCCCCGGGAACAGCTCGGCGTAGACGACGCCGAGGTAAGTGCCGTACGAGGCGGCGCGGTAGGAGATCTTCGGCTCGCCGAGCGCGGCGCGGACGCGGTCCAGGTCGCGCGCCGTGTTGGCGGTGGTCAGGTGGCGGATCCACTCGCCGTTGCGGGCCAGGCAGTCGCGGGCGAGGTCCCGGGCGAAGCGCACGTTCGGGGCGATCGAGCCGTCCGGGGCCGGGAAGGGGAAGACCAGCTCGTACGGCACCTCGGCGGCCGTCCGGCCGCAGCTGACCGGGGTGCTGCGGCCGACCCCGCGCGGGTCGAAGCTCACCAGGTCGTACCGGTCCAGCACGTCCTGCGGGTAGCCGGCCTCCAGGGCGGTGGGCAGGTGCAGGCTGACCGTTCCCGGGCCGCCGCCGTTGTGGACCAGGATGCCCCGGCGCAGTCCCGGCTGGGCGGTGGCGAGCCTGGACACCGCGATCTCGATGGTCCGCCCGTGGGGCGCCCGGTAGTCCAGCGGGACCCGCAGGGTGGTGCAGCGCAGCCTCGGGTCCACCGGGGCCCCGGACGGGTCGGCGGGGCAGTCCGTCCACACCAGGGGCTGCGCGGGCGGGCGGGGCGCCGCCCCGGCCGCGCCGGCGCCGGCGGTCGCTCCGGCGAGGGCCAGGGCGAGCGCGGCGCCGACGGTTCTGAGTGGCCCGGTCAGTCTCGATCTCGTCAACATAGGTCTGGACCATAGGGACGAGGTGACCCGGTGTCACCCCCCTTGCGGGGTGGCGGCCGGAAGCGGCCAGCAGGTGGGCCGGTCGGGTCGATCGGGCCGGTCGATCAGTCGGTCGGGCGGGGCGTGGGGACCAGGCCGGTCTGGTAGGCGAGGGCGACGAGCTGGGCGCGGTCGCGGGCGTCGAGCTTGGCCATCGCGCGGTGGATGTGGGTGCGCACCGTGAAGGGGCTGACGAACATCCGGGCGGCGATCTCCTCGTTGCTGAGCCCGGTGGCGGCCATCGCCATCACCTCCCGCTCCCGGGCGGTCAGCACGGCGAGCCGCTCCGGGGTGGCCGCCGGGGGCCGCTCGGGGTCGGGGTGGGCGAGCAGCCGGTCGATGACGGCGCGGGTGGCGGCGGGCGACAGCAGCGGTTCGCCCGCGGCGACGCGGCGCAGGGCGGCGAGCAGTTCGGTGGGTTCGGCGTCCTTGCCGAGGAAGCCGCCGGCGCCGGCCCGCAGCGCCTGGGCGACGTACTCGTCGATCTCGAAGGTGGTGAGGATGAGCACCCGGGTGCCGGCGAGGTCGGGGTCGCCGCAGATGGCGGCGGTGGCGGAGAGGCCGTCGACGCCGGGCATCCGGATGTCCATCAGGACGACGTCGGGGCGGGTCGCCCTGGCCAGCTCGACCGCCTCGCCGCCGTCGGCGGCCTCGCCGACCACCTCCATGTCGTCCTCGGCGTCGATGAGGACGCGGAAGGCTCCGCGCAGCAGCGTCTGGTCGTCGGCGAGCAGTACTCGGATGGTCACGCGGGTTCCTCTCGGGCGGCGGTGCGCAGGGGCAGTTCGGCGGAGACCAGGAAGCCGCCGCCCGGCCGGCGGTCGGCGGTGAGCCGGCCGCCGACGGCGGCGGCGCGCTCGCGCATGCCGATCAGGCCGAAGCCGCCGCCGGCCGGGGCGGCCGCGACGGTCACCGGCGGGACCGGCCGGTCGTTGGCGACGGTCAGCAGGACCCGGCTGCCGGAGTACGTCAGGGTGACGTCGGCGGCGGTGCCGGCGGCGTGCTTGGCCACGTTGGTGAGGGCCTCCTGGAGGATCCGGTAGGCGGTCAGGTCGACGCCCGGGGAGAGCGGCTGCCGCTCGCCCTCGACGACGAGCCGGACGGACAGCCCGGCCCGTTCGAAGGCGCCGACGAGGTCGGGCAGCCGGTCCAGGCCGGGGGCCGGTTCGAGCGGGGCCTCGGGGTCGTCGGCGCGGCGCAGCAGGCCGACGGTGGCCTTGAGCTCGCGCAGCGCGGAGCCGGTGGCGTCGGTGAGGTGGCTGAGCATCTCGCGGGCCTGGGCGGGGTGGCGGTCGAGCAGGTGGACGGCGATCCCGGCCTGGGCGTTGGCGAGGGCGATGTGGTGGGCGACGACGTCGTGCAGGTCGCGGGCGATCCGGATGCGTTCGTCGGCGACCCGTCGGCGGGCCTCCTCCTCGCGGGTCCGCTCGGCCCGTTCGGCGCGTTCCTCGATGGCGGCCAGGTGGGCGCGGCGGGTGCGGACGGAGTCGCCGATGGCGCCGGGCAGCAGGATCCAGGCGATGAAGCCGATCCTGGCGCTGATCGCGGCGTGCGGCTCGGCGATCACGGTGAAGGCGGTGACCAGGACGGCCGAGACGGCGGTGGCGGCGCGGGCGGTGGTGCGGTCGGTCTGCACCGCGAGGGCGTAGAGGGCGACCAGCAGCGGGGTGACCAGGCCCGCGTTGAGCTGGGTGGCGACGAGGCAGATGGTCAGGGCGCAGCCGAGGGCGATCGCGAGGAGCAGCCGGGGGTGGCGGCGGTGGAGCAGGACGGCGGCGCTGGACAGGACGGCCAGGACCAGCGCGGCGGGGTTGGGGTCCAGGTGGTTGCCGAGGCGGTCGACGGTGGTCGTCCCCGCGGTGGCGATGAACACGGCGAGCACGAGCAGTCCGTCGAGCAGGCGGGGGTGGCGGCGGCCCACGCGGCGCGGCCAGGTGTCGGTCATGCTCGGTTCTCCACGGTCCGGGTTGCCCCGGCGCGTCCCCCGCCGGGCCCGGACGGTTCGGCGGGAGGGGTGCGGGTCGGGCGGGGTGCGGGTCGGGTGGCGTGCGGGTGCGGGCGGGTCGGGGCGTACTGCGGATGCAGTACACGGATCGTCGGGTCGTCGGATCGTCGCACGGAATGCGGTTCGTCCGCGGTTCGTACCATTTTGACCGGTCGGCGGGGGTGGCCGGGACGCGGGCCGCCCCGCCGCGGTCCCGGTGGGCCGGGAACCGCGGCGGGGCGGGGCGGTCAGACGCCGACGGAGTGGCGGGCGGGGTCCGTCCCGGAGCCGTCGGCCGGGGCCGGGGCCGGCCGCGGGGCCGCGGTCTGCAGCCGCGCGCCCTCGACGTCGACGTCGGGCACGATCCGGTCCAGCCCGCGCGGCAGCCACCAGGCGCGGCGGCCGAGCAGGGCCAGGGCGGCCGGGACGATCGCCATCCGGACCACGAAGGCGTCGAAGGCGACGGCGGCGGCCAGGCCGAAGCCCATCATCTTGACCATCGGCTCGTTCATGCCGATGAAGCCGGCGAAGACGCTGATCATGATGAGCGCGGCGGCGGTGACCACCCGCGCGTTGTACCGGAAGCCGGTGACCACGGCCTCGCCGGGCTCCTCGCCGTGGACGTAGGCCTCGCGGATCCGGGTGACCAGGAAGACCTCGTAGTCCATGGCCAGGCCGAACACCACACCGATCATGAAGATCGGCATCATGCTCATCACCGGGCCGGTCTGCTCGATGCCGATCAGGTCGGCGAGCCAGCCCCACTGGAAGACCGCGACGACGGCGCCCAGCGCGGCGGCCACCGAGAGCAGGAAGCCGAGGGCCGCCTTCAGCGGGACGAGCACCGAACGGAAGACCACCAGGAGCAGCACCACCGCGAGGCCGACGACGACCGCGAGGTAGGGCAGCAGCGCGTCGTTGAGCTTCTGCGAGACGTCGATGTTCATCGCCGTCGGGCCGCTGACCAGGACGGTCGCGCCGGTCGCGGACCGGAGGTCGGGGGCCTTGTCGCGGATGGCGTGGACGAGGTCGGTGGTCGCGGCCTCGCTCGGTCCGGTGGCCGGCACGGCGGTCACCAGGGCGGTGTCCCCGGCCTGGTTGAAGACCGCGGGCGTGACGGCGAGCACGCCGGGCAGGCCCTTGACGGCCGTGCCGACCCGCTCGGCGGCGGCCTTGGGGTCGGCCACGCCCTTGGCGTCGACCAGCACGGTCAGCGGCCCGTTGAAGCCGGGGCCGAAGCCCTCGGAGAGGTGGTCGTAGGCGCGGCGCTGGGTGGTGGAGGTGGGCTTGGCCTCGTCGCCGGGCAGGCCGAGTCGCAGGTCCAGGGCCGGCAGGGCGAGGACGCCCAGGCCGATCACGCCGCCGACCAGCACCGCGACCGGGCGGCGCAGCACGAAGCGGGCCCAGCGGGCGCCGCCGTTGGGGCGTGCGCCACCGGCCGCCGTGCCGGCCCGCCGGCCGCCGCGGAGCTTGCGGGGCAGGACGCGGCCGCCGATGAAGCCGAGCAGCGCGGGGACGAGGGTGAGCGCGACGAGGACGGCGACCACCACGGTGCCGGCCGCGGCCATGCCCATCTTGGCGAGGATCGGGATGCCCACCACGGAGAGACCGGCCAGCGCGATGATCACGGTGAGCCCGGCGAACACCACGGCCGAGCCGGCGGTGCCGACGGCCCGTCCGGCGGCCTCCTGCGGCTCGTACCCGTCGAGCAGCTCGGCACGGTAGCGGGAGACGATGAACACCGCGTAGTCGATGCCGACGGCGAGGCCGAGCATCATCGCCAGGGTGCTGGTGGTGGTGGACAGGCCGAGGGTGCTGCCGAGCGCGGTGATCAGGCCGATCCCGAGGCCGACGCCGATCACCGCGGTGAGCAGCGGGAGCCCGGCGGCGAGCAGCGAGCCGAAGGTGATGACCAGCACCACGGCCGAGATCGCCATGCCGATCGCCTCGGCGGAGCCGCCCGCCTCACCGGCCTCCAGCAGCGCCGTGCCGCCGATGTCCACGGTCAGGCCCGCGTCGCGGGCGTGCTGGGCGGCCTCCTTCAGGGCGTCGGTGGCGCCGGTGCCGACCTTGCCGGGCTTGGCGTCGTAGGTGATCGTCGCGTAGGCGGTGGTGCCGTCCTGGGAGACCGCGCCCGCCTGGAACGGACCGGTCGCGCCGACGACCTGCTCGGCGTGGGCGAGCTCGGCGACCGTCTTCTCGACCGTCTGCTGGTGGGCGGCGGCGGTGATCTTCTGCCCGGAGGGGGCGACGAAGACCAGCCGGGCCGAGGCACCGTCGGACGTGGCGCCGGGGAAGCGCTCGTCCATGAGGTCGAAGGCCTTCTGCGCCTCCGTGCCGGGCATCGCGAAGCCGTCGTCGGGGGCGGCCGGCGCCTTGGCGGCCAGCAGTCCCACGGCGGCCAGCAGGGCGACCCAGAGCAGGGTCACCAGCCGGCGCCTGAGGAAGGACCATCGGCCCAGGCGGTAGAGGAAAGTGGCCACGGGAGAGCGGACTCCTTCGGATGGTGGGCGGGGTTCGACGGCCGGGAGCCGCCCGGCGACGGGCCGGGGCTCCCGGAGCATGGCCATCCTGCGTCGCCGGGGGTCTCGTCGGCGTCGGCCCTGTGCAGGCATTCCCGGCTACTGCGGACGCAGCAGGGCGACCCGGACGGCGTAGTGCCCGGCCGGGTCGGCGCGGTGCCGGTCTCCACCCCGGGGCGGAGGGGCGGACCGGGCTCCGGGTCACCCGGGCGGAGGCGCGGACGGGCCGCGGGCCGGTGGGCGAAGTAGCGTGATGTGCCTGGCCCGACCGTTTCGCACCGGTCCGTCCAGGTGTGTCCGTCGGACGTCCGTCGACGATGGCCGTCGTACGTCCGTCGGACGTCCGTCCTCGGTGCCCCGGGGCCCGCAGGCCCCGGGACGCCCCCCGTCCACAGCTCGTCCCGCAGCCGGAGGTGGCCCATGGGCGTTCCCGCCGCTCGCATCGTGTTCGACGAGAACGACCGCGCGGCCGTCGCGGAGGCGGTGAGCGAGATGCTCGCCACCGGGGCGCTCACCCTCGGCCCCTGGACCGAACGGTTCGAGCAGTCCTTCGCCGCCGAGCACGGCGCCGCGCACGCGGTCGCCGTCGCCAGCGGCACCGCCGCGCTGGAGATCGTCCTGCGCGGCCTGGACGTCCGCGACCGCGAGGTGGTCGTCCCGGCCGTCACCTTCTACGCGACGGCCGGCGCGGTGCTGCACGCCGGCGCCCGGCCGGTGATCGCCGACGTCGACCCGGCGACCCTCGCGCTCTCCCCGGACACCCTGGAGGCCGCGCTCAGCCCCGACACCGCCGCCGTCGTGCTGGTCCACATCGGCGGGCTGATCACCCCCGAGGTCGACGCCCTGCGCGCGATGTGCGACGCCCGGGGCATCCCGCTGGTCGAGGACGCCGCGCACGCGCACGGCAGCAGCTACCTGGGGCGCGCCGCCGGCACCTTCGGCCTGGCCGGCGCCTTCTCCTTCTACCCGACCAAGGTCACCACCAGCGGCGAGGGCGGCATGATCCTCACCGAGTCCGCCGAGCTGCGCGACGAGGCCCGGATCCACCGCGACCAGGGCAAGGGCTCGTTCACCACCAACCACCACGTGCGGCTCGGGGCGTCCTGGCGGATGAGCGAGGCGAACGCCGCCATCGGCACCGTCCACCTGCGCCGGCTCAAGGAGTTCGTGGAGACCAGGCGCCGGGTCGCCCAGCGCTACGACGCCGCGCTCGGCGCGCTCGACGGCCTGCGGCCCGTCACCGAACCGGCCGGCTGCCGCGGCAACTACTACAAGTACGTCGCCCTGCTGCCGCCCGGCGTCGACCGGGCCGCCTTCAAACGGGCCGTCGCCGAGGAGTACGACGTGCGGCTCTCCGGCGAGGTCTACGACCTGCCGCTGCACCTGCAACCGGTGCTCGCCCCCTACCGGCGGGCGGCGCTCCCGGTCGCCGAGGACGTCTGCGCCCGGCAGATCTGCCTGCCGGTGCACTCCGACATGACCGAGGACGAGACCGACCTGGTGATCGAGGCGGTCTCGGCCGTCCACCGCCGCCTCGCCGGCTGACCCGGCGCGACGGTCGGGCCGGGTCGGTCCGGAGAACGGTCCGGAGCGGTCCGGAGAACAGGGCAGTCCAGAGAAAGGGAGAGAACCGTGCGGATAGCGGTCACCGGGGGATGCGGATTCATCGGCTCACACGTCGTCGACCGGCTGCTGGCCGCCGGGCACGAGGTGCTCGCGGTGGACTCCACCGACAAGTACCTCAACCCCGACGCGGACCACGCCCGGATCGACATCCTCGACCTGCCGGCCCTGACCTCCGCCCTGGACGGCTGCGAGGTGGTGTTCCACCTGGCCGCCCAGGCCGACGTCGAACGGGTCGCCGCCGACCCGGTCCTCGCCGTGCGGACCAACATCGACGGCACCGAGGCCGTCCTGGAGGCCGCCCGGCGAAACGACCTCAGCCGGACCGTCCTGGCCAGCACCGTCTGGGTGTACGGGGCCGCCCTCACCGAGGCCGGTCTGGGCGACGGGGAGCAGGAGCTCGACGAGCACGTGCCGATCGAGCTCGACCACAGCGGTCACCTCTACGTCGCCACCAAGCTGGCCGCCGAGATGCTCGTGCACAGCTACCGCCAGTTGTACGGGCGGCACTTCACCATCCTGCGGTACGGCATCCCGTACGGGCCTCGGATGCGCGACGAGCTGGTGGTCGCCCGGTTCGTGCAGGCCGCGCTCGACGGACGGCCGATCACCATCGCGGGCGACGGGCGGCAGAGCCGCAACTTCGTCTACGTCGAGGACCTCGCCGACGCCCACGTCCGCGCCCTCTCCCCCGCCGCCGAGGACCAGACCTTCGCCCTGGAGGGCTCCACGGCCGTCTCGGTGCGCGACATCGCCGACACCGTCGACCGGCTGCTCGGGCCGGTCAGCATCGAGCACATCGAGGCGCGCACCGCCGACTACGCCGGGCGCCGGATCTCCGCCGCCCAGGCCAAGCGGCTGCTCGGCTGGTCGCCGCGGACCAACTTCACCGACGGCGTGCAGCGCTACGCGGACTGGTACCGGGCCGAGGCCGCGCCGACGCCCGGTCCGCGCCCGGGCGCCTGAGCCGGGGCCCGGCGTGCCGCACGCGCTGCTGGTCTCCGGCTCGCTCGGCCAGGGCCACGACGTGATGGCCCGGGCCTGCGCGGACTCGCTGGAGGCCCGCGGCTGGACGACCTGCACGGTCGACGCGATGGCCCTGCTCGGGCAGCGCGCGGGCTCCGCCGGGGAGGCCGTCTTCCGGCGGCTGCTCGACCTGCCCGGGGTCTACGACGCCTTCCACTTCTCCGCGCTGCGCCCCGGCGCCCGGATCGCGCTGCTGGCCGACGCCGCGGCGCGGTCCCGCCTGGTGCCCGCCGTCCGGGCGCTGCTCGCGGAGCAGCGCCCGGAGCTGGTGGTGTCGGTGTTCGCGACCGCCACCTCGGCCGTCAACCGGCTGCGCGGCGACCCGCCGGCCTTCCGGCACCTGGTGCTCTGCACCGACGTCACCCCGCACCGGCTCTGGGTCCAGGACGGCACCGACCTCTTCCTGGTCACCTCCGAGGTCGCCGCCTGCGCGGTGCGGCGCTACCGGCCGGACGCTCCGGTGGCCGTCCTGCCCGCACCGCTGCGCGCGCCGTTCTACCGGCCGCCCCCGCGCGCCGAGGCCCGGGCACGGCTCGGCGTGCCGCCGGACGAGCGGTGCGTCCTGCTGATGTCCGGCGCCTGGGGCCTCGGCCCGCTGGCCCGCACGGCCGCCGCGCTGGCCGACGCCGGCCCGCACGTCCTCGCCGTGGCGGGCAGCAACGCCGAGCTGGAGCGCCGGCTGCGCCGCGCCGCCGCCCGCCGACCGCGGCTGCACCCGTTCGGCTGGACCGACCGGGTACCGGCCCTGATGGCCGCCGCCGACCTGGTGGTGACCAGCTCCGGAGACACCTGCAGCGAGGCCCGCGCGCTGGGCCGGCGTCTGCTGCTGCTGGACGTCGTCCAGGGCCACGGCCGGGACAACCTCCAGCACGAACTCGAGCTCGGCCATGCCGATGTGGTCTCGGCCCGCCCCGAGGAGGTGGTCCGGTCCGCCCTCGCGGCCGTCGAACGCCCCGAACCGCCGCCGTCCCCGGGTGCCTCTCCGGACGCCTGGCGCACGGGGTTCGCGGCGGCCCTGGACCGGGTCGGGCTGGCGGGCCCCGGCCCGGAGCGGGCCGGACCGCCCGAGGCCGACCCGGTGCCGGCACCGGGCCCGCTCTGAGGGGCCCGACACCCGTGGTGCCGTCCCGGGCCGCGGCTCAGGTCAGGGCTCCGGTCCGGCGGCGACCGGCCGGGACGCCGTGGTCGCGGAGCGGACCGAGGGCGAGGCCCCGCTCGCGGCAGTGGGCGGCGATCAGCGGGAGGGCGGCGAGGGTGGCGCGCCAGGAGTCGGGGGCCGAGGTGCAGTCGGAGTCGTGGAGCAGCAGGGTCGCGCCGCCGGTGAGGTGGGGGCGGGCGGTGGCGAGGACGGAGGGTCCGGTGGCGCCGGGTTCCCAGTCGCGGCCCCAGGCCGTCCAGAGGACGGTGCGCAGGCCCAGGCGGTGGGCGGCCAGGGCCTGGCCGGCGGCGAGGACGCCGTAGGGCGGGCGGTACCGGACGGGGCGGGCGCCGGTGAGGGCGGTCACCGCCTCGCCGGCGCGGCGCAGTTCGCGCAGGTCGCGGGCGGGCGCGGGGTAGTACGGGCGGCGGTGGTGCCAGCCGTGGACGGCGACCTCGTGGCCGCGGGCGACCAGGTCGCGTCCGAGGTCCGGGGAGCGCTCGAGCATGGCGCCGAGCAGGAAGAAGGTGGCGCGGACACCGAGCGCGTCGAGGGCGTCGAGGATCGGCGGGGTGCCGCGCGGGTCGGGGCCGTCGTCGAAGGTGAGGGCGACGTGGCGCGGGTCGCCGTAGCCGGCGGTGCGGCGGGCCGCGAGGCGCTTGACCGGTGGCAACCGGACGGCCGCCGGGGCGAGGTGGAGCAGTTCGACGCCCGCGGCGGCGGCGAGGACGGCGCCGGCCCTCACCCGAAACGGGCCGCCAGCCGCCGGAACAGGCCCGGGGCCGTGCCGTGGATCCGGGCCGGGAGGCTCAGCCAGTGCGGGAGGAAGGCCCGGTCGCGGTCGGTGGTGATCGCCGCGTGGACGAGGTCCGCCACCGCCTCGGCGGAGACGGGGCGGGGGCGTTCGCGCTGGTAGTCGGTACCGCGGGTGGCGAAGAACGGCGTCGCGACCGCCCCCGGCAGGACGAGCCGGACGCCGACGCCGGTGCCGCGCAGCTCGTACCAGAGGCTCTCGGCGAACATGGTCAGCCCGGCCTTGGTGGCGGCGTAGGCGGCCTCGTCGCGGACGCCGACCTGGCCGGCCATCGAGCCGAGCAGGACGATCCGGCCCCGGTCGCGCTCCAGCATGGCGGGCAGCAGCAGCCGGGTCAGCCGCAGCGGGGCGGCGAGGTTGACCTCCAGCATCCGGTCCAGGGTGTCGGCGGGGGTCTGCGCGAACGGGCCGCGCCAGCCGAGGCCGGCGCTGGCGATCAGCGCGTCGACCCGCCCGGCCGCGGCGAGGGCGGCCTCGGCGAGCCGTTGGGCGCCGTCGGGCTTGGCGAGGTCGGCGGGCAGGGGTCGGCCGCCGGTGCGGGCGGCGACGGCGTCGAGCCGGGCCTGGTCGGTGCCGGAGAGCAGCAGCCGCCAGCCGGCGGAGGCGAGCCGGGCGGCGGTGGCCGCTCCGATCCCGGAGGAGGCGCCGGTCACCAGGGCGATCGGCGGGTCGTCGGCGGGGTGCCGCCGGGCCGGTCGGGAGGGTGGACGGTCGTCGTCCGTGGTCATGGCACCTGCCGCTCTGTGCGCGTTTTGCCGTCCGTTTTGTCCGGCAAGTCACCTTCGCACGGCGGAGCCGTTCGAGCGACCCGGGTGGGCCCCGGCCGGGCCGGGGCGGCCGGTTCCGGCGGACGGCCCAGTTCGGCCTCCACCTCGCCGAACCGGGACAGCACGAAGGTGCCGCCGACCGCCACCGCGAAGCCGGTCAGCGCGCACCAGGCGTAGCCGGGCCGGGCGGTGTCGCCGAGCGCGGCCACCCCGACCAGCGCCGGGCCGAAGGTCTCGGAGACCGTGCCCGCGGCGGTCGTGGCTGTCACCGTGCCGCGCTGCAGGGCGAGCGCGTAGGCGAGGTAGCCGCCGAGGCCGCCCAGGGCCAGCCCGTACGCGGCCGGGTCGGTGAACGCGTCGAGCGGGCCGTCGAGGTCCAGCACCCGGACGGCGAGGCTGGTCACCCCGAAGCCGACCCCCGCGAGCAGCCCGAGGCCGACCGCCGCCGCGTTGCCGGTGCGGCGGGCCAGGACGAGCGTGAGCAGCAGCATCAGCACCGTGGTGGCGAGCAGTGCCCAGTGGAACGCGGCCGGCGCGTGGTCGCGGCCGGCCCGGCCGGAGCCGAGGGCGAGCAGGGTCAGGCCGACCACCACGGCGGCGATGCCGACGAGGTCGGCGCGGTGCAGCCGGGCGCCGAGCAGGCGGGCGGCGGCGAGCGCGGTGACCGCCAGACTGGCGTTGGTGACGGCCTGCACCAGGAACAGCGGCAGGGTGCGCAGGGCGACGATGCTCAGCGCGAAGCCCGCGATGTCCAGGCCGGTGCCGAACAGGAACCGCCAGGAGCGGACCAGGGCGGCGAGCAGACCGACCCGCACCTGGTCCGCGTGCGGGGCCTCCCGTGCGCCGCTCGCCTGGAAGACCGAGCCGAAGCCGAAGCAGACGGTGGCGACCAGGGCGGTGGTGAGTCCGAGCAGCATGGCCCTCCCGGCGTCCCTCCCACCCCGGGGGTGGGATCCACCCCCAGTCTCCGCCGGGCCGGCGGACCGCGCAGCGGCGGACCGGAGGACGCCGGGGAGCGGTGTCGGCCCGGCGCCCGGGTCAGGCCCGGCCGGTGCCCTCGGACCGGACGGGAAGGGTGCCGGGCCAGGTGAGCAGCGGGAGGGGCCCGGTGTGGTGGTGGACGGCGTAGTGCTGCGGGGCCATCGCGGTCTCGCGGCCGGGGAGGCCGGCGACGACCGCGCGGTGCGCCTCGGCGGGGGTGAGGTCGGGGTCGGCGGTGGCGATCCGGGCGGTGAGGCGACCGTCCGCGAAGCCGAGCTCGACCGCCGTCGCCCGGGCGCCGAGGGTGTCGGCGAGCAGGGTGCGGACGGCCGCGAGATCGATCCAGTCGGCGCCGACGCGCTGCCAGTCGCCCGTGCGGGTGGCGGGGTGCAGGCCGCTCAGGGCGGCCAGCTCGGTGAGCGGGAGCGGCCGGTCGGCGGCGGCCGCCAGGACGGCGGGCACGGCGCGGGCGAAGCGCTCGGTGTCGGCGCGGTCGAGCACCTGGGGGCAGGCGAGCAGGGCGAACTCCAGGCTGCCCGCGGTGCGCAGGATGTTGAGCAGCAGGCGGACCGGCAGGGCCTGGTCGGGCAGCCACTGCACCTCGGGGTCGGCGGTCGGGGCCGGGCGGGCGTCGGACAGCGACTCGGGGATGGCGAGGCTGAGGTCGTTGACGACGACCTGGCGGGTGAAGCGGGCGCCGCGCCGCTCGGCGACGTCCTCGACCAGTTGCCAGACCTTGTCGGCGTTGAGCGTGCTGTGCCAGTAGCCGGTGAAGGAGGCGGCCTTGGTGCGGCCGATCAGGCGGTCCAGGTCGTCGGGGGCACCGGACTCCTCCGGGGCCCCGGTGGCGTGGACCTCCAGGGCGATCAGGGCGTCCTGGGCCAGGGTGCCGATGTGGTCGGCGAGGGCGGAACGCTGGCGGTTCGCCGAGAGGGCCGAGATCACCAGGTCGGTGCGGGCCGCGCGGTGGGCGGCGAGGGCGGAGAAGACGGCGAGCAGGACGACGGACGGGCCGGCGGCGGTGCGGCGGCAGACCGCTTCGAGGTCGGCGGCGCCGGTCCGCGAGCGCAGCAGCAGGGTGGCGAGCCCCTCCGCCGGGCCGGTCATGCCGTCGACCGCGAAGGAGCTCGACGGGCCGGTGGTGAGGACGGCCTCCCAGTGCTTCAGCGCGGCCGCGGTCTTGCGGCGCCCCTGGACGCTCTGCTCCAGGGCGGCCAGTTGGAGCGGGGTGCGGGAGGTGGCCGGCGGCAGTTCCGTCCCGGCGGCCAGCGCGAGCCAGTCCCGGATGAGCAGGGTGACGGCGACGCCGTCGACACCGGCGTGGCAGCCCACCACGACCAGCCGTCGGACCAGTTCGCCGTCGGTGAGGAGGGTGAAGCGCAGGCGCGGCGCGGCGGCGAGGTCGAAGGGGACCGCGACGTCGGCCCGGCCCAGTTCGGCGGCCAGGGCGTCGACCTCGTCGTCCGTGCGGCGGCCGACGGGGACCACGGCGACGCTGAACTCGCCCTCGCTGCGCACCTCCTGGCGTTCCGGGAAGGCGTCCTCGCCGGGGCCGGGCGGGAAGACGGTGCGCAGCGACTCGTGCCGTTCGAGCAGGGCGCGCAGGGCGTCGACGGCGGCGGGCACGGTGGTGCCGTCGGGGACGGGCCAGACCGACTCCCGGTTGATCTGTTCGGGCCGGTCGCGCCGGATGCAGCGGAGCATGTTGTCCTGGCCGAGGGTGAGCGGGCCGGAGCCGCCGCCCACGCCGCGGAACCGGGCCGTGATCCGTCCGCTGGTCTCTGTCACGTCGTGCGTCATCACGTCGATCACGCCCTTCGGTTCGGGGTCTGGGCGAGCTGCGGTCGGGACGCTACCAGCGGGCCGATCATGTGGTCCAGACCAGAAATCTGGGATGTCACCGGGCTGCCACCGGGTGCCCGAAAATGCGTGACGCTTCGTCAACCACTTGACATGCCATGAACATTGGGTGGAGCCCAGGCGTGCGCACGGACCTCGAACGGGCGGCCGCCGACGGCGGCCAGCGCGGCACGGAACGGGCCGGGGACGGGCACGTCGTCGACCCGGCACGGTCCGGCTCCGAGCGCGCCGGGGTCGGCGAGCAGCACCGGCGCCGGACCGGCCAGCGGCAGCCCGAAGCCCTGGACGAGCCGGCCGCCGTACGCCTTGACGCACGCCTCGCGGCGGCACCACAGCTCGGTGAACCGCTCGGCGGGGGCCGGGTCGGCGGCGACCAGCGCCGCCTCGTCGGCCGGGAAGTACCGCCGGGCCATCCGCACCGCGATCCGCGCGTCCCGGACCTCCTCGACGTCCACGCCGACGGCGCGCCCCTCCTCGGCGAGGGCGACGGCGGCGAGGGCTCCGGAGGCGGAGTGGTTGACGGCGAGGCCGTCGATCCCGGGTTTGCCGTGCGGGCCGTAGCGCCAGACGAGCCGTGCGGGATCGCGGCCGAGCCGGGCGCCGGCGAGCAGGCGGACGGCGCCGTGGGCCACGGTGAACCGCCGCCCGAAGCGCCGGTCCGGCCCGTCGGCGCGGGCGCGTTCGACCGGGTCGAGCAGCTCCCGCAGGGCGCGGACCACCGGTTCGGGCTGGTCGGTGGGGATCAGCCAGACGTCGATCCGGTCGGGGGCGCGGTCCGGGGCGCGGTCGGGGGCGGCCGGGTCGGTGTGGCGACAGGTGCCGGTGCCGATGTCGGTGCCGGGGTCGGCCCGGTCGGGGACGCGGTCGGTGTCGACCGGGGCCCCGCCGGGACCGGTCACGACGGCGGGCCGGCGCGCAGGGTCAGGGTGGAGAGCACACCGAGTCGCGGGTCGAGGTCGGCGAGCAGCACGGGCCGCCGCTCGGACCGCCAGGCGGGCAGCCGCTCGGCGAGCGCGGACCAGAGCCCGGTGAACGGTTGGCCGGCGGGGGTGCGGACCGCGTCGAGCCCCGGCACCTCCAGTCCGGCCGCGAGCAGGACGGCGACCCCCTCCCCCAGCGCCTTCGCCTGCCGGCGCACCTCCTCCGCGGCGGCCGCAGCATCGATCCCGTTCTCCTGACGGACCGTCAACTCCTCGTCCGGTGAAGTCTCGCAGACCAGGACGACGGCGCAGTGACGTTCGGGCAGGGCGACCGGATCGGCCGGCACGTGGTGCAGGGCGGTCTGCTCGGCGAGGACGACCACCGCGCGCCGGGCGGTCCCGGTCCGCTGGTAGGCGGTGGCGGCGCGCAGCGCGGCGAACGCCCCGGCGGTGCCCTGGTCGCAGAGCGCGAGCGCGGTGGGCGTGCCCGAGCAGGAGCGGCTGAGCGCGAGCGAGGTGGGCGCGCCCGGCCGGACGTCGGGCGTGTCGAAGGCCAGCACGAGCACGTCCGCCGGCTCCTCCGGGCCGAGCGCCTCGCCGAGCAGGCCGGCGGCCAGCTCCTCGTAGGCGTGTCCGGCGCCCTCGGCCAGCAGGTCCTCGCGCAGCGGCAGCCCGTAGGGGCGGACCAGGTCGGCGACGAAGACCCGCAGGTCGGGGTCGAGGGAGAGTTCGGAGCGGCCGTCCGCGTACCGCGTCAGCACCCGGGTCAGCCCCGGCGCGGCGGGCACCGGTCAGTCCTCGGGGATGACGTGCGCGGCGACGTAGTCGGCCAGCCTGGTGACCGAGCGCAGGTCGTCCTCGGTGATCTGCTCGACGTCGATCTGGAGGTCGAGCGCCTCCTCGACCTCCAGGATCAGCTCGATGGTGCCCGCCGAGGTCAGGCCGAGGTCGTCGAAGAGGCAGGCGTTCTCGGGGATTTCGGGCAGGTCCCGCTTGAGGACGCGCGGCAGCAGTTCGCCGATGCTGTGCAGGATCCGGTCGCGCAGCTCGGTGTCGGTGGTCTGGACCACTTGATCGGACATGGGTGGGACCGTCCCGTCGTGCGTGGTGGAGTGGGGCAGGGCGGCCGGGGAACCGGCGCCCGGAGGAAGGGGAGGGGCCGACGGCGCGTCGGCCGTGCGGCGGTCAGTACTCGACAACCTCGGTGCTCGACAGCTTCGGTGCTCGACGGCCTCAGTGCTCGACGACCATGGCGGAGAAGGTCGCTCCGATGCCGGCGGCGGCGATGAGGTAGCGGTCGCCGCGGGCCAGCAGCCCCCGCGTGGTGGCGGTGTGCAGGTTGATGAGGCTGTCCGCAGCGAAACTGTGCCCCACCGACGTCACGTTGTCCAGCACCACCTTCCCGATCGGGAAGCCGATCCGGCGCGTGATGGTGCGCCAGGAGGCCTGGTTGACGTTGTGCGGGAGCAGCAGCGCCAGGTCGGAGAGGTCCAGACCGGCCTCGTCGAGGGCGGCCTCGATCGCCTCGACCATCACCGCCGGGTACTCGCGCTGGTAGCGGGCGAGCAGCTCCGGGTCCTCGGCGAGCCGGCCGTCGAACTCGGGGCGCTGGCGCACCGCGTAGGACAGCACCCGGTCGCGTTCGCCTCCGGCGCTGACCAGGCAGGCGGCCGCGCCCTCGGCGAAGATGCCGGTCTCGGGCACCACCTGGGCGTCCTTGGTGAAGGTCTTCTCCCCGGCGAGCACCAGGGCCAGCGCCCGCGGGTCGGGGTCTCCGGCGAGCAGGCGACCGGCCAGGTCGACGGCCAGCAGGCCGACCGCGCAGGCGTGGTGGGTCACGGTGAAGGCCTGGGCGTGGCCGAGGCCGTGGCGGTGGAGCAGGTCGTGCAGGGGGTTGAGCGGGTACGGCACGGCCACCGGCATGCTGCGCGCGTGGATCACGAAACGGATGTCCCGTTCGCGTCCGCGCAGCTCCCCGAGGGCGTCGACGGCGGCGCCGAGCAGGTCGGGCAGCTTCCCGTCCGGGTCCAGTCGCAACTGGTCCAGGCCGTGGAAGCGGCGGAAGAGTCGAAGTTGACGTGGGGTCAGGCCGATCCGCTCGCCCACTGCCTCGATGGGCACGGTGTGGTGGGGGAGGTGGACGGCCACTGCCTCCAGTGCGGTCACGCGGGCTAGTATTCCCACGCCCGACGGAATCGCACAAGTGATCTCGGGCGGTTGCGGCACCGAGACCGCACCATTCCCCCACGGAACGCGCACGTCAGGGACGGTCCGACACGTCCTCGTGCCGCCGTCCCCGCCCCCGCGTCGTCGAACCGGTGGAGTCCCTGATGAACGATCGTGAACCTTCCGTCGCCGTACCGCCGGTCCGTCCGGCGCTGCTCTCCCTGCTGGCCGAGGTGGCGCAGGCGCCGCCCGGCTGGGCCGCCGGCGTGACGGCGCGCTCCCGGCTGGACGGGGACCTGCTGCTCGACGAGGTCGACCTCGTCGCGCTGCACGACGGACTGCGCCGGCGCTTCGGCCCGTCGGTGGACCTCGCCGCACTGCGGGCCGGACTGGACCTGGCCGCCCTGGAGGAGCTGACCGTCGCCGACGTCGAGCGGCTGCTGCCCGCGGAGGACGCCCGATGAGCCGCTTCCTGCTGGTGGTGCCGCCGCTGACCGGGCACGTCAACCCGACCGTGGGCCTGGCCCGGGAGCTGGTGGCACGCGGCCACCAGGTGGCCTGGACCGGCACCGAGACCGCGCTGCGGCCGCTGCTCGGGCCGGACGCGACCGTCTTCGGCACCGGCACCCGGGCGTTCCGGGCCCAGGGCGGACACGGGCTGGCCGCCGTCCGCTCGCTCTGGGAGGGCTTCATCGTCCCGTACGCGCGGTTCACCGCCAAGGCGCTGGACGCGGCGGTGCGGGAGTACCGGCCGGACGCGCTGCTGGTGGACCAGCACACCCCGGCCGGGGCGCTGGTGGCGCACCGGCACCGGCTGCCCTGGGGCAGCCTGGCGCCGGGCGCGATGGAGCTGGGGCGGCCGTTCCGGGCGCTGCCGCTGGTGGAGGAGTGGATGACCGGCCTGCTCCGGGGCCTGTGGCGGCGGGCCGGACTGCCCGCGGAGGAGTACGTCGACCCGCGCTTCTCCCCCGCCCTGGTGCTGGCCTTCACCGGTCCGGCGCTGACCGGTCCCGTGGCGGCGGACACCGGCCACCACGCCGCGGTCGGACCGGTCCTCGCCGAGCGGCCGGCCGATCCGGCCTTCCCCTGGGAGCGGCTGCTGCCGGGGCGGCGGCGGGTGCTGGTCACCATGGGCACCCTGGCCGGTGAGCTGGGCGCGGACTTCCTGGGCCGGGCGGTCCGGGCCCTTGAGCTGTGCGGACCCGAGGTGCAGCCGGTGTTCGCCGCGCCGGGCGAACTGCTGCCCGTGCTCCCGCCGCACGCGGTGGCGGTGGACCGGGCGCCGGTGCTGGAGCTGATGCGCCGCGGCGAGCTGGACGCGGTGCTGTGCCACGGCGGGATGAACACCGTCGGCGAGGCCCTGGCGCACGGACTGCCGCTGGTGACGGCCCCGATCCGGCACGACCAGCCGTTCGTGGCGGCGCAGCTGGCCGCCTCCGGCGCGGGCCTGCGGGTGCCGTTCGCCCGGGTGACGCCCGATCACCTGGCGGCGCGGCTGCGGAGCGTGCTGGAGGAGCCCGCGTACCGGGCGGCGGCGGCCCGGGTCGGGGCGGAGCTGCTCGCCGGCGGCGGGGCGGTCGCGGCCGCCGACCGGGTGGAGGCACTGGTCGCGACGGGTGCCCATCAGGCCAATCCATTGGTCTAGGCCATTGTTTCCGGGGTGCCGAAGACCCTAGGGTGGCCCGCAGCACCGCTTCCCAGGTGTCCCGCGCGCCGCCCTTCCCCGGCGCCCCGGCAACCCATCCCCGCACGGGAGTTCTGGTTGATCGAGACCAAGGGACTCAGAAAGTCCTACCCTTCCAAGAAACGCGGCCAGTCCCCCGTGGACGCCGTCCGAGGCATCGACCTGGACGTCGCCCCGGGTGAGATCTTCGGCTTCCTCGGCCCCAACGGCGCCGGGAAGACCACCACCCTGCGGATGCTCGCCACGCTGATCCGCCCCGACGGCGGCGAGGCCCGGATCGCCGGCGCCGACCTGTTCGCCGACCCCGCCGAGGTCCGCCGCCGGATCGGGTACGTCGCCCAGGGCGGCGGCACCACCGACGCCGTCACCGCGCGCGAGGAGCTCGTGATGCAGGCGCGGCTGCACGGCACCGGCAAGGCCGAGGCGCTGACCCGGGCCGAACAGGCCCTCGCGGCCTTCGAACTCACCGAGTTCGCCGACCGGCCGTGCCGCACCTACTCCGGTGGCCAGCGCCGCCGGGTGGACATCGCGCTCGGCGTCATCCACGCGCCCAAGGTGCTGTTCCTGGACGAGCCCACGGTGGGCCTCGACCCGGCCAGCCGCGGCCACGTCTGGACCGAGATCCGGCGGCTGCGCGACGAGGGCATGACCGTCGTCGTCACCACCCACTACCTCGACGAGGCCGACGCGCTCTGCGACCGGGTCTCCATCGTCGACCACGGCGGGATCGTCGCCGAGGGCACGCCGGAGACCCTCAAGCGCGAGATATCCGGCGACGTCGTGCTGATCGGCCTCGGCCCCGGGGAGGCCGAACGGGCCGCCAAGGCACTGCGCGAGCAGCCCGGCCTGCCGGAGCTGCACCGCCTGGAGCTGCGCGGCGAGGACGGCCTGCGGCTCTACCTGGACGACGGCGCGGCCGCCGTCCCGCGCCTGCTGCGCGCCCTGGACGGGGCCGGCGTCACCACCGGCACCGTGCAACTGCAACGCCCCAGCCTGGACGACGTGTTCCTGGCCCGCACCGGCCGCTCCATCGAGCAGTCCTGATGGCACCTCCGATCCCCGAGGAGGGGCCCTCGTGAAGCTCGCCCGCGACACCTGGCTGGTGTTCCAGCGGCAGTTGCTGCTGATGTGGCGCACCCCGATCTGGATCGCCGTCGGCGTGATCCAGCCGATCTTCTACCTGCTGCTGTTCGCACCGCTGCTGAAGAAGGTGCTGGCGCCGATGGGCGCCACCACCTACGCCGAGGCCTACCAGATCTACGTGCCGGGCCTGTTGGCCGTGCTGTGCATCTTCGGCGGCCTGTACACCGGCTTCAGCCTGCTCGGCGAGCTGAAGGCGGGCATCATCGAGCGGGCCCGGGTGACCCCGGTCAGCCGGCTCGCCCTGCTGCTCGGCCGGGCGCTGCGCGAGACGGTGGCGCTGCTCGTCCAGGCGGTGATCATCACGATCATCGCGCTGCCGTTCGGCCTGCGGGTCGATCCGCTGGACCTGCTGCTGGCCTTCCTGCTGATGGGCCTGCTCGCGCTGATGACCTCGGCGATCTCGTACGGGATCGCCCTGGTGCTGCCGGCCGACGAGGCGATGGCGCCGGTGGTGAACACCGTCGCCCAGCCGATCGCGCTGCTCTCGGGGGTGCTGCTGCCGCTGGCGCTGGCGCCGATGTGGCTGCAGACGGCGGCCAAGTGGAACCCCTTCTACTGGGCCGTGGAGGGGATGCGCGCGCTGTTCTCGGGCCATCCCGGAGACAGCGTGGTGTGGCAGGGACTGCTGGTCGTCGCCCTGATGACGGCGGCGGCGGTGTACTGGTCGGCCCGGCTGTTCTCCACCCGGGTGCGCTGAGTCCGGGCGGCCGGAAGGCCGTCGGAGTGCTGTCGGAGTGCTGTCGGTGTGCTGAAGGCGGGCCGTCGGGTGGGGAGCCGGTCCGTCGTCGGGCCGTCAACGCTTCCCGCCCGGCGCCCCGTTGCTTGTCGCGACCGGATCGGCGGCCCTATCGTCGGACGGGTCGATCCCCCGTTCGTCGAGAGGAACCGCATGAGCCCCCACTCCGAGCACACTCCGGCCTCCGCACGGCGCCGGGGCACCCGTCTGGCCATCGCGGGCGGGGCGCTCGCCGCCCTGCCGGTGGTCGGCCTGCTCGCCGCGACCCCGGCCGCCGCGAAGCCGCCGGTCAAGGCGATCGCGGCCAAGCCCCCGGTCAAGGCGGTGGCCGCGAAGCCGCCCGTCAAGGCGGTGGCCGCCAAGCCGCCGGCCAAGGCCGTGGAGGCCAAGCCGCCGACGAAGGCGGTCGCCGCGAAGCCCCCGACGAAGGCGGTCGCGGCCAAGCCTCCCGTCAAGGCCTTGGCCGCCAAGCCGCCGGTCAAGGCGGTGGCCGCGAAGCCGCCGGTCAAGGCCGTCGCGGCCGACCCGCGGGTGGCCGAGGGCGGCTGACGCCCCGCCGGACTGCCCGGGACGCACGACGGCGGTGCCCCTTGCGCGAAGGGGCACCGCCGTCGTGCGTTCGGGTCCGGGGGCTACCCGGCCGGGCGGGCGGACTCGGCCCGCAGGAAGCCCGCGAGCCGAGCCACGCCCTCCGCGATCCGCTCGGGCGTCAGCGAGCTGATGGAGAGCCGGAGGCGGCGCTCCCCTCCCCCGGCGGGGTAGAACGGCGCCATCGGCGTCCACAGCACGCCGTGGTCCCGGGCGCAGCGCTCCATGGCCTCGTCGTCGGCCGCGAACCCCACCGTGAGGACCGCGAAGAAGCCGCCCTCCGGCACGTTCCAGGACAGGCCCAGGCCGGCCCGCTCGGCGGCCGGGAAGTGCCGCTCAAGCTCGGCCAGCAGCGCGCCCATGCCGGCCGCGTAGTGGGCCGTGGCCGGGGCGTTGGCGGCCCGCAGCCGGCAGTCGTGGGTCAGCAGCATGCCGCCGATCACGGCCT
The DNA here is from genome assembly GCA_000719695.1 of Streptomyces sp. NRRL F-6131. Taxonomy (GTDB): domain Bacteria; phylum Actinomycetota; class Actinomycetes; order Streptomycetales; family Streptomycetaceae; genus Kitasatospora. Next base: position 120,024 of record JOHN01000038.1, read on the forward strand.
GGCTGAGGGCCGGGGTGTTGACCGTCGTCATGCTCTTCAGCTTGGCGAGCTCGTCGGCCAGCAGGGTGCGCCGGCCGCCGGGTCCGGTCACCTCCTGGTCGGCGACCACGTAGCCGAGCCGGGCGCCGGGGAAGCAGGTCTTGGCGAAGGAGCCCAGGTAGACGACGCGTCGGTGGCGGTCGAGCGCCTTGAGGGTGGGCCGCGCGGCGGTGTCCCGGGCGAAGAAGCCGTACGGGTTGTCCTCGACGACCAGCAGGTCCTCCGCCGCGGCGGTCTCCAGCAGCCGGGTGCGGGCGGCGACCGGCATCGAGGTGCCGGAGGGGTTGGCGAAGTCCGGCACCACGTAGAGGGCGCGCGGGCGCCGGCCGGCGGCGCGGACCGCCTGCGCGGCGGCCCGGACGGCGGCCGGGTCGGGTCCGCCGTCCGGGCCCTCGGGGACGGGCACGGTGGTCAGGTCGAGCAGCCGGGCGGCACCGGTGACGCCGACGTAGCAGGGCGAGCTGACCAGCAGCACGTCGTCGGGGCCGGCGCAGAGCGCGCGCAGCGTCAGCAGCATGCCCTCCTGGGCACCGACGGTCAGCACGAGGGCCTCGGGGGCCACGGCGAGCCCCTCGTCGTTGGCCAGGGTGCGGGCGACGAGGTCGTTGATGACGCCCTTGGTCGGGCCGTACTGGAACAGGGTGGTGCGGATCGCGTCGCGGCCCAGGCCGACGGCCGCCAGGTGGTCGAGGTAGGCGTCCAGGTAGGCGGGGACGTCCTCGGGTTCGAAGAAGCCCTCGTAGGGGCGGCCGGGGGCGAAGGAGACCGCCTGCGGGTAGCGGGTGGTGACCTCGTTGAGGAAGGTCATCGCGTCCAGCAGCGGGTCCGCGAGGGAGCCGTGCAGCTCCGCGAGCGGCAGCGTGACGGGCCCCTTCTCGGACGTGGCCGCGAGGGCGGTGGCGTGCGCCGTGTCGTGGTCAGTGGCGTGGGCCGTGTCGTGGCCGGAGTCGTGGGCGGAGTCGTGGGCGGGGGCGCTCATGCGAGTGCCTCGCGCAGCCGCTCGGCCGCGTACGCCTGGGCCTCGGCGGCGCCGTCCAGGGTGCCGGTCATGGCGAAGAAGCCGTGCGGCATGCCCGCCCAGCGGCGCAGCTCCACCGGGACCCCGGCGGCGCGCAGTGCCTCGGCGTACTGCTCGCCCTCGTCCCGCAGCGGGTCGTACTCGGCGGTGATGACGGTGGCGGAGGGCAGCCCGGCCAGGCTCGGGGCGCGCAGCGGGGAGGCATGCGGGTGCTCGCCGTCGGCCGGGTCGGCCAGGTAGTGGCCCCAGTACCAGGCGACCGAGCGGCGGTTGAACAGCGCCGGGTCGTCGTGCTCGCGCAGCGACGGGGTGTCGGCGCGCGCGTCGGTGTTGGGGTAGACGAGCAGCTGGTGGCGGAGGGCCGGGCCGTCGCCGTCCCGGGCGAGCAGGGCGAGCACGGCGGCGAGGTTGCCGCCCGCGCTGTCGCCGGCGACCGCGAGCCGTCCGGCGTCGAGGCCGAGCTCGTCCGCGTGGGCGGCCAGCCAGTTCGCGGCGGCGGCGCAGTCGTGGACGGCGGCGGGGAACGGGTGCTCGGGGGCGAGGCGGTAGCCGACGGAGGCGGTGGCGCAGCCGACGGCGTTGGTGAGCGCGCGGCAGACGGCGTCGCTGGTGTCGGGCGAGCCGAGGGTCCAGCCGCCGCCGAACAGGTAGAGCAGGACGGGCGGGCGGCCGCCGTCGGCGGGCGGTGCGGGCCGGTAGAGCCGGAGCGTCAGCTCGCCGCCGGGGCCGGGGAGGCGGTGCTCCTCGACGGCGGCGACCGGCTCGGGGGTGCCCGCGGCGGCGCGGATGTCGGCGAGGTCGGCGGCGCGCGCCTCGGCCACGGTGAGGCGGTAGAGCGGGGGCGTGCCGGCGCTCGCGCGACGGTCGCGCAGTGCCTGGGCCTGGGGGTGCAGGGGCATCGGGGTTCCTCGGGACGGCGGGGTCGGCCGGCGCCGGGGCGCCGGGACGGGCGCCGGCCGGGCGGGCCGGGTGGGCGCCCGGGGCGGCACTCGGGTCAGCGGTCGGAGCGGATGTCGGATCGGGCTCGGGGTCGGACGCGGACCCGGGGTCGGACCCGGGTCGGCGGTGGGACCCGGGTCAGCGGTCGGCCTCGACGTAGACGGTCTCGTCGGTGCGGACGGCGGTGTCCAGGTCGGCGACGTCGGTGCGGGCGCCCTCGCGGTAGGCGCATCGGCGGATCTGCCCGTCCGTGAAGCCGGCCAGGGTGAGGACGTGCCGCAGCTCGTCGAGGTCGTAGATCCACTGGTGACCGTAGTGCCGGAAGATCTGGTTGACCAGGAACGCCGGGCGCTGCGGCATCGGCGGGCCGAAGCCCATGGTGGTGAGGCGGCGGCGGTGCTTGGCGAGGAAGCCGTCGTTCGTCGCGTAGCCGACCAGGTAGCGGGCCAGGTCGGGGGTGGTGATCCGCAGCACGCCGCCGGGGCGCAGCACCCGCCGGGCCTCGCGCAGCCAGCCGACCGCCACGGGCATGGTGACGTGCTCGATCAGGTGCTCGGCGTAGACCCAGTCGACGCTGGCGTCGGCGAACGGCAGCGGGCGGGAGATGTCGAGCTGGGTGAACCAGCGGTCGCCGTCGACCCGGTAGAGGGTGCCGGGTTCGGTGGCGGCGTCGGGGCTGCGCAGGGCGGTGAGGTCGGTGCCGAGGCCGCCCGGGTGGGCGGTGCGGAAGGCGGCGAACTCGATGCCGGTGAGGCCGAGGGCGGTGAAGTCCCGGTGGTCGTAGGGGAGGCCGCCGGCGGCCGGTTCGAGGGTGCGGCAGGTGGCGACGTCGGCGCTGAAGCGGTCGAGCTGCTCGGCGAGGCCGTCGGGGTCGTCCCAGTCCCAGCCGGGGAAGGCGTCCTGTCTGCTCATGGTGTCGGTCTTTCGGTCGCGGGGGGCGGGGGTGTCGGGGGTGTCGGG
>JOHN01000039.1 GCA_000719695.1 Streptomyces sp. NRRL F-6131
GGGCGGGGGAGTAGGCGGGTTCGGGGAGTAGGCGGGGGCGGGGGAGTAGGCGGGGTCGGTGGGGTCGGCTCCGCGTTCCTCCGCCTGCGCCGGGGGAGCTCAGCGCCGCTCGGACGGGGACGCGGAGAGGGTGGCCGGGTCGGTGTTGGCGCCGCAGAGGACGACGCAGACCTTCTCGCCGTCGGCGGGGCGGTAGCCGTAGCTGCCGTCGTCGCCGTCCTCGCCCGTCCCCGTGAGCAGGGCGGCGAGGGCGGTGGCGGCGCCGTGCTCGACCAGGATCCGGCGGTCCTCCCACAGCTCCTGGCGGGCCCGGGCGATCGCCTCGTCCGGCACGAGCACCGACCGGGAGCCGGTGCCGCTCCCGCTGCCCTCCCCGGCACGGCGGGCGGCGTCCACGGCGAGGGCGGTGGCCCGGCGGGCGCCGAGCGAGTCGCCGGCGACCGAGTCGACCGTGACGTCCACCGGCCGGCCCGCGGCGAGCGCCGCGTGCAGCGCCCGCGAGTGCTCCGGTTCCACCGCCACCGCGCGGATCCCGTGCTGCCGGGCGGCGGTGGCCACACCCGCGAACAGTCCGCCGCCGCCGACCGCGACCAGCACCGTGTCCAGGCCGGGCAGCCGCGCGTGGATCTCCTCCAGCAGGGTGCCCGCGCCCGCCGCGATCAGCGGGTGGTCGTACGCGTGGCTCGCCAGCGCGCCGCTGGTGGCGGCGTGCTCCTCGCAGGCCGCCAGCGCCTCCGCGTACTCCGTGCCGACCAGCCGGACGTCCGCCCCGTAGGAGCGCAGCCGGGCGACCTTCACCCGCGGCGCGTTGGCCGGGAGGAAGACGGTCGCCCGGACCCCCTGCCGCCTGGCCGCCCACGCGCACGCCAGCCCGGCGTTGCCCCCGGACGCGATGGTGACGCCCGCGTCCGGCAGGGTGCCCGCCTCCCGGTGGGCCTGGAGGAAGTTCTGCGCGCCGCGCGCCTTGAAGGATCCGGTGTGCTGGAGGTACTCCAGCGCCAGCCACAGCTCCGCACCCTCGGCCCGCGCGCCGCCCGCCCCGTCGCCGGGCGCGAGCGCCACCGGCCGCACCCGCCCGGCGATCCGCTCCGTGGCCGCCTTGATGTCGTCGTAGCCGAGCTGCTGTCGCATGGTGCCGCCTCCGAGAGTCCGTGCTGCGGGTCCGTGTGGGAGGTCCGGCCTGCGCCCGCCGGCGCAGTTCCGGGGCCCCGCTTCCGGTACGGCGTACCGTACGCTGTGCCGCATGCCCCGGCAATCCGCCTCCCTCGACCGCGCCACGCCCGGCCGCATCGCCGTCGCCGCCCTGTCCATCGTCGACGGCCACGGCCCGTCCGCCCTGAGCTTCCGCAGCCTCGCCACCCGCCTGGACATCTCCGTGGCCTCCCTCCAACGCCGCTGCACCGACCTGGCGGGCCTCCTCGACCTGGTCACCGACCACCTCGCCGAACGGCTGCCGACGATCCCGCCCGGCACCGCCTGGGACACCGCCACCGAGGCCCGGTTCACCGCGCTGTACCGGCTGCTCACCGCCCACCCCGGGCTGGTCGCCCTGCGCGGCAGCCGCCCGTGGCTCGGCCCGAACCTGCTCGCCCGCCTCGTCGAACCCCAGCTCGCCGACAGCCTCGCGGCCGGCCTGAGCGCCCGGGAGGCGATCACCGCGTACCGGCGGATGTACCTGCTCACCCTGGGCAGCGCGAGCTTCGTCGACCACCGCGACCCCGCCGCCACCCGCACCGCGACCCGCAGCGCGCTCGCCGCGCTCGACCCGGACGCGTACCCCGTGCTGACCGGCCGCCTCGCCGAGATCCTGCCGGCCGTGACCGACCACGAGGTGTACTACGGGGCGCTGCGCCAGCTGATCCGGGCCGCCGCCCCGGAGCCCCCGGCGGCTTCCGGCGGTCCGGAGCGGAGTGAGGGGCCGGAGGGCCGAGCCGGGCGTCCGCGGGGCTGAGCCGGGCCGCCGCCGGGGGTTGAGCCCGCGCCCCGAGGGGGAGCGTGCCCGAAAGGGCCGGATCCGCGGGTCCGTCCTGCGGAGCAGGGCCCCGACCTGGCAGGATCACCGGTCCGTACGAGAACGAAGAACGAGGTGGGCGACATGATCGGTGCGGTGCTGATCGGCATCCTGGCACTTGTCGTCGGTGGGTGTGTCTGCGTCGTCTGGGCCGACCGCGGCGGCCCGGCCTGGACCCGTACCGTGGCCTCCGCCACCATCGGCGCCGGCCGCCTGGTGCGCGGCTACCAGAAGGCGCAGCGCCGGGTGAGCAGCGGCAACAACACCAACAGCGGCGACGCGTAGCGCCGCTCCCGCGGGCCGGGAACGCGACACCGCCGGGAACGCGACACCGCCGGGTCCTCGACGCGAGGGCCCGGCGGTGTGCGTCCGGCGGTGTGCGTCTGTCGGAGTGCGTCTGTCGGAGTGCCTCCGTCGGAGTGCTCACGCGCCTACGAACCGGTCATGAACTCCGCCACCCGCAGGGCCCGCCGCACGATCCGGACGTCGCCGATGTACCCGTGGAACACCTTGTCCAGCACCCCCGCGTGCTCTCATGGAACACCTGCCCGAGAGCGTTGACCGCGACATCCTGGACCACCGAATCGTCCACGTCCTCAAGGCGATCATGGACGCGTCCGGCTGCACGCTCCACGAGTCGCTCGATGTCTTCGCGGTGCGGTACGAGGAGCTCCGCCGCGACCGGCCGGACGCCTTCCGGCTGAGCCGCGAGGAGTACGGCCGCAACGTCCACACGTGACACGCAGCAGGGAGCCGGCTCGCCGCCCGGTCGGAGCGGCCGGAACCGCACGGTCGGTCAGAAGTCGAAGAACGCGCCGGCGGTGCGGAGCAGGACGCAGTGGTTGCCGTAGGTCTGCTGGAAGGAGAGCGGCCGCCCCCGGTAGGTGCCGGCGGCGGTCACCGTGTACGGGTCGTACTCCTGGGTGCAGGCGCCCGGATCGACGTCGAGCCGGGCGAGGTCGCCGTTGACGGAGTCGAGCAGTCGGCAGGCCGTGAGCGGGTCGGGGTGGCTGGTGCTGCTGCCGGGCGGGCACTGGAGGGTGGCGAGGTGCGGCGTGCCGGTGGTGGGCGTCGCGCCGTGGGCCACGGTGAGCCGGAGGGCGGTCCCCGGGACGGCGGGGGTGGCAGCGCTGTGGGCGGTGCCGGCGGTGCTCGCGAGGCCGGTGGTGAACAGGGCGGTCATGAGGAGTGCGAGGGCACGGGTCGTCTTCACGCCCGGCGCAACGATCCGTCGGTACCCGCGTCACGGCCGGTCGCCGGACCGGAGTGGGAAGTCGGCGGGTCCGACTTCCCACGTGGACGGCGAGGCCGTCAGGTGACCGGAGGCGGGTCGTAACGGGCGGCCAGGGTGCGGACGGTGGCGGCGATGCGGTCGCGGAGTTCCGCCGGGGCCAGCACCTCGATCTCGGTGCCCAGGCGGAGGAACTCCCCGTGCGCGTGGTCGTCCGACTCGATCGGCACCCGGGCCTCCGTCCATTCATCACCACCCGAAAGCGTGAGGCCGAGACGCCGCGCGCCCTGCGCCGTCACCCGGACGAGTGCCTCGCCGGTGTGCAGCCGGGAGCGGAAGTCGGCGAGGTACTCGCGCCAGTGGGCGGCCAGGTCGAAGCCGGCGGGGGCGTCGCCGCGCTCGTCCAGGAGGCGTAGCCCGAGGACCTGGTCCACCCGGTACGTCCGCAGGCCGGACGCCCCGCCCGCGACCAGGTACCAGCGGCCGGCCTTCAGCACCAGCCCGTACGGCTCGACCCGCCGCTCGATCTCCTCCGGCGCCCGCCAGCGCCGGTACCGCAGCAGCACCGCCCGCCGCTCCCAGACGGCGGTGGCGACGGCCGCGAGGTGGGGGTGCGGCGCGCGGTCGGCGTCGCCGTACCAGCCGGGCGCGTCGAGCAGGAAGCGCTGCTGGATCTGCCCGGCGTGCTCGCGCAGGGCCGCGGGGAGGGCGGCGTGCAGCTTGAGCTGCGCGGTCGCGAGGGCCTCCCCGAGGCCGAGCTGGGCGGCGGCCTCGGGGAGCGCGGCGAGGAACGCCGCCTGCGCCTCGTCCCCGGTGAGCCCGGTCAGCCGGGTCCGGTACCCGTCGAGCAGCCGGTAGCCGCCCGCGTGCCCGGCGTCCCCGTACAGCGGGATCCCGGCGGCGGCCAGCGCCTCGACGTCCCGGTAGACGGTGCGGACGGAGACCTCCAGCTCGTCGGCGAGCTGCCGGGCGGTCATCCGGCCCCGGTTCTGGAGCAGGAGGAGCAGGGTGACGAGTCGGCTCGCGCGCATGGCGTCGAGTATCCGGCACTTCCACCGACTCCACTGACAGAGGATGTCAGTGGAACGCCCCTAACCTGCGACGCATGAACGACTTCGACTTCCTCCACGGCACCTGGGACGTGGCCAACCGCCGCCTCACCGCCCCGCTGACCCCCGGCCCCGACGTGTGGGAGGAGTTCCCGGGACACTCGGCGGTCCGCCCGCTCTTCGGGGGTGCCGGCAACATCGACGAGATCACCTTCCCCACCCTCGGCGGCCGCCAGGGCGTGACCCTGCGGCTGTACGACCGGGAGGCCGGGCAGTGGTCGATCCACTGGTCCAGCAGCCGGACGGGCCGGCTCGACCCGCCGGTCGTCGGCGGCTTCGACGGGGACCGCGGCGACTTCTACGCCGACGAGACGTACGAGGGCCGACCGATCCGCGTGCACTTCACCTGGCACCGCCTCGGCCCGGACGCGGCGCGCTGGGAACAGGAGTTCTCGGCGGACGGGGGAGCGACGTGGGAGCTCAACTGGGTCATGGACTTCACCCGCACGGGGCCGTCGGCGGGTGCGCTGTGAGCGGGTCGTCGATCGTCGAGCTGCGGCAGTACACCCTGCACCCGGGGGCGCGGGACACGCTGATCGAGCTGTTCGAGCGGGAGTTCGTGACGGGGCAGGAGGCGGTCGGGATCGCGGTCGGGGGACGGTTCCGGGACCTGGACGACCCGGACCGCTTCGTCTGGCTGCGGGCGTTCCCCGACATGGAGAGTCGTAGGCGCTCCCTGGAGGCGTTCTACGGCGGGCCGGTGTGGCGGGAGCACCGGGAGGCGGCGAACGCGACGATGGTCGACAGCGACGACGTGCTGCTGCTCCGGGGGCCGGGCTTCGCGGCTGTGGACACGGAGGTGCTCGCCACCGTCTGCCACCCGCCGGACGCCGCGGCGTTCGACGCGTACGCCGCTCGTCACCTGACCCGGGTTCACGCCCTCCACCGCACCGAGCCCGCGGTGAACGACTTCCCGGCGCTGCCAGTGCGGGAGGGCGAGGACGTCAGGGTCTGGTTCAACGGCCCGACCGCTCCGCCCTCGTGGCGGGCGCGACGGCTGCGTCTGGAGCCGGTGTGAGACGACGGAGTGGGAAGTCGGCGGGTCCGACTTCCCACTCCGTCGCTTGCTGTCCCGTCAGCCCGTGAAGCCGGTGGAGCGGCTTTCGATCGCCTGGACGAAGGCGGCCCATTCGGCGTGGTTGAAGGCGAGGTGGGGCCGGTCGGGGTTCTTGTCGTCGCCGAGCCACACATCGCCGTTGGGGAAGCGAGCGATGATCACACAGTCGCCGTTGCCGTCACCGGAGAACGGGGACTTCGCCCAGGACGCCTCAGCGGGATCGTGGTCGTAGGGGTCGTGCTTCTCGCTCACGTCAGCTCTTCCAACTTGCGTTCCAGGGCGGCGATGGTGTCCTCGGGGGACAACGAGTTCTGCTTGACACGGCCAATGGCGCGCTCGGCCCGGCGTACGTCGCGTCCCGTCCTACGCGGGAGCATACCGCCGACGGCCTCGATGAATACGAAGCCATTTTCGGTATCGCCGGGGAAGCGCAGGATGGTGAGGCCGGACGACAGAACGCCGGGTCGTCCGGCACTCAGCGGCACCATGCGCAGGGTCACGTTCGGGAATCGGGCGACCTCGATGGCGTGGCGGAGCTGCTCGACCATGATGGTCTTGTCACCGGCGATCAGCAGCGCGACCTCGCCGAAGTAGGCCTCCAAGGTCAGCTCGGGAGCCTCGGCGAGGCGACGCTGGCGAAGGATCCGGACTTCGGCCCCCGCCTCGACGCGCTCCTCGTTGGGAGAGTCGAGTCCGGCCGCGATCATCTCCTTGGCGTAACCCTCGGTCTGCACCAGGCCGGGGAAACCCGCAGGGAAGTAGTTCAACATGTGCGACGCCTCGGCTTCGAGGGCCAGGTACTCGGCGAAGGCCGGCGTGATTGCCTCGGCGTAGTCGAGGTTCCGCCACCACTGCTTCGTCGGCCCGTTGCCGAGCAGGTTCTCGTAGTACTCCCGGTCCGCGCCGGTGACTCCGTAGTAGTCGAGGAGCGTCGCGAGGTCCTTGGGACCGACGGGCTGCTCGGCGCGCTCCATCTTGCTCAGGCGGGCGGCGCTCCAGCCCTCCAGACCGTTCGTGACCTCCAGGAGCTTCTTGTTCTGCTCCAGCCGCAGGGCTCGCAGTTCGTCGCCGAGTCTGATCTGCCGGATCGTGGAGAGGTCGGTGGTCAAGTGGGTCCCTCCCTTCGGATGTTGATGCCCAGTCTTGCCGCACGCGGTGTCGGTGCTCAAGCCGCTTTCAAGATCCACCGATTTTCTACGGCGTTCTGTTGTGTTTTCGAATCGCAAGGATTCACACTCAACGTGACCGACTGGACACGCATCCGAAGGCGGCCTCGCCATGTCCACTTTGGGTAGACCCACCCTCCGCTCCTGGGAGGCCCAACTCACCGATCACAGCGCCTCGGTCCGAACCGCGCGCCGGGCGATCCGCGACCAACTCGCCTCCTGGGGCTGGTCGGGCGAACGGGTCGACGACCTGATCCTCATCACCTCCGAACTGGTCACCAACGCCGTCGTCCACGCCTGCCGGGGGAGTGGCGAAGTCCGCCTCCACCTCCAGGAGTTCGACGGCGACTGCCGGCTCGAAGTCTGGGACCCCCGGCACGACCTCCCGCTCCACTCCCGCGCACCCCGTCGCTTCAGCGAATGCGGCCGAGGCATCGACCTCGTCCGCCAACTCGCCTACGACTTCGGCGTCGTCACCCGCAAGGGGGCCGGAAAGCGGGTGTGGGTCCGGATGTTGCTCCACCCACCCGCCGCACCGGGCCCGCCGCCACCACCCAGTTGAACACCCGAGGAATCTCCCACGACATCTCCGACGTCCGCCGCTCCACCCTCCGACCGGGGTACGAGACCACCGTCGTCCTCCCGGGCAGCGACTGGGAACCACTCCCGGACGGCTGCCCGGAACGGTTCGCGCCCAGCATCTACCGCTCGGCGACCCCGTTTCGACCACCCTCGGTGAGACCGCCGAGCTGCGCCTCTACGTCACCCTCCGCAGGCCCCTCCACGCCCTCCGGCTGCGCATCGACCCGGGGAGCCCACCGGCGGCCGTCCTCCCGTACGACGAGTCGACCGTCGACCAGCCGCTCCCCTCCGTGACCGCCTCCTGGCTCGGCCACTGGTCCCGCGGCCTCCTCCCGCCCCTGATCTTGATCCCCCTCCTCTCCTCCCCCTCCCCTCCTTCCCCTTCTGTGTCAGGCTGGAGGGTGCACGACCGAGGTCGGGAGGCTCTCGATGGCCGAGATCAGGGTGAACGGGGTGGCGCTGTACTACGAGACCCGGGGTGCCGGGCCGGGGGTGGTGCTGGTGCACGGGTCGTGGACGGACGCCGACAGCTGGGCGCGGGTCCTGCCGGGGCTCGCCGAGGAGGTGACCGTCGTCGCGTACGACCGGCGCGGCCACAGCCGCAGCGAGGACCTGCTGACCCAGGGCTCCGTGTACGAGGACGCCGCCGACCTCGCCGGCCTGATCGTCGGCCTCGGCCTGGCCCCCGCCTACGTCTGCGGCGACTCCTACGGGGGGCTGATCGCCCTCCGCCTCGCGGCCGCCCGCCCGGACCTGCTGCGCGGCGTGACCGCCCACGAACCCCCCGCGACCGGCACCCTCCTCGCCGACCCGGAACTCCGCCCCCTGGGCGTCGCCTTCGCCCAACGCATCTCCGCGGTCCGCGAACTCCTCGAACAGGCCGAATCAGCGGCCGCGGCCGAGCTCTACGTCGACACCATCGCCTTCGGCCCGGGCGCCTGGGAACAACTCCCCGCCCCCGTCCGCCACACCTACATCCGCAACGCCCCGACCTACCTCGACGAACTCCGCGACCCGGACGCCCTCGACCTCGACCTCCCCACCCTCAGCCGCTTCACCGAGCGCGTCCTCCTCACCCAGAGCGACGACAGCGCCCCCATGTACGGCGAGATCCTCGACCTGATCGACCTCTCCCTCCCCAAACCCGAACGCCACGTCTACCCCCACGCCGGCCACGCCCCCCACCTCTCCGAACCCGAACGCTGGGTCCGCACCACGCTGCCGCACGCCCTGGGGTGAGGTCGGCCGCGGGTCGGGTCCGTCGTCGGCCGTCGCAGGAGGACGTCACCAGGCGAAGGGCGTCCCTTCCCCGAACGACGGTTCGGAGAGGGGACACCCCCGGGAGCGGCAGGACGATCCAGACCGTCGATGTTTCCGACGGAAGGGATCAGTTCACCTGGGCCTCGGCGAACCAGCGCTGGTTGGCGTTGCCGTTGCACTGCCAGATGCCGACGGCCGTCCCGTTCTCGGTACTCCAACCCGGGAGTTCCAGGCAGCTGTCGGCGGCCGGGCTGTAGAGGGTCCCGTCGAAGCGGCGCACCCAGTTCTGGTCCGGTTCGGCGCCGTTGCAGGACTGGATCTGGATCTTGGACCCCCAGTGCGGCTGCGCGTCGGCGATGCCGAGGCAGCGGTCCCCGGTGCCGCGGACCTTGATCTTGTTGTCCGTGGTCAGGGAGAGGTGCTGGGAGTCGCCGTTCCAGCAGTTGTACACGGTGACGAGAGTGCCGACGGCGCCACCCCAGTCGTCGAGGCACTTGCCCCGATCGTACGAACTGTGGATTTGAACCCGGGAGTTGGTGGTGGCCAAGGAGTTGGCCTGCTGTTCGGTGAACGCGTAGGGGTACACCCGGACGTCACTGATCGCACCGTTGAGCAGGTCCTCGGGGGAGCTGTAGCGGTCGGTGACCACGCCGCCGATGTTGATGCTTCCGTCGGCCCGCCAGGTGCCCCCGACCCAGGTTGATCCGGCGGTCCTTCCGTTCACGTACAGGGTGGCGGTTCGGCTCGCGGAGTTGTAGGTGCCGACCAGGTGGGTCCAGACGCCCGGTTCCGGCGCCCTGTCGTCCGCCGCGGTGAAGTAGGTGTCGGTGCCGCGGTAGTCCTGGCCCGGCAGGGTGAATGCCCACCGGTTCAGGTTGGCCGCGTACTGCAGGTAGAACGGGCTGCGCTCCTGGCCGGTCTGGCTGACGGCGGTCTGGTACCCGTTGGTGTTGTTGATCTTGACCCAGGCGGCGACGGTGAAGCTCTGGCCGGTGTCGATTCCTGGCCGGCCGGTGGAGCGGTAGAAACTGGACCAGCCGTCGAACGCGGTGGCCTGGTCGCCCGCCCCGTTGTGGTCGGCGGTGCGTGTGAACGCGTTGGGGTGGAGCGGGTCGGCGTCGGAGCTGTCCGGGCCTCCGGCGCTGCCCAGGCCCCACCAGAGCGGGTTCACCGAGGTGTCCGCGATCGTCTGGGGGCCCGCCTGCCAGGCCATGCCCGGGTTGCTGCCACCGGGGTCAGCGGTGTCCCCCCACCAGATGTCGATCTGGTGGTCCGTGTTCCTGCCCCACAGAGTGGGCGAGCCGTTGCCGGTGAGATCACCGTCGGAGCCCAGAACCGGCCATCGGTCGACGGACACCTCGCCAAGGTGGAGAGGGCCGGAAATCCAGGTCAGCGTCGGCACGGTCCGGGGCTGGTTGTCGGCGTCGACGATGGGACGGCCGGACTTGTCGGTGGCCGTCACGGTGCCGGCGCCGAAGATGTACCCGTGCAGGGTCCCCTTCCCGCCGTCCGCGCCGTTCTCCAGATTGCGTGTCCAGAGTCCCGGATGGCCCTGCTTGGCCCAGTCGCCCGGCGTGATCAGCTCCTTGTCCCGCCATCCGGAGGCCGCCAGCAGGACCGGCTTGCCCAGGACGTTCCCGTCGGTGGCGGGGTAGTACCAGAGTGCGGCATCGGCGCCGTTGTTCGTACTCTCGACGGTGAGCAGGCCGCTCTTGTTCTTGAACCGCAGTTTGTAGTCCAGGTCGGTGTTGACCGGGTCGCCGAGGGACGCGAGGCGCAGGGTGTTCGACCAGTCAGTTGCGTTGTAGCCCGGCAGGGTGCGCCAGGAGCAGTCCTCGGTCGCGGTGACGACGCACTTCGGCTTGTCGAGCGTGGTCTTCGAGTCGATGCGCCCGTAGTACCCGGTGTTGCCGGGGTTGCCGTAGAGGCGTAGGTACTTGTCGCCCGGGGCGTGCGCGATCACGTCGTCGATGTTGTTGCCGCCGGTGAACGTGCCCCGGTGTGCGAACTGGGTGGTGAGCCAGCCGTCGCCGGTCGGGGAGTCCGCCGGCTTGGCCACGAGGCCGATGGCCGGGCTCTTCGCCAGCGGGTTGCCGGGGACGGTGTAGGCGCGGAGGTTGCCGGACTGGTCGGTGGTCACGATGTCCGGCGCGCTGTCCCCGGTGACATCACCGAACACCGGAGGAGGACCGTCGGGGTTCCAAGGGACGTAGAACGCGTATGACGCCACCGGGGAGACGTTGCGGGCGTTGTCCATCACCTGGATGAAGCCGATGTTGGTTCCCCAACGGCCGGGGAGGACGGAGACACCGTCCCGCGGCATGTCGCTGCCGCACTGCCAGGAGGAGTTGCTGAACTGCGGGTCCCAGGAGAAGCGAGCGCAGGCGATGCCGGACGGCGTGCCGCCGTCGGGGGTGGTGTCGACGGCGGAGAACGGAATGACGCCCCATTCGCCCGAGCGCTTCCGGCTCACCTGGCCGTTGCCGGACGGGGGAAAGCGGTCCGCGAGTTCAGCTTCGGAGAGCGTGTCGTAGACGCCCTTGACGGTGAGGGTGGGCGGCGTCAGGTCGACGCCGAACCGACAGGTGGGTGTCGGACCGGAGGCGTCGATCAGCTTATCGGTCGAGTGTGCGCTCCAGCCGTAGACGTGACCGTCCTTGATCACGTCACCGCGTACGTTGAAGGCCGCGTTGGTGCCGTTGTCCACCTCCGCGGACAGCCCACTGTCCACGTCGGGAGCGTTCGGGATGCTGTAGTCCCAGATGTGCGACCAGGAATAGAGGGTCGACTGCACGGGGCTGTGCACCGTCGCGTTGAGGGTCACCGCACCGTTGAAGTCGCTCCCGGCGCTGAGCCAGCCCAGTGAGGATCCGTCGCAGCCCTGATTGCTCGCCCAGGGCGAGGCAGTTACGGGTGCCGGCGACACGTACGGGTCGGTCGGGGCCCCGGGAGCGCGGTCGTACTCGACCTCGATCACCGGACGGTAGTCCAGTCGCTTGAAGGCCATGAGGTCGGCCTCGTTGCGTGCCCGCAGGCCGAACGTGACGGTGTCGTGCGAGGGCGCGAAGTTCTGGAAGACCGAGGTGACGTCGTAGTCGAACCTGACGTTACCCTGGCATTTCGGGTAGCCGGAGCCGGCCACGAGTGCCTCGCCCAGCCGACCCCCGATGACGCCGGGCTCGTTCGACCAGACCGTGTTCCTGTTGATGTCGCCGGTCTGGTAGAGATCCACCAGGTAGGACGTGGTGCACGAGTGGTCCGAGGACTCGTCCTCCCACACCGCCATGGTCGCCCTGCTGACCACGGTGCCCGCGTAGCCGCGAGTGTCGAACTGGAAGAACGAGCGCTCTCTGCCCTTGGGGGTCTTGAAGCCCTGATAGCCGACGCCAGGGCGGGCGTACGGGTCACCGGATGCCGTGGTCTGCCCGTAGCGGGGGGTGTTGAACGCCTCCTGGGTCCACGTCCAGGCATTGCCCTCCCGGCGGTCGTAGCGCCACACGGGGTCGATGAACCAGGGGCCCTGTCCGTCCTCCAGGATCGATCGGTCCGGCGTCAGCTCGATGGTGCCGCCCGACACCGTGGTCGCCATGCTGGCCACCTTGGCGCCCGGTGCCGGTCCGTCGGCGCTGCTGACGGGCCCCGGTGAGGTGGCGGGTTCCGTGGCTCCGCCGACCCCCGGTGCGGCGGCGGCCGGACCGGCCGCCGCCCACTGGAGGGGCTTGTCCGGAACGGTTGCGGTGGGCGCGGGCGCGCTGGTCGAGCTGTCCCACATCTGGGGCACTGGGGCGTACCAGCGGACGGTGCCGTCCTTGCCCGTGGCCGAGAGGTTGCCGGCCTGGTCGCTCGTGACGGTGAGGTCCTTGGTGGTGGTACCGAAGCGGACCTTGGCGAGCTGCGGGTTCCTGGCGGCCTCGGCCGTCTTGACGATCAGGACGGTGTTGAGACCGCCGAACTTGTTCGCGGTGACCTTGAGGTCGACCCCGGTGGCGACCTCGGGGTACAGCAGTCCGTCGCCGTCCTCGTCGAGAACGGGCTTGGTGAGCGGGAACGGTGAGTCGATGGCGAGCGTCTCCCCATCGAGGCCGGTCAGCGTTCCGAGCGGCCCCGCACCTCCTCCGGACAGGTGCACACCGGTGGCGGCAGCTGTCGGACGGAAGCCGCCGGCCGGGTCGGCGACGAGCTTCGCGTCCAGCGGTGCCCAGGTGCCGGAAGCCTGCTTGACCCGCTGCTGGTCGGGATGCTGGGTCCGGGCGAGTCGGCCCTCGGGGGTGGCCGCCGTCTCGCTGAACTCGTCGGTCAACTCCGTTACGGGAACGCGCTTTCCGGTAGCTCGGGCCTCGGCGATCGCCCGGTCGGCGGCCGTGATGACCGGCTTGTCCTTGGTCCGCTTGGCGTCGGCGTCCGCGATGGTCCTGGCGAGGTTCGGCGGAATCGGCGGGGTGCTCGGTCCTCCGGGCGCAGCTGCGCTGCCGGCGAAGGCGACGGGCGCTGTCGGGGCAAGGACGAGGACGAGGCCCATGACGGCGGCGGTCAGCCACCGGGAGGAAGTCCGTGAGTTCTGGAGCACGCCGAGGCGCGCCCCCGGCGGAGCGAGTGGCATTGGCTGGGTCCCCCACGTGATGACGTTTCGGGCCGCCCGTGAGCGGTCGGCGGCGGTCACGGTGAACGCTTCCGCAGTCACCGACAGTGAGTCAATCGAATTCGGGCGGCGTTGCGCCCGCTTTGGCCGTAACCGAACCTCTTTGGTGGCGACGTGACGTCGATCACGTGAGGATTCGTCGACAATTCGCTCGCGATCACCGTGACGCAGGGCCTACTCTCCGCCACAGTCTTCTGTCCGCGCACGGTTTGAGGTGCAGTCATACCAGGGGGGTTCAGTGCGACTTTGGCGTGCCCATGATTTGCATGTGAGGGGAAGGAAGGAGGCTCCACCAGGTTCGAGGAGGCCCCGTACCGCCGCGGTGGCAGCGCTGGCTCTCGTCGGCGTGCTCGTAACGCCCGCGGTCCCCGCCCTCGGGGTCCCGGGGACGGACAAGAACAAGGACCGGATCTGGTCCCCGCCCGGCACCCCGTTGCCCAGGACGGCCGCGGTGGCCGGTGCGGCCGAGAAGCCGAAGGCGAATGCTTCGGCCACGGGTACGCCGAAATGGTCGTCGCAGAAGAGCGGTCCTACGCCGTCGAGCGGTTCGGCTGCCACGGTGCTGGACGTGGCTCCGGCGGCCGGTACCAAGGCGAACCGCGTTGGGGCCGACGGCGTCGAGGTGCAGGAATCTGCGGCCGGGGCCTCGAAGCAGGCCGGTCAGCTGCCGGTCTGGCTCGCCCCTGTTGCCCCGGATGCGGTTGCGTCGGTCGGCGGCGCCCCGGAGAGCGGCGTGGTGGTCCCGTCCGGGGCTCCGGTCAGGGTGACGCTCGCGGACTCCAGGACGGCGGCCGGCGCAGGCGTCCAGGGCACGCTCGTGTCGCTGTCGCGGACCGAGCAGGCTGACGAGGCCAAAGTCCGGGTGAGTCTGGACCTGTCCGGAATCGGCTTCGGGGGTGACTTCGCGGAACGCGTGCGACTGGTCTCGCTGCCCGCTTGCGTGCTGACCACACCGGAGGTCGGCGACTGCCAGGCAAGGACGCCCGTTCCTTCGCACTACGACGAGACGACCCGACGGCTCGTCGCCGACGTGGACCTGCCCGCCGTGGACGGTCCTTCGACCCGGCGAGGCCGCGCGGAAGCGAAGTCCGCCGACCTCGCATCAGCGGGTGTGTTCGCCGCACAGGCCGGCGCGGCGTTGCCTTCGGTCCTGGCCACCGAGAGCCTTCCGTCGAGCGGCCTGGGGACCTACAGCGCCACATCCCTCACGCCGAGCCAGGCATGGACCGCTGGTAGTTCCTCGGGCTCCTTCACGTACAACTACCCGGTCCAGTCACCGCCGACGCTTGGCGGCGCGGCACCCCAACTGGCCCTCGGCTACGACTCGGCGTCGGTCGACGGCAGGACGTCGTCCACCAACTCCCAGGCGTCGTGGATCGGGGACGGCTGGGATCTCAGTGCGGGCTTTGTCGAACGCTCCTACAAGCCGTGCGACAAGGCCGGGATCGCCAACTCCGGCGACCAGTGCTGGGGCGGCGCCAACCTGACCCTCGCGCTGGGCGGCCACTCCGGCGAACTGGTGCCCCACGACCCCTCCTGCGCGGCGGGCGTCGCTAAGGACGAGCAGTCGAAGTGCACTTGGCGACTGAAGAACGACGACGGCACCAAGGTCGAGTTCCTGACGGGCGCCACCAACGGCACTTGGAACGGTTCCTACCTGAAGGTCACCGACACCGCGGGGACGGTCTACTACTTCGGTCTCAACCACCTCCCCTCGGCCACCGGGGCACCGACCAGCACAGGCCCGGAAAGCCAATCGGCGTGGACGGTTCCGGTCTACTCGCCGTCCGCCGCCGGCGCTGGAAAGCCGGCCGACCCGTGCTACGACGCCGCCAAGGGCAAGAACTCGTGGTGCCAGATGGCATGGCGGTGGAACCTCGACCACGTCGTGGACGTCCACGGAAACCTCACGACCTACTCCTACGCAGCCGAGACCAACTGGTACGCGCGCGGGACCGGGACGGGCACCAACACCAGGTACACCCGCGCCGGGACGATCGCATCGATCGCTTACGGCCAGCGGCTCGCCGACCAGCTCGCGGCCGGGGGCTCGTACCAGCCCGCCGCGAGGATCGACTTCGAGACCGGCGAGCGCTGCGACGGCGGTGACTGCGGCCCCGGCAGCCGTACGCCGGCCAACGCCGGGAACTGGCCCGATGTACCGCTCGACAAGGAGTGTGCCGAGACGGGGGTCTGCTCCAACCGCAGTCCGAGCTACTGGTCGACCAAGTGGCTGAACACGATCACCACCTTGATCCGCTCCGGCGGGTCGTACCGCCCGGTGGACCGTTACGAACTCACCCACACCTTCAAGAATTCCAACAACGCCGATCCGAAGGAGAACACGAGGATCCCATGGCTCCAGTCGGTCAAGCGGATCGGCGAGGACGCCTTCGGCGGGCAGGGCGATCAGCCGCTGCCCGAGGTCACGTTCGCGGACAAGCTGCTGCCCAACCGGGTGGACGGTCTCGTCCCCGCCCGCTCGCAGTACTACCGCCCGCGCATCAACGTGATCACGACCGAGACGGGCGGGCGGATCGTCGTCGCCTACCGGGAGAACTCGTGCAGGCGCACCACGGGCCTGATGCCGACCGCTCCTGACCGCAACACGATGAGCTGCTACAACGTGAAGTGGTACGACACGGGCGCGGCCAAGATGGTGGACGACTGGTTCCTCCGCTACCCTGTCGCCACCGTGACGGTGGACCCCAACTCCGATCTCACCGCGGGCGCGTTGGCCCAGGTGACTTCCTACGAGTACGACAAGGCCGCCTGGCACCGCAATGACGGCGCCCTGGTGGACGACCAGAGCCGGACGTGGGACCAGTTCCGCGGCTACTCGAAGGTGACCGTGGTCACCGGCACCGGCCAGGACGGTACCCGGTCCAAGAGCTCGACCAGCTACTACCAGGGCATGGACGGCGACCTCAAGGCCGACAAGAAGGGCCTGGCGGCCTCCGTCTCCGGTCCGACCAGCGGCGCGAAGACCGACTCCGACTGGCTCTCGGGCCGGGTCCTGGAGAGCAATGTCTACGCGAACGCCGACAGCTCCACGCCGGAATCGTCGACCGTCAACACCAGCAGCGGCCCGGTCGACACCGCTACCCACAAGCGGACCGGCCTGCCGGACCTGGTGGCCCGGTACGGCGCGACGACCTCGACCAGCGTCTCCACGGTCAGGACGACCGGCGGCGCGCGGACGACCTCGACGGTGACCACGACCGACAAGGACCACAACAACCGGGTCAGAACTTCCTTGACCACGGCCGACGGCACACCCGACATCTGCACGCGCACGTCGTACGCGAGCGGCAACGATCCGCAGATGACTGGCCTGGCCTCGGAGGTGCTGACCGTCTCGGGCGGTAATGCCTGCGGTGCGACCACCACGACGGGCAACACCGTCGCCGGCAACCGCGTGCTCTACGACGGTCTGCCGTACGGGAGCGCAGGGGCGAAGGGCGAGGCCACCGGCGCCCAGGTGCTGGACCGCTACGAGGGCGGCAACGCCCAGTGGGTCACCACGGGCGCCACGACCTACGATGCCCACGGTCGGGTGGCCACCGTCACCGACCTGACAGCCACGGACACCGCCAACGCCTCCGGTGCGACCGTCACGACCGCCTACAGCTCGGCCAACGCGGGCGAACTGCCGGACCGGACGGTTACCAGCACCCCCGCGCCGGCCGGCGCACCGGATGCCGGCGGCCGACGGGAGACGACCGTCACTCTGGATCCGGCACGCGCCCTGCCGATCACCGCGACCGACCCCAACGGCCGGACGGTCACGCAGTCGTACGACGCGCTCGGCCGGCTGAAGGCGGTCTGGAAGCCCGGGCGGCCCACGAACACGACGGCCAATCAGACGTTCGACTACGGCGTCAACGGCACCGCGACACCCTCGGCGGTCGTCAGCCGCACGATGCGGGCCGACGAGAGCTACGTGACCTCGACCCAGATCATGGACGGTCTCGGCCGGGTGATCCAGACCCAGACCGATCCGGCCATCTCCGCCTACCACGGCCGACTGGTCGCCGACACGTTCTACGACTCGCAGGGCCGTGCGAACCGGGCCTTCGCACCGCACTACGACGACACATCGGGCCCGAACACCGTCCGGTTCGTGGTGGCCGCGGCACAGGTACCGGGACAGACCTACACCGTCTTCGACGGGATGGGCCGACCGGTGAGTTCGCAGTTCATCGCCTTGGGTGTGCCGCAGAACACCACCACCACGGCCTACCCGGGCGCCGACCGGGTGGACGTGACACCGCCCGCCGGTGCCACCGCGACCAGCACGGTCACGGACAGCCGCGGCCGTACGGCCGAGCTGTGGCAGTACCGGACGGCGAACGCGACCGGCAACCGGGCGGACGCGGACGTCACCGGCTACACCTACACCCCGGGGGGTCAGCCCGCGACGCGGGTCGACGCGGCAGGGAACACCTGGAGCTACGGCTACGACCAGCGGGGCCGCCAGGTCCGCGCCGACGACCCGGACACGGGCGTCTCGACCCGGACGTACGACGGTGCGGGCCGACTGGCCACCACCACCGATGCCCGCAACCAGACCGTCGCGATCACCTACGACCTCCTGGGCCGCAAGACCGGCACGTACAACGGCAGCGTCAGCCCGGCGAACCAGCTCACCGGCTACACGTACGACACGGTGGCCAAGGGCCAGCCGACCGCCGCCACGCGGTACGTCGGCGGCGCGGGCGGGAACACCTACACCAAGTCGATCGTCGAGCTCGATGTGGCGTACCACCCGACGAAGACGACAGTCTCGATCCCCGGAAGCGAGATCGGCCGTGACGGGCAGGTGACCTTCACCTACGGCGCCACCTATGACCCGATCACCGGAGCGATGACCGAGGACGGCCGGGCCGCCGCAGGTAACCTGGCCGAGGAATGGGTCTCGTACAACTACGAGGCATACGGCCTGCTGCACGACATGGGGGGTGCCGGTGACGTCTACCTCCGGCAGGCGGACTGGGACGCCTACGGACGCAACATCCGTTCCACGGTGAACCCGTGGGGCACCCAGATCGTCGCCACCAACACCTACGACGAGCCCACCGGGCGATTGCTCACCCAGTACATCGACAAGCAGACCGCGACCACGGGCACGGTCCAGAACACCACGTACGCCTATGACCAGGCCGGCCGGATCACCGCGATCCGGGCCATCCCGAACAACACGCCGGCCGCCACTGACCTCCAGTGCTTCACCTATGACCACCTGGGGCGGCTGACCGCGGCCTGGAGCGACACCGGGCGGCTGCAGCAGCCGACCCCGTCGCTCGCGGGGCAGGGCGCGTGCGCGAACCCGACGCCGACGAGTGGCGCCGGGGCACCCGCGAGGACCACCGTCGGTGGCAGCGCGGCCTACTGGCAGGACTACACCTACGACCTGACCGGCAACCGGACCAAAGTCGTCCACCACGACCCGGGCGGCGACCCCGCCAAGGACATCACGGTCGACCAGGCGTCTCCGGCTCCGGGCACCCGCAACACGCCGACCGGCGCCGCGGGAACGGGCGGCGGCACCGGTGGCCCCCACACCCTCTCCACGACGACCAGCACCTACGGGTCAGCGGGTTGGGGCACGGGCGGCAACCAGTACGACGCCGCCGGCAACACCACGCGGATCGGCAACCCCGGCGGCAACCGGGAGCTCAGGGCCGGCTTCGTCCTCAACTCGGGTGAATCGGTACGCTCGAACAGCGTCCAACTCGCCATGCAGGCGGACGGCAACCTCGTTCTGACCTCGCTCCGGAGCGGCCAGGCGATCTGGTCCAGCAACACCCAGGGCAACACCGGTGCCTGGGCCACCATGCAGGACGACGGCAACTTCGTCGTCTACGACACCCAGAACACTCCGCTCTGGTCGTCCCAGACCTGGGCGGGCGACGGCAGCGGCAACTTCGCGGTCGTCCAGGACGACGGCAAGTTCATGGTCTACGCCCCTGGTTGGGACCCCAAGTGGGGAACCGAGACCTGGAACCCGGTCGACGCGGCCAACGGCTCGACCCTGACCTGGGACGCCGAGGGCAAACTCGCCTCGCTCACCCAGGGCTCCGCCACGACGACCTACGTCTACGACGCCGACGGCAACCAGCTCGTGCGCCGCAACCCCGGCAAGGTGACGGTCAACCTCGGTGGGGGCGACGAACTCACCTACGACACCAACACCGGTGTCAGCACCGGTACCCGCTACTACAGCCTCCCCGGCGGCATCACCCTGGTCCGCCAGGGCCCGACCCGGCTGACCTACCAGTTCGCCGACCACCACGGCACCAACTCGCTGTCCATCGACCGGGACACCCTGGCCGAGTCGCGCCGCACCACCGACCCCTTCGGCGCCCCCCGCGGCCCCGCCTCCCTGCCCACTCCCTGGGCCGGCGGCAAGGGCTACGTCAACGGCCTCAAGGACGACACCACCGGCTTCACCAACCTCGGCGCCCGCCAGTACCAACCCACCACGGGCCGCTTCCTGAGCCCGGACCCCATCCTCGACGCCGGCGACCCCCTCCAGTGGAACGCCTACGCCTACAGCAACAACGACCCCATCAACCGCAGCGACCCCAACGGCCTCAAGTCGGAAGAGTGCGGCACGCTGTACCAGTGCGGTTCGGCCGGCACCATCACCATGAAGAACGCCGCCGAAACTACGGCAGTCAATGTTCCGGAGGCTGTTATCCAGCGGCAAGCCGAGGCCACTGTGCGGCGGGTCGTCGGAGTAATTCCATCCACTGAAGACGTGCAGGACATGAAGAAGAATGCCCGGCGCAACTATGGGCTTCAACAGTTGAAGGTATACAAGAAAAATACAAGCTACCCCTACAAGTGGGATGGAGATGGAAAGCATAAGCTCGCAAAGGGGAAAAGTGATTTCGTCGCCCCTGCGGAGCTTGAGCTTTGCGGAACTCGCCCCGTGGAGTGCGCCGGCGCCTTTGCGATCAAGAATCAGGCGGACAAGCTTCGAGAGAAGGAGTTCCCTGACGTTCCCATGGACACCGACACTGATGAGACAAATGCGTTTCATCACGCGGTGTGGCAGGGGCTTCTCACGTATAACTATGGAGCCAATTCAGCATGGGAATGGGCCGATGCTCATGAGGCATACCATTCGAAGGACCAGCAGGAAGATCACATCGCCGACCTTGTGAACAATGTCAAGGGTCGATCGATCGGCGAGGAAGCGCGAAAGAAGTTCAGAATTGGCCCGTTCATGTCGGCTGACAACATCCAGAAGCAGGAGGATGCGACGAACTTTATCGTCGATATGGCCAGGAACTATCTGGCCGAGGGGGACTACGCCCGGCGTGACGATTTCGACAACTGGGAAAATGGATAATCCAGAATAGCCCATGGAAAGGCGGTGGTGCGACGACCCCAGGCCGAACCACCGCCTTTCTGTCCGCCGTTGGCGACAGCATTCGAACGTGGTAGCCTTGCCCGAAACTTTCTGGAGCGGATGATTTTCATGAAAAATCGACGGACTCTCTGGGTCATCGTTCTCTGCGGGGCCCTGGCCCTGTTTGTCGGGTCCCTGGTTTCATGGATAATGCTTCGCCCTCCTGCCTACTCTGAAATGGCGGACCCCGTCGGCCGATGGAGCGGCGGAACAGCGACCTTCGAATTCCTGCCTGACGGAAAGATCGGAACCGCCCAGGTGCCGGCCTTCGTATGCAACAGCACGGCACCCGAACCGGCGCGACTCCTCGACCTGGAGGGGGGATGGGAGAAATCGTTTCTCGATGACTCCGGCCCGGGGATCTATCTGACGACAACACAGAAAGATGGGAAGGGGTGCTCGATTTGGCTCATTGGCACCAATGATGGAAAGGACCTTTGGCTTCTCGCAACGCGCGGATTCCTCATGAAGAGGTCCTGAGACTCCTGGCCAGCATGACTAACTGCTTGGTCCGGCGGCGAAGTAGCCAGCCGGCATGTCGGAGTCGGTGCAGGACCTGGTCCATCGAGTGGCCGAGGGCCGAGCGGTAGGCGACCCAGGCGCTGAGGTCCGGTTCGCGCTGGCCTCCACCTTCGGCGGTGTTGATCCGGTGCCGCTCCTCTACCGCGTCCAGATGGTCCCAGATCCGGACCATCTGGCCGAGCGCCGTCTTCGCCGCGCCCTCCGGGACCCGAGGGCGGGGCGGTGGCGTCGTCCGACCGGGGCGCCTCGTAGGCCAGCGTCGAGGTGCAGGCCGCGAGTTCGGCGGCGGCGAGGGTGGCGGAGAGGCCGGTGGCGGTGGTGACGGCGCCCGCGCCGGGGAGTTCGATCGTGTGCAGGGCGGGGTCGTTCCGGCCGTGGGGTTCGTCGAGGCCGGGGAAGAGCAGGGCGCCGTTCATGGTGACGACGCGGGCCAGGCGGGGGAGTTCGGTGGCGGGGAGGCCCAGGTGGTCGTCCAGGAAACGTCGTGAGGTGAGACCTTCCAGGGTTTTCGGCCATCGTGGTGGTGTCGGATTGGCGAGGGATTTTGATGTGTTCGGTTCATCAATGATGCACGGGGTTCCTCAGTGATAGTTAATCGGAAAGTGCTGACTGTATTTCTGGTCGGTCTGTCGATCCTGACTGCTGCGTCGTGTGCGAGTGGGAGTGCGGCGGGGGGCCGGTCCGAGGGCATCGGCTCTGCGTCGCCGAGCAGAGTTGTCAGGGGAGAATTGACGATCTCGGGGGCGCCCAGCAAGGAGCTTCAGGAGCGATATGGAGTGGCTGTTCCGGCCGGCGCAGCCGCTGTCGCCCACGGGTTCCAGCAAGAAAGTGGTGGCGGAGAGCTCTGGGTGAAATTCAAGATCGGGAAGGAGGGTTGCGATCTCTTTCTTTCGAGTATCGGAATCGGCGAAAATGACTTGCATTCAGGTTTCGTCGCATTCACTTCGAGCGATCTCGACCTCACTGGCTGGTCCATCGGTGATGCGCAGTCGGTGAAAGGCAAGATGGTTCCTGCGAGGGATGACGACATGAAGAGTCCGAGTATCAAGGTAGTAATTGATTACTCCGGCTCCGATGCGATGACGGTTTACGCTCTCTCGGCAAAGCCGTAGCGTCCTGGCGATTCCTCTGCCTGCGCCCCTTTTTCGCCCTTGATTCTTCGCTACGGCCTGCCGGTCAGTCCGGCAGGCCGTAGCGGATTTTGGCTGACCGCGGGAACGCCAGTAGTCCAGAAGCCGGACTGGAGGGGACGAGTTCCAGACGGGGAGGCCGAGGGCGTTGGCGCGACGGGATCGTTGTATGTGCCTGTCCGAGGCACTGCCGGTCAGTGTGTCGGCAGGGCGGCGACGAGGTTGTTGGCGCGGGGGTCGGCGTGGCCGATCAGGCGGTTGGTGGTGTAGGCGAAGGTGAGGGCGTGGGTGGGGTCGGCGAAGGTGAACTGGCCGCCGGCGCCGTCGTTGCCGAAGCTGGTGGGGGAGAGCATGGGGCGCAAGGTGGGGGAGGGGAGGAGGAAGCCGGAGCCCCAGCGGGCGCCCAGGTCGAAGCCGAGGTGGCCGGGGCCGGAGGTGAGTTCGCGGGTGGCGTCGGCGAGGGTGGCGGGGGTGAGGAGGGGCGGGGTGCCGTCGAGGCCGGTGACGGCGGCGGCGAGGGTGGCGGAGAGGCCGGTGGCGGTGGCGACGGCGCCCGCGCCGGGGAGTTCGATCGTGTGCAGGGCGGGGTCGTTCCAGCCGCGGGGTTCGTCGAGGCCGGGGAAGACCAGGGAGCCGTTCATGGTGACGATGCGGGTGAGCAGGTGCTCGGGGCCGGGCATCGGGCGGCGGCCTTCGGCCTCGGCGAGGCGGGCCAGGCGGGGGAGTTCGGTGGTGGGGAGGCCGAGGTGGGCGTCGAGGCCGAGGGGTTCGGCCAGGGTGGTGCGGAAGTGGGTGCCCGGGGTGAGGCCGGTGATGCGGCGGATCACCTCGCCGATCGCGAAGCCGAAGACGTGGCCGTGGTACTCGTGGCTGGTGTCCGGTTCCCACAGGGGCCGCTGGGCCTCGATCGCGCGGATCACCGGGTGCCAGGCGGCGATCTCGGCGAAGGACGGGGAGGCGTCGAGGACGGGGATGCCGGCGCGGTGGGTCAGCACCATGCGGGTGGTGATCGCCTCCTTGCCGTGGCGCGCGAACTCGGGCCAGTAGCGGGCGATCGGGGCGTCCAGGTCGAGGCGGCCCTGCTGGGCGAGCAGGTGGGCGGAGACGGCGACCAGGGCCTTGGCGCAGGAGAAGACCGGGACGAGGGTGTCGGCCTGCCAGGGGCGGCCGGTGCGTTCGTCGGCGACACCGCCCCAGAGTTCCACCACCTTGCGGCCGCCGACGTGGACGGTGACGGCCGAGCCGAGTTCGGGGAAGTCGGCGTAGTTGCGGGCGAAGGCG
The DNA here is from genome assembly GCA_000719695.1 of Streptomyces sp. NRRL F-6131. Classification (GTDB taxonomy): domain Bacteria; phylum Actinomycetota; class Actinomycetes; order Streptomycetales; family Streptomycetaceae; genus Kitasatospora. The sequence continues at coordinate 23,409 of JOHN01000039.1, forward strand.
TCAGCGACCGCGCCGTAACCGTCGTCCGCCCAGCCGTGGAGGTCGGGGTACTGGTGCATGGGGTGGTTCCGTCCTTCGGGATCATCGACAGGGGCGGGGCAACGGTAGGCGGCGGAAGGGGAGCGGAGGAAACGATTTGATGATGTGCCATCGGCGGCGGGTGGCCGGACCGCTAGGGTTTGGCGCGTGGCAGCAGTGAACGGGGCACTGATCGGGGGCCGGTACCAGCTCACGGAGCTGATCGGCCAAGGCGGCATGGGGCGGGTCTGGCGGGGGTGGGACACCACGCTGGGCCGGGACGTCGCGGTGAAGGAGGTGCTGCTGCCGCAGGGCGTCACGGACGCCGAGCGCGAGCAGCTCGTCCAGCGCGTGCTGCGCGAGGCGCGGTCCGCCGCGCGGCTCAACCATCCCGGGATCATCACCGTGCACGACGTGGTCGAGCACGAGGGTGCGCCGGTGATCGTGATGGAGTTCGTCACGGGGTCGTCGCTCGCGGCGGCCGTCGCCCGGGACGGGGCGTTGCCGGTGGCGCGGGTCGCCGAGCTGGGCGTGGCGATCGTGAAGGCGCTCCAGCAGGCGCACGGCGCGGGCATCGTGCACCGCGACCTGAAGCCGGACAACGTCCTGCTGATGGACGACCGGGTGATCCTGACGGACTTCGGCATCGCGCACATGGCGGACGCGACCACGGCGCTCACCCGGACCGGTGCGGTCATCGGCACGCCCGCGTACATGGCGCCGGAGCAGCTGGAGGGACGGCCCGCCACGCCCGCCAACGACCTGTGGGCGCTGGGCGCGACGCTGTACTCGGCGGTGGAGGGCGCGGCGCCGTTCAGCGGGGAGACGTTCGGGGCGCTGTGCGTGGCGGTGGTGACCAAGGAGCCGCGTCCGCCGGTGCGGGCGGGGGCGTTGACGCCGGTGCTGGGCGCGCTGCTGGCCAAGGACCCGGCGGCGCGGCCGTCGGCGGAGCAGGTGTTGGCGGCGCTGGAGGCGGTGGCGCGCGCGGGAGCGGGCGGAGCAGGGGGCCCGTTCGGTGCGTTCGGGCCGCCTCCGGTGACGGCGGAGGGTGTGCCGCTGGGGCCGGTGCGGATCCCGCCGCAGGCCGATTCGGGGGAACGCCCGGGGGAGCGTCCGGGGGAACAGGTGTGGGGGCCGGGCGCGCGGTTCACGCCGCCGGTCGGGCCCGGGCCGCTGACGTCGGCCGCCGTGCCGTCGACGGCCGCGTCCCCGCAGCCGGCCTGGCAGGGTGCGGTGCCGCTCGGCTGGGGGAACCCCGCGCCGGTGGCGGTGCCCACGGCGCCCACGGCTGCGGTGACCTCCACGGCACCGGCACCGGCACCCGCGCGTCCCGCGCCGCACCCGGCGGCGGCGATGCTGGTGCGGTTCATCGGGTGCATGGCGCTGATCTGGGTGGTCGGCTCGACCCTGCCGTGGAACTACCTCGACCACATCGGGGAGAGCTTCCTCCCGACGGCGGTCGGCATCACCGCCGTCCTCGCGTTGCTGCACGCGGTGCCCAGGCCGCGGTGGCACCCGATGGCCGTGTGGGCGGTGACGGTGGTGGCCGATTTCGGTCTCTGGTACCTGACCGGGACTCTGATGGAGGTCGAGTTCGGCTGGTGGGAGACCGGTTTCGGCGAAGCGCCCGGGCAGATCGCGGTCAACATGCTGCTGCTCGGCACGGGTGCCTGGCTGCTGTGGCTGTTCGTTCCGGGGAGCCGACGGCGGTAGGCGGGGACAGGGCTTACGGCTGCTCCACCGGGGCCGCCAGGGCGGCCGTGATCACGCGGTCGAGTGAGCGGTCGAAGACGGCGTCCGGGTCGCCGGCCGCCGGCCCGGCCGTGGCGAACGCGGCCGCCAGGTGCGGGAATTCGCCGCTGGCGGCGGCGCGGGACAGGTAACCGACCAGGTCCGCCTGCCACTTGGTGCCGGCCGCCGCCGTGCGCTCGTACTGCGCGTACTGGCAGACGAAGCCGTTGAGCAGGGCGAGTGCCTCCAGGCGGGCCGAGCCGTCCAGGCCGCTGGGCTCGGTGACCGCGAGGAAGTGGTCGGTGTAGCGCAGGGCGTGGGGGCCGAGCCCCGGGCGGGCCACCACCAGCGTCGGCACCCAGGGGTGGCGGCGCAGGGCGGCGAGTTGCTCGTGCGCGAGGCGGCGGAGGTCCGCGCGGCAGTCGCCGGTCGGGGCGAGGTCGGTGTAGTCGTACTCGCCGACGACGGCGTCGAGCATGAGGTCGAGCAGGTGCTCCTTCTTCGGCACGTAGTTGTAGAGCGACATGGTGCCCGCGCCGAGGGCGGCGGCGACCCGGCGCATCGAGACCGCGTCCAGGCCCTCCGCGTCGGCGATGGCGATCGCGGCGGCGGCGATCGACGTCCGGCTGTGGGCCGGGCGGGGGCCGCGGCCGGTGCGTTCGGGGCGCAGCCAGATGAGTTCGGGCGCCTCGCCGGGGGGCGGCGCCTCGCCGGGGGGCGGCGGGCCGGGGGTCGGCGCGTCGGCGGGGCTGTGTGAGCCGGTGGGGCGGTTGCTGCTCGGGCGGTTGCTGGACGGCACTGGTCGATCACCTCGGTTCTCGGTTCCCCATCTTAGATACGTACGGCGTACGTAGTACGATGCGCCTGCGCGCGCTTCTACGTACGATGTACCTAGTGAGGGGAACGGCAGAGCCATGTCCGACACCGCCTGGAACCACAGCGCTACGCGTCACGCCGCCGCCATCGAGATGTCCGGAGTGGAGAAACGGTTCGGCGCCACCCGCGCGCTGCGCGGCCTCGACCTGACCGTGCCGGCCGGCACCGTGTGCGGCCTGCTCGGCCCCAACGGGGCGGGCAAGACCACCGCCGTCCGCGTACTCGCCACCCTGGTCGCTCCCGACCGCGGTACCGCGCGCGTCGCCGGGTACGACGTGGTCCGCGAGCCCGGCGCGGTCCGCCGCAGCATCGGCCTGGCCGGCCAGCACGCCGCCGTCGACGAGGGCATCACCGGCCGCGACAACCTCCACCTCCTCGGCCGGCTGCACCACCTCGGCGCCCGCGCCGCCCGGACCCGCGCCGAGGAACTGCTCGACCGCTTCGGACTCGCAGGGGCCGCCGACCGCCTGGTGCGCACCTACTCCGGGGGCATGCGACGGCGGCTCGACCTCGTCGCCAGCCTGGTCACCGCGCCGCCGGTGCTCTTCCTGGACGAGCCGACCACCGGCCTCGACCCGCGCAGTCGGCAGCAGATCTGGGACACGGTAAGGGAGTTGGCCGACGCCGGGACGACCGTGCTGCTCACCACCCAGTACCTGGAGGAGGCCGACCGGCTCGCCGCCGGTGTCGTGGTGGTGGACCACGGCGCCGCCATCGCGACCGGTCCACCGCAGCGGCTCAAGGCGTCGATCGGCACCCGGATCTCGGTCACCCTCGCCGACGCCGCCCACCTCGGCCGGGCCGCCGTGGTCCTGGCCGCGCTCGCCGGGAACGGGGACGTGCGGGTGGACCAGGAGGAGCGGACGGTCGCGGTGGTGTCGCGGCCGGGGCTGGAGGTGCCGCTGCCCAGGCTGGTACGGGAGTTGGACGCCGTGGGGGTGGTCGCGCAGGACGCCGCGATCCGGCCGCCCTCGCTGGACGACGTCTTCCTCGCGCTCACCGGGAGGCCGAACACCACCGCGCCGGGTACCGGTGCGGGTTCGGGCGTCGAGGGGAGGGTCGCCTGATGTCCGCACGAGGGTCTCTGGTCGCCGACACCTGGTCGTCGATGCTCCGTGTCCTCCTCCACTACCGGCGCTCGCCCGGGCTGCTGGCCGCCTCGCTGGGCGTGCCCGTGCTGATGGTGGTGGTGTTCGGCTATGTGCTCGGCAGTGCCATCACCGTGCCGGGCGGCGGAGCCGGTGCAACCGGTGTGTCCGGTGTGTCCGGTGTGTCCGGCGCAGCCGGTCCTGGTTCCGCCGACGCGTACCGGGAGTTCCTGATGCCCGGCCTGTTCGCCCTGGTGGCCGTCAACGGCATCATGCCCACCATGGTCGGCGCCGCCCGTGACGTCGGGCGCGGCGTCACCGACCGGCTCCGTTCGATGCCGGTCTCCCGGGTCGGCCTGCTGCTCGGCCAGACCCTCGCCGACCTGCTGGTCAGCATGGTGGTGCTGGCCCTGCTGGCGGCGGTCGGGCTGGCCGTGGGGTGGCGGATCCGCGGTGGACCCGGCGACGCCGCGGGGGCGTTCGGGCTGCTGCTGCTCTTCCGGTTCGTCATGACCTGGGTCGGCCTGCTGCTCGGGCTGGCGGTCGGCAAGGAGGAGGCGGCGGGGCAACTGGCGGTCGCGGTCTTCCCGTTGGCGATGGTCACCAACGCGTTCGTGCCCACCGGCGGGATGCCCGGCTGGTTGGCGGCGGTCGCCGAGTGGAACCCGATGAGCGCCGCGGTCCAGGCCGGCCGTGACCTCTTCGGCAACCCGTCCGCGCCGGCGGCGGCCTGGCCGATGCAGCACGCCGTCCCGGCGACCCTGCTGTGGTGCGCGGTCCTGCTGCTGCTCTGCGGGCCGTTCGCCGTGCGGAGGTTCGCCACCCACGGCCGCTGACCGCGACGGAGGCGGCAGCGGGGGCGGAACGCACGGCGCGGGCCCGCCGGACCCGGGTGACCCGTGTCCGGCGGGTCGGAATGTGCTGGACAGTGCGGCCGGTGCGGCGGAGGGTGGGGTGCATGGAGTTCACCCACCTCGGCCGCACCGGCCTGACCGTCTCCCGACTCTGCCTGGGCACCATGAACTTCGGCCCGCACACCGAGGAGTCCGACGCCCATCTGATCATGGACAGCGCCCACGAGCGGGGCATCAACTTCTTCGACACCTCCAACAGTTACGGCCGCGACCCGGAGGGCAACCAGAAGGGCCGCACCGAGGAGATCATCGGCCGCTGGTTCGCCAAGGGCGACGGCCGCCGCGAGCGCACCGTGCTCGCCACCAAGGCCTACGCCCCGATGGGCGACTGGCCGAACGAGGGCCGGCTCTCCGCCCTCGCGATCCGCCGCTCGGTCGAGGCCAGCCTGCGCCGGCTGGGCACCGACCACATCGACCTGTACCAGATGCACCACATCGACCGGGACACGCCCTGGGAGGAGATCTGGCAGGCGATGGAGGTCCTGGTCACCCAGGGCAAGATCATCTACGTCGGCTCCAGCAACTTCGCCGGCTGGCACATCGCCCAGGCCCAGGAGGCCGCCAAGGCCCGGCACTTCCTCGGACTCGTGAGCGAGCAGTCGCTCTACAACCTGCTGGACCGGACGATCGAACTGGAGGTGATCCCCGCCGTCGAGCACTACGGGCTCGGCCTGCTCCCGTGGTCCCCGCTGCGCAGCGGGGTGCTGGGCGGTGTGCTGCGCAAGGAGCGCGAGGGCACCAGGGTCCGGGGCGGTCTCCCGCACGCCGGTGAGATCCTGGCGGCCAACCGGGACCGGATCCAGGCCTACGAGGACCTCGCCGACGAACTCGGCGAGCACCCCGCGGACCTCGCGCTCGCCTGGCTGCTGTCCCGCCCCGCCGTCACCGCCCCGATCGTCGGCCCGCGCACCCTCGCCCACCTGGACGCCGCCGTGCACGCGCTCGACGTCAAGCTGGACGACGAGGTGCTCGCCCGCCTCGACACCCTCTTCCCGGGCCGCAAGCCAGCCCCGGAGGACTACGCCTGGTAGGACCCAGGTGCCCTCGTCCCGTGCCCCCGTCCGGCCGCCGCGTCGACGGGGGCACGGGCGTGTGCGCGGGGCTGCACGGGGAGGGGGAACGACGAAGGCAAGGAGGAAAACGCACTCCTTGCCACTCTCAATTTATAGCGAGCGGGGGGCCTTGCCGCAAGGGGGTGGGGGTGGCGCAGAATGACCGACCTGAACCGGGCGAGGATGAAAACGGCTGATTCATGGAGTTGGGTCACTTTTGTCTCCCCTGGTGGATGACGGGGAACGGCGGGACGGGGCGTTCGATGACGGATGTGATCGTGGTCGGCGGCGGGCCGACCGGACTGATGCTGGCGTGCGAGCTGAGGTTGCACGGGGTCGGCGTGGTCGTGCTGGAGCGGCTGACGGAGCGGACCGGGGAGTCCCGCGGACGCGGGCTGCACGCGCGCAGTGTGGAGATCATGGACCAGCGGGGGCTGCTCGGGCGGTTCCTCGCGGTGAGCGAGAAGTTCCGGGTGGGCGGGCTGTTCGGCGGCGTCGTGGCGGCCTGGCCGGACAGTCTGGACACCGCCCACCCGTACGGGCTGGCCACCCCGCAGGCGGTCACCGAGCAGCTGCTGGAGGAGCGCGCCCGCGAGCTCGGGGCCGAGGTCCGGCGCGGGTGCGAGGTCGCCGGGCTGGAGCAGGACGCCGAGGGGGTGACCGTCGAACTGGCGGACGGCACACGGTTGCGCGCACGCTACCTGGTCGGGTGCGACGGCGGTCGCAGCACGGTGCGCAGGGCGCTCGGGGTGGCCTTCCCGGGCGAGCCCGCCAAGGTCGAGACGCTGATCGGCGACCTGGAGCTGACCGAGGACCCGGCGAAGGTCGCCGAGGTGGTGGCGCGGGTGCGCCGGACCGAGCTGCGGTTCGGCGTGGCGCCCGACGTGGACGGGCGGGCGGGGGTGGCCCGGGTGATCGTCCCGGCGGACGGCGTCGCCGAGGACCGGGCGACGCCGCCGACGCTGGAGGAGTTCCGGGCGCGGCTGCGGGCCGTCGCGGGCACCGACTTCGGCGTGCACTCCCCGCACTGGCTTTCCCGGTTCGGCGACGCCACCCGGCAGGCCGAGCGCTACCGGGTCGGCCGGGTGCTGCTGGCCGGCGACGCCGCGCACATCCACCCGCCGACCGGCGGGCAGGGGCTCAACCTCGGGGTGCAGGACGCGTTCAACCTGGGCTGGAAGCTCGCCGGCGAGATCGCCGGCTGGGCGCCGGAGGGCCTGCTGGACAGCTACCACGCGGAGCGGCACCCGGTGGGTGCCCGCGTGCTGACCAACACCCGCGCGCAGATGACGCTGCTCGGCGCCGAGTCCGGACCGACCGCGCTGCGCGAACTGCTCACGCGGCTGATGGAGTTCGAGGACGTCAACCGCTACGTGACCGGCATGATCACGGCGGTCGACGTCCGCTACGACCTCGGCACCGGTGGCCCGGACGGCGGCGGCCACGAACTGCTCGGCCGACGGATGCGCGACGTGCCGCTGTCGGGCGGCCGTCGCCTCTACGAACTGATGCACGACGGCCAGGGCCTGCTGCTCGACCGCACCGGCGGCCGCCTCACGGTGGCCGGCTGGTCGGACCGGGTCGATCACGTCGCGGACGTCGCGGACGTCGCGGACATCGCGGACATCGCCGACGCCGCCGGGCCGGACGTCGCGGACATCGCGGACATCGCCGGGCCGGACATCGCGGACATCGCCGACGCCGCCGGGGCGGACGCGCCCGCGCTGCTGCTGCGCCCGGACGGCCATGTGGCCTGGGTCGGCGACGACCAGCGGGAGTTGGCGGCCGCGTTGGCCACGTGGTGGGGCGCACCCGGGCGATGACCGGGGCGCAGGGGCGTGAGCGGCGGCGGCCCCGGGGAAACGTCCCCGGGGCCGCCGTTGCTCAGGCCGTCGTGGTGGCCGGGAGGCCGATCGGGTTGATCGGCGGCAGTGCGCCGCGACAGAGCGCCGAGATCGGCTTGAGCGCGGCGGCGAGCCGGTCGAGCTCGGCCCGCGGGTGGTGCTCCCAGACCCGGGCGGCGGCCAGATCGGTGGCCGCCTCCAGCGACTGGTGCCGGATCCGGCCGCACTCGGTGATGGTGCCGCGCTCGGTGATCCAGCCCCGCTCGACCAGCCGGGCCGCGGCCGCGTCCCACTCCTCGTCCGTCCAGCCGCGGAACGGCTGCAGCGCCTCGCGCCGCACGTCCAGGGCACAGCGCACCACCAGCGCCTCGCAGCCGTCCAGCCCGGCCGAGACCAGCGCGGCGACATGGCCGTCGCCCCGGTGCTCGCGCATCACGGTGGCCGCCTGCCAGAGGCGTCCGTGCGGGTCGGACGGGCGGGGGAGGGCGGCGTTGGCGGCGGCCAGCACCCGGCCGGCGCAGTCCAGCCGCTCCACGGCGCCCTCCAGCAGGTCCGCCGCCAGCTCGATCTGCGCCGGGTCCACGTGCTCCAGCAGCCGCGCCAGGGCCGCCGAGGCGCCCGTGATCCGGGCGGCGAGCGCGGCCTCCGGATCGGCGAGCTTCCAGATCGCCGGCAGGGCGCGCTCGATCGGGGCGGGCGCGAAGTTGAAGAACGCGGCGACCACCGGCGGCGCGTCCACCGCGCCGAGCGGGGCGGCCCGGCCGCCGAAGTAGCTGCGCGCGACGCCGCGCAGGCCCACCTCCTCGAACGCGGCGAGGCCCTCGGGGGTGAAGTAGGTGACGGCGTGCACGGGTTCGAAGAGCCACCACAGGGCGCGGGCGGGGTGGACCAGATCGGCCAACGGAGGACCTTCCTCGAAGGAGCGCGGGGAGCGCGAGGTGAGGGGAGCAGTCGTACGGGTGCAGTCGTACGGGGGCAGTCGTACAGGCCTGATGACCACGGCGGCGGTCACGATAACCCCGCCCGGGGTGTGATGACGGTCACGGGAAGGTCTCACTGGTGACACGCCCCCGACGGTGCGGGGGATGATGGGCACAGGTGCGCCCCGCGCGCGCCCCGGACCCTCGGCACGAAGGCAAGAAGAGGTAACAGGCCCCATGGCGCAGATCAATCCCAGCATCCTGTCCGCGGACTTCGCCCGGCTCGCCCAGGAGGCCGAGGCGGTGCGCGGCTCGGACTGGCTGCACGTCGATGTGATGGACAACCACTTCGTGCCGAACCTGACCCTCGGCGTCCCGATCGTCGAGTCGCTCGCCCGGGCCACCGACATCCCGCTCGACTGCCACCTCATGATCGAGGACCCGGACCGCTGGGCCCCCCAGTACGTCGAGGCGGGCGCCGGCTCGGTCACCTTCCACGCCGAGGCCGCCGCCGCGCCCGTCCGGCTCGCCCGGGAGATCCGCGCCAAGGGCGCCCGCGCGTCGATGGCGCTCAAGCCGGCCACGCCGATCGAGCCCTACGAGGACCTGCTGCCCGAGCTGGACATGCTGCTGATCATGACCGTCGAGCCGGGCTTCGGCGGCCAGTCGTTCCTGGACATCATGCTGCCGAAGATCCGCCGGACCCGGGAGCTGATCGCCAAGCACGGGCTGGAGCTGTGGCTCCAGGTCGACGGCGGCGTCTCGGCGAGCACCATCGAGCGCTGCGCCGAGGCCGGCGCGGACGTCTTCGTCGCCGGTTCGGCGGTCTACGGGGCGCAGGAGCCGGCCGACGCGGTCGCCAAGCTGCGCACCCTCGCCGAGGGCGCCACCGCCGACGCCTGGTGGGCCTGCGCGCACTGACCTGTGCTCCGGCCCCCCGCCCGGAGCGCTCCGTTCGCGGGAACGCCGCTGCCCCCGACGCACACGCGTGGGGGGCAGCGGCGTTCCCGGACAAGCCGGTCGGATGCCGGTCAGATGCCGGCCACCGCCAGGGTGCTGACCGGGTCGATCGGTCCGGCCGCGCCCAGGTCCTGGGTGTCCATCCAGCCCGACCAGGTGCCGAGGGCGTAGTCGCCGTTGGCGTTGAGGACCCGCCCGCCGGAGACGCCGAACAGCCGCAGGCTGTTGCCGGTGTAGGTGACGGCGAGCTTGGTCAACGGCGCGGTCTGCCCGGTGATGCCGGAGACGTCGCCCCAACCGCTCCAGGCGCCGGCCGCGTAGTCGGCGGTGGCCTGCTTGACCCTGCCGTCGACCAGGGCCAGCAGGTACTGCTTCGAGCCGACCGCGACGGTGGCCAGGCCGCTGACCGTGCCGTTCAGCGGGCCGACCGCGCCGGTGATGTCGCCGTAACGCCAGACGCCCCGGTTGTAGTCGGCGTCGGCGACGTGGATCCGGCCGTCGGACCCGACGCCGTTGATGTGCATCACGTTGCCGTTGGCGGACGCCGCGATCCTGGTCAGTGCGCCGGCGGGCAGACCGAGCACGCCGGAGATGTCGCCCCACTGGTACCAGCGGCCCGCCGAGTAGTCGGCGGTCGCCTCCAGCAGGCGGCCGCCGGCGACCACGACCACGTGCATCGTGTTGCCGGTGGCCGTGACCGTCACCTCGGTCACGGAGGACGCGAGGGGACCGGCCAGACCGGCGACCTGCAGGTCGTACCAGGGGGTCCACTCGCCCGTGCGGAGGTTCCGGTCGGCGGTGTAGACACGGCCGTTGGCGACCGTCACCGCGTGCAACTGGCTGCCCATGTACAGCAGGGAGAACTTCTGGGCCGGATCAACCGCCACGCCACCGGCGGGCGGGATCACGTGGTACTTCTCCCAGGCGCCGCGGGTGTAGTTGGCGCCGGCGTTGACCGAGCCGCTGCTGGTCTGCGCCAGCAGCTGCACCCGTTCACCGTCGGCCAGCGCGTCGGTCGGCGCCGGCACCGGCACCAGGTCGACGTCGTCGGCCGAGACGTAGGCGAGCCGGTGGTTGTACCGGATCGGGTAGTAGTGGACGGTGCTGCCGGTGACCCAGGTCCGGTCGTTCGGCGCACTGCCGTTGACGGTCGGCGCGTAGTAGAAGTCGCCCGGCACCGGGCTGGCGGAGACCGGCACGTACTGCTGGCCGGCGGGCAGGGTGTAGTCCAGCGCGACGATGTTGGGATTCGGCACCGGGACACCGGCCGCCGCGAAGGCGCCGTACTCCGGGTAGGAGCGGCCGTAGACCGCGACGCTGCTCAGGCCGGCCTTGGGGGTCAGCACGTACTGGCCCGGGCGGTGGTCGGCGGCGGCGATGGAGCCGTCGTTCCAGAACCAGGCCTTCCGGCCGTTGTACCAGATGGCGGTCCACTGCCCCTGGAGGTCGGCAACCACGTAGCTGCCGCCGGCCACCGCCTTGTCGCTCCAGTCCGAGGCGTTCTGGGTGCCGTTGCCGATCAGCGGGCCGCCGGGGGAGCTGTACAGGTAGACGAAGTTCGCCGGCTGGGACGGGGCACCGTTGATCACCGGACGGTAGGCGTCGGAGAACGGCGGGTTGATGACGATCCGGCTGCCGACGGCGTACCCCTGGTCGGGCGAGACGTGCCCGCCGACCAGGTCCATGTAGTGGTTCCAGTCCCAGAACGTGCCCGGGTCCCAGTGCATGCCGTTCACGGCGCTCTGGATCGGTCCCGGGACCTCGTCGTGGCCGATGATGTGCTCGCGGTCCAGCGGCACGCCGAACCGGTCGGCCAGGTAGCGGGTCAGGGTGGCCGAGGACTGGTAAAGCTGCTCCGAGTACCAGCTGGCCCCGCTCAGCGCGTAGCCCTCGTGCTCGATGCCCACGCTGCGCATGTTGAAGGTCTTGTTGCCGGCGTGCCAGGCGACGTTCTTGTTCGCCACCATCTGCGTGACGTGTCCGTCGCTGGAGCGCAGCAGGTAGTGCGCGCTCGCCAGGGTGGCCGGGTTCTGGAACGTCGCCAGCGAGCCCGCGTAGCCGCCCTCGGTGTCGTGGACGACGATGTAGTCGATCTCCGCGCCGGTGCGGTTGGCGACGGAGTAGTTGCCGAAGTCGTTGACGTCGGCGCTGTTCTGCGCGTACGCGGCGGGCCGGAAGTCGCAGCTGAGGCTGGACGGGCACTCGATCGGGTCGGCGGCCGTGGCCGAGGGTGCGGCCGGTGCGGCGAGCGAGCCGCTCACGGCCTCCTTGGACGCGGGCGCCCGGCCCGGCTGCTGCGCCCCGCGGTCGGCCGCCGGGAGCTGCGCGGCGACGCCCGGGTCGGCGGCGAGCGTCAGCCGCTGGCCCTCGGACGTGGTCCGGGTCGCGCCGGCCTTCAGGGTGCCGAACACGCGGTCCGCGAACTCCCGCCCCTCGGCGGTGCCCTGGCCCTCCGCGCCGCCGTTGCTGAAGGAGACCACCGCGCCGTACCAGGCGGCCGGGTCGCTGGACAGCGGAGCCTTCGCCCTGCGCTGCTGCTCGGCGAGGAGCGCGGCGCCGCCGCGGATGCTCTGCAGGGTGTTCTCCCGCAGCTCCGCCGCGGGCCGGCCGATCAGCGCCGCCGCGGCGTCCAGGGTGTGCAGCGCGGGGCCGTCGACCGGCGGCGCCGGGGCGGCCACCGCCCTGGCCGTCGCCGAGGGGGCGCCGTCACCGCGCTGGTCGACCTCGGGCTGGGCGGCGGCCTGGGCCGCCGCGACCGCCGCCAGGTCGACCTGGGTGAGTCCCATCACGTTGTAGTTGCCGGTGGTGCTGGGTCGGCCCTGGTGCGACTCCCAGCGGGTCTCCTGGTAGGAGACGGCCAGCAGGACGCTCTCGGGGACCTTGAATTCCTTGGCCGCGGCGGCGAACTGGGCCTGCAGCGCGGCCGTCGGCGCCTTCGGTGCGGCCGGTGCCGCCGCGGCGTACGTGGCACCGCTCGCCGCTATGCCGAACGCGGCAGCGGAGACCGCCGCGGCCGTGGCCGCGCGGAGCGCCGCGCGCGGCCGCGGTGTACGAGATCGATGAGTCAACAGTCTGTCCCGACCTTTTCTGTTCGACCGGACCGGATCGACGGGAACGTATCAGCGGCGACCGACAGGGAGCGCATCCGGGTCGGGACCACGGAACACCGTGGGCCCGTCGGCGGAACCGTCGTCCGGGTTTTCGTCCGGGTCGTCCTCTGATGGGCCGTCTGATCCCCCCGGACGTCCGCATCCTGTTCATACAAAGGATTTCTGTACGCATACTGTCATGGGATACGACTGTCCGTGCGCATCGGGGGGCCTGGTGCGTCGACCGGATCCAGCGTTGACCAGGGGAAATCATGAGGAAAACACCCATAAGAGCGTCGATATCGGCAGTGGCCTGTCTGCTGCTGGCGTCCGCCCTGCCCGGTCAGGCGGCTGCGGCGGCGCCGCCCTCCGTCTGGGTCGCCGACGGCGCCGACCACGTCTTCTCGTCCTCGCCGTCGCCCGGGCGTCCGGTGAACGCGGTGACGCTCTTCACCGCGCGCAACGAGGTCCAGGCCGCCCAGATCGCGGTGCGCTCCGGGCAGGAGCTGACCAGCCTGTCGGTCCGGGCGAGTGACCTCACCGGGCCGGGCGGGGCGGTGATCCCCTCCTCGCGGATCACCGTCCGCCGGGAGTACAACCACCCGAACGTCACGACGATCACCAGTGGTCACCAGCAGGAGCCGCCGGCCGGCGGCACCGGCTACTACGACGCGCTCGTCGAGAACGCCATCGAGGATCCGCTGGCGGCGAACACCACCCAGCCCTACCACTACAGCGTCGCGGTGCCCACCGGCCAGGCGCCCGGCACCTACACAGGAAAGGCCACCGTGGAGAGCTCGGCCGGCCCGGTGGACGTGCCGGTCTCCGTGACGGTGTACGACGCGGAGGTGCCCCCGGCGAACCGTTCGACGTTCCGGATGAACAACTGGTTCACCTCCGCCGGCTGGGACTACAGCTGGACGGCGAGTTCCATTCCCGCGCAGTACACCGTCAAGGTGGACGGGAAGGACCAGCCGGTCGAGGCGTTCACCGAGCCGTGGTGGACGCTGATGGGGAACTTCGCCGAGAACCTCGCCAAGCACCGCAACAACGTCGTGTTCGCGGACTTCCAGGGACTCTCCGTCCCCGACACCGCCTACGTGGGTGACAAGTACGAGTTCACCTGGGCGAACTTCGACCGCTTCGTCCAGCTCTTCCAGGACGCCGGCGCGCTCCAGTACATCTACACCCCCCACCTCGTCGAGGGCAACGGGAAGTACCTGGAGGCGCTCGTCGACGCCGGTTCCGGCGACGGCAAGGTGAAGATGGGGTACCTGACCCCGGGCTCGCCCGAGGCCACCCGGTACGTCGACGCCGTGCTCCCCGCGCTGAAGGCCCACCTCGACTCCAAGTGCCTGGACGCCGGGCCGGTCTGCGCCCCCGGCCGCCGGTGGAGCGACGCCTTCTACATGAGCGCCGTCGACGAGCCCGGCGGCGGGGACGAGACCGCGTCCGCCGCCTCGGTCTGGCTCTACGAGCGCTACCACAAGTACTTCCCCGAGGGTCTCTCCAACGAGGCCCACCACGCGGTCGTGCCCGCGACGGACGCCGCCCTCGGCACCATCACCCCGGTCGGCGACAGCCACTACGACGCGAACGCCGGCTACTACCAGAACCGGCGTCTCGCCGGGAAGGACCTCTGGCTCTACTACTGCACCAATCCCAAGGACGCCCACCTCAACCGGTTCATCAGCTACCCGCTCTCCGACTCCCGGCTGACGCCGTGGATGGTCTCGGCGGTCGGCGGCAACGGGTTCCTGCACTGGGGCTGGAACATCTGGACGGATCCGGACACCCACGCGAAGATCGACACCTTCAACGGCACGAACGACGGCGACTTCTACCTGGTGCGCCCGAACAACCGCAACGGCGCCCTCGACGTCTACGACAGCATGCGCAGCGAGGCCCTGCTGGCGGGCATCCAGGACTACGAACTGCTGAAGCAGCTGGCGGCCGTCAAGCCGGTCCTGGCCCGGGCCCTGACCTCGTCGCTGATCACCGCCACCACCGAGTTCACCACCTCGGGCGCGGAGATCAGCAGCCGCCACAAGCAGATCCTGGACGCCCTCACCACAGCGGGCCCCGACGCCTCCTACCCGTTCGTCGACGACTTCTCCTCCGGCACCGACGCCGAGTGGCGGCACATCCGCGGCAGCTGGTCGGTCACCGGGGACCAGGGGTACGTGCAGAGCGACCCGGCCGCGAACTGGGACACGGTCGCCGGGGTGGCCGGGCGCGCCTACGGTGACGTCGCCGCCTCCGCCGACGTCCGGATCACCGGTGTCAGCAGCGAGGGTGAGGACACCAACTGGGCGGGTCTGACCGTCCACAGCCAGAACCCGACCGACCGTCAGACCGGTTACCTGGTGGCCCTGCGCAACAACGGCGAGGTGTTCGTCGAGCGCGGCGGCGCCCTTCTCGGGAAGGCGACGGTGCCCGGGTACACCCCCGGCCAGACGGTCGGCCTGCGGGTCGTCACCAGGGGCTCGGCCCTCGCCGTGTACGCGGGAGCGACGCGACTGATCTCCCTCACCGACCCGGGCTACCCGGTCGGCACCATCGGCCTCGCCACCGGCGGCGCCTCCGCCCGGTTCGACAACGTGCGGCTCAACCCGGGCACCAACCCCGCCGAGGGCGGCGTCGTCACCGCCTCCAGCAGCTACGAGGCCGACGGCTGGGGCCGGAACGCCCTCACGGACGGCCGCCGCTCGCTGCCCACCGGCACCAACGGCTGGAGCAGCATCGACCACCTGTCCGTCGACCACACCGAGTCGGTGACGGTCGACCTCGGCGCCCGCCGCCGGATCGGCCGGCTGGACCTCTTCGGCCGTGCCGACGGTGCGAACACCGGTCTGGGCTTCCCGGTCGACTTCACCGTCCAGGTGTCGCCCGACGGCGTCAACTGGACCACCGTCGCCGACGAGCACGACCGCCCGAGGCCCGACGCGTCCGCGCAGTCCTTCCCGTTCGCGCCCACCGACGTGCGCTACGTCAAGGTCACCGGGACCAGGCTGCGCACCGACGCGGCCGGGAACTACCACATGCAGCTGGCCGAGATCGAGGCCGCAGGTGAGAACCTGGCCGCCAACCGGCCGGTGACCGCGTCGAGTTCGATCGAGGACTCGGGGTGGAAGCGCACCGCCGCCACCGACGGCGTGCAGAACTCCGCGCAGGGCTACTCGATGGGCTGGAGCAGCCAGAAGTCGCCCACGGCGGCGGCCGCCGAATGGATCTCCGTCGACCTGCAGGGCTCGAGCGTCCTCGGCGAGGTCCGGCTCACCCCCCGCACCGACGGTGCGAACACCGGTCTGGGCTTCCCGGTCGACTTCACCGTCCAGGTGTCGCCCGACGGCGTCAACTGGACCACCGTCGCCGACGAGCGCGGCCGGCCGCGCCCCGGCACCGCGGCGCAGGTCTTCTCGTTCGCGGCGACCCCGGCCCGCTACGTGAGGATCACCGGAACCAGGCTGAGCGCCGACCAGTTCGGTGACCACTACATGCAGCTCGGCGAGATCGGCGTCAGCTGACCCGTGTCCCCCCGGGCCGACCCGTGCCGCCACTGGAGGCACGGGCACGGGAGAGGGGAAACGCCCCGGGGGCGGTCCGCCGGCGCCGGCGGACCGCCCCCGGGGGGCGTGCGGGGGTTACGGGAGGTAGGTGTTGGTGAAGGCGTCGGCGGGGGTGACGGGCTTGTCGATGAGGCCGGCCTCCTTCATGAAGGCGGCCATCTTGTCCCAGGTGGCCGGGTCGTTGAGGCCGGGCTTGCCGGAGGCGGGGGTCTGCAGGAGGGGGATGGTGGCCTTGAGGACGGCGAGGGCGGAGTCCTGCTGCTTCTGGTCGTTCATGCCCGGGATGTAGCTCTTGCTGATCGAGACCGCCTCGTCGGGGTGTTCGACGGTGTACTGCACGCCGCGCAGGGTGGCGGCGACGAACTTGCGGATGTCGTCGCCGCGCTGGTCCAGGGTGGCCTTGGTGGCGCCGAGGCCGGCCGCGACCAGGGGGAGCGCGGAGGCGCCGCCGGTGCCCTCGACGGGGCGGACGGCGAGGCCGGCCTGCTGGAACTGGACGGCGTCGTTGTTGAGGTAGCCCATCACGGCGTCGACCTTCTTGCCGACCAGGGCCGCCTGCTGGGTGAAGCCGATGTGCTGGACGTCGACGTCCTTGGTGGTGAGTCCGCCGGCCTTCAGCTGGGCCAGCAGACCGAAGTAGGTCTCGCCGTAGGGGCCGGGGGTGCCGACGCTGTGGCCGCGCAGGTCGGCGACGGTGTGGATCGGGGAGTCCTGCGGCACCAGCATCGCCACCGGGTAGGTGTGGTAGAGGGTGGCGATGTCCACGACCGGCACGTCCTTGGCCCGGGCCTGGAGCATCTCGTCGCCGCCGGCGAAGACCACGTCCTCCTGGCCGCCGGTCATGGCGCCGAACAGGTCGTCGGTGAAGCTGTGGTGACGAAGCGTCACCTTGACCCCGGCCTCCTTGTAGAAGCCCTTGCTCTCCGCCACGTAGAAGGGGGCGAACTGGATGTTCGGGATGTAGGTGAGGCCGACGGTCACGGCGCCGCCGGACTTGCCGTCCGAGGACTTGGCGGCGGTCGGGTCGGAGGCGCAGGCCGAGAGCGTGGCGCTGCCCGCGAGGAGGAGGGCGAGCGCCCCGGCGGTGCGGGCGGTGGTCTTGGGCATGCGGCAGTCCTTGTTCGTAGGGTGTGGGCAGAACGGGAACAGGAAGCGGGAACAGGAAGCGGGAACAGGAAGCGGGAACGGCGACGGGAACGGCCGCGGCGACAGGATCGGTGCGGGGCCGGGCTCAGCGGTCCACGGTCAGCTCGACCAGGCGGACGGTTCCGTAGGTGGCGGCGGCCAGCAGGGTGAGGGTGAGCAGCGAGACGAACAGGCCGGTGGAGTCGGCCTGGCCGCGCTGGACGGCCAGTAGCTGGCCGAGGCCCTCGCCGCCCATCACGAACTCGCCGACCACCGCGCCGGTGATCGAGAGCGTGCACCCGGTGCGCACCCCGGCGAGGATGCTCGGCAGCGCCAGCGGGAACTCGATGTGGCGCAGCATGCCCCACCGGCCGACGCCGTCGACCCGGGCGGCGTTGAGCACCTCGGCGTCGAGTTCGCGCAGGCCGAGCATGGTGTTGACCAGCATCGGGAAGAAGACCAGCAGCGCGCAGAGGATGGCGATCGGCAGCAGCCCGTACCCGATCCACAGGGCGAGCAGCGGGGCGAGCGCCACCGCCGGGACGGCCTGGGAGGCGGCGAGGTAGGGCTGCAGGGCGCGGGCGGCGACGGTGCTGCGGGCCATCAGGTAGCCGAGCGGCAGGGCCGCCGCGATGCCCAGGCCGCTGCCGGCGGCGCTCTCCACGACGGTCTGCCAGGCGTAGCCGAGCAGTCCGCCGTCGGTGATCGCGTCGACGAAGGCCTGGGCGACGGTGCCGGGGGAGGGCAGGAAGAACGCCGAGACGGCCTTGGTCCGGGTGACGACGTCCCAGGTGCCCACCAGGACCAGGCCGAACACCAGCGGCGGCAGCACCGTCGCCAGTCGGCCGCCGGCGCGCGCGGACCGGCCGGCGGCGGTCCGGGGCACCGGGGTGGTGGCCGCTGCCGGAGGTGTCCGGTGGGCGGTCTTCAGCTCTGACACGGAAGCTCCGTTCGTCTCCCCGTACGCAGGGTGGGTGGTTCTGGCGCCGGGCTGCGGCCGGCTCGGTGCGCTCATCGGGCCGCGTGGTGCAGCAGGAGGGTGACGGCCAGGACCGCCGCGGCGCCCGCGGCGAGCGCGAGCCAGCCCGTGCCGGTGCCGGTGGCCGTCACGACCGCGATGCCCAGCGGTGGCCCGACGGCCGTCCCCGTGCTCCAGGCCAGCGAGGACAGTGCACTGCCCCGGCCGAGCGAGGCGGGGCCCGAGAACCGTACCAGCAGCGGGAAGAACGCCGAGGAGTAGGCGATTTCGCCGATCGCGAAGAGCGCGGCGAAGGCGGCCAGCAGGGCGGTCCTGGTGGCGCCGTCGGTGGCCGTCGCGAGGGCACCCGCACCGAACGCGGCGCACCACAGCAGGGGTGCCGCGATCAGCGCGGCCTCCTCGGCCAGGCCTTCCAGGCGGCGGGCGACGGGGTGCTGGAGCAGCAGCAGGACGAGGGCGTTGCCGGCGGTGACCGCGCTGACGCCGGCCAGGCCGATGCCCATGCCGTGGTGCAGCAACAGCGGGACGGTCGCCTCGATCTGGGTGAAGCCGGCGGTCGCGAAGAGTGCCTGGGCGAGCATCAGCAGGGCGATCGGACGGCTGCGCAGCAGGGCCCGGTAGCCCTGGGGGTCCGGTTCCGGGTCCGGGGCCGGTTCCGGGCCCGTGGCGCCACTGTCGGCCCCGGAGGGCCCGGCGGTCGTGGCGGTCCCGGCGGTCCCGGCCGGCCGGCGGCGGTGGATCAGCAGGAAGAGCGCGGCGAGCGGGACCGAGGCGGCGGCCGCCGCCTCGTACAGCCAGGGCAGGGTGCCGGCCGGGCGCCCGGCGGCGAGCAGCAGCCCGCCGCCGGTGGCGCCCAGGCCCATGCCGGCGTTGGTCATCACATGGCGCAGCACGAAGGCGCGGCGCTGCAGCGCGGCCGGCACCAGGGCGGTGACCACCCCGGTGATGGCCGCGTACTGCAGGCCGTAGCCGACGCCCGCGAGCAGGCCGGCGGCCGTCACGGGCAGGCTGCCGCCGGCGACGCCGAGCAGCGCGTACGACAGGACCAGCGAGGTGGTGCCGACCGCGCCGACCGCCGCCGCGCTGCCCCGGTCGGCCCGGGGGCCGCCGAGGACCGCGGCGGCGCACCCGGCGGCCGCCATGGCCACGAAGTAGGTGCCGGCGCCGGTTCCGCCCAACCCGAGCTGGTCGCTGATGTAGATGCTGGTCAGCGGGAAGACCAGGCCGATGCCGGCGCTGGACGCCAGCAGGGCGGCCATCAGGCCGTGGAACCCGGCGCCGGGACGCCCGTCCGGCTGCCCGGCTCCGCTCATCGGCCGGCCAGGCCGTCGCGCAGGGCGAGCAGCTCGCGGACGGGGGCGAGATCGAACGGGCCGGGGACGGAGACGATGATCTCGGTGGCGCCGGCCGCCGCGAAGGCCTCGGCGAGGCCGGTCTGCGGGGCGTCGATCATCACGGTGCGGCCGATCTCGCGCGGGTCGCGGCCGACCTCGGCGCACCAGTCGTCGAGCACCCCGCTGCGGCGGGCGAACTCGGCGACCGGGTCGGTGGAGTCCCAGCCGTACCAGTTCCACAGGTCGGCGTAGCGGGCCACGGCCTGGAGGGTCCGCTTCTCGCCGCCGCCGCCGATCAGGACGGGCAGCGGCCCGGCGGGCGCCGGGTTGAGCTTGGCGAGGCGGTCGCGGATCGCGGTGACGGCCTCCTCGAAGGCGTCGATCCGGCCGCCGGGGCCGGGGAAGGGGTAGCCGTACTCGCGGTGCTCCTGCTCGAACCAGCCGGCGCCGAGGCCGAGGACCACCCGGCCGCCGCTGAGCAGGTCGACGGTGCGGGCCTGGTCGGCGAGCAGGTGGGGGTTGCGGTAGGCGGTGCAGGTCACCAGGGTGCCGATGGTGGCCCGGCTGGTCTCGACGGCCATGGCGGCCATCAGCGACCAGCACTCGTAGTGGCGGCCGTCGGGGTCGCCGGTCTGCGGCATGAAGTGGTCCCAGGTCCACAGCGAGTCGACGCCGAGCTCGTCGGCGGCGCGCCAGGCGGCCCGGAGGTCGGCCAGGTCGCAGTGCTGGGGGTGGAGCTGGGCGCCGATCCGCAGGGCGGGGCGGGTGGCGGCGGGGGTGGTGCTCATGGGGGTCTCCTGGTGGTGCGTGTGCGGGTGGGTGTCCGACGCCTGGAGGGCGTCCGACGAGGTGTCAGGAGGGTGGTGGGAAAACGCGACGGGGGGAGGGGCCGGGGGTCAGCGGGGCTCGACGAAGACCCGGAAGACCGGCGAGCCGGAGCTCTCGGTCAGCGCCTTGTCCACGTCCGCCAGTTCGTGGCGCGAGGTGACCAGCGGAGCCAGCCGCTCGGCGAGCGCGCCGCTGCGCAGCAGGGCGGCGGCGGCCCGCCAGTCGGCGGGCTCCTGGCTGTAGGAGCCGGTGACGGTGAGCTGGCGGCGGTGCACCTCGTAGCCGGGCAGGACGGCGTCGGGGGTGTCGTGGGAGCCGCCGAAGAGGACCAGCCGGGCCCCGTCGGCCGCGGCGCGGAAGCCGGCGGCGATCGCCTCGCGGGACGCGATGGTGACGAACACCACGTCGGCCTTGGGGAGTTCCGCGACCTCCTCGGGCGTCACGGCGTGGTCGGCGCCGGCCGCCAGGGCCGCGGTGCGGCGGGTCTCGTCGGTCTCGACGACGGTGACCGAGCGGGCCTGGTGGTGCTGGGCGAGCAGCTGGTGCAGCCGGCCCATGAAGCCGCCGCCGATCACCGCGACCCGGTCGCCGGGCTGGAAGGAGCCGCGCCGGAACGAGTGCACGACACAGGCCAGCGGCTCGCCCATGGCGGCGTGCAGCGGATCGGCGTCGCCGACCGGCCAGGCGTGGGCGGCCGGGACCCGGACGTACTCGGCGAGCCCGGCACCCATGCTGATGCTGCCGTCCGGGAGCAGGCTGCCCTGCGGCGAGGCGCAGATGGCGCTGTTGCCGGAGCGGCAGTGGCGGCAGGTGCCGCAGCGGGTCAGCAGGTCCACGGTGACCAGGTCGCCGACGGCGGGGGCGTCCTCCAGGGCGGCGGCGCGCGCACCGACCTGCTCGATCCGGCCGGAGACCTCGTGGCCGGCGGCCACGGGGTAGACGGGCATGGCACCGGTGTAGAGCTTGGCCTCCATGGTGCACAGGCCGCAGGCGGCGATCTTGACGAGCACGTCGTCCTCGCCGATCTCGGGGCGCGGGGTCTCGCGGATCTCGACGGAGCCGGGGGAGGTCACCAGGGCTATGCGCATCGGTCGTTCCTTTCGCGGTGCTGTGGTGCTGCGGTGCGGTGCTGCTGGAGCGCGTTGACGCCAGGCTGCTGGAACGCGTCGACGCTGCCGGGGCACGGGTGGTGCCCCGACGGGTCCGGGCGGTCGGGTGGACCGTCGGACGGCGGGGGTCGGCGGGGCCGGCCTCTCGAGGGAGGCGGCTCAGGCCGGGGGTGGGGGAGCGGTCCAGTGCGGGGCGGGTCGCCAGTGCGTCCACCGGTCGGCCCACCAGGTGTCGCCGCGGTCGATCCGGGCGGCGAGCCCGGCGGCCTCGGCGCGGACGGCGGCGGCCTGTTCGGGGGTGAAGCCGCCGGTGCGGGCGCGCTCCTCGAAGGCCTCGACGTCCTTCCAGCGGTACGGGCCGCCGTCGGCCGGGATCCAGAGGTCGAGTTCGTGGTCGAGGGTGTCGATGCCGTCGGCGGTGATCCGGTACGGGTCCTGGAAGTTGACGTACCAGCCGGAGAGTTCGTCGGTCACCGGGTCGCGGAACGCCCAGACGGCGTGGGCCTCGCCGGGGCGCTGCAACTGCAGGACGCCGGGGCTGCGCCAGCGGTCGGCGACGGTGCTCCAGCCGTGCGGGCCCCAGCTGAACTCGCCCTCGCCGAAGGAGAGCCGGGTGTCGTGGGCCAGGTACACGGCGAGCAGGTCGGGTTCGTGGGCGACGACCCGGACGGGGTAGCTCAGCCAGACCCGTCCGTCGAGGATCTCCCGGCGCAGAACGACCTGGCCCGGCGTCAGGCGGTCCGCCGCGAGCGGGCCGGGGGCGGGGGCGTCGGCCGCGGGGCCGGTCGTGGGAACGGCCGCGGAATCGGGTGCGGGCAGGGCTGTGCCGGGGCCGGTGGCGGACCGCTCCGCGCCGCGGCCGGATTCGCCGCCGACGGACACGGCGGTGCGCCCCGGCCCCTTCGAAGGTTCGTGCATGAACGTCTTGCCCCCGTTTCGCAATGCCGCCCCCGGAACGCGGGCAGCGAGACCCCGGCCCCCGCCGGAGTGCCGCACGCCTGCCCCCTCGGGCCCCCTCCCCAGTGGCTCGACTCAGGTCGAACGGGGGTCCGCTACTTGTGGGTAGGCATCGGCGGTCCGGATCTTAAGCACGCGTCGGGCGCATTGGCAATGCCCCGCCGAATGGCGGGTGCGGGGCCGCCGATCGGCGGTGTGATGCAGCCCACGGCACCGCCTGTTCGCCGACGTCTTGTCAAGATCGCGGCAGGTGTGCGAGGTTGACGAGCGTTGTTCAAGACGTTTGCGCACTCCGGGGTCGGTGAAATTCCGAACCGGCGGTTACAGTCCGCGACCCGTCCGCCGCCAGCGGCCGGTTGACCAGGTGAAACTCCTGGACCGACGGTTAAAGTCCGGAAGGGAGGCAGTGCGCGGCGAGCAGGGTTTTCCGATGGCCGGGGGGAGTCTCCGTCGGCCTGTCGGTCGCGGGCCGCTTCCGCCGAATGCGGTCGACGGCCGCCCCTGTGCGCCCATGCTCCATCAGCCCCGGAAGTCCGCGCCCCGAGCGCGAGGAGAGTTCCGATGGGCCACACCACGGGCACGACCACCACCGACCCGGTCCCGTTCCCGGCCGGCGACGCCGAGCAGCCGTTCGACTCCGTGGAGTACGCGGTCGCGCAGATCGCGGCCGGCCGGGCGGTCGTCGTCGTCGACGACGAGGGCCGCGAGAACGAGGGCGACATCGTCTTCGCCGCCGAGCTCGCCACCACCGAGCTGGTCGCCTTCGCCATGACCGAGTGCCGCGGCCTGCTCTGCGCCCCGATGACCGGGGTGGACCTCGACCGGCTGGAACTGGACCAGATGGTCCGGGAGAACACCGAGCACCACCGCACCGCCTTCACCGTCTCGGTCGACGCCGCGGCCGGCATCAGCACCGGCATCTCGGCGGCGGACCGGGCGCTGACCCTGCGCCTGCTGGCCGAGCCGGGCACCCGTCCGGCCGAGCTGGTGCGGCCGGGTCACGTCTTCCCGCTGCGGGCCGTCGACGGCGGGGTGCCGGCGCGCCCCGGTCACACCGAGGCCGGGGTGGACCTGTGCCGACTGGCCGGCCTGCGTCCGGCGGCGGCCATCTGCGAGATCGTCATGGCCGACGGCGCGATGGCCCGGGTGCCGGAGCTGCGGGTGTTCGCCCGCCGGCACGGCCTGGCGCTGATCACCATCGCCGACCTGACGGAGTACCTGCGCTCGGCGGGCACCACGACCGGCCGGGCCGGCGCGACCGGCACCGCCGGCGCGGTGCGGACGGCGGTCGCGGCGATCGCCGGCTGATCCCGCCGGGAGACCGGCCGCAGGGGGGGCGGTTCCGCCGGGAATTCCATTTCCGGGGCGGTGCCGTGATTCGCCCTGCCCGCAGGAATTCGGCGACCGGATCCGGTTAACCCGCCGTTTTCCTGGAATTGACAGTTCCGCAACCGCACTCCAATAATCGATTCACGGATGCACGCCGATGGGGAGAGGCCTGGTATGTCCGACATCAGCACCACCGAAACACTCCGAAGTATTTGGGAAGAAGTCCTCGGCACGCCGGTCGACGACCTGGACGCCGATTTCTTCGACCTCGGCGGGGATTCCCTGCTGGCCCTCGCGATTTCCACCCGGGCCATCGAGTCCGGTCTGGACATGCCCCGGTCGGCGGTGCTGCGCCGCAGCACCCTCCGGCAGCTCGCCGAGGCCGTCGAGGACCCCCGACTCTTCGATCGCGCCTGAGCGATGGGCATCGTCGTCGTCTACGACCAGGGCTCGGCCTCGCCGCGCGAGGTGATCGGCCTGGAGCGAACGGCCCCCGTGCTGGTCGCCCTGGCCGACTCCGAACACGCCCGGCTGGTCGGCCCGTTGTTCGAGGAGAACTGTGCGGGCGTGGTCTCCCTCGCCGAGGGGGACGAGGCGGTCGTCGCCCGGCTGCGGGAGTACGGGGCCGAGGGGATCCTGACGTTCAGCGAACGGATGCTCGCCGACACCGCCCGGCTCGCCGGACTGCTCGGACTGCCGTTCCACACCCCGGAGACCGTGCGGGTGCTCACCGACAAGGCGGCGCAGCGCCGACGCCTCCGGGAGGCCGGGGTGGACGGCGTGCGCAGCGCGCTGCTCACCGACGCCGACGGCTGGCCGGTCGCCCTGGCCGAGGTGGGACTGCCCGCCGTGGTCAAGCCGGCCCGCGGCGAGGGCAGCCGGAACACCGTCCTGGTGACGGATCCGGACCGCGGCGCCGCCGTGGTCGAGGAGTTCCTGCGGGACGAACCGGCCCTGGTGGTCGAGGAGTTCCTGCAGGGCGCGGACTGCGCGCCGTTCGGGGACTACGTGTCGGTGGAGAGCGCCGTCACCCGTGAGGGGATCTGCCACTTCGCCGTGACCGGCAAGCTGCCGCTGGCACCGCCGTTCCGGGAGACGGGGCAGTTCTGGCCCTCGCACCTGGCGCCGGGGCCGGAGGCCGAGGTGGTCGAGCTGGCCGACCGGGCGCTGCGCGCGCTCGGCGTCACGCACGGCCTGCTGCACACCGAGATCAAGCTGACGCCCGAGGGCCCCCGGCTGATCGAGGTCAACGGCCGTCTCGGCGGCAACCAGACCGATCTGGCCAGAAGTTCCTTCGACTTCGATCTCGTCGCGCTGGCGGGCGAGTTGGCGCTCGGCCGGGACGTGCGGCCGCGGCCGCTCCGCCCGGAGCGGGTGCACTTCCAGTACTACACCCCGGCGCCGACCGCGGGCGGGCGACTGACCCGGGTCGACGGCCAGGCCGACGTCCGGGCACTGCCCGGGGTCGACTCGTACCGGCTGTCGGTGCGGCCCGGCTCCGAGATCCCGGCCGGGACCAGCACCACCCTGCTCGACCTGCTGTGCGGCTCCGTGGCCGACCACGGCGCCATGGCCGAACTGGTGGACCGGGCGATCGCGTTGCTGGCGTTCGAGTTCGACGTCGACGGCCGGTCCGTGCCGCGCACCGCCCGGGACCTGATCGACCACCCCTGAGACGGCTCGTCCTCGGGTGTCTCCGGTGGCCCCTCGGCCACCACCGGCCGGGCGGCCCCTGCCGCCGTCAACCGGCGGGGCGACCCGCTGTGCCCCGCCGTGCCCCGCCGTGCTCACCTCCGTGAACCACCCCTGGATGACTCATGCCTACCATCGGCTCGGCCGCCACCGGGTTCCTCAAGGAACTCGTCCCGGCGCCCGGGGCCGAGCGCCGCATGGGTGTGCTCACGCTCACCCAGTCGCTCGGCACCGGCCTCTTCCTGACCTCCAGTGCCATCTTCTTCACCAGGACCGTCGGGCTGTCCGCCGAGAGCGTCTCGGTGGCCATGTCGGCGGCCGGGCTCTGCGGGTTCCTCGCCACCGTCCCGGGCGGGCGGGTCGCCGACCGGTTCGGCGCGCGCCGGCCGCTGGCGGCGAGTTACGGCCTGCTCGCGGTGCTGTTCGTCGGCTACGCCTTCGTCGAGGGCGTGGCCGCGTTCACGGCCGTGGCCTGCGCGATCGCGGTGTGCGAGACTGTCGGCAGCCCGCTGCGCGCGGCCCTGACCCACGCCCTGTTCGGCTCCGCCCGCTCGGCGGGTGTCCGGGCGAGGATGCGCAGCCTGTTCAACCTCGGCTTCACGGCCGGCGCCGGCCTGGCCGGGGCCGCCCTGGCGACGGATTCCCGGGTCGCCTTCCTGATCGTGATCGCGGTCAACGTCGCCCTCCAACTGTTGTGTGCCACCATGGCGTTGGGTCTGCGACCGGACGGTCCCGAGGTGGTCCCGGCCGCCGCCGGGCGCTCCTGGGAGGCCTTCCGGGACCGCCGGTTCCTGCTGGCCACCGCGCTCTCCGGGATCCTGGAACTGTTCCAGCCGGTGCTCGCGGTGGGCGTGCCCCTGTGGATCGTCAACCGCACCAGCGCCCCGGGCGCCCTGGTGGCGGCCCTGACGGTGGTCAACACCGTGCTGGTGGTGCTGCTCCAGGTCGCCGTGGGCAAGGGCTCCGACACCGTGTCCGGCTCGGGCCGCCTGCTGCTGCGGGCGGGCCTGCTGATGGCGCTGGCCTGCTGCCTGTTCGCCGGATCCGGCGGCGCCGGCACCTCGTTGGCCGTCGTCCTGCTGTTCGCCGGCACGGTCCTGATGACCCTGGGCGAACTCGCCCAGTCGGCCGGCGGCTGGGGGCTGTCCTTCACCCTGCCGCCCGAGGGCCGGATGGGCGAGTACCAGGGCGTGTTCGGGCTCGGCCGGGGCCTCCAGCAGTTCTTCGGGCCCGCCCTCGTGGTCATGCTCCCGCTCGGCATGGGCGCCGTCGGCTGGCTGCTGCTGGCCGGAGTGTTCGTGATCTGCGGCCTGATCGCCCTGTGGGCCTTCGTCCGGGACGCACCGCCGGCCGGCGTGTCCGACGAACCGTCAAATGAACCATCACCCCAGACGTAGGAGCACCACGTGAGCCCCACCCCCCACAGCTACCCCTCGTTCCGCAGCGTCCTCGCGCAGCACCCGCTCGTCCGGATCGCCGGCGCGCACTCGGCGCTCGGCGGCGTCATCGCCGAGCAGGTCGGCTTCCAGGCCGTCTGGGCCTCCAGCTTCGAGATCTCCGCCGCCCGCTGCCTGCCGGACGCCAGCCTGCTCAGCATGAGCGAGTACCTGGACGCGGCCGCGCACATCCAGAAGGCGCTCTCCGTCCCGGTGGTCGCCGACTGCGACACCGGCTTCGGCAACAGCATGAACGTGGCGTACATGGTGGCCGAGTACGAGCAGGCCGGCATCACCGCCGTGTGCATGGAGGACAAGATCTTCCCGAAGATGAACAGCTTCGCCGCGGCCGACCACAGCCTGCTCGACGTCAACGCCTTCGCCCACAAGATCGAGACGGCCAAGAAGTCCCAGCGCAGCGAGGACTTCTTCGTCATCGCCCGCACCGAGGCGATGATCAGCGGCCTCGGCGTCGACGAGGCGCTCAAGCGCTGCGCGGTCTACGCCGACGCCGGCGCCGACGCCGTCCTGGTCCACTCCAAGCAGGCCACCAAGGACGAGGTGCTCTCCTTCCTCGACCAGTGGAACGACCGCCTGCCGGTCGTCGTGGTGCCCACCACCTACCCGGACTGGCACGCCGACGAGGCCCGCGAGGCCGGCGTCTCCGCCGTCATCTACGCCAACCAGGGCCTGCGCGCCACCATCACCTCCCTGCGGTCCGCCCTCGGCTCGATCTACGAGACCGGGCACTCGGCCCACCTGGAGGACAGCATCGCCGGGGTCAAGGACGTCTTCGCGCTCCAGCGCCTCGACCAGTGGCAGGAGTTCACGGCCTGACCGCCGGAACGACCGCGACCACGACCCCGACCCACCGAAAGGATCAAGACTTGTCGTCGCAAGACGTGGCGCTGGTGCGCCGTCGGGCGGCACGGGCCCGAGCACTCGCGCTGACCACGGTCAGCACCGCCGGGACCGGCCACATCGGGGCGGACCTCTCCGCCATGGACATCCTCTGCGCGCTCCACTTCGGCGTGCTGCGCGGCGGTCCGGACGACCCGGACCGGGACCGCTTCATCCTCAGCAAGGCGCACGCCTCGGCCGCCATGTACAGCGTGCTCGCGCTCCGGGGCATCCTGCCCGAGGAGGAGCTGGCGACCTACGGCGCCGCGGACTCGCGGCTGAGCACGGTGGTCTCCACCCGCGTGCCGGGCATCGAGTTCAACACCGGCTCGCTCGGCCACGGCCTCTCGCTCGGCGTGGGCGCGGCCCTCGCCGCCCGGGTCCAGGGCTCCGGCCGGCGCACCTTCGTGCTCACCGGCGACGGCGAGCTCCAGGAGGGCAGCAACTGGGAGGCCGCGATGCTGGCGGCCTCGCGCGGGCTGGAGAACCTGGTCGTGATCGTCGACCGCAACCTCGCCCAGAAGGGCGCCAGCACCGAGGACATCAACGCCCTCGAGCCGCTGGACGAGAAGTGGCGCTCCTTCGGCTGGGCCGTGCGCGTCGTCGACGGCCACGACGTCGAGGAGCTGCTGACCGTCCTCGGCGGCGCGCCGCTGGAGCCGGGCCGGCCGACCTGCCTGATCGCCTCCACGGTCAAGGGCAAGGGCGTCTCCTTCATGGAGCGCAACCTCGAATGGCACAGCCGCCGACTGACCCCCGACCTTCTCGACCAGGCACTCCGGGAGCTTGAGCATGGCACCGACGACTGACTGCGCCGCCGCCTTCTCGGCGGCCCTGCTCGACATGGCGCGCGCGGACGAGCGGATCTGCATCGTCAACAACGACTCGGCCGAGACCCACTCGGCGCTCGGCTTCCAGGCCGAGCTGCCCGACCGCTTCGTCGACGTCGGCATCGCCGAGCAGAACCTGGTCGGCGTGTCCATCGGCCTGGCCAACGCGGGCCTGCGCCCGTTCGTCTACTCGGCCTCCTGCTTCCTGACCGCCCGTGCGCTGGAGCAGATCAAGAACGCCGCCTACACCAACGCCAACGTGGTGTTCTGCGGCTTCGTCAGCGGCCTGGCGTACGGGGCGCTCGGCGGCACCCACCACGCCGTCGAGGACCTCGCCTGGATGCGGTCGATCCCGCGGATGACCGTCCTGGCGCCGGCCACCCCGCAGGACACCGTGGCCGCGCTGCGCGAGGCGGTGAACCACGACGGCCCGGTCTACATCCGGATCGTCAGCAAGCTCGACACGCCGGAGCTGTTCCCGGCCGACCACACCTTCGCCTACGGCGGCTCGGAGGAGCTGAGCGAGGGCGAGGACGTCACCCTGGTCGGCACCGGTCTGCTCACCACCCGCCTGGTGGAGGCCGCCGAGCTGCTCAAGGCGGACGGCATCCGGGCCGGCGTGCTCCACCTGGGCTCGGTCCAGCCGATCGACGCGGAGGCGATCGGA
Source organism: Streptomyces sp. NRRL F-6131 (assembly GCA_000719695.1). GTDB lineage: Bacteria > Actinomycetota > Actinomycetes > Streptomycetales > Streptomycetaceae > Kitasatospora. Next base: position 52,656 of record JOHN01000039.1, read on the forward strand.
CGGGCCGCGCGCCGCAGTGGACGCCTGGTCGTCGCGGAGGACCACGTGCTCAACGGCGGCCTCGGCGGAGCGGTCGCGGAGACCGTCGTCCGCACCCACCCGGTGCCGGTGCTGCAGCTCGGCGTGCCGAACGAGTACGCGCCGATCGGCCCGGCGGAGTTCCTGTACGAGCACTTCGGCCTGACGGCCGAGGGCGTGGCGAAGCGGGTGCGGCAATGGCTGGCATGACCGTCAGCGTGGCCGACTACACGGCCGCGTACCTGCACGCGCTGGGCGTGCACACCTGCTACAGCCTCTCCGGCACCGGCTCCATCCACCTGGACCAGGCCTTCAGCCAGCAGCCCGGCCTGGTGACCATCTGCGCCCGGCACGAGACCGCGGCGGCGCTGATGGCCACCGGCGCGGCCAAGCTGACCGGCGAGCTCGGGGTGGCGCTGGTGACCAGCGGCCCGGGCGCCGTCAACGCGCTGGCCGGACTGGTCGACGCGTACGCCGACGGCGTGCCCGTGCTGGTGATCTCCGGCCAGGTCGAGACCCGGCACATGGAGGAGGGCGTGCGCTCCTTCGGCGTCCAGGGCTTCGGCGTGGTGCACAGCGCCCGCAGCATGACCAAGTACTCCGCGGTGGTGGAGCGCCCCGGCGACATCCGCCGCCACCTGGACGAGGCCGTCCGGCACGCCCTGGAGGGCCGTCCCGGCCCGGTCTGGCTGGACATCCCGTTGGACGTCCAGGCCGCGCGGGTCGACCCGGACGCCCTGGAGGGGGCCGAGCGGCCCACCGCCGAGGCGCGGGGCGCCGGCGCCCGGCAGACCGCCCGGCAGCTGATGACCATGCTGCGCTCCGCGGAGCGCCCGCTGATCGTCGCCGGCCAGGGCGTGCGCCAGGCCGACGCCGTGCAGGCCTTCCAGGACATGGTGGCCAAGCTGCGGATCCCGGTGGTCACCTCCCGGCTGGGCACCGATCTGCTGCCCTACGACTCGGAGTTCTGCTTCGGGCAGGGCGGCATCCGCGGCCGGCTCTACCCGGGGCTGATCATGGGCCGCGCTGACCTGGTGATCTCGCTCGGCTCCAGCCTGTCCACCGCCTTCGTCGGCGAGGACGCGGACGCCTTCGACCCGGACGCCACCGTCGTCGCGGTCGACATCGACCCGTCGCAGCTGACCAAGAAGGGCGTCCGGGTGGACTTCCCGGTCTGCATGGACGTCGGCCGGCTGGTCGAGGCGCTCGGGGAGGAGGCGGCCGAACCCGCCGCCCCCGCCCACGAGGCCTGGCTCGCCGAGTGCGCCGCGCTCAAGGCCGCCCACCCCACCGTCGGCGAGCAGCGGCCCGACGGCCCGATCAACTCCTACCGGTTCGTCGACCGGCTGGAGGCGCAGACCGGCCCCGGCCACGTCTTCGTGGTCGACACCGGCAGCGCCTACTACGTCACCGGCCAGACCCTGGAGTTCACCGCCTCCCAGCGGGAGATCACCTCGGCCGCCTTCCTCAACATGGGCGCGGCCGTGCCGATGGCGGTCGGCGCCGCCTTCGCCCGGCCGGACGCCCAGGTGCTGGTGATCGTCGGCGACGGCGCGATCGAGCTCAACATCCAGGAGCTCGCCACCATCAGCCAGTACGGGCTGGGCATCAAGGTGTTCGTGCTGAACAACGGCGGCTACGCCTCGATCCGGGAGTCGCAGGCCGCGCTGACCGGCGGACCGGACCTGGAGGAGCCGGAGACCCTCGACTTCTCCGCCGTCGCCACCGCGTTCCGGCTGCCGTACCGCACCCTGCAGCACACCGGCACGCTCGACGCCGACATCGCCACCGTGCTGGCCGAGGACGGGCCGGCGCTGGTCGAGGTCATCTGCGACCCGGCGCAGCAGCTGCTGCGCCCGCTGCGGGCCGACGGCGGGCGCCGGGCCCACGACGGCGCCTCGATGGCGACGTCCGGCGGGTCGGACGACCTCCCGGCCCTCACCGACCTGGTCCGGGAGCGGGAGCTGAACCATGCGTGAGACCCTGCGGGCCTCCTGGAACCACCGGCACCGGCTCGGCCAGACCCGGGAGGACGCCGGGCGGGGCGTGTTCAACCCGCACCACAGCACCCTGCCGCTGGTCCTGCACGGCACCCTCGACGTGGCGGCGCTGAACCGCGCCTGGCACGCCGTGCAGCGCCGCCACCCGGGCCTGCTCAGCGGCTTCGACACCGACCGGGCGCTGTGGCACGTCGGCGCGGCCGAGCCGCAGGACCTCCTGCGGCTCCCCGCCGGGGCGGACGAGGAGGCCGACCGGGAGGCCGTCCGCCTCGCCGTGATCGAGCCCTTCGACCTGGAGAACGGGCCGGTGGCCCGGCTGGTGGTGCTCCCGCGCTCGCCGCGGGAGAGCTACTTCGCGCTCGTCACCGAGCACATGGTGAGCGACGGCTGGTCGCTGAACGCCCTGATCCGGGACCTCGCCGTGCTCTACGGGCAGGAGGTGGGCGCGGAGGTGCCGCCGCTGCCGCCGATCGAGGTGCCCTTCCAGGAGTTCGTCCGCCGGCAGAACCTCGCCGTCGACTCGCCGGCCGGGCGCGCCGCGCTCGCCCGGCTGGCCGCCCGGCTGGACGGCATCGGCGCCATCCCGGCCATGCCGGTCGAGGGGTTCAGCGGTGCCACCGGCATCCGCTACGAGGAGAACGACGGCTTCGTCCGCCGGCTGCCCGGCGAACTCTGCCGCGGCCTCGCCGCCGCGGCCCGCCCGCTGCGGATGACCGGCCTCAACCTCATGCACGCCGCGCTCCACCAGGCGCTGTACGAGCGTTCGGGCCGCGCGGTGGTCGCCACCACGCTGTCCACCGCCAACCGGGAGCTGCCCGGGCTCACCCACACCGTGGGCTGGTTCGCCAGCAAGACGGTGCTGGCCAGCGAGCCCGGCCGGTACCCCGACCCGGTGGAGTACCTGCGGCACTTCCGCGAGCGGATCCTGGTCACCCTGGACGACAGCGACCTGCCGTGGCCCGCCCTGATCGACCTGATGGACCCGCCGGCGCTCGGCCGGCAGGCCGCCGTCCCCTACGTCACCTTCAACGCCCGGCCGCTCGCCATGCGCCGCAGCGTCGGCGAGATCGAGATCCCCGGCGTGCGGACCGCGCCGCTGAAGGTCTCCAACGGCTGGCACGACGCCGCGATCGCGACCTTCTGGGACGAGGACGAGGACGGCGTCACCGTGAACGTCATGTTCAAGACCGACTGGTACACCGCGCCCGACGTCCTCGCCCTGTGGGACGCCGTGGAGGCCCGGCTGACCCGGTGGGCCGAGGAGCTGCGCCCGTGACCGGCGCGCCCGCGCGCACCACCCCGTCGACGAAGGAGAACACCATGCAGGACACCGGCATGCACATCGCGACCATTCGCGAGTCGACCGTCGAGACCGCCGTCGAGCGGGACTGGACGCCGCTCACCGACGAGCAGTTCGAGAGCTACGAGCAGAACGGCTACCTCCACCTCAAGGGCCTGTTCAGCCCCGAGGAGGTGGAGCGCGGCCTCGCCGTCATCGACGAGGTGGTCGCCGACGGCGCGCGCACCATCGAGAACCACGCCAGCTTCACCGACCGCGCCCACACCGTCCGGGTGCGCGACGCGGTGTCCCGCACCGCCGGCATGGACTACTTCCTGGACCACCCGAAGCTGGTCGGCCCGCTGATGTCGCTGCTCGCCGGCAGCGTCCAGCTCCTCGGCACCGAGATCTTCGTCCGCTCGCTCCAGGAGGAGGCCCTGGAGTACTGGCACACCGACGGCGGCGAGTACCTGCAGCAGCTGCGGCTCGTCCACGGCAGCCCCAGCCTGCAGATCAAGGCGCAGGTGTTCTTCACCGACACCACGCAGTCCGACAGCGGCAACTTCCTGCTCGTCCCCGGCAGTCACCGCAAGGTGCCGACCGACCGGACGGCGCTCTGCTACATCGAGGAGCTCGACGAGCCGCTGCGCCGCGGGGTGCTGCCCGAGGACGCCCTGGAGGTCAAGGCCGCGCCCGGCGACGTGCTGATCTTCCCGTACTCGCTCTGGCACGCGGTGGCGCCCAACAAGGTCCAGGAGCGCAAGACCTTCATCCTGCGCTACGGGCACCTGTGGCACCGCCCGCACGACTACCTCCAGCAGCCGGCCGAGGTGCTGGACCGGATGTCGCCGCGTCTGCGCCGGATGTTCGGCGACTTCGGCGACCAGGTCCACCCGACCGACTACTACAAGCCGGTCGACCAGGGCGACGTGATGGCGGTCGGTGGCAACCATGCAGCTGTCTGACCTGCCGGCCGACGCCCGGTCGCTGCCGGAGCTGTTCGCCCGGGTCGCCGCCGTGCGCGGCGACGCGCCCGCGGTGGCCGGCGGCGGCGAACAGCTCGGCTACGCCGAGCTCGACCGGCGGGCCGGGGCCGTCGCCGCCCGGCTGACCGCCGCCGGCCTGGGCCGCGGCGACCTGGTGGGCGTGCTCCTGGAGCGCTCCCACCGGGCGCCCGCCTGGATCCTCGGCGTGCTGAAGTCCGGTGCGGCGTACGTGCCGCTCGACCCGTCGTACCCGGCCGACCGGCTCCGGTTCATGGCCGAGGACGCCGGACTCGCGGCCCTGGTCGGCGACCCCGACCGGGCCGCGGCCTGCGGACTGGACGCGCTGCCCGTGGTCGACCCCGAGGCCGTCGCGGCGGAGCCCGCCGCGCCGGCCCCCGGGCCGGCCGGCGCCGCCCCCGGCCCGGACGACCCGGCGTACGTGATCTACACCTCCGGCTCCACCGGGGTGCCCAAGGGCTGCGTGGTCACCCACGGCAACGTCCTGGAACTGCTGCGGGCCACCCTGCCGCTGTTCGCGCTCGACACCGACGACCGCTGGACGCTCTTCCACTCCGCCTCCTTCGACTTCTCGGTCTGGGAGCTGTGGGGCGCCTGGGCGACCGGCGCGACCGCCGTCCCGGTGCCCGCCGACACGGCGCAGGCCCCCGAGGACTTCCTGCGGCTGCTCGCCGACGAGCGGATCACGGTGCTCAACCAGGTCCCCTCCGCCTTCCGCCACCTGGCCCGCGAGTACACCGACTCGGGCGCCCCGGCGACCGCGCTGCGGTACGTGGTCTTCGGCGGCGAGAGCGTCGACCTCGACGTGGTCCGCGGCTTCCTGGCCGCCGCGCCCGCGCCGGCGCCCGTCATGGTCAACATGTACGGCATCACCGAGATCACCGTGCACGCCACCCACCTGGAACTCACCCCGGAGGTGCTGGCCGGCGACACCGCCTCGCCGATCGGCCGTCCGCTGCCCCACCTGGCGATCGAACTGCGCGACGACGCGCTCCGGCCGGTCCCCGACGGCGAGACCGGAGAGATGTGGGTGGCCGGGGCGGGCGTCGCCGACGGCTACCTGAACCGGCCCGAACTCACCGCCGAGCGCTTCCGCACCCTCGACGGCCGCCGGATGTACCGCACCGGCGACCTCGCCCGCCGGCTGCCCGACGGCGGACTCGCCTACCTCGGCCGCAACGACCAGCAGGTCAAGCTCCGCGGCCACCGGGTCGAACTCGGCGAGGTCGAGGCCGGGTTGCGGGCCGCCCCGCAGGTCCGCGACGCCGCGGCGCTGGTCGTCCGCGACGGCGCCGGCAACGAACTGCTGACCGCCCTGGTCGTCCCGGCCGCGCCCGGGGAGCTGGACGTCCCCGCGCTGCGGCGGCACGCCCGCGCCACCATGCCCGCGCAGCTGGTCCCCAACCGCTTCCACCCGGTGGACGAGCTGCCGCTCACCTCCTCCGGCAAACTCGACCGGCGGGCACTGGCCGAGCTGGCGCCGCGGGCCGGGGCGCCGCGCACCCGCGTGCTGGTGCTCGACCCCATCGACCCGGGGGCGCTGGACGAGCTGCGCCGCCGCTACGACGTTACGGTGGCACTGCGCCCGCCCGTCGACGAACTCCTCCGGCTGGTGCGCGACCAGGAGGTGGTCGTGCTGCGCAGCGGGGTGCGGCTGGACGCCTCCGTCATCGCGGCGGCCGGCCGGCTCAAGGTGATCGCCCGGGCCGGTTCCGGGATCGACAACATCGACGTCGAGGCGGCCCGGAAGGCCGGCGTGACCGTCTTCAACATCCCCGCCGTCTCCGCCCCGGCCGTCGCCGAGCTGGCCCTCGGGCTGATGCTCACCGTCGGGCGCCACCTGGCGCTGGCGGACCGCCAGGTGCGGTCCGGGATCTGGAACAAGGCCGCGCTCTCCGGGGTCGAACTCGGCGGCAAGACCCTGGGGCTGGTCGGCTACGGCCGCATCGGCTCCCGGATCGCCGCGCTCGGCCGCGCCCTCGGCATGCGGGTGCTGGTCGACGTGGCCCGCCCCGACGACGACCGTCGGCTCGAACTGGAGCGGCTCGACTACGAGTTGGCGCCGCTGACGACGCTGCTGCCGGCCGCCGACGTGGTCTGCCTGGCCGTCCCGCTGACCGAGCGGACGCACCACCTGATCGACGCCGCCGCGCTGGCCGCGATGAAGCCGACCGGCCTGCTGGTCAACGTTTCCCGCGGCCTGGTCGTCGACGAGGACGCGCTGTACGAGGCGCTCGCCGAGGGCCGGATCGCCGGCGCCGGGCTCGACGTGGTCGCCGAGGAGGGCCGCCCGAACCGGCTCCACGGGCTGGACAACGTGGTGATCACCCCGCACATCGGCGCGATGTCGGTGGACTCGCAGGTCCGGATCGGCCGCATCCTGGTCGACTCGGTGGCCGCCGCGCTGGCCGGCCAGGAGGTGCCCAACCAGTGTTGACGACCCGTCAGGACACCATGGAGAGCGCCGTGCTGGCCGAGTACGGGCGGATCGAGCACCGGCGCACCCCGCTGCCGCCGGTCGCCCCCGGCGAGCTGCTGGTCCGGGTGCTCGCCACCGGCATCTGCGGCTCCGACCTGGCCACCTACCGCGGCGCCCACCCGTACAAGACCGCGCCGACCGTGCTCGGCCACGAACTGTGCGGCACCGTCGTCACCCCCGCCGGCGGCTTCGCGGAGGGCGAGCTGGTGTGCGCCGCCGCCTACGCGCACTGCGGCGACTGCCCGATGTGCGCGCGGGGCCTCACCCATCTGTGCGGCGCCAAGGCCAACCTCTGCCACCTCGGCTGGGACGGCTCCTTCGCGCAGTACGTGACGCTCCGGCCCGCCATGACCTACCGGCTGCCGGCCGGCACCGACCCCGAACTCGGGGCGCTGGTCGAGCCGCTGTCGATCGCCCACCACGCCGTCGCCCTGGCCGGCCCGGCGGACGGGCGGTCCGTGCGGATCATCGGCGCGGGCAACATCGGCCTCGGCTGCCTGATCGCCGCGAAGCGGCTCGGCTTCGGCCGCGCGGTCTGCTCCGACCTCGGCCCGGCCAAGGGCCGGCGCGCCGAGGCCCTCGGCGCCGACGGCTACCTCGACGTGCTGGCCGGCGGGGCCGGGCCCGGCCCGGTCGCACCGGACGCCGACGTGGTGCTGGTGGCCGCCGGCCACCCGGGCGCGGTGGACGAGGCGGTCCGGGCGGTGCGCCCCGGCGGCACCGTGGTCGTGGTCAGCTTCTTCGACCGCCCGCCGACCGTCGCGGTCAACGCCCTGGTCGGCAAGGAGGTCCGGGTGATCGGCTCCTCGCTGTCCACCGCCGAGGACTTCCACGCCGTCATCGGCTGGCTGGCCGAGGGCAGCATCGACCCCCGGCCCATGGTCACCCACCGCTTCGGCCTCGCCGAGACCGGCGCCGCGCTGGCGCTGATGGCGGCCGGCGAACCGGCCACCGGAAAGATCATCATCACCCCGTGAGGACACGCATGACGCTCACCATCGGCATCGTCGGCGGCACCGGGCACGCGGGCGGCGAACTCTGCCGCCTGCTGCTGAACCACCCGGGCGTCGCCACCATCCTGCCCACCGCCCGCGGCGGCGAGGACCTCGAACGGGTCCACCCCAACCTGCTCGGCAGCGGGCTCGCCTTCACCACCGTCGAGGAGCTGCGCGAGCGGGCCGGCGACCTGGACGTGGTGTTCTTCTGCACCCCCTCGGGCGAGGCGATGCGCTCCGCGCCGTACTTCCTGGAGCGCGGCGTCAAGGTGATCGACGTCAGCGCCGACTTCCGGTTCGCCGACGCCGACCGCTACCGCGAGGTCTACGGCGAGGAGCACGCCAGCCCCCAGCTGCTGCCGGAGGCCGTCTACGGCGTCACCGAGCTGTACCGGGAGCAGGTGGCGAAGGCCCGGCTGGTGGCCAACCCCGGCTGCTACGCCATCACCACCGTGCTCGGTCTCGCCCCGCTGCTGCGCTCCGGGCTCGCCGACCTCGACACCGCGATCCACCTCGCCGCCGTCAACGGCACCTCCGGCGCCGGCAACAAGCCGCTCACCGAGATCATGCACGCCGAGGCCTTCGCCTCGATGCTGCCGTACAGCCTGGAGGGCCACCGGCACGCCCCCGAGCTGGAGACCCAGCTCACCCCGCTGGCCGGCCGCGAGCCCTGTGTCGACATGACGACCGCCCACGGCAACTTCGTCCGCGGCATCTACATCCAGGCCAGCGTGGCGGTCCGGCCCGAGGCCCGCGCCGGACTCGACCGGGCCGCCCTGCTCGACCTCTACCGCGAGCACTACGCCGACGAGCACTTCGTGCGCGTCAACACCTTCGCCAAGCGGGGCAAGCTCAACGCCAAGGAGTACGGCGTCTACCCGAGCCTCACCTCGGTGACCGGCTCCAACTTCTGCCACATCGGGGTGGACTACGACCCGGTGCGCGACTTCGCCAAGGTCGTCGCGGTGACCGACAACCTGGTCAAGGGCGCGGCCGGCTCGGCGATCCAGAACATGAACCTGATGTTCGGCCTCGACGAGCGCGCCGGTCTCGGACACTACGGCCTGTGACCAGGATGCGGCTGCTCGCCGACCACACCCCGGCGCCCGGCGAGCGCTGGATCTACTCGGCGGGGTTCAACGCCGGGCCCGCGCTCGCCGACACCGGCCGGATCGACGTCGAACTGGCCGACCTCGCCCGGCTGTCGGACGCCGGCGCCCGGACCGCCCTGCTCAGCCACCAGGGCAGCGCCAAGGACGGCAGCGCCCGCCACCTGGACTACCTCGCCGACTACCTCACCCGGCGGCTCGGCCGCCCGGTGCGCTACCTGCCGGAGAACAGCACGGCCCGCGCCCGGGGCTGGGCCCTGGCGCTGAACCCCGGCGAGATCGCCCTGTTCGGCAACACCCGCCTGGACCCGGGCGAGGAACGAGGCGACCCCGAACTCGCCCGCGCCCTGGCCGGGTTGGGCGACCGGGTGGCGATCGGCGGCTTCTCCAAGGCGCACCGGCGGCACGCCTCCAACACCGGCCTGCTCGACCACCTGCCCGGCTGGGCCGCGGCCGGGCTGGTCGGCGAGGCCCGCGCCCTCGACCCCTGGGCCGCCGGAGCCCGAGCCGGGGCGGGGGCCGGAGCGGGAGCCGGAGCGGGAGCGGGCGCCGTCGACGGCCCGTCGGTCGCGGTGCTCGGCGGCGTCAAACCGGAGAAGACCCTGATCGGCCTGCGCGGCCTCACCCGCACCCACCACCTGGTGATCCCGGGCGGCGTCGTGCTCAACACCCTGCTCGCCGTCACCGGCCACCGGATCGGCCGCTCCGAGCTGGGCAGCGACCCCGAGGGCTGCGCCCGGGTGGCGCGCGAGGTCCTGGCCCGCACCGGCGGGGCGGGCATCCACCTGCCGCGCGTCGTCGTCGCGGCCGGCCCGGACGGCGCCCTCCGGCACCTGCCGCTCGACCGGGGCGTGCCGGACGACCACGCCATCGTCGACTTCGAGGTCCAGCCGGGCGCGATCGAGCTGCTCCGCCGCGCCGGGCGGGTCCTGGTCGCCGGCACCCCCGGCCGGCACGCCGAGGGCAACCGGCACGCGGCGGCGGCCGTCCTCGCCGCCCGGGCGCACGCCCCCGCGGGCACGCTGCTGCTCGGCGGCGACACCGTGGCCGAACTGCCCTGGGACGGCCCGCGCTCCACCGGCGGCGGCTCGGCCCTGCAGTACCTGGTCGAGGGGACCTGCGCGGTGTTCGAGGCCCTCGCGGCCAACGCCGCCCACACCGCCCACGACACCGAGGCCGACGCCGAGGCCGACGTCGTCGGCTCCGACCCGACCCCGCACCAGCCCCGGCGAGGAGCCGACCATGACCGCTGACCCGCACCCCGGCACCGTCGACCTGGACGACCTGCCCGTCCCCACCCGGGTCGTCCTCGGCCGCGGCACCCTCGACCGGCTCGGCCCGCTCGCCGCCCCGCTCGGCGGCCACGCCCTGCTGGTCTGCGGCCGGACCGCGATGCGCCGCACCGGCGTCCTCGACCGGGCCCTCGCCTCGCTCACCGCCGCCGGCCTCGCCGTCACGGTCTTCGACCGGATCAGCGCCAACCCCCGCTCCGACGAGATCGACGAGGCGCTCGCACTCGCCCGGGCGAGCGGCTGCGACCTGGTGGTCGGCCTCGGCGGCGGCAGCGCCATCGACGCGGCGAAGGCCGTCGCGGTCGCCGGTGACGCCGACACCGTGCGCGAGCTGATCGGCCGCACCCTCCCCGGCTCCGCCGGCGCGCTGCCGGTCGTCGCCGTCCCCACCACCGCCGGCAGCGGCTCGGAGGTCACCCAGGGCGCCATCGTCACCGACGTGGTGCGTGGCTTCAAGTCCGGCATCCGCGGCGAGGACGTGGCCCCCAGGATCGCCCTCGTCGACCCGGACCTCACCGACCGGCTGCCCGCCGCCGTCGCCCTGGAGAGCGGCTTCGACGCCCTGGCCCACGCGGTCGAGGGCGCCGTCGCCAAGCGCGCCACCGCGCGCAGCCGGGCGTACTCCCACCAGGCCCTCGCCCTGATCCGCGACCACCTGCCCGGGCTCGCCCGGGGCGCGGCCACGCCCGAGGCCCGGGAGGCGATGGCGCTGGCCGCGCTGCTGGGCGGGGTGAACGTCACCACCGTCAGCACCTGTCTGCCGCACCGTCTCCAGCAGGCGATGGGCGCCGTCGGGGGCAACCCGCTCTCGCACGGGCGGGGTCTGGCGCTGCTCTACCCCGCCTGGCTGCGCAGCGCCCGCCCCTTCGCCGACGAGGCCTTCGACGCGATCGGGGACACCCTGGGCCACCGGGACGCCGCCACCGCCGTGGACGCGCTGCTCGCGCGGACCGGTCTGGGGACCTCGCTGACCGAACAGGGGTACACCGAGCGGGACATCGAGACCTTCGTGGCCGGGCTCAGCGGCAATCTGGAGAACGACCCGCACCCCGAGGTGGACACCGAGCTGATCCGCTCCCTCTACCGCGCCAGTCTGACCCGCTGACGCGTCGGTTCACCACGGCTGCCCCGGCCCGACCGGCCGGGGCAGCCGGGGCAGCCGGACGCGTCAGGGGGCCGGAGCGGCGGCCCGGGCGTCCGCCGGGGTGTCCGCCGACTGCGCGCCGCGGCGCAGCAGCAGGACGGCCAGCACGCCGATCACCGCGGCCAGCAGGGTGGAGCCGATGGTGATCGCCGCGAAGCCGCGGCCCGAGGCGTGCGTCGCGGTACCGACGAAGCTCGCGAAGAGCGAGCCGAACATCGACACCGCGATCGCCTCGCTGCCGAGCCGGACGGTGTTGATCCAGCCCGCGCCCATGCCGGCCTCGTCCTCGGGGACCTGGGCCAGCGCCTCGCCGTCGACCAGCCCGGCCTGGAGGCCGAAGCCGGCGCCGACGACGACCAGCGGCAGGGCCATCCAGGCGAGCCCCTGCGGGGCGGCGGCGCCCGCCAGGACCAGCCCCAGCACCAGCAGGCCGATGCTCCAGGCGAGGATACGGTCCATGGCGGTGCCCCGGGCGACCAGCCGGCCGGCGAGCAGCGGGGCGATCAGCACCGGCATGGTCATGAACATCAGCAGGGCGCCGCTCTCGCCCGGCGAGGAGCCGTAGGCGCCCTGGAAGAACACCGGGATGTAGGCGACCGCGTTGGTGAAGGTGAACGACGCCACCGCGATCACCAGCGTCATCCCGGAGAACCGCGCGTTGCGCAGGGTGCGCAGGCTCAGCAGCGGGGTCGGCGCGGTGGCCTCCTGCCGGGCGAAGAGACCGTAGCCGACCAGGCCGGCGGCCGTGCAGAGCAGGAACGGCGGGGAGAGCCAGCCGGTCTGGGAGCCGAGCACCAGACCGCCGAGCAGCAGGCTGGTCGCCGCGCAGAACAGCGCGGCACCGGTCACGTCGATCCGGGCGCTCCGCCGGGTCTCGTGGGCGGTCGCCCGGCGGATCAGTGGCATGGCGGCGCAGGCGACCACCAGGCAGACCAGCTGGAAGCCGAACACCAGTCGCCAGCCCACCACCTGGGTGAGCAGGCCGCACAGCGACGGGCCGAAGGCCAGCGACAGGCCCGCGACGGCGCCGAGCAGCGCGAAGGCCCGGGTGCGGCGCTCGCCGGTGAAGCTGGTCGAGATGATCGCCGAGCCGACCGAGAAGACGGCGCCCGCACCGACCCCCGCGACCAGCCGGGAGGCGTCCAGCAGCAGGTAGCCGGAGGCCAGGACGCTGAGCGCGGAGCCGGCGCCGAAGGTCAGCAGGCCGATCAGCAGGGCCCGCCACCGTCCGATGACGTCCGCGACCGAGCCCCAGACCAGGGTCGAGCAGGCGAAGGTCAGGTTGTAGCCGTTCAGCGCCCACTGCTCGCCGGTGGAGGACGATCCGAGGTCGGCGGCGATGTCGCCCAGCGAGACCGCCGTTCCGGAGACGGACAGCGGCACCGTGAAGACGGCGAGCATGACGACGGGCATCACCAGGCGCAGACCGGCCGGCCCGCCGCCCGGCCCCGGCCGCGGGTGGTCGGCGGCTGTCCCGGTGGCTGTCTCGGAGGTCGTCTCGGAGGTCATCGTTCTCCTCTACCCAGCTCCCGCGCACGGGAGTCGAAGGAACAGCAACGGAAAAAGGCCGTTCCACGCCGGCAGGCATCGGGGCCGGCGTGGAACGGCGGTTCGGGTGACCGGGGCGGCGGCGTCTCCGCGAAGGACGCCGCCACCCCGGTGGTCAGCGGGCCGCCTTGACGGTCCGGCACTCGTCGAGGAAGTCGACGATCGGGCCGAACACGTCCAGGGCGGCGTTGCGGCCGATGAAGGTGTCGAGGTGGCCGTAGCCCGGCACCTCCACGTAGCGGACGTCCAGCTGCGGGTACCGGGCGGTCAGGATCTCGTGGCAGATCTTGTTGGAGTCGAACCAGAACCGGTTGTCGCTGCCGGACAGCAGCATCAGCGGGGCCTCGATCTTGCCCGCGTTGTCCAGCGCGTTCTTCGGCAGCGCGTCGTAGCGGCCGTCGTTGTCGTTGAACCGCAGCATGGTGTGGGCGAGTTCGACGCTGCGCAGGTGCGGCAGGATCCACATCGGCACGGTGCCGTACAGCTCGGCGAGCCGGTCGTGGGTGCGGACGTCGAGGTTGTCGTGCTCGAACAGCGAACCGCCGACGCCCCAGGAGTCGTTGTGCAGGATCTGGCAGGTCGGGTCCTTGCACTCGGCGCCGATCGAGACCTCCGCGAAGATCAGCGAGTGCTTCGACCAGAGCCCGACCTTCTTGAAGTCGGTCGGGATGTTGACGAGGCGCGAGCGCAGCAGCTCGCCGCCGAAGTGCAGCCGGGCGCGGGTCTTCCAGGACAGCTTCGGCGTCAGGAACACCCCCTGCGCGACGATGCCGTCCAGCCCGGTGACCAGGCCGGCCGCCAGGCTCATCGACAGGCAGAGCGCGCCGATGCAGTGGGCGACGCAGAGGAGTTGGCGCCCGCCGATCCGCTCCCGGATCAGCGCCACGGCCTCCGGGATGTCGTACAGGGCCACGTCGTCGAAGCTGTACCGGACCCGGCCCTCGTTGTACGGCAGGCGGCAGCTGCCGCGCCAGTCCAGCAGCCACGGCTCGTAGCCGGCGTCCAGCAGCACGTCGACCAGGTTGCGGGTCTCCGGCAGGGTGAACATGTCGGCCGAGGCGGTGAGGCCGTGCAGCACGAGGACGGCCGGGCGCTGGCCGGCGCCGCCGTCCGGAACGATCCGGGTCAGCCCGAGCCGGGTGCCGTCCGACGCGGTGAAGGGAACGTCCTCGACCCGGTCGCCGAGGGCGTGGTGAAGGGGCCTCAGGCTCATCGGTTCTGCTCCCTCTGGATCATCAGCTTCCTGATCTTGCGTGCCAGCTTGTCCTTGTCCCGGTCGATCGCGTCCCGGCGCAGGTCCAGCAGCTCGGCGGCGGCCCGCAGGGACGGTTCGGCCAGGCCGGCGCCCATCTGCAGGAAGAACCACGACAGCCACGCCAGCTTGGCGAGCCGCTGCTCCTGCGAGGACAGCCGCGGGTCGACCTGGATCCCGTCGATCTGGTCCGGGAGGAAGCTGCTGCCCGGCACCCTCACCACACCGGCCAGCGCGGCCGGTTCGCCCTCGCGGCCGATCGCGATGTCCAGCGTGCGGGTCTGCTTCCAGAAGTCGCGCCGGGCGCGCGCCGTCTTGAAGCCCTCCAGCCACCAGCGGTTGCCGTCCCGGTCCTCCAGGGCCAGCCGGTAGCGCAGCAGCGGGTGGTCGTTGCTGTGCAGCCGGGGGACGCCCTCGTCGGGGCGGACCAGGATCTCGCCCTCGACCACGGTGAGCGGCTCGGGGTGGATCCGCTCGCACACCACCTGGCCGCGGACGTCGATCCGGCGGTGCCTGGCCACCTGGTACATGCTCGCGATGGAGAGCGTGAACGCCAGCCGGCAGCTCGAGTCGGGCTCCTCGCCGACCGGGCCGACCTGGCCCTTCATCCGCTCGCGGAAGGACAGGTAGGGCGGGTCCTCGCGGCTGGGGAGGCGGGCCACGCCGTTCTCCGCCATCCGCTCGAAGGCCTTCAACTGGGCTTCGGAGCCGTAGCGTTCGGCCTGCGGCAGCCGGTGCCGGGCGACGAACGCCTCGGTCCGCTCGGAGCCGGCCTCCGGGCCGAACATCAGTGCCTCGAACAGCTTGACGGCGGTCGGGCTGCTCAGGATCCGGACCAGGAAGTCGAGTTCGGGGACGGGGTCGGTCTCCTGCCGGCGCAGCAGGTCGTCCCGCCAGTCCTTCCAGCCGGCCACCCGGACGTTCATCCCGGCCAGCTTCATGTCCTTGACCAGCTCCGGCAGTGTCTCCGCCCGGCCGGTGAGGTTGTAGTTCTGGCCCCAGGCCTTGGGGTCGAAGACGATCGCGGCCGTGATCCGGCTGATCCAGTCCACCGGGGCCAGGTTGAGGAACTTGAACGCCGGCACCGTCCGGAACCGGGAGATCGCCCCGATCAGACCGGTGCTGAGGTCCGCCGGGTTGTAGACGCCGGTGCGGGTGTGGCCGCCGATCGCGCCCGGCCGCAGGAAGGTCACGGTCAGACCGTGCTCCCGGGCCCGCCGCAGCACGGCCTCGGCCGCCCACTTCGACTTGTCGTAGCCCGCGAACAGCCGGTCGATGTGCGCGACCGGGTCGTCCTCGCCCATCTTCTCGATGCCGACCTCGTTGAACACCGCGACCGAGGAGATGTGGTGCAGCGGCTTGGGCCGGCCGGTCATCGCCAGCTCCGCCAGCAGCAGCGGGCCGAGCACGTTGGTCTGCCGCAGCGACGGGTAGCCGCGCAGGAAGTCGACGGCGGCGGCGACGTTGACGATCGAGTCGACGTCCCGGGCCAGCTCCGCCCAGCGCTCCTCGGACAGGCCCAGCCGCGGCTGCCGGATGTCGGCGGCGAGGACGGTCACCCGGCGGCGCACCTCGAAGGACCACGGCTGCTCGTAGCCGGCCAGCGCCTCGGCCAGGCGCTGCTCGGCGGCGGCGTCGTCGGCCGCGCGCACCAGACAGACCACGTGGGCGTCGCCCGCGCGCAGCAGGTCCAGCAGCAGGTGGCTGCCGAGGAAGCCGGTGGCGCCGGTGAGTAGGATGCGGCGCGGCGCGGCGGGCTCGGCCTGGCGGCTGAACGGCAGCCGGTCGGCCAGCGCGAGGTCGGCGAGGATCGTGTCGATGTCCTC
This sequence comes from Streptomyces sp. NRRL F-6131, assembly GCA_000719695.1. Classification (GTDB taxonomy): domain Bacteria; phylum Actinomycetota; class Actinomycetes; order Streptomycetales; family Streptomycetaceae; genus Kitasatospora. Next base: position 68,602 of record JOHN01000039.1, read on the forward strand.
GCGCGCCTGGGGGGCGGACGCGCGGTGGTCGTCGACCGGCAGCAGGGCGGACCGGACCGCCAGGGCGGTCCCGGTCGCCGCCGGGGCGGCGGCCTCGGCCGTGGTGTCCGGCAGGCCGGCCGCCGCGGCCCAGCGCTGGGCCAGCCGGCGCGGCCGGGCGTCCGCGAACAGGTCGTCCAGGCTGACCCGGACGTCCAGCTCGCGGGCCATCAGGGCGACCAGCTCGACCGCGTCCACCGAGGACAGGCCGGCGTCGAACAGGTCGGTCTCGACCCCGGCCGCCGTGCCCGGCAGGAAGCGGGCGGCCTGCGCGGCGATGTCCGCCGCGACCCGGTCGACGCTGCGCCCCGCCGCGCCGGACGCCGTCGGCGCCGCCGGGGCGGTGGTGCTGGGCGCGGCCGGCTTCCGGAGCCTGGCCAAAAGGTCGGACGCCTGGGCCCGGCCGGGCCGTCGCCGCTCGATCACCTCTTCCTCGGGACGGCGGTTGACACTGGGGTTGCGGCTGGTGCCGCTTCCCGCCTCAGGCATTGCTGACCTCCGCTGCGATGTCGGATCCGAGGTCCCAGGAGCGGAACGCCCGGAGTTGGTTCAACGCCACCACCGTCTCCAGCCGGGGTGCCTCGACCTCGCCGCCACCGAGGCGGGAGACCAGGCGCCGGGCCGGGATGTTGCGGGGCGTGTGGTCGGCGACGAGCCGCACGGCGTCGAGCCCGAGGGCCTCCGCCCGGTCGGCGAGCCACTGCAGCAGCCGGTCCTCGACCCCACGGCCGAGCACCCGGCAGCTCATCATCCAGGCCACCAGTTCGAGCGCGTCGCCGTCCGGCCGGACGGCCAGGACGCCGATCTGCCCGTACTCGCCGAAGCGGTCGCGGGCGGTCGCCGTCCAGACCTCGCCGCCGTCCTGCCGCAGCCGGTCCAGCCCGGCCGCGTCCAGCGGCTGCGGCCGCAGGTTGAACTGGTTGGTGCGACGGCTCAGTTGGACGGTCCGCTCGGCGTTCTCGGCGGACACCGGCACGATGTCGAGTTCGAGCTTCAGGTTCTCCAGGAACTCGGCGAAGCCCAGCTGGGAGCGGGCCTCGTCACGCACCTGCTCCTGCTGGTAGAACGCGGCCCGGGCGGCGTCCTCGGCCGTCGCGGCGATCGGCGTCACCGGCCACAACCGCTGGACGAATTCCGCGAGTTCGGCCGCCGGCGGGCAGGTCAGGCAGAGCACCTCGGGCAGCTGGGCGCGCACCCCGGCGATCTCCACCGGGTTGTCGTCCAGGAACAGGAAGCTGTCCAGGCCCAGCCGCAGGTCCTCGGCGATCCGCGCGATCCGCGTCCACTTCGGCTCCCAGGCCGCCGAGATCGCGGCGAAGTGCTCGCGGCGCAGCAGGCCGTCCGGCCGGTCGAGGACGGCGTGCACGGTCGCCTCGTCGTTGTTGGAGACCAGGGCGAGCAGCACCCCGGCGGCCCGCCACTGGAGCAGTCGCCGGGCCAGCGCCTCGCGGGCGCCGGTCAGGTCGACGTTCTCCGGGCCCGCCTCGCCGGCGATGCCGCTCCACAGCGTCTCGTCGCCGTCGACCACGATCACCTTCGGCGCCCGGCGGCGCACCGTCGCGACCAGCTCGGCCAGCTGGAGCGCCACCACCGCCTGGAACTCCTCCTGGAACGGCAGGTGGGCGAGCTGGTCGGTGTGGGCGTCGAAGACCTCGTCCGCCGGGAAGTCCTCCAGCCAGGGGTCGGAGGCCAGCACGGCGACGCCCGGCCGGTCGGCCAGCCGCTCCGCGACCCGCCGCTCCCAGGCGCGCAGCCGCTCGTCCGGCGACCGCTCCGGCAGGAAGGCCACCACCAGCGGCTTGCGGGTCCGCTCGGCGAGGGCGGCCAGTGCGGCCGGGTACTCCTCGGCCAGCTGGTCGAGCAACTGCTCGTCGCCCGGGGCGAAGCGCACCAGGTCGCCCGGGCGCAGCAGCACCAGGCCGGCCACCGTGGCGGGCTCGGCGAGCACGCTGCCCGGGTCGTGCAGGCTCGCCAGCACCTGGTGGTAGGGCGCCTCGACGACGGCCGGGGGGCCGTTCTCGGCGGAGCCGTCGTCCAGCGCCACCTCCAGCATCGCCGGGAGTTTGCCGAGGGCGAAGGTCGCGGCGACGGCGACCTGTCCGGCCGGGGCGGGTTCGGGGCTCACACGGGTGCTCACGTCGGGGCTCTCCGGTATCGCGACGAGGGTGTCGGGGTCTTCGGTGAAGGCGGCGGCGAGGGCGAGCAGGCCCCGGCCGAGGTCGGCGCAGCTCGCGTCGTCGAGGACGTCGGCGTTGTACTCCAGCCCGACCTTCCCCAGCCCCGGCATCACGGTGACCATCAGGTCCAGGTCGGACCAGCCGGTGCCGGCGGGCAGGATCCGCAGGCCCCCCGACGCCCCGGCCTGGGGCGGCATGTAGTTGAAGTAGACCTCGACCAGGGGCGCGTCCTTGCGGTACAGCCCCTCCTCGACGAGGGCGGACATCACGTCGAAGAAGGTGACGCCCTGCTCCAGCACCCGGGTCAGCCGGCCGTCGGTGCGCCGCAGCACCTCGGCGGCCGACTCCCCGGCCGTGACCTCGGCCGCGTACGGGATCGGCAGGCCGAAGTAGCCGACCGCGTCGAGGGCGCCCACGTGCAGCCGGGTGTCCACCGGGACGGCCAGCACGAAGCGGTCGCGGTCCCGGAGCCTGGCCAGGTGCACGGTCAGCGCGCCGAGCCAGAACGCGGCGGCCGTGATGCCGAGCCGGGTCGCCGCGGCGGTCACCCGCTCCTGGAGTTCGGCCGGCAGCTCCACCAGATGGGTGGCTGACCGGTAGGAGCGCTGCTCCGGGCGGGGGCGGGCCAGTTCGAGGTCAAGCCGGCGCGCGCCGGTGAAGTCGGCGCGCCAGTCGGCCGAGGGGCTCTGCTCCCCGGCCGGGCGGGCCGCCTGGGCGCGCAGCAGCAGGTCGATGTCCCGGTTGGAGACGACGGCGGGCGCGGCCTCCGGACCGCTGCCCGGCTCCGTGCCGAGGCCCGCGTCCAGCTCGTGCGCCACCACCATCAGCGACGCCAGGTCGGAGACGGCGTGGTGGGCGCCGAAGACCAGCACCTGCTCCCCGGACGGGCGGGCGAGCAGCTCGAACCGCCAGAGCGAGGCCGTCGCGAGGTCGAACGGCGGCTCCATCAGCGCGCGCAGCCGGTCGTCCACGCCGGTGTCCTCGGCCACGGCGGACCAGCGCAGCAGCCCGTCCGGGACGGCGCGCCGGACCTCCAGCTGCTGCCCGTCCTCGGCGTCCGGCACGATCGCCGTCCGCAGCGCGGCGTGCCGCCCGGCGACGGCGGCGACCGCCGCGGCGAGCCGCTCGGGGGTGGTCGGGGCGGACAGCCGCACGGCCAGCCCGATGTGGTGGGTGACGCCCGGGGTGCCCTGCTGCTCGGCGCGGAGCAGCCGGACCACGTCCCGGGTGGCCGGGTGGCGGACGAGCTCCGGCGCCTCCCGGTCCTCCGCGGCCTCCCCGGCGGCGGCCGGTCCGGCCCCGCCGGCCCCGGCCATCAGCCGGTCGGCGATGCTCTCCACGCTGGCGCCGTTGAACATCGAGGCGACCGGCAGGGTCTGCCCGAAGTCCGACTCGATCAGGCCGCGGATCTGCATCGCCATCACCGAGTCCAGACCCTGGCCGACCAGCGGCGCGGCGACGTCCAGCTCCGCCGTGTCGAAGCCCATGGTGCGGGCGAACCGGTAGCGCAGCCGGTCCACCGCCGCCTCCCGGGAGTCGGGCGCCGCGGGCCCGGCGGCCTCGCCGGACCGCCCGGCCCGGGCCACCCCGGCCCGCCGGCGCGGCGGGAAGAGGGCGGCCAGCAGCGGCGGCAGCAGGGCCGGCTCGGTCGCGCGCAGCACCGGCTCGTTCAGGGCCACCGCGAGCAGCAGCCCGTCACCCGGGTCACCGGTCAGCGCGGCGTCCAGCAGACCGAGGCCCTGCGCGGTGGCGAGCGCGGTGATCCCGCCGCGGTTGATCCGCTCCAGGTCCGCCTCGTCGAGGTGCCCGGTCATCCCGGTGGCCTCGGCCCACAGGCCCCAGGCCACCGACAGCCCGGGCAGGCCGCTCCGGCGGCGCTGCTGCATCAGGGCGTCGAGGAAGGCGTTGGCGGCCGCGTAACCGCCCTGCCCGGCGCCGCCCAGCACGCCCGCGACCGAGGAGAAGGCCACGAACGCCGACAGCGGCGCCCCGGCGGTCAGCTCGTGCAGGTGCCAGACCGCGTCGATCTTCGGCCGCAGCACCGCGTCCAGGTCGTCCGCGTCGATCGAACCGAGCAGCCCGTCGCGCAGCACGCCCGAGGAGTGCACGACGGCGGTCAGCGGGAACTCCTCCGGAACCTCCCGCAGCACCGCCGCCAGCTGCTCCCGGTCGGCCACGTCGCAGGCCCGCACGGTGACCCGCGCGCCGGTGGCCGCGAGCTCCGCCCGCAGCTCCTCGGCGCCCTCCGCGCCCGGGCCGCGCCGGGAGAGCAGCAGCAGGTGACGGGCGCCCAGCGCGGCGGCGTGCCGGGCCACCTGCGCGCCCAGTCCGCTCGTCCCGCCGGTGATCAGCACGGTGCCGGTGCCCAGGGCCCCGGCCGGGTCGCCGGCCGGCTCGGCCGGGCCGCGCCGCAGCTCCGGGGCGTACACCCGCCCGCCCCGGAGGACGAGTTCGGGCCGGCCCGACCGCACGGCCGCGCGCACCGCCGCCGCGTCGACGAGCTCCGGGGCGACGAGCTCCGGGTCCGTGTCGCCGAGCTCCGGGGCCGCGTCGACGTCGACCAGCACGATCCGGCCCGGGTTCTCCGCCCGCGCCGCCCGGGCCAGGCCCCACACCGGCGCGTGGTCCAGGTGGACGGCGGCGCCGTCCGGCTCGGCGCCGGTGAGCACGGCGCCGCGGGTCACCACGACCAGGCGCTCCCCGGCCGGGCGCTCCTCGGCCAGCCACCGGCGCAGCTGCTCCAGGGTCCGCTCCAGCACCGCCCGGGCCCGGGCGGGCCCGTCCGCCGCCGCCGGGCCGTCGCCGACCACCAGGAGCGTCGGCTCCGCGGTGGTGCCGCCGTCGGTGTCGGTGTCGGCGGTCTCGTCGGCGTCCAGCGGGGACCAGGCGACGGACAGCAGCGCCGTACTGCCGCCCTGCCCGCCGGCGAGCTCACCCGCCGTCACCCGGCGGACCAGCAACTCGTCGATCCGCACCAGCGGCGCCCCGGCCCGGTCGGCCAGCTCCACCGTGAAGGTGTCCGTACCCGCCGGCGTGATCCGCACCCGCGCCTCGCTCGCGCCCCGCCCGTACAGGGCGACCGACCCGAAGGAGAACGGCAGCGGCGCCGGGCCGTCCGCCGTGTCCACCGCGGCGGCCTGCAGGGCCGCGTCCAGCAGGGCCGGGTGCACGCCGAACGCGGCGGCCTCCTCCGCCTGCCGGCCCGGCAGGGTGACCTCCGCGAGGATCGCGTCCCCGGAGCGCCACACGTCCGACAGGCCCTGGAAGGCCGGGCCGTACTCCAGGCCGAGGGCGGCCATCGCGTCGTGGTGGGCGTCCACGTCCAGCCGCTGCGCCCCTGCGGGCGGCCAGACGGTCCCGGTGGTCCCGCCGGCCGCCCCGCCCTCCTCGGCCGCCTCGGCCGTCAGGACGGCGCTCGCGTGGTGGGTCCACTCCGGCGCACCGTCGGAGCGGCGCGGTCGGGCGTAGACGTCGACCGGCCGCACACCGCGCCCGTCCGCCGCGCCCACCTGCACCTGGAGGTCCACCTCGCCGTGCTCGGGGAGCGGCAGCGGCGCGTGCAGGGTCAGCTCGCGCACGGCCCGCAGACCGACCTCCTCGCCCGCCCTGAGGACGAGTTCGACGAACGCGGTGCCCGGCAGGATGACCGTGCCGAACACACCGTGGTCCGCCAGCCACGGGTGGCCGGTCCGGGAGATCCGTCCGGTCAGGACGAGGTCGTCACCGCCGGCCAGCGGCAGGGCGGCGCCGAGCAGCGGGTGCCGCACCGGGCCGAGACCGGCCGTGCCGACGTCGGTGGCCGTGGCGGCGGCGGGCTGCCAGAACCGGCGGTGCTGGAAGGCGTAGGTGGGCAGGTCCACCAGGTGGCCGGTGCCGATCCAGGGCGTCCAGTCGACGTCGACGCCGACCGCGAACACCTCCGCCGCGCTCCGCAGCAGCTGCGCCGGCTCGTGCTCGTGGCGGCGCAGCGTGCCGACGGCCGTCACCCCGGCGGTCCGGTGGTGCCCGGCGTTCTGGGCCACGGCGCCGAGCAGGACGGGGTGGGGGCTGGTCTCGATGAAGATCCGGTGGCCGGTGGTGAGCAGGGTGGTGAGGGCGGTGTCGAAGCGGACGGTTTCGCGGAGGTTGGTGAACCAGTAGGCGGCGTCCATGGTGGCCGTGTCGATGGCTTCGCCGGTGACGGTGGAGATCAGCGGGGTGTGGCCGGTGCGGGGTTGGACGGGGGCGAGGAGGTCGAGGAGTTCTTCGCGCAGGTCCTCGACCTGGGGGGAGTGGGAGGCGTAGTCGACGGCG
>JOHN01000040.1 GCA_000719695.1 Streptomyces sp. NRRL F-6131
CGCCGGAGCGTCGCCGGCGGCCGGGGTGGGGGCGGGCGGGTCGGACGGCGTACCGGTGGCCGAGGCACCGCCGGTCGGGGCGGCGGTGGCGGCGGTCGGAGCCGGGGTCGCGGGCGAGGCCAGCGCGGCGACCAGCCAGTCCGGCATCGCGGTCGGCGCGGAGCCGGCGAAGGCGTACGGCGCGGGCGCGTGGCGGGCGTTGTACTTCGGTGCCAGCACGAAGGCGTAGCTGGCCAGCAGGGCGAGGGCGAGCAGGCCGACGATCCGGGGCAGGGTGATCTTCAGCATCAGCGGCCGCCCTTCCGGCCGCCGCCGGCCGGGGCCGGCTCCAGCAGCTCCGCCAGTTCCCGCTCGGGGGCCGTTCCGGCGCCCGGTGCGGCCGTGCCGTCCGTGGTGTTCGTGCCGTCCGTGTCGTTGATGTCGTGCACGTCGTGGACGTCGTTCATGTCGTTCATGTCGTCGAGGTCGCCCGGGTCGGCGTCGTGGTCCGCGTCGTCCGCGGCGGTGTCCCGGCCGCGTCGGGCGGGCAGCGCGGCGGCGGCCCGGCGCTCGGCGCGGGCGATCCGGCGCGCGCTGACGAAGGAGATGACCGGCGGTGCGATGCCGGTGAACATGCTGAGCCCGGCCCAGAACCGGAGCAGCCAGATGCCGTGGTGCAGGGTGAAGCTCGCGGCGAGCAGCCCGGCCGCGACGGCGGCCCAGAGCAGGTGCAGCCGGAAGGTCGAGAGCCGCTCGGCGCTGCGCAGGTCGCCCTTGGCGGTCACCGCGTAGGCCAGCGGGCGGCGCAGCAGCGCGGCGATCGCGGCGGCGACGTACACCGGTCCGGCGAACAGGGCCAGGCCCATGCCGGCCATGCCGATCTCGCGCCGCTCGTGGGCGGCCAGGTTGAAGCGCCGCAGCCAGAGCCAGAGCAGGAACCAGCTGCCCATGCTGGCGCCCCACAGCGAGGTCCAGAGCACGGTGTCGAGCTGGATCGAGGTGATTCCGCAGGCCAGGTAGACGGCGGTGGCGAGGCTGCCCAGCACGGTGGTCGCGGCCACGCTCGGGTAGTAGAACTGGACCAGCCCGTACAGCACCCGCTGGCGCAGCCGCAGCTTGATGCCCTTGCGCAGCCGGGTCTTGAGCAGGATCTCCCAGATGCCGAACGCCCAGCGCTTCTGCTGGTTGAAGTAGTCGGTCCAGGAGGTCGGGCCCTCGCCGACGGCGAGCACGTCGGGCGTGTAGACGCCCTTCCAGCGGCGGCCGGTGGCCGGGTTCTCGGTGGCCTGCACCCGCATGCTGGTGAGGTGGTCCTCGATGATCGAGTCCTGGTAGCCACCGATCTGTTGCCAGGCGGCGGGCCGGTACAGGTGGTTGGTGCCGATCAGCAGCGGGGCGTCCATGCCGTTGCCGCCGCGCTCGACCAGGCCGGAGAAGAGGTACTGCTGGACGGAGGCGCCGTGCGCGACCCAGTTCTCGTACATGTTGCCGTACACCTGGGGGGCGACGACGAAGGCGGTGTCGGGGTCGCGGAAGTAGCCGAGGGTGCGTTCCAGGAAGCACGTCAGGGGGACGTGGTCCGGGTCCATCTGGGCCACCACGTCGTACTTGTGCTCGTGCTCGGCCCGCCAGGAGTTGTGGTTGCCGGACTTCGTCTTCGCCCGGAACTCGCCCTCGGTCCGGTTGTACTCGGGGCGGCCCTTGCGGCTGAAGTGGTGCACCCCGAGCCGGGCGGCCATCGCCTTGACCCGGTCGTCGTCGCCCTCGTCGAGGATCCAGACGTCGACCTCGCCGTCGTACTCGATCTCCAGCATGGCCGCGAGGGTCTGCTCGACGATGTCGAGCGGCTCCTTGGCCGGCACGATCGTGGTGAGCACCGCGATCTTGAGGCCGGGCGGGGCGGTGACCGGTATCGGGTCCTTGGCGCGGAACGCGAACACCCAGACCGCGAGGTTCTGGACGAGCCGCACCACTTCGACGGTCACCACGGCGCAGAAGCAGATCCGGGCGACGTTGACCCGCCAGTCGGGGGACCAGCCGACGCCCGGCCCGGGTATGTGGGAGGGCAGCAGCAGCCAGCCGACGAACACCAGGCCGGCCACCGCGTTGAGGGCGACCAGCAGGGTCAGCACGACCTTGACGCCGGGTGAGGAGACGGTGCGGTAGCGGACCGTGTCGACGCCCTCGCCGTCCTGCAGCGGGCCCGAGGTCTCGGCGCAGGCCAGGTAGTTGCGCCGGGCCGAGGCGTTGCGGGACTGACTGCGGGTGAGGCGCCGTTCGTGCGGGGCCTCGGGGAGGCGGCGGCTGTGGCGTCCTCGTCCGCGCCGGCCGCCGGTGTGCGTCGTCCGTTCGTCGGTGGCGTCCACCAGACCAATCCCCCGTTGTGCGCCGCCCCGTGCGTTCCCGGTCCGGCTGTTGTCGTCCTCGTCGTGGCCCTGGGTCTGCGGCGGCCCGTCGCGTGCGGCGGGGCCGATGGCCGCTAGTGAGCATAAGGGCACCCCCCGGTGACGGGTCACCGGGGGGCGGGGGCAATGTCCGGATGCGGTTCGTCCGGATGTTTCCGGATCAGGGGGTGATCTTCACCGAGTTGGCGATCTGGTCCATCAGGGCCAGCGGCGGGGCCTCGGTGGCCTGGTCCAGGCAGATCTGCAGCACGGGCACCGTGGTGGCGCCGGCCGCCGGGGTCACCTGGAGGACGCCGCAGTAGGCGTCGGGGGTGGAGGAGCCGCTGGACATCGGCACGTGCCAGAGCGCCAGGTAGCCGTCCAGGCCCTGGATCTTGACGGCGGACTGCTTCAGCGGCTCGGGCGGCGTGGGCGCCTCGGAGCCGAACCGGGTGTTGTACAGCAGCTGGCCCATGCCGAGCACCATGGACTTCGGGTCGGCCCAGCCGCCGTTGAGGACCCGGAGGTTCTGGACGACCAGACCGCGGGTGCAGGCGCCGTTGCCGTGGCCGACGCAGGCGTACGGGGAGACCGCGTAGCGCACGTCGGTCGGGTTCTTGGCGTCGCTCTGGACCTGCCAGTCGGCCGGCAGCATGAAGTTCATCTTCGAGTCCTGGCCGGTGACCGGCTTCCCGCCGGGGAACTGCTGGCCGCCGGTCAGGGCGGTGCCCATGAAGCCGTTGGGGCTCTTCGGGTCGGCGGTGGCCGCCGGGGCGCCGGAGCCGCCGGCCTGCGGGGTGGTGGTCTTGTCGGCGGTGCGGTGGCCGACGACGTAGCCAGCGCCAGCCATGACCACGGAGAGCACGACCGCGCCGACGCCGAGCAGGACCTTGCGGCGGGTGGTGTTGGGCTCGACGGTCTCGAAGACGACGGAGGTCGGGGTGAACGGCTGCGGGGCGACCGGGGCGGCGGTCGCGGCGGGCGAGACCACCGTGGGCGTCGCGGCGACCGAGGGGGCGGGGCCGAAGGCGCCGGGCACGCCCTGGCCGGGGGCCGTTCCGCTCGTCCCGGACGTCACCGTCGCGGTGTCGGCCGCGGCCTTCGGCCGGGTGCGGCCGCTCCACGTGGAACCGTCCCACCAGCGTTCCGTATTGGGCTGGCCGGAAGGATCGTCGTACCAGCCAGCCGGCGTGTTCCCCGTCGTCATGCGGCGGATCCTAGCAGCAGCCTAAATGCGATCGTCATATCCGATGGCGGATCGCAACCTTGGGCCCGGAGCCCCTGTCCGCCCGGGCCGGACGGCCGCTCAGAACGCTATGCGGTAGACCATCAGATCGATGCCGGGGACCGGCGACCAGTCCCGCTCCGGGGCGCGCTCGAAGCCGACCCGCTCGTAGATCCGGTGGGCCGTCCGCATCTCCGGTTGGGTGGAGAACGCCATCCCGGCCAGCCCGAGTTCGCGGCTGCGGGCGAGCGCGGCGCGCACCAGGGCCTCGCCGACGCCGCGCCCGCGGGCGGCCGCGGCGGTGGCGAGCATCCGGATCTCGCCCTCCTCGGGGGTGGCGATGTCCGCCCAGGTGGTGCCGCCGACCGCGAAGGTCACACAGCCGAGGAGGGTGCCGTCGGCCGCGTCGGCCGCGACGAGGAGCTCGGCCTCCACGGCCCGGCGTCCTGCGTCGCGCAGCCGGTGGACGTAGTCGCCGTCGGCGGCGGTGAAGCCGTCGCCGACGAAGGCCTCGACGGTTATGCGGCCGGCTTCCTCGTACTCCTCGGGACGGGCCGGGCGGATGACGATGTCCATCCGGCCAGTGTGCCGGAATCCCCGGGGACGACGGTGAGCGGGGTGCGGGCGCCGGTGGTGGTGCCGGTCGCGGGGTCGGCGGTGGCGGGGTCGAGGGTGGCGGGGTCGGCGGACGGGCGGAGCGAGGCGGCGGGCATGGTGCCGTGGAGCCGGTCGGGCAGGGCGGGGTCGACGGGGTAGCCGCCCGGACGGTGCCAGTTGTCGCGTCCGGTGGCCTTCTGTGCCGCCACCTCGCGTCCGATCAGGGCGCCGAGCAGGCCGAACCCGCCGACCGTCCCGAGCAGGGCGAGTGCGCTGGCGAGTGTGTCGGAATCCATGGGTCCACTCTCCCGGGAGCGGGAACCGGGGACGAGTGGCAGGAATGCCCGAATGCATCGAAAAACTGCCAACGCTCGGGCTACCCTGTCGGCATGCTCAAGAACGTGGTCGCGGTCGTCATGGAGGAGATCCACCCCTTCGAACTCGGGGTGGCCTGCGAGGTGTTCGGCCTGGACCGCGCCGAGGACGGGCTGCCCACCTACGACTTCGCGATCGCCGGCGCGCACGCCGGGCCGCACCGCACGCACGCCGGCTTCGCCGTCGACGTCCCGCACGGCCCCGAACGGCTCGCGGCCGCCGACCTGGTGGTGGTCACCGCGACCACCATCAGCCGGCAGTACCCGGAGCCGCTGCTGGAGGGCCTGCGCGCCGCGTACGAGGGCGGCGCCCGGGTGCTCTCCATCTGCAGCGGCGCCTTCGTGCTCGGCGCCGCCGGACTGCTGGACGGCCGCCGCTCCACCACCCACTGGCGCTACAGCGCCGAACTGGCCGCCCGCTACCCGCGGACCACGGTCGAGCCGGACGTCCTGTACGTGGACGACGACCCGGTGATCACCTCGGCCGGCACGGCGGCCGGCATCGACGCCTGCCTGCACCTGGTCCGCAAGGTGCAGGGCGCCGAGGTGGCCCGGGGCATCGCCCGCCGGATGGTGGTGGCACCGCACCGGGAGGGCGGGCAGGCCCAGTTCGTCTACCGGCCGCTGCCGGAGGGCGACGGTGACTCGCTGGCCCCGCTGCTCGACTGGATGCGCCACCACCTGGACGAGGAGTCGACCGTCGAGCAGCTGGCCGCCCGGGTGCACATGTCGCCGCGCACCTTCGCCCGCCGTTTCCACCAGGAGACCGGCACCACCCCGCACCGCTGGCTGATCGGACAGCGGCTGCTGCTCGCCCAGCGGCTGCTGGAGTCGACCGCGGAGCCGGTGGACACCATCGCCGCCCGCTGCGGCTTCGGCAACGCGGCGACCCTGCGGCACCACTTCGGGCGGCGGCTCGGCACCACGCCGCTGGCCTACCGGCGTTGCTTCGCCGAACCCGCCGCCAAGGTCTCGCGCCGGGTCTGAGCACCCGCCGCGGGTCCGGGCGCCCGGACCCGCGGCACCCGGCCCCGGCCGTCGGCGTCGCTCAGCCCGCGCTCTCCAGGTGCCCGGTGCCGTTCCAGTGGTCCGGCCGCAGCCGGCCGCCCTCGGCGCGCCAGACGCTGGTGGAGCAGTTGCGCACCGGCTCCAGCGCGGTCAGCTGCTCCTCGCCGAGCCGGTCCAGCGCGTAGCGGAGCATGAGCACCGTGCAGTCGTGCGCGACCAGCAGGACCGGCCGCCCGGCGTCCTCGGCGCAGATGTCGCGGAGCACGCTGCGCACCCGCAGCGCCACGTCGGCCCAGGACTCGCCGCCGGGCGGGCGGTAGTACAGCTCGCCCATCTTCCGCCGCCGGGCCGCCTCCTCGGGGTACTCGGCCTCGATGGCCGCGCTGGGCAGCATCTCCAGGACGCCGAGCTCGCGGTCGCGCAGCCGCTCGTCGAGGCGGACGGTGAGCGAGACCGGGACGGCGCCGAGACCGGCGGCCTGGGCGAGCGCGATCCGGGCGGTCTCGGCGGTGCGCACGTACGGCGAGCACCAGACGCTGCGCGGCCGGTCGGCGCTGGGCAGGTCGGCCCACCAGCGGCCCAGCGCGTGCGCCTGCTGCTGGCCGCGCAGGGAGAGCGGGATGTCCGCGTCCCGGCAGCTGATCGGCACGCTGAGCGCGCCGGCCGCCTCGGCGTGCTGGAACTCGACGTTGGCGGTGGACTCGCCGTGGCGGGTGGCGATCAGGACGGAGGGGACGGAGGACAGGCCGGGGGCCGGGCCGGCGCCGGCCGGCCGGTGCGTGGCGACCGTCCGGTGCCGTCCGTCGGTGTGGTGCTGGCCGTTGAGGGTGGTGCCGAGTTCTGCCATTGCCGCCGCTCCCCGTGGGTCGATCAGTTGCCGGCCGGCTGTCGGTCCGGTCTGGTTGGTGCCCTGAGTGTGGTGCCCAAATCGTGCGACCGTTCATACATATGATCGCGCCGTCCCCTCCAGTGTTGACGGAGGGGACGGCGCGAACACAGGGCGCGTGCGCGGGGTATCAGTGCGCCGCCACGGGCTCCGGCGCGTTCTTCAGCTCCTCGTCGCCGCTCTCGGCGCTGTAGTCGCCCGGCCGGGTCTCGTCCGGCCCGTCGGGCGCCTTGAGGGCGCGCAGCACCACGGTGAGCACCACCGCGACCACCAGGTTGAGCACGAAGGCGGTGAGGCCGATGTAGCCGAACTCGCCGATGCCGGGGATCTCGGCCGCGTTCCCGCCGAAGTGCTTGGTCTTGGGGCTGGCGATCCGGTACGCCTCCCAGGTGCCGTAGACCATGCCGGCCGCCCAGCCGGCGAGCAGCGCCCAGTGGTGGAACCAGCGGGTGAACAGGCCGCCGACGATCGAGACGAAGGTCTGCAGGATCCACAGGCCGCCGAGCAGCTGGAGGTTGATCGCCGCCTGCTTGTCCATGCCGAGGACGAAGACCAGCGCGCCGACCTTGACCAGCAGCGAGACCAGCTTGGCGACCCGGGTCTCGTCGGCCGGGGTGGCGGTGGGCTTCAGGAACTCCTTGTAGACGTTGCGGGTGAAGAGGTTCGCCGCCGCGATGGACATGATCGCGGCCGGCACGAGCGCGCCGATCCCGATCGCCGCGAAGGCGACCCCGGTGAACCAGTCGGGGAACATGTTCTCGAACAGCTGCGGCACCGACAGCTGGGTGTTGAAGGTCTTGTCGCCCCGGCCGACCCCGGCCGCGACCGCCATGAAGCCGAGCAGCGCCAGCAGGCCCAGCATCAGCGAGTACGCGGGCATGATCGCCATGTTCCGGCGCACGGTCTTGCGCGACTTGCTGGCCAGCACCCCGGTGACCGAGTGCGGGTACATGAACAGGGCCATCGCCGAGCCGAGCGCCAGGGTCGCGTACGTCCACTGCTTGTTCTCCGGCACGGTGAGCGAGCCGCCCGACTTGGGTGCGGAGAACTTCTCGCCGACGGTGTCGAAGATGTGGCCGTAGCCGCCGAGCCGGATCGGGATGTAGATCACCGCGACGATGATCACCACGTAGATGAGGGTGTCCTTGACGAAGGCGATCAGCGCCGGGGCGCGCAGCCCCGAGGAGTAGGTGTACGCCGCGAGCACGCCGAAGGCGATGAACAGCGGCAGGTCCTTGACGAACCAGTTGGCGTTCTCGCCGCCGCCGACGCCCAGCACGTCCAGCACGGCCTGGATGCCGACCAGCTGGAGCGCGATGTACGGCATGGTGGCGAGGATGCCGGTCAGCGCGACCATCAGCGACAGCGGCCGGGAGCCGTACCGCCCGCGCACGAAGTCGGCGGGCGTCACGTAGCCGTGCACCCGGGAGACCGACCAGAGCCGGGGGAGGAAGAGGAAGACCAGCGGGTAGGCGATGATCGTGTAGGGGACGGCGAAGAAGCCCGCCGCGCCGGTCGCGTAGACCGCGGCGGGGACGGCGACGAAGGTGTAGGCGGTGTAGAGGTCGCCGCCGAGCAGGAACCAGGTGACCCAGGTCCCGAAGCTGCGGCCGCCCAGGCCCCACTCGTCCAGGTGGAGCGCGTTGTCGGCGCGCCGCCACCGGGAGGCGAGGAAGCCCATCACGGTGACCAGCAGGAAGAAGAGGACGAAGACCGTCAGCGCGGGCACGTTGACCCCGTTCATCGGACGCCACCCGCCTCTCCCGCGGCGCGGGCGGCCCGGCGGGCCTTCTCGTCCCGGGTGATCAGCAGGTAGGCCGCGACCGTGAAGACGGCCGAGGCCGGCACCCAGAGCAGCTGGTACCAGTAGAAGAAGGGGACGCCGCCCACCTCGGGGTCGAGCTTGTCGTACGAGCCCACCCAGAGCATCGCGACGATCGGCACCAGCAGGGCGAGCGCGGCCAGCACCCGCTCGGGGGTCACCGCCGGGACGGCACGGCCCCCGGGTTCCTCTGGCTCGGGCATGACAGGTCGGTCGGTGTCAAGGTCTGACGACATGGTTCGGCTCCGCTCCGGAGGGTGTCACCTCGCCGGCGCCGCAGCCCCCGGGGAACCGCACACCCCCGTGAGCCCGCCGAGCAGCACCACTGGTGATCGGCAGTCAGTACGGATGCGGAATCTAGAGCATCAGGTGATCCATGTCACCGGATACGGCGCAGATTCCCGCCATCCGGACCTGCCGCGCGCCCCGGGAACGCCACGGGCCCCGGCGCGCGCGCCGGGGCCCGGAAGCCGTGGGGGTGGTGCGGGGGCGGGGCCCCGGGTGCGTCCGACGGACCCTAGGCCCGCTCGGGCTGCTCCGGCCGCTGGAGGCGGGTGATGAACTTGTACCGGTCGCCCCGGTAGATCGAGCGGACCCACTCGACCGGGTCGCCCTCGGCGTCGAAGGAGTGCCGGGAGAGCTGGAGCATCGGCAGCCCGAGGTCGGAGCCGAGCAGCCCGGCCTCGCGCGGGTTGGCCAGGGTGGTCTCGATGGTCTCCTCGGCCTCGGCCACGGTCACCCCGTAGACCTCGCGCAGGGCCGTGTAGAGGGAGTTGTGCTTGGCCAGGTTGCGGCGCAGGGCCAGGAAGCGCTTGGCGGACAGGTGGGCCACCTCGATGGCCATCGGGTCGCCGTTGGCCAGCCGCAGGCGCTCGATCCGCAGCACCCGGCCGCCGGGCTTGATGTCCAGCAGGGGGGCCAGCCGGTCGTCGGCGGAGATGTAGCCGATCTCGATCAGCCGGGAGGTGGGCTCCAGGCCCTGGGCGCGCATGTCCTCGGTGTAGGAGGTCAGCTGGAGGGCCTGGGCCACCTTGGGCTTGGCGACGAAGGTGCCCTTGCCCTGGATGCGCTCCAGCCGCCCCTCGACGACGAGCTCCTGCAGGGCCTGGCGGACGGTGGTGCGCGAGGTGTCGAACTGGGCCGCCAGTGCCCGTTCGGGCGGTACCGGGGTACCGGCGGGCTGGGTCTCGGTGAGCTGCAGCAGGTGGCGCTTGAGGCCGTAGTACTTCGGCACCCGGGCGGTCGGGTCCGCGCCGCCCTGGGCGGCGAGGCTCTTCACCTGGGGGTCGTTGACCTGGGCCGTGCTGCCCCCGTCGCTGCTCATCGGACCTGTCTCCCGCTTCTCGCGGGGCTCTTGGAAGGCCCCGCCACTTCATTAACGGCTCACATCGTTGCATGTATGGCTACGGAACGAATACCTCATCACGCGATGAACGATGTGCGGTGTCGGCTTGATAACGGGTGGTCCGGATCGGTCGAACAGCCGTTGACAGGCCCATTGGTCTAGGCCAAGCTCCAGGCATCTGGTCTACACCACTAGGCCGGTCACTATGAATCCCCCCACCCGTTCGCTGGAGTCCGCGGCACCATTCCTCCCACCTCGTGTGGGTATGCCGCTGCCACCCGACGGGGGTAACCAGGCATCCCTCAGGAGGATGGCGTGAAGCGTCAGCTCATCGCGGCGGTCGGCGTCGCGGCCATGGTTGTTGGTCTCGCGGCCTGTGGCTCGGACGCCAAGAAGGACGACACCGGCAACAACGGGTCGGGCTCCTCGTCCGCCGCGGCCGGCGGCAAGAAGGACTACAACGGCAAGACGCTCAAGGTGTGGCTGATGACCGGCTCGGCCCCCAAGGGCTGGGAGGACTCGGTCAAGACCGAGTTCGAGTCCACCTACCCGGGCTCCAAGGTCGACTTCCAGATCCAGGAGTGGACCGGCATCGGCCCCAAGGTCACCGCCGCGCTCTCCGAGGGCTCCGTCGACGTCCTGGAGGTCGGCAACACCCAGACGGCGGGCTACGCCGCCACCGGTGGTCTGCTGGACATCAGCAAGGACAAGGCCGCCATCGGCGGTGCCGACTGGGCCGCCAACCAGAGCGAGTCCGCGATCCTGGACGGCAAGCAGTACGCCGCTCCGTGGTACGTCACCAACCGCGTCGTCTCCTACAACAAGGACCTGTGGGCGAAGGCCGGCCTGAGCGTCCCGAAGACCCTGGACGAGTTCTACGCCGCGCTGGACAAGCTCAAGACCACCGAGGGCGTCGCCGACCCGATCTACATGCCGGGCCAGGAGTGGTACGTCTACTTCGGTCTGCTCACCAGCGAGGGCGGCAAGCTGGCGAAGAAGGAGGGCGACAAGTGGACCGGCGGTCTGTCGTCCCCCGAGGCGCAGAAGGCCTTCGAGACCTACAAGAAGATCCAGAGCTACTCGGCCACGGGTGCGAAGGACAAGGACGAGGCCAAGCCGCAGCAGAAGGACGTCTTCGGCAAGGGTGACGTCGGCTCGATCATCGGCCTCGGCTGGGAGCTCCCGGACGAGAAGGCCATGGCCAAGGACAAGATCGGCTTCTTCCCGCTCCCGGGCAAGACCGCCGACAAGCCCTCCGGCGTGTTCCTCGGCGGCTCGAACCTGGCCATCGCCTCGGCCAGCAAGAACAGCGACATGGCCAAGGACTTCCTGAAGGTCGCCCTCAACGACAAGAACGAGGGTGCGGTCGCCGCCTCGGGCCTCATCCCGAACAAGGCGTCGCTGAACGACAAGGTCGTCGGTGACTTCGCGTCCGCCGCGAAGCTGGCCGCGGGCGTCGGTGGCATCACCCCGACCACCCCGAACTGGGCGAGCGTCGAGAACGACCCGAACCCGATCAAGGAGTTCCTGACCGCGGCCCTGACCGGCGACTACGCCGCCGCGGCCAAGAAGGCGGACGACGAGATCGCCAAGCGTCTCAACGCCAAGCAGTAACAGTCGAGCGGCGTCGCTCACCGGCTCCCGGCGGGGGGCCGGTGGGCGGCGCCTGTCCGTCGTGGTCGGGTTTGTCAGGAAGAGAGAACGATGGCTGTGCATTCGGAGCGGGTGCAGACACAGTCCCCGGAATCAGGGAAGGCTGCTGTGGCCACTATTGAGAAGAGCGCCGCCCGCGGTGGCGGCGCCCGCACCCCGAAGAAGAGCACCAGACCGGCGGAGGGCCCGGGCCTCGGCTCCCGGTTCGCGCCGTACCTGCTGCTCCTGCCGGCTACCCTGGCCACTCTGGCCCTGCTCGGCTGGCCCCTGCTGAAGACCGTCCTGGTCTCGTTCCAGAACCTGAACGCGCGCCAGCTCGTCCAGCACCTGACCGAGTGGAACGGCTTCGAGAACTACACCGAGCAGCTGGGCGACTCCCAGTTCTGGGCGGTCACCGGCCGGTCCGTCGCCTTCACGGTGCTGAACGTCTTCCTGATCATGGTCGGCGGCGCCCTGGTCGGCCTGCTGCTCAACCGGCTCGGCAAGAAGATGCGGCTGCTGCTGTCGATCGGCCTGCTGCTCGCCTGGGCGATGCCGGTGGTCGCCTCGACCACGGTCTACACCTGGCTGTTCGAGACCCGGTTCGGTGTCGTCAACTGGGTCCTGGACACCCTGGGCTGGCACTCGATGGCCGCCTACAACTGGACCGGCACCCAGTACTCGACGTTCTTCGTGATCCTCCTGCTGCTGGTCTGGGGCTCGATCCCGTTCGTGGCGTTCAACATGTACGCCGCGCTGACCACCATCCCCAAGGAGCTCTACGAGGCCGCCCGGATGGACGGCGCCGGATCGGTGAAGATCTTCACCTCGGTGATGTTCCCCAACCTCAAGCCGTTCTTCCTGGCCACGACCTTCCTCGAGGTCATCTGGATCTTCAAGGCCTTCACCCAGATCTACGCGATCAAGGCCGGCGGTCCCGACGGGCTCACCCGCACCCTGCCGATCCACGCCTTCCTGGAGGGCTCCGGCCGCCAGCACTACGGCACCGGTGCCGCGATCGCGGTGCTCACCATCCTGATCCTGGGCGTCCTGATGGCGTACTACTTCCGGATCATTCTCAAGCAGGAGGACGAGCTGTGAGGCGCTCGCTCATCGGACGTACCTGGCCCAACGTCGTCGCGGTCGTCCTCTTCGTCTTCTTCGTGTTCCCCGTCTACTGGATGATCAGCACGGCGTTCAAGCCGTCCAAGGACATCATCAGCAAGACGCCGGTGTTCGTGCCGCTGGACGCGACCCTGGAGCACTTCAAGACCGCGGTCAACGTGCCGAAGTTCTGGACGTACACCGCCAACAGCTTCATCGTCACGGTGCTCGCGGTGGCCATCTCGCTGGTGATCGCCACCCTGGCGGCCTTCGCCATCGCCCGGATGCGCTTCCGCGGCCGCAAGACCTTCGTGCTGGTCATCATGGCCGCGCAGATGGCGCCCTGGGAGGTCATGACCATCGCGGTCTACCTGATCTCCCGCGACAACGAGATGCTGAACAGCCTCGTCCCGCTCACCGCCTTCTACATGATGATGGTGCTGCCCTTCACCATCTGGACGCTCCGCGGCTTCATCGCCGCCGTGCCGAAGGAGCTGGAGGAGTCGGCCATGGTGGACGGCTGCACCCGCACCCAGGCCTTCGTGAAGGTGATCTTCCCGCTGCTGGCGCCGGGCCTGATGTCCACCTCGCTGTTCGGCTTCATCACGGCCTGGAACGAGTTCCCGCTGGTCCTGATCATCAACAAGACCGACGGCCAGACCCTGCCGCTGTGGCTGTCCTCCTTCCAGACCGCCTTCGGCAACGACTGGGGCGCCACCATGGCGGCGTCGACGCTGTTCGCCCTCCCGGTGCTGATCCTGTTCGTCTTCCTGCAGCGCAAGGCGGTCGGTGGCCTCACCGACGGCGCCGTGAAGGGCTGATCCCGTGAGCATCCTCGTACCCACCCTCCCGGCCTCCGACCAGCTGCACCGCGACGCGCTGACCGTCCTCCAGCCCGGCTTCGTCGGCACCGAGCCGCCGGAGTGGCTGCGCCGGCACCTCGCGGCCGGCCTCGGCTCGGTCGCGCTGTTCGACCGCAACGTGGCCGACCTCGGGCAGCTCGCCGCCCTCACCGCCGCGCTGCGGGCCGAGAACCCCGACCTGCTGATCGCCATCGACGAGGAGTCCGGCGACGTCACCCGGCTGGAGGCGGGCTCCGGCTCGTCCTGGCCCGGCAACCTCGCCCTCGGCGCGATCGACGACCCGGCGCTGACCCGCGACGTCGCCCGCGAACTGGGCCGCGCGCTGGCCGCGGCCGGCGTGAACTACAACTGGGCGCCCACCGCCGACGTCAACTCCAACCCGCGCAACCCGGTGATCGGCGTCCGCTCCTTCGGCGCCGACCCGGAGCTGTGCGCCCGGCACACCGCCGCCTGGGTCGAGGGCCTGCAGTCGGCCGGCGTCGCGGCCTGCTCCAAGCACTTCCCGGGTCACGGCGACACCGCCGTCGACTCGCACCACGGCCTGCCGGTCATCGACGTCGACCTGGACGTGCTGCGCGCCCGCGACCTGGTGCCGTTCCAGGCCGCCATCGCCGCCGGGACCAAGGCCGTGATGACGGCCCACATCATGATCCCGGCGCTCGACCCGAAGCTGCCCGCCACGCTCAGCCCCACGGTCCTGCGCGACCTGCTGCGCGCGGCCCCGCAGGACGGCGGCCTGGGCTACCAGGGCCTGATCGTCAGCGACGCGATCGAGATGGGCGCCATCGCCGACACCTTCGGCATGGGCGAGGGCACCGTGCTGGCCCTGGCGGCCGGCGCGGACGCGATCTGCGTGGGCGGCGGGCTGGCCGACGAGGCCACCGTGCTGATGCTGCGCGACGCCATCGTGGCGGGCGTGCAGTCCGGCCGGCTCCCGGAGGAGCGGCTCGCCGACGCGGCCGACCGGGTGCGCGCGCTGGGCAGCTGGGGCCGGATCGCGGCCCAGGGCGAGCGGCCGGAGGCGGACCTCGCGGTCGGCCTGCGGGCGGCCCGCCGGGCGCTGCGGGTGGTCCGCGCGCCGGGCCGGGAGGTCCTGCCGGTGACCGAGCGCCCCTTCGTGGCCTCGTTCTCCGCCGAGCCGAACATCGCCGTCGGCGACGTCACCCCGTGGGGCGTGGCCGGCATGCTGGCCGACCGCTTCCCGGGCACCCGGACCCGTGAGGTCGGCCCGGAGGCCGCCGCGCCGCAGGAGCTGGACGCGGTGGTGGCCGAGGTGCTGGCCGGGGCCGCGGACCGCCGCCTGGTGCTGGTGGTCCGGGACGCGCACCGGCACGAGTGGATGTCGGCCGCGCTGACCCGCCTGCTGGCGGCCCGGCCGGACGCCGCGGTGGTCGAGATGGGCCTGCCGCAGTCCGGTCCGGTCGGCGCGCTGCACATCGCCACCCACGGTGCCGCCCGGGTCTGCGGGCTGGCCGCCGTCGAGGTGCTCACCGGGCAGCCGGGGGCGATCGGCTGAGCCCTCGCCGGATCGTGACACGGGGTGCCGGGAGGCATCCGTCAGCGGGCCCGTCATGCGCATGTCGCATGGCGGGCCCGTCGGCGTTCCCCGGCCCGCCGGACAGCGGCTGAGCTGCTGGTTCGCAACCTGACGGTGTTCCCTCAAATCGTCCTTAAGGCAGCCTTAAGTTCTACTTAGGGTGATCGCCGCGCGACTGATCGCCACGGGCTACAACAGGTCTGCAACGGCCTTGACCGCCAGGCCATTTGGCGTTGACACCAACAGTGGTCTAGGCCAGGCTCCAGTCCATCCGGTTCGAATTTCAATTTCGCCGGATGTGGTATTGGCCCACCCCGAAGCTCTTCGCCGCCCTCCCCGGACACCGTCCCGTCGGGCGCCAGCACGCTGCCGGCGGGCACAGGCTCCAAAACACCTCGGAGGATGGCGTGACAAAGCGTCGGTTCATGGCGACGGTCGGCATCACGGCGCTGGCCGTGGGGCTGACGGCGTGTTCGTCGGGCGGCTCGAACTCCGGCGCCGCCAAGGGCGCCTCGGCGGACCCCCAGTCCGCCACCGGTACCGTCACGGTCTGGCTGATGGACGACGCCCAGAAGAGCTGGCCCGACCTCGTGCAGCGGGTCAACGACGAGTTCGCCGCCAAGTACCCGAAGGTCACCCTCCGGCTCGCCTACCAGGGCTGGGCCGACAAGGTCGGCAAGCTCGACAAGGCGATCGCCGAGGGCTCCGCCCCGGACGTGGTCGAGCTCGGCAACACCGAGACCATGAAGTACGTGCTCTCGGGCGCGCTGGCGCCGGTCGAGCGGAACACCTTCGACAACGCCGACAGCTGGATCAAGGCGCTCGCCAACACCTGCACCTACCAGGACAAGCTCTGGTGCGTGCCGTACTACGCGGGCGCCCGGGTCGCGGTCTACAACTCGGCGGCCTTCCAGCAGGCGACCGGCAGCGGCGACTTCCCGAAGACCGAGGACGAGCTGCGCACGGCGCTGGACCGGATCGCCGACAAGAACAAGGCCGACAAGACCTTCTCCCCGCTCTACCTGCCCGGCCCGTACTGGTACGCCGCGATGAGCTACGTCTCCGCGTACGGCGGCTCCATCGCCCGCTTCGACAGCAGCGGCAACTGGCACGGCACCCTGAGCGACCCCAAGTCCCAGCAGGGCATCAGCCACTTCGTCGACCTGGTGCGCAAGTACAACAAGGGCGACCTGACGGTCAACGAGCAGAACCAGTACGAGGCGATGGCCCGCGGCCACGCGGCGTCCTTCTACGGCAACGGCTACGAGGCGGCCAGCGTGACCGCGCCGGTCACCGGCGACCCGAGCCTCAAGGACGCGGTCAAGGTGGCCACCATGCCCGGCCCCGGCGGCAAGCCGCTGCCGACCTTCATCGGCGGCTCGGCCCTCGCCGTCACCGCGAAGTCGCCGGCCGCCGCGCTGGCCACCGACTGGGTCCGGATGTTCACCAGCACCAAGTCCGAGCAGGCCCTGGCCGACAAGGACATCCTGCCGAACAACCTCACGCAGCTGAACCCGCTGAAGAACAAGCCCGCCACCGCCGCCGCGGCCAACGCGGTGCCGGACGCCTGGTTCACCCCGCTCGCCCCCGGCTGGGGCCTGGTGGAGAAGCAGAAGATCCTGCCGGACATGCTGACCGCGATCCTCAAGGGCAAGTCGGTGGACCAGGCCGCCAAGGAGGCGGACGCCGCCATCGACCAGCTCATCAACAAGGCCGGCTGAGCCGCGCCGCCCACGGGCGCCCCGGACGCCGGAGCCCCTCCCCGCACCGCCGGGAGGGGCTCCGTGCACGGCCCGGCGGGCCCCGGCCCGGGTCAGGCCGTCCCGCCTGCCGTCCTCGGATGTGCCGCACTCCGGCGGCCCCCGTAGGATTGCCGCAGCATTCACCGCAGCGAGTGTGCGGACTCGCCGCCGTAGAGGTCCCCGCCGGGCATTCCCGCCCGGGCGGGGTGGAACCATCTCATCGGAGGCACCCCACGATGTCCGACACGCAGACCGTCCCTGGCCGGATCATGGCGGCGGAGATGGCCGAGCAGCCGGCCGTCCTGCAGCGCATCCTCGACGAGGGCGCCCCCAAGATCTTCGAGATCGCCGGGCAGATCGCCGCCCGCGAGCCGCGCTTCGTCCTGCTGACCGCGCGCGGCACCTCGGACAACGCGGCGCTGTACGCCAAGTACCTGATCGAGATCCTGCTGGGCAAGCCGGCCGGTCTCACCTCGATGTCCACCACCACCGCGTACGGTGCCAAGCCGGACCTCACCGACGTCCTGGTGATCACCGTCAGCCAGTCGGGCGGCTCGCCCGACCTGGTCGCCTCCACCAAGGCGGCCCGTGAGGCCGGGGCCATCACCCTGGCCGTCACCAACAACGCCGGCTCGCCGCTGGCCGAGGTCTCCGAGTTCCACATCGACGTGCTGGCCGGTCCGGAGAAGGCGCTGCCCGCCACCAAGACCTACACCGCCGAGCTGCTCGCCCTCTACCTGCTGATCGAGGGCCTGCGCGGCGGCGACGGCTCGGCCGCCAAGGCCCTGCCGGAGCTGGCCACCGGGATCCTGGCCCGCCAGGACGAGGTGAAGGCCCTGGCCGAGCGCTACCGCTTCGCCCAGCGCCTGGTCATCACCTCGCGCGGCTACGGCTACCCGACCGCCCGCGAGGCGGCGCTGAAGCTGATGGAGACCACCTACATCCCGGCCTCCCCGTTCTCCGGCGCCGACCTGCTGCACGGCCCGCTGGCCATGGTCGACAACGTCTCGCCGGTCATCGCGATCGTGCCGGACGGCAAGGGCGGCGAGGCCCTGCAGCCCGTGCTGGACCGTCTGCGCGGCCGTGGCGCGGACCTGGTCGTGGTCGGCCAGCAGGCGCAGGTCGAGTCCGCCTCGGCGGGCTTCGCGCTGCCGGCCGGCGTGCCGGAGGAGGTCCAGCCGATCCTGGAGATCCTGCCGCTGCAGCTGCTGGCCTACGAGGTCACCATCGCCCGCGGCCAGGACCCGGACGCCCCCCGCGCCCTCGCCAAGGTCACCGAGACCCACTGACGCACCGGCCGCACCCGCCACACACACCGAGCCCCCGTCCACAGCCTGTGGACGGGGGCTCGGTGTTTTCCGCCCGGGGGCGGAACGGGTCCGGAAAAGCACTACGGGCCACGGCGCCGACACGGGACCCTCAACCCTCCCTCCTTGCCCGCCAGCGGG
This sequence comes from Streptomyces sp. NRRL F-6131, assembly GCA_000719695.1. Classification (GTDB taxonomy): domain Bacteria; phylum Actinomycetota; class Actinomycetes; order Streptomycetales; family Streptomycetaceae; genus Kitasatospora. Next base: position 17,947 of record JOHN01000040.1, read on the forward strand.
CAGGAGGGGCCCATGGCACCGCAGCCCGGACGGGACCCTCAACCCATGCGGCACCGCAGCCCGGAGCTGTCGTCGGGCGCCGGGGACGATCGAGAACTGTGCGGGGTCCTCGCTCGGCGGCGTCCGACCGAGAAGGGGCCTCGCGCGGTCAGGGCAGTTGCGCGGTGGGCCTCTCCTTGGTGCCCTTTCATTGTGGACTAGACCAATCTGGGTTGTCCAGGCCGACCGGAAAATTGGTCTGGACAACTTGTGGAGGGGTGCGCGGCGCGCGCCGGGCGGGGTGCGCCCGGGCCCTCCGCACGCGCCGGGAGCTACGCTCGCCCTGTGCCCTCGCTGAACGAACTCGTCCGCCGCCACACCACCCTGACCGGTGCCGATGTGGAGTGGCTGCACATGCTGGTCTCGGAGTGGCAGCTGCTCTCCGACCTGTCCTTCGCCGACCTGGTCCTCTGGATCCCCACCTGGGACGGCATCCGGTACGTCTCGGTCGCCCAGATGCGGCCCAACACCGGCCCCACCTCGTACCACGACGACATGGTCGGCCACCTCGTCCCGCGCGGGCGCCGGCCCCTGCTGGACGCCGCCTACGACGAGGGGCGGATCGTGCGCGAGGGCGACCCGGAGTGGCGCGAGGAGGTGCCGGTCCGGGTCGAGTCCATCCCGGTGCGGCGCGAGGGCAAGGTGCTCGGCGTGATCGCCCGCAACACCAACCTGCTGACCGTCCGGACCCCCAGCCGGCTGGAGCTCACCTATCTGCAGAGCGCCTCCGACCTGGCCCAGATGATCGCCGCCGGCACCTTCCCCTACCCCGGGGTCGAACAGGCGGACATGGACGCCGCGCCGCGGGTCGGCGACGGCCTCATCCGGCTCGACGCGGACGGTGTCGTCACCTACGCCAGTCCCAACGCGCTCTCCGCCTACCACCGGCTCGGCCTCACCGCCGACCTGGTCGGCAGCCACCTCGGCCGGAGCACCGCCGAGCTCGCCCCGCCCTCCCGGGCCGCCGTGCACGAGGCCCTGGTGAAGCTCGCCAGCGGCTGGGCGCCGCGGCAGACCGAGGTCGAGGCGCAGGGCGGGGTGGTGACCCTGCGGGCCATCCCGCTGAAGCCCAAGGGCGCCCTGACCGGTTCCCTGGTGCTCTGCCGCGACGTCACCGAGCTGCGGCGCCGGGACCGCGAGTTGATGACCAAGGACGCCACCATCCGGGAGATCCACCACCGGGTGAAGAACAACCTGCAGACCGTGGCCGCGCTGCTGCGGCTGCAGTCCCGCCGGATGGAGTCGGACGCCGGCCGCGCCGCCCTGGACGAGGCGGTCCGCCGGGTCGGCTCGATCGCCATCGTGCACGAGACGCTCTCCCAGGCGCTGGACGAGCAGGTGGCCTTCGACGAGATCGCCGACCGGGTGCTGGCCATGGTGATGGAGCTGTCCCAGGACGGCCGGGTGGCGACCCGCCGCAGCGGGAGCTTCGGCATCCTCTCCGCCGAGGTGGCCACCCCGCTGGCGATGGTGCTCACCGAGTTGCTGCAGAACGCGCTGGAGCACGCCTTCGGCCCGAGCGCCTCGGGCAACCTGGAGGTCAGCGCACTGCGCGGCCGGGCGCCGGCCACCGGCATGGGCTGGTCGGACAGTTGGAACGGCGGGGCGCGGCCGGAGGAGTACCTGCTGATCACCGTGCAGGACGACGGCAGGGGCGTGCCGGAGGGCTTCGACCCGCAGCAGTCGGGCAACCTCGGGCTGCAGATCGTCCGGACGCTGGCCACCGGTGAGCTCGGCGGGACCTTCGACATGGTGGCCGGTCCGAACGGCGGCACCAAGGTGGTCCTGGAGATCCCGGTGCGCTGAGACCCGCGGCATCGCGGCGGGATGCCGCGTGGCGCACTGGGGTGTGCGGGGAGCGTGCGGCCGGCGTGAGCGCCGGTGGCACGCTCCTTCACCACCGGTTCACGGCGGGAAAACAGAAACGAGGCCCTGTCGACCGGGGGGGGTGGGTCGACAGGGCCTCTCAACCCGTTCCGGCCGTCGGGGGGAGTCGGCCGGAACGGGGGCTCTGGGTAGTGCGACACCTACCGATGCGTTGCACACGGTGAGCGCCACAGCTCCACAATATTGCTCTCTGTGAACAGTATCAAGTGGCTGGGCGGGTGAGTGTCGCGGGACCTCATGGAGCAAGGCCCGTTGTACGGAAGGCTTCACCAGGAAGTGCAGGGGAAGCCTGTGATCATGTGTTGATCGGTTCAGCGGTTACCGCTGGTACTACGGCGTGTGATCAGGCGGTGCGGGCGCGGTTGCGGGCGGCGCGGCGCTTCATGGCACGACGCTCGTCCTCGCTCATACCGCCCCAGACGCCAGCGTCCTGGCCGGTCTCGAGGGCCCACTGGAGGCACTGCTCCATGACCGGACAGCGGCGGCACACGGCCTTGGCTTCCTCGATCTGCAGCAGAGCAGGACCGGTGTTCCCGATCGGGAAGAACAGCTCCGGGTCCTCTTCGCGGCAGACAGCGCGGTGGCGCCAGTCCATGGTCGTCCAACTCCTCCTGCCGACGGGGGTCACCCGCTCGGCACATCGATGGTCCTTGTGAATGTGAACGCTTTCACGAATCCCGCAACAGCAAAAGAGACCAAAGGCCCATGGGGCCCGGAAGGTCTGTGCTGGGGAGGGATTCGGCGATTCGAGGGGCACCCCGCGGTCGGCACCCAACAGGTTCTGGGTCCGTCGCTGCGATGTGTCCCGATCGCCATGTAGAGGTTCGCAAACCTCGAGCCCGGATACAACCCCCTTCAGGGAGGAATTTTTGATTCTTCGGTGTCGCCTAGCTCACAGCCAGTACTTCTATGGAGTGAAGGGGGCTTGTGCGTTCGAGAAGAAGGGTGAAGGGCCCTTCTAGTCACACAATCACACGCAGTGCCCGCCGTACGCCTGTGAAACTGACGCGACTCCTGGATCCAAGGTGGTCCCCGTCGACCTGGAACGGGACCGGTTCCTCTGAAACCAAGGTGAAGTGTCGGACGTCGTGATAGGAGACGACATGCTTCCCGGAGGGGCCGGACGGCGGGGTGCCGTCGCTCGAAGGCCCGTGCGACCGCAGGATCTGACGGACCGTTCGAGCAGTGCCGAACGCCGTCATCCGGGTGATGCCGAAGACATCGAGATCCGCGTCGAAGGAGGCGAGGGGCGAGGGGTAGACCGGGCGGTTGCCCAGGAAGGTCCACGGAGAGGTGTTGCTGACTATCGCCAGTACCATGCCCGGCGCCGGCTCGCTGCCCGCCAGTTCCAGCGAGACGGGGCCTGATCTGCGCTGCTCACGCTGGGTGACGAAGTGGCGGAGCGCCTGGGTGACATAGAGCGCGTGCGTGGACTTGCGCCCCGCCCGGCGCTGCTCCTCGACCCGGCCCACCACACCGGCGTCGAAGCCCAGCCCCGCGGTGAAGGTGAACCAGCGGTCCGGCAGTCCCTCGGTCATCGCCTTGCCCAGCCCGATCGGGCGCTCACGCCGGTTCTCCAGGGCGTTCAGCAGCGCGCCGGTCGCCTCCACCGGGTCGTTCGGCAGCCCCAGCGCGCGGGCGAACACATTGGTCGAACCGCCCGGGACCACGGCCAGCCGGGGGACCTTCTCGCCCGGGCCGTGCGCCAGCAGCCCGTTGACGGTCTCGTTGACCGTGCCGTCGCCGCCCAGCGCCACCACCAGGTCGACCGCGCCGTCCTCCACCGCCTCGCGGGCCAGGTCGCGCGCGTGGCCGCGGTACTCGGTCTGCGCCACCTCCAGCTTGAGGTCGCTGCGCAGGGCGTGGATCAGGACGTCCCTGGTGCGACCGCTGGTGGTGGTCGCTTTCGGGTTGACGACCAGGAGAGCGCGCATGTGCTCAGCCTACGGGTCGGTACGGACCAACCGGCGGCTACCCTGCTGGAGTGACCGCAGAATCCTCCGCACCCGTGACCGCGCCCGGTGCCGCCCGCCCGACCGCCCTCACCGTGGGCGCCGCCATCACCGCCGTCGCGGGCGCCGCGCTGGTCGTCGTCGGCGTCTGGGACATGGTCGCCGCGTTGTCCGGCCAGTCCAAGCAGCTCGCCCTGAACGAGTTCGGCGGCCTGGTGATCGTGCTGCTCGGCGTGCTGCCGATCCTGGCCGCCCGGGCGCTGCTCAAGGGCCGCCGCTGGGGCCGCAGCCCGGCCGTGCTGACCAACTCGATCGGCCTGCCGGTGGCCTACTACATGTGGCAGACCGGCGGGGCGATGGCCGCCGTCGCGGTGGGCGTCGGCGCGCTCGGCCTGGCCGGCATCTGCGCACTGCTCAGCCCGAAGGCGACGGCGGCCCTCTACGCTCCGCACGAGGGCTGAGCGCGGAGGGCCGCCGCCGGCCGGTGTCCGGCACGAGCCGACGGCCGCCGTCGAGCGGCCGTCAGTCCTACTCCTCCACCAGGAGCTTCTCCCGCAGCTGGGCCAGCGTCCGGGCGAGCAGCCGGGAGACGTGCATCTGCGAGATGCCCACCTCGGCGGCGATCTGCGACTGGGTCATGTTCCGGAAGAACCGCAGCACCAGGATCTTCTGCTCCCGGGGCGGCAGTTGGGCGAGCAGCGGCTTGAGCGACTCGCGGTACTCGACCCCCTCCAGCGCCTCGTCGGTGGCGCCCAGGGTGTCCGCGACGGCCGGCGACTCGTCGTCGCTGTCCGGCACGTCCAGCGAGAGCGTGGAGTACGCGTTGGCGGACTCCAGCCCCTCCAGGACGTCCTCCTCGGAGATCCCCAGGTGCTCGGCGAGCTCGTGCACCGTGGGGGAGCGGCCGTGCCGCTGGGAGAGTTCGCTGGTCGCCGTGGTCAGCGACAGCCGCAGCTCCTGGAGCCGGCGCGGTACCCGGACCGCCCAGCCCTTGTCGCGGAAGTGCCGCTTGATCTCGCCGACGATGGTCGGCGTCGCGTAGGTGGAGAACTCGACCCCGCGCTCGTGGTCGAAGCGGTCCACCGACTTGATCAGCCCGATGGTGGCGACCTGGGTCAGGTCGTCCAGCGGTTCGCCGCGGTTGCGGAACCGCCGGGCCAGGTGCTCGACCAGCGGGATGTGCATCCGCACCAGCTGGTTGCGCAGCTCGACGCGCTCCGGGGAGCCCTCCGGCAGCGCGGACAGCCGGACGAACAGCGCCCGGGCCGCCTCGCGGTCCGGTGCGCCGGTGCGCTGCGGGCCCTGGGCGGGCACCGCGGCGCGCAGCGCCGTGGCCGCCTCCTCGGCGGCCGCGTCACCCGCGTCGGTGTCCGGGCCGTCGTCCGGCCCGTCGTCCGGGCGGCCGGCCTGCGGGAGGTCCGCGGCCGACGGCACGGGCGTGGGCGACTGATCGGGCGACGACTCGGGCGTCGGCTCGGTCGGCTGGCTCATCCGGTGGGCGTCCTTCGGGTGCGCTTCGTCGTTGGCGGCGAGGCCGGGAACGCTCGCCTGGGTCGGTACGGCAGGGCCCGCCGTCGCGAGGCCGGTACGGTCCAGATCACTCACGGCCATTCCCCCGTTCCGTTCCGGGAGCACCGGGACCGCCGGTCCCGGTTCGTCTCGATGGTCGTACCGCCGGGTGGGGGCGGTACCGGGAGCCGTCCGCCCGGCCGGTGCCGGGCGGACGACCCTTGTTCGGTGCTGCTGCCGCGCTGGGGCGGCGGACCTAGTGGGCGACGGAGCCGCCGCGCTTCTTGTGCAGGCTGATCGACACGGTGTTGTCCTCGGCCACCGAGGACTCGACCTCGCCGGCCAGCGCCGACAGCACGGTCCAGGCGAAGGTGTCGCGTTCGGGTGCCCGGCCGTCGGTGGTGGGCGCCGAGACGATCACCTTCAGGGAGTCGCCGACCAGTCGGAACTCGCAGGAGAGGACCGAGCCGGGGACGGCCTGCTGGAGGAGGATGGCGCAGGCCTCGTCGACCGCGATCCGCAGGTCCTCGATCTCGTCCAGGGTGAAGTCCAGCCGGGCCGCGAGGCCCGCCGTGGCTGTACGCAGGACCGAGAGGTAGGCCCCGGCCGCGGGCAGCCGGACCTCCACGAAGTCCTGGACTCCGGGCTCGCCGTCGATCTGGGACACCCTCACCTCCTGGGTGACGCGCTGTGCTTCCGGGCCGGTGGCCGCGGCACTGTCTGTTGCTTGGCTCAACTGCTTCGCCCCAACTGTCCAGAGGGGTGGTGCGGTACGTACCGGTCATACCCCTCGGGGAGTGATCGGACGCCGCCGTCCGTCCGAGACGTTACCGCGTTCGTGCCCCGGTGCGGGAGTCACTCATGGTAAGGCATCGCGACGCAGGGTGGCAGTGGTCGGACGAGGTCCGCGCACGCCCGCCGCGCGCGCCCGTACGCGCCCGGTTCAGCGGGTGCCGGCGGCGGTGAGCGCGTCCCCGGTCAGGCGGTAGACGGTCCACTCGTCCATCGGCACGGCGCCGAGCGCCTTGTAGAAGTCGATCGAGGGCCGGTTCCAGTCGAGGACCGACCACTCGACCCGGGAGTAGCCGCGCTCGACGGCGATCCGGGCCAGTTCCAGCAGCAGCGCCTTGCCGTGGCCGCCGCCGCGGACCTGCGGGCGGACGTAGAGGTCCTCCAGGTAGATCCCGTGGGTGCCGCGCCAGGTCGAGAAGTTGAGGAACCAGAGCGCGAAGCCGACCGGCTCGCCGGTGGTGTCGTCCTCGGCGATCAGACCGAAGACGGCCGGCCGCTCGCCGAACAGCGCGGTGTGCAGCTGCTCCTCGGTGGCGACCGCCTCGTGCGCGGCCTTCTCGTACTCCGCGAGCTCGCGGATCATGCGGTGGACGACGGGGACGTCGGTGGGAACGGCGGTGCGGATCATGGGACGAGCCTACTGCGGGGGTTCGCGCCGCGGGGGTTCGTTCTCGTCCCAGGCCTGGACGGAGGTCTGCTCGACGATCCGCCCGTCGCGCAGCTCGGCGGTCGAGCTGACCAGGACCCGGATCCCGTCGGGGTAGCGGCAGGACTCCAGGAAGGCCAGGCGGTCCGCCTGGAGCACCACCCGCTCCAGCGTGTGGGTCGTCTCGCGGCCGTAGAGGTCGTCCAGCATCGCGCCGATCGCGTCCCGGCCGTGCATCACCAGCGGGTGGCTGGGCTGGGTCTTGCGGTCGACCACGCGGACTTCGGCGTCGTCCGCGTAGAGCGCCAGCAGCGCCCGGGCGTCGGCGTGCTCGATCCCCTCGCGCAGGGCCCGGACGTCGAAGGCGGACGGTGCGGCCATGGTGGTCATGTTCTCGCTCCTCCGGTCGGTTCCGTCGGCTCGTACTCCCGAGCGTACGCCGGTCGGACCCGGCCGGAGGGCGGTCGGACGGCCGGTGGCTCAGCGGGCCGGGACGGTCCGCAGGTAGTCGGCCAGGGCAATGATCGCGGCCGGGTTGCGCGGGCTCTCCACCAGGTCGACGTAGTCCAGGACGAAGATCCGGCCGTTGCGGACGGCCGAGACGCCGGCCAGCGGCGGGAAGGAGGTCAGGAACTTCCGCTTGGCCTCGGCATCGGGGGTGCCGTAGTTGTTGATCACGATCACCTCGGGGTCGCGCTCGACCACGCTCTCCCAGCCGACGGTGGTCCAGGAGTCGGCGACGTCGCCCATCACGTTCCGCCCGCCGGCCTTGGTGATGATCTCCTCCGGGGCGGCGAACCGGCCGGAGGTGTACGGCTTGTCCTCGCCGCTGTCGTACAGGAAGACGCCCGGCCGGTACGCGGGCTCGGGGACGGCGGCGATCTGCGCCTTGAAGTCGGCGATCAGCCGGTCGGCCCGGTCCCGGACGTCGAAGATCTCGCCCAGGTTGGCGAGGTCGGTGTACAGCGCGTGCAGCGGGGACATCACCCCGCGCTCGGGGCCCTTGCCGCTGCGGCAGGACTCGGTGAGCACGTAGGAGGAGACGCCCAGCCCGGAGAGGGTCTGCGGGGTGAAGCCGCTGCCCTCGTCGAAGCCGTAGTGCCAGCCGGCGAACACCAGGTCGGCGCGGGCCTCCAGGGCGATCTCCTTGGTGATCTGCTGCTTGGAGAGCCACGCGGTGCGCCGGTACCCGTCCTTCCAGGCGACCTTGTCGACCTGGCCCTTGTCGTCCGGCATCACGTAGCCGGCCATCCGGTCCTCCAGGCCGAGGGCGAACATCAGCTCGGTGATGCCGACGTCGTTGGTGACGGTGCGGGCCGGCTTCTCCCGGAAGGTCACCCGGGCGCCGCAGTTCTCCACGGTCACCGGGTAGTGGGCGGAGGCGGTGGCGGCGTCGCCGCGCGGGGCTATCTCGGCCCCGCAGCCGGTGAGCGCGAGGGCGAGCAGGGTGGCGGCGGCAACGGCCTTGGTGCGCATGGGAGGTCCTCGGGACGGTGGTCGGCGGGTCGTTCGGGCGGGAAGCGGCGGGACGTGGTGGAGAGCCGTGGGGCGCGCGGGGGCGCGGCTACGGCAGGCGGTCGAACAGCAGCTGGACGGCGCCGGTGACCGGGTGCTTCACCGGCGTCGCGCGGACCCTGAACACCTCCGCCAGCAGCTCCGGTCCGAGGACCTCGGCGGGCGGCCCGGAGGCGACGATCCGGCCGTCGGCGACCACGTACAGCAGGTCGCAGTGCCCGGCGGCCAGGTTGAGGTCGTGCAGCGCGGTGAGCACCGTCGGCCCGGCCTCCCGGACCAGCGCCAGCACCTCCAACTGGTGCGCGATGTCCAGGTGGTTGGTGGGCTCGTCCAGCACCAGCACCCGGGGCTCCTGGACCAGCGCGCGGGCGATCAGCACCCGCTGCTTCTCGCCGCCGGACAGGCTCGGGAAGCTCCGGTCGGCCAGGTGCGCGGCGCCGACCCGGCGCAGCGCCGCGGCGCAGTGGTCCTCGTCCGCGGCGGACGGTCCGGCCAGCGCGCCGCGCCGGTGCGGCAGCCGGCCCATGCCGACCACCTCGGCCACGGTGAAGTCGAACTCGACGGAGTGCTCCTGCGGCAGGGCCGCGATCCGCCGGGCGGCCTCGCGCGGGGCGAGCCCGTGCAGCTCCTCGCCGCCCAGCAGGACGGCTCCGGTGGCGGGCTTCAGCGCCCGGTAGACGCAGCGCAGCAGGGTGGACTTGCCGCTGCCGTTCGGGCCCACCAGGCCGACCACCCGGCCGGCGGCGGCGGTCAGCGTGACGTCGTGGACCAGCCGGACGCCGGCCAGGTCGACCGAGACCCGGTCGACGGCGAGGTCCAGGGCCCCGGAGGTGGTGGTGCTCACCGGCCACCCCCGAAGGAGTAGCCGCGACGGCGCATCAGCAGCAGGAAGCAGGGCACCCCGAGGGCCGCGGTGACCACGCCGACCGGGAGTTCGGCGGGGGCCAGCAGGGTGCGGGAGACGATGTCCACCCAGACCAGCAGCAGCGCCCCGGCGAACGGTGCGACCAGCAGCACCCGGCGGTGGCCGGCGCCGACCAGCATCCGGACCAGGTGCGGGACCATCAGCCCGACGAAGCCGATCGCCCCGCTGACGGCGACCACGGTGCCGGTGACGGCCGCGGTCACCACGAAGAGTTCGCGGCGCAGCCGGTCCGGGTCCACGCCGAGCGAGGCGGCCGTCTCGTCGCCCATGGCCAGCGCGTCCAGCCGCCCGGCGGCGCAGGTCAGGTACCCGAGGCCGGCCAGCACGGTGACGGCGGCGATCGGCACGGAGCCCCAGGTGGCCCCGCCGAGGCTGCCGAGCAGCCACATCATGGCGGAGCGGGCGGCCTCGCCGCGGGCGGCGGCGAAGACCATCAGGGCGGTCAGCGCGGAGAAGCCGTAGGACATCGCGGTGCCGGTGAGCACCAGCCGCAGCGGGGTGAGGCCGTGCGCGGTACGGGCCGTCAGGTAGACCAGCACCATGGCGACCAGGGCCGCGGCGAAGGCGGAGGCGGAGAGCGCCCAGACGCCGAGCGAGGCGAAGGCGCCCAGCATCAGCACGGCGTTGGCGCCGACCGAGGCGCCGGAGGAGATGCCGAGCACGAAGGGGTCGGCGAGCGCGTTGCGGACCATCGCCTGGACGGCCACCCCGGTGGCGGCGAGTCCGGCGCCGACGACGGCGGCCAGCACCGCGCGGGGCAGCCGGATCTCCCAGACGATGGCGTAGGCGGCGGCCTCGTCGGCGGCCAGTCGACCGCCCGTCAGTCCGGCGCCCAGCAGCCGCAGGACCTGTCCGAGGCCCAGCCCGGAGGAGCCCACCGCGACGGCGCAGACCAGTGAGCCGAGCAGGGCCGCGGCGAGTCCGGCGGCCAGGGGGACGGCGGCCGTCCGGCGCGGGCCCGGTGGGGCGGCGGTGGCCGGTGCGGTCGCGGTGCTGCTGCTCACGGAGGGCGCGCCTTGCCTCGGGCCGCGCACGGCGCGGGGCGGCGCGGCCCGGACGGGGATGTGCCGGGGCGCCATCCCCTCGCAGTCCGCGGCGAGTTGTCGGGAGGTCGGCGTCCTCGGGCGATCGGGCTCACGGCCGAAGGGGCCGCTTACCGTTGCGGGTCAGCGCCGGATTCGCACCGGCTTCCCCTTCGGACGCCCTGGCAGCATAACAAGCGAACGGCCCTCGTGACCCTTACCGGTCGGCATCGGGCCGGCATCGGGCCGGCATCGGGCCGGCATCGGGTCGGGATCCGGCCGGTACCGGACCGGTACCGGCCGGAAACCGGTCGCGAACGCACGACCGCCCCCGTCCGGATCCGGACGGGGGCGGTCGCAGAGGGGGACTGAGCGGGGGTCAGCCCTGCTTGGTCTCCCAGAAGATCTTGTCGACCTCGGCGATGAGGTCCAGCAGCGCCTGGCCGGTGGCCGGGTCGGTGGACGCCTTGGCGGCCGAGGCGGCCTTCAGGGTGTCGTTGACGAGCTGGTGCAGCTGCGGGTACTTCTCGAAGTGCGGGGCCTTGAAGTAGTCGCTCCACAGCACCGAGATGTGGTGCTTGACGGCCTCGGCGCGCTGCTCCTTGATGATGACGGCGCGGGCGCGGAAGTGCGCGTCCTCGTTGGCCTGGTACTTCTCCTGGGTGGCCTTCACCGACTCGGCCTCGATCCGGGCCTGGGCCGGGTCGTAGACACCGCAGGGCAGGTCGCAGTGGGCGTGGGCGGTGGCGCGCGGTGCAAACAGGCGAGAGAACATGGGAGTCCTTCCTTAGATCGTCTTCCCGCGCCCGAGATTACCCCCCGTGCCCTGCGGTTTCCCGGTCGGGCGGCGGGCCTAGGGCAAAAGGTGGAGCCGGAACCGGGTGAATCCGGACATCGGCGGGCCCGGGCCGGTGCGGCAGACTGGTGTGCGACAGCGGGCGGCGGCGGGAGCCGGACGGGACACGGCGGGACGCGAGCCGGGAGGAGGAACCGTGGGACGGAGCGCGGAACCGGAGGACGGCGGGTTGGGCGGCGGTGCGCCGTTCGGGCTGATCGACGTGGCGGGGGACTCGATGGTGCCGACGCTGCGCGACGGGGACCAGCTGCTGGTGCGCTACGGCGCGCGGATCCGGCCCGGCGCGGTGGTGGTGTTCCGGCACCCGTTCCAGCAGAACCTGCTGGTGGTCAAGCGCGCCGACGGCCGCCGGTCCAAGGGCTGGTGGCTGCTCTCCGACAACCGGCCGGTCGACAGCGACAGCCGCAGCTACGGAGCCGTCCCGGACGAGCTGGTGCTCGGCCGGGTGCTGCTGCGGCTGCGCCCGCGCCCGGCCTGGCTGGCACCCGGGCGGCGGCTGGAGCGGCTGCTGCTGCGCACCCCGCTGGCCCGGGTCCCCGGACTGGCCCGCCGCCTCGGCGTCTGGGTCCGCCCGGAGGAACTGCCGGTCGGCTAGGGCCAGGCCCGGGCGGGTCCGGTCAGGCGAGGCCGGCCGCGGCGGCGGCGGCCTCCTGGGCCTCCAGCCGCTTGCGGGCGCGGTAGGCGGCGACGTTGGCGCGGGTGGCGCAGCGGTCCGAGCAGTACCGGCGGGACCGGTTGGTCGAGGTGTCCAGGTAGGAGTTGCGGCAGGGCGCGGCCTGGCAGATGCCGAGCCGGTCGGCCCCCAGCTCGGTCAGGTGGACGGCCAGGCCCATGCAGGCGACGGCGCTGAAGTGCGCGGTGGCGGTGGGCGAGTTGTCGGCGAGGTGCAGGTGCCAGCGGGGCCGGCCGGCCTCGTCGAGGTAGTCGTGCCCGGAGACCAGCGGGCTGACCGGGAACTCCATCAGCAGGCTGTTCAGCAGGTCGACGCTGCGGACCTCCTCGCCGTCGGCGGCGGCCTCGAAGACGCCGCGCAGCCGGGTGCGGACGGCCCGCAGGCGGGGCAGGTCGGACTCGTCGGCGAGGTCGCGGGCGCGGGAGGAGTCCGAGAACAGGGCGCGCACCGCGTCCACCGAGGTCAGCGAGTCGGTGCCGCGCTCGGGTTCCTCGGTGTTCACCAGCCGGACGGCCAGATCGGCGTACGAGGCGAGCTCCACGGTGGTCCTTCCAGAGATCGGTAACGGGCTGATTGCTTCCAGCCTATTACCCGGAGGGCGAAAGCGGGAAAAGCGCGGCGCCCGACAGGACCGGCCTGCCGGGCGCCACTGGACGGTGCGCTCAGAGCACCTTGGAGAGGAAGGCGCGGGTGCGCTCGTGCTGCGGGTCGGTGAGGACGTCGCGGGGGTTGCCGGACTCGACGACCACGCCGCCGTCCATGAACACCAGCGCGTCGCCGACCTCGCGGGCGAAGCCCATCTCGTGGGTGACCACGATCATGGTCATGCCCTCCTCGGCCAGCCCGCGCATGACGTCGAGCACCTCGCCGACCAGCTCGGGGTCGAGCGCCGAGGTCGGCTCGTCGAAGAGCATCAGCTTGGGCTTCATGGCGAGCGCCCGGGCGATGGCGACCCGCTGCTGCTGGCCGCCGGAGAGCTGGGACGGGTAGTTCCCGGCCTTGTCGGACAGGCCGACCCGCTCCAGCAGGGCCATCGCGTGCTCCTTGGCCGCGGCCTTGGACTCCCGCTTGACCTGGACCGGCGCCTCCATCACGTTCTCCACCGCGGTCATGTGCGGGAAGAGGTTGAAGCGCTGGAACACCATGCCGATGTCCCGCCGCTTGAGCGCGACCTCGCGGTCCTTGAGCTCGTGGAGCTTGTCGCCCCGCTGCCGGTAGCCGACCAGTTCGCCGTCCACCCAGAGGCGGCCGCCGTTGATCTTCTCCAGGTGGTTGATGCAGCGCAGGAAGGTCGACTTGCCGGAGCCGGACGGGCCGACCAGGCAGAACACCTCGCTCTGCTGGACCTCCAGGTCGATGCCCTTGAGCACCTCGACCAGGCCGTACGACTTGTGGACGCCCTCGGCCTTCACCATCGGGCCGCCGTTGTGGGCGTCGGCCGGGGTCTTGGTCAGGTCGGTCATACGTGGCCACCTCCCTCGAGTCCGGGGACCACGTCGTTCTTGGCCTTCGGGGTGGTCCTGCCGCCGAACAGCAGCCGCAGGCGCTGGAGCGGCGTGGGCGGCAGGGTCCGGTTCGCACCACGAGCGTAGTGCCGTTCGATGTAGTACTGCCCGACCGTGAGGATCGAGGTCATGAGCAGGTAGTAGATGCTGACCGCGACGAGGACCGGGATGGTCTGGAAGGTCCGCGAGTAGATGTCGTGGCCGGCGGTGAACAGCTCGGCGAGCGAGATGACCTGGACCAGCGAGGTGGTCTTCAGCATCGAGATGGTCTCGTTGCCGGTCGGCGGGATGATCACCCGCATCGCCTGGGGGAGCACGATCCGGCGCAGCGTGGCCGAGCGGCTCATGCCCAGGGCGTGGGCGGCCTCGGTCTGTCCCTCGTCCACGGACTGGATGCCGCCGCGGACGATCTCGGCCATGTACGCCGCCTCGTTGAGGCCGAGGCCCAGCAGGGCGGCGGTGAAGGTCGGGATCAGCGTGTTGGTGGACTCGGACCAGAACTCGGGCCCGAAGGGGATGCCGAGCGAGAGCTTCGGCCAGAGGGCGCCCAGGAAGTTCCAGAACACCAGCTGCACCAGGACGGGCGTGCCGCGGAAGATCCAGATGTAGAACCACGCCGTCCCCGACAGCAGCGGGTTCGGCGAGAGCCGCATGACGGCGAGGAGCACGCCGCCGACCACGCCCATCAGCATGGACAGCGCGGTCAGCTCCAGGGTCACCCAGATGCCGTGGATGATCTGCTCGTTGGTGAGCGTGTCTCTGACGACGTCCCACTGGAACGCGGGGTTGAAGATCAGGGCGTGGAGCAGCATCGCCGCGAGGACGACGATGACTACGGCTCCGGCCCAGCGTCCGGGGTGGCGCACCGGGACGGCCTTGATGGTCTCAGGCCGTCCCGATCTCACCGCCCCCTGCTCGGAAGATTTCACCTTGGGGCCTCAGGGGTGTGGTGGTGCGGAGGATCAGCTCTTGGCGGCGTTGATCTCGGACTTGTCGATCGCGCCGGCCTCGACGCCCCACTTCGCCAGGATCTGCTTGTAGGTGCCGTCGGCGATCAGTGCCTGGACGGCGCCCTGGACGGCCTGGCCGAGCGGGGAGCCCTTGTCGACGACGACGCCGTAGGGCGCGCTGTCGTAGGTCTCGCCGAGCTTCTCCAGCTGGCCGTTGGTCTGCTTGACGGCGTAGTCGACGACCGGGGAGTCGGCCATCATGACCTGGTCGCGGCCGGAGACCAGCGCGGTGGTCACGTCGGTCTGGAGGGTGAACTTGTCGCCGTCGTTCGGGATGGCCGGCTTGCCGGCCTTGCTGCACTCCGGGTTGCGGACGTCGGTGATCTCCTGGGCCTGCGTGGTGCCGGTCTGGACGGCGACCTTCTTGCCGCAGAGGTCCTTGGGGTCGATCTTGTCCGGGTTGCCCTTCTTCACCGCGATGGCGCTGCCCGCGCTGAAGTAGGTGACCATGTCGACGGTCTGCTCGCGCTCCTTGGTGTCGGTGAAGGAGCTCATGCCGAGCTGGTACTTCTTCGCGGTGATGCCCGGGATGATCGAGGTGAAGTCGGCGTTCTGCACGTCGGCGGTCAGGCCGAGCTTCTTGGCGATCGCGTCGGCCAGGTCCACGTCGAGGCCGACGATGTTGCCCTTGTCGTCCTTGAACTCGTTGGGCGCGTAGGAGGCGTCGGCGGCGACGATCAGCTTGCCCGAGGACTTGACGTCGGCCGGGACCAGTCCGGCGAGGGCCGGGTCGGCGGACACGGCGGCGACGCTGACGCTGGGGTTGGCGGCACCGCTGCCGCCGCTGGAGGAGGACTTGCTGCTGCCGCAGGCGGTCAGCACGAGCGACGCGGACGCGAGCACCGCCGCGGAGGCGAGGAGGCGGGTGCGCTGGGTACGGGCGATCATGGGGGGATCTCCTCCTGAGGGAGAGGTCGGGCGGAGCGCGCCGCGGGGGCGGCACGCCTGAGCAGCAGGCCGTACGTCGCTGTACGGGGTGGGGCGGGGAGAACTGCGCAGGGGTGGTGCCGGGTACTGCTCTCCGCCACCGTCCGCCGAGGTGGGCGTTGACCGAACCGCCTCGACCAGTGGCCGGCTCGATCCGAGATGGGGGGAATCCTGCCATCTGATGACGCTCGGGTGGCCCTCATTCAGATCAAAATCGGATAACGAGGGGCCGTGCTGTCCGCTATACGGACGAATGCCGCGTCCCTGTCACCCTGCGTATAAGTATGCAGATCTCCCTGCGGTCCGCCCGGAGGCCCGGCCGCGCACTCGCCCGATCGTGCGCCCGCCCCGCGGCGGTCCGGACCCCCGGGTTCGACCCCGGCTCAGATGCCGCCGTTGACCACCGCGTTCTGGGCCGCGCCCGCCGCGACGTTCCACTTGGTGAGGATCTTGTCGTACTCGCCGCTGCGGATCAGCTGGTCGATCGCCTTCGCCAGGACGTCGCGCAGTGCGCTGTCCTCCTTGCGCAGCGCGATCCCGTACGGGTTGGAGCGGGACTGCGCGCCGGTCACCTCGAAGCGGTTGCCGCCGTCGGTGGTCTTCGCCGCGTAGGCGGCCACCGGGAAGTCGTTCAGTCCGGCCTGCGCCGCGCCGGAGGCGACCTCGGCCAGCGCCTTGGCGTCGGTGTCGAACTTGTGCACGGTGAGCGGCTTGTTGGCGCGGGTGCACGCGGTCACCTGACGGGTGACGATCTCGTCCTGGGTGGTGCCGCTCTGCACCGCGACGGTCTTGCCGCAGAGGTCGTCCAGGGTGCGGATGCCCTTCGGGTTGCCCTTGGGCACCACCATCGAGGTGCCGGCGATGAAGTAGTCGACGAAGTCCACCGAGAGACCCGTCGACTTGCCGGCCTCGTCCACGCCGTCCCGGCGCTGGCGGATGTCGCTGAGCGCGGACATCGCCACGTCGTACTGCTTGTGGTGGAGGTTCGGTATGAGCTTGTCGAAGGGGGTGTCGACGTACTCGATCCGCAGGTCGAGGATCCGGCCGAGCGCCGCGGCGATGTCCGGGTCCAGGCCGTCCGGCTTGCCGTCGGTGCCGCGGAACTCCACCGGCGGGTAGTTGACGTCCATGCCGATCCGGAGCACCTTGGCCGACTGCTGGGCGTTCGGGATCTTCGCGCGGATCTCCTGGACCGGGTCCTTGGCGGCCTCCTTCTCCTCCCCGCCACAGCCGGTCAGCAGCAGGGCTCCGGTGGTGGTGAGGGCGAGTGCGACGGCGGCCCGCCGGCGGGTCTGGGCGCGGTGGTGCATGGGGGCTCCTGGGGGAGGGACGGGGAGGCGCCGCGGCGTCGCGGAGGTGGACGCGAGATGGCGGAACAACGGATCCTCCCATCCCGACCTGCCGCGTCCGTGGGCGGGTGTGTCAGAATTCGGTACCGGGTGACCCCCGACGCTCGAACCGGACCGCCGGGCCGCAACAGGCCCGGGGTGTGCAGGAACGGAAGTCCAGAACGTCGACTCCGTATCCGAAGCACCGGCCTCCCCGCCGTGTCCGCGTTCACTCCTGCGGGTGTGCGTGCGCGTCCGCCATCGCCGCAGCCGGGGTCCGGTCCTCACGATGCCTGATGCCCTCAGGTGGCTGTGAGGCGTACGACAACCATGTGACTTGGACGAAAAGGCATGGGTGCGATGCCCTCGTCCGACCTACGCTCGGCCCGGAAGCACAGCGCAGACCCTACGCAGACAAATCCATAAACCCTCATTCCGAGGGCGCTCGTCCGACGGCGGCGCCCCGATCCAGCCTTCCCCCGGGGGCGCTTCGGCGTTCCCGGGTTCCGGTGACCGGCCGCCGGTCACCGGATGCCGGGACCGGCCGGGTCGTCCGTCCCGTCGGCCGGGTGTCCTCGCTCGATCAATGACGAAGAGGTCATCGTGGCAGCGGAGATCATCCACAGCAGTACTCAGGACACCGACGATCCGGTCGACGCCGTGTTCGCGCTCCACCGCGGCGGCAAGATGGAGGTCCGGGCGACCGTTCCGGTGCGCGACGCGGACGACCTGTCCCTCGCCTACACCCCCGGTGTCGCCCGCGTCTGCACGGCCATCGCCGAGCAGCCCGAGCTCGTGAACGACTACACCTGGAAGTCCAACACGGTGGCCGTGGTCACCGACGGCACCGCCGTGCTGGGCCTCGGCGACATCGGCCCCGAGGCCTCGCTGCCCGTCATGGAGGGCAAGGCGATCCTCTTCAAGCAGTTCGGCGGCGTGGACGCCGTGCCGATCGCGCTCGCCTGCACCGACGTGGACGAGATCGTCGAGACCGTGGTCCGGCTGGCCCCGTCCTTCGGCGGCGTCAACCTGGAGGACATCTCCGCCCCGCGCTGCTTCGAGATCGAGCGCCGGCTCCAGGAGGCCCTGGACATCCCGATCTTCCACGACGACCAGCACGGCACCGCGATCGTCACCACCGCCGCGCTCTGGAACGCGGCCAAGGTGACCGGCCGGGAGATCGGCTCGCTGCGGGCCGTCATCTCCGGCGCCGGCGCGGCCGGCATCGCCATCGCCAAGATGCTGCTGGCGGCCGGCATCGGCGACGTGGCCGTGTGCGACCGCAAGGGCGTGGTGCACCAGGGCCGCGAGGACCTCACCGACGTCAAGGCGGAGATCGCCGCGCTGACCAACCGGACCGCGCTCAAGGGCACCCTGGCCGACGCGCTGGCCGGCGCCGACGTCTTCATCGGCGTCTCCGGCGGCACCGTGCCGGAGGAGGTCGTCGCGACCATGGCCGAGGGCGCGTTCGTCTTCGCCATGGCCAACCCGAACCCGGAGATCCACCCCGAGGTCGCGCACAAGTACGCGGCCGTGGTGGCCACCGGCCGCAGCGACTTCCCGAACCAGATCAACAACGTGCTGGCGTTCCCGGGCATCTTCGCCGGCGCGCTGCAGGTCCGGGCCACCCGGATCACCGAGGGCATGAAGCTGGCCGCCGCCAAGGCGCTGGCCGGTGTGGTGGCCGACGAGCTGACGCCGCAGAAGGTCATCCCCTCGCCGTTCGACGAGCGGGTCGCCCCGGCCGTCAGCAAGGCCGTCGCCGAGGCCGCCCGCGCCGAGGGCGTCGCCCGCCGGTAACGGTCGAGACCAGGACCCCGCCCGGGCCCGGGACACGCGTCACAGTCACGCGGTGTTCCGGGCCCGGGGGCGTTCTGGCTATCGTCCGGTGCATGTTTGCTGCCTACGCCGCACGAATCGACGCCGACGACCCGCTGAGCGGGCTGGAGTTGGGCGAACGCCCCGAACCGCTGGCCCCTCCCGGGTGGAGCGTGGTCACGGTCCGGGCGGCCAGCCTGAACCACCACGACCTCTGGTCGCTGCGCGGGGTCGGCCTGCCGGCCGAGAAGCTGCCGATGATCCTCGGCTGCGACGCCGCCGGCGTCGACGAGCACGGCAACGAGGTGGTCCTGCACTCCGTGATCGGCCAGACCGGGCACGGCGTCGGACCGGACGAGCCGCGCTCGATCCTGACCGAGCGCTACCAGGGCACCTTCGCCCAGCAGGTGGCCGTCCCCACCTGGAACCTGCTGCCCAAGCCCGCCGGGCTCTCCTTCGAGGAGGCCGCCTGCCTGCCCACGGCGTGGCTGACGGCCTACCGGATGCTGTTCACCAACGCCAGGGTGAAGCCCGGCGACACCGTGCTGGTGCAGGGCGCCGGCGGCGGGGTGTCGACCGCCCTGGTGGTCCTCGCCAAGGCGGCCGGCCTGCGGGTCTGGGTCACCGGCCGGGACGGGGCCAAGCGGGAGCGGGCGGTGGAGCTCGGCGCCGACGCGGCGTTCCCGAGCGGGGCCCGGCTGCCGGAGCGGGTGGACGCGGTGATGGAGACGGTCGGCGCCGCGACCTGGTCGCACTCGGTGAAGTCGCTCCGGCCGGGCGGCACGATCGTCATCTCCGGCGCCACCTCGGGCCCGAGCCCGGCGGCGGCCGAGCTGAACCGGATCTTCTTCCTGGAGCTGAAGGTGGTCGGGTCGACCATGGGGACCAAGGAGGAGCTGGCCGGGCTGCTGTCGTTCTGCGCCACCACCGGGGTCCGGCCGGTGATCGACTCGGTGCTGCCGCTGGCCGGGGCGCCGGACGCCCTCGCCCGGCTGGCCAAGGGCGACGTCTTCGGCAAGCTCGTCCTGACGCCTGACGCCTGACGCCTGACGCCTGACGCCTGACGCCTGACGCCTGACGCCTGACGCCGTGACGCCCTGACGCCGGGCCTCGGGGCCCCTGACGCGCCGGTGCCCGGCTCCCTGGGCGGGGAACCGGGCACCGGCGAGGTCCGAGGGCGTCAGCCCAGCAGGCGCTTCAGGCGCTCGCCGGCCGTGCCGAGGACGGCCCGGGCCTCGGCCAGCCGGTCGGGCGTCACCCCGCCGTCCCGGGCCGCGTCGCGGACCTGGTCGCGGAAGCGGTCGAGCAGCCGCTCCAGCTCCCGGGCCGGGTCACCGGCCGGGTCGGTCGCGGTCCATGGCGGCAGGTCGGCCGGGGCCGTGCCGGCCGGGCCGTCCTCGTCCAGGTCGATCCGGGTGACGGTGACCCGCTCGGCGCCGGGCGCGTCGGCGGCGGGCCCGCCCTTCCCCTCGCCCGGGTGGCCCCAGCGGGCCGCGTCGGCCAGCCCGGCCAGCCCCTTGGTCAGTTCGGAGAGGCCCTCGGCCAGCCCGGTCGGCCAGTCGCCGCGCGCCGCGTGCTCGCGGACCTGCTGCTCGACCCGGCGCTTGATCCGCAGCGCCTCCTGCTGGGCCGCGGTGCGGGCCGCCCGGGACTGCTCGCGCAGCCGGCGGGCCTCCTCCTCGGCGGCCTTGGCCTTGGCCTTGGCGGCCTTCTCCTGCTCCTTGGCCCGCTTCGCCTGCTCCTTGGCCTGCCGCTTGAACTCGGCGAACTCCTCCTTGGCGCGCTGCCAGGCGGCCTGGTCGCCCCACGGTCCGGCCCACGGGTTCCCGCCGCCGGCCTCCTGCTCCTCGGCCCGCGGGGTGCTGCGCCGGGCCTGCTCGGCCGCGCCCCAGAGCTGCTCGCGCAGGTCCTGGGCGCTGTCCCGGACGTCCTCGCGGATCGCCCCGGCGAGCTGGGTCACCGAGTCGTGGATCTCCAGCTCCAGCTCGTCCAGCTCGCCCTGCCGGGCGGCGAGCTCGGCGCGGCCGGCCTCGGTGAGCCGGTAGACCTTGCGGCCGCCCTCGGTGCTGTGGGCGACCAGGCCCTCCTGCTCCAGCTTGGCGAGCCGCGGGTAGACGGTGCCCGCGGAGGGCGCGTACAGGCCCTGGAAGCGCTCCTCCAGGAGGCGGATCACCTCGTAGCCGTGGCGCGGGGCCTCGTCGAGGAGCTTCAGGAGGTACAGCCGGAGCCGGCCGTGGCCGAAGACCGGGGTCATGTCAGGCCTCCTTGGTGAAGTCGGGGCCGGTGGCCGGGCCGTCGGTGGCGGGCAGCTCCCGGACGGCCGCCCGGCCGTCCTCCTCGGCGTCCGGCCGCTGGACGACGGTGACCGCGCCGGAGACGGTGGTGACCGAGAGGCTGCCGCTGCCGTCGCCGAGCTGGCCGGAGAGGCGCTTGGTGCCCCAGCCGCCGCCGACCTGGAGCTGCTCGAAGCCGGAGGAGAGGTCGCCGCTGGTGGTGCCGGCCTCGACCTTGGTGTCGGCCAGCGGGGGCAGCCGGACGCCGACCGCGCCGCTGACCGTGTTGACCTTGATCTCGGTCGGGGTGGCGACGGCGAGGTCGAGAGTGACCGCTCCGGTGACGGAGTTGGCGCTGACCTTGTCGGCGGTGCCGGCGAGCACGGTGAGCCGGCCGGAGACCGTGTTGAGCCGCAGCTGCCCGGCCACCGACTGGGCGTCCACGTCGCCGGTGACGGTGTTGGCGTCGGTCCGCCCGGTCAGGCCGACCAGGGTGACGTCGGCGCCGGCGGTCTGCGTCGAGACGTGCTCGGTGAAGCCGGAGACCGTCGTCGAGGCCGAGACGGTGCCGACCTTGACCTCGGTGGCGGCCGGCACGGTCACGGTGACCGCGGCGGTCCGCTTGCGCTTGAAGGAGGAGAAGAAGCCCTTCACCGACTCGACGGACTTGAGGACGTCGCCGAACTCGTTCCAGCTGCTGAGGTCCTTGTAGGTGACGGTGAGGACGCCGTCGGCCAGGGTGACGTGCAGCGGCTCGCCGGTGAGCTCGGTGACCTCGAGGCGGGCGGGGCCCTCGGCGGCGACCACGTTGACCGTGCCGTCGATGGTGCGCACCTGGAGGGTCCGGACCGTCTCCTCGATGGTGATCCTGTCGGGTCCTTCGACCGTCCACTGGCTCATCTCTGCCGCCTCCCGTTGGTGACTCGCGATGTATCGCGTTCTCTTCCAAAGACGATATATCGCGTGACGGCGAAGTCAAGGGCGTCCGACCCCGACACCGACCCTGAGCGGACCCCGAGACGCGCCCCTACGGGGGCATGCGCGAGGGCCCGGAGGCGGGTGCCTCCGGGCCCTCGTGACGGCGGTTTCACCAGGTCACTCGTCGTCCTCGTCGTCGAGCCGGGCCAGCCAGGTGGCCAGCCGCTCGACCGGGACCTCGAAGTCCGGGTTGAGGTCGACGAACTCGCGCAGGCGCTCGGCGAGCCACTCGAAGGTGACCTCCTCGTCGCCGCGCCGGCTCTCCAGTTCCTCGATGCCGCGGTCGGTGAAGTACACGGGTTTCGCTCCGGTCCGGTGGGGATTCGACCTGGTCAGGATAGACGGGTCAGCTCGCGCGCCAGGTGCTCACGGTGAGCTTGACCGCGCCGGTGCTGACGTCGGCGACCTCGATCACCCCGATGGCGATGTTGCGGGTGACGCGGTCGCGGATGCAGAGCAGCCGGCCCGGCGAGACCCGGTTGAAGGACAGGTCGGTGTCGGGGCGGGTGTCGATCGCGGCGGCGCACTGGTCGGGCGTCAGGGCCGCCTCGGTGATCACCGCGAAGTCCGACTTGTTGTCGCCCGCGGTGACGAAGGCGTTGGCCTTGCTGCTGCTGCCGGTGGCGTTCAGGCCCAGGCCCCACTTGAGGTCGGTGCCGCGCGGCACGACCGTCCCGCCGTCCAGGTCGATCCGGTAGGAGTCGTAGTAGGCCTCGGTCCCGGGGATGGACAGCGGCTTCTTCTCCAGCAGCGGGGCGTAGCCGGTCGGCCGGGCCGGGGCGGTCACGCCGTTGCCGGGCGAGGACGGCGTCGTCGTCACCCCGCCGGAGGACTTCGTCGAGGTCGGCGTCGGCGTGGGGGTCTCGGACGGGGTGGTGGCCGCCGCCGGGGGCACGGCGCCGGCCGGCGGCGAGGCCGACTGGGTGCTCCCCTGGCTGGCCTGGGAGGAGTTCTTCTTGTCGTCGTCCTTGAACTTCGCCATCAGCACGACGCCGCCGGCCGTGCCGCCGACCGCCATCACCAGGGCGACGGTCAGCAGCACCTTCCAGGACACCCCGCCCTTGCGCTTCGGCTCCGGCGCGGACGCCGGGGCGTCGGTGACCACCGGGCCGGGCGGCGGGGTGTCGTAGGAGGGCGGGTCCTGCCGCAGCTGGACGGTGGGCGGGGCGCCGAGCAGCGGGCCGGTCGGCGCCTCGCTGGGCGTCTGCGGGGCCCCGTACGCGCCGAGCGGCGGCGGCACGAAGCCGGGCGGCGGAGTGTCCGGCCGCACCGGGCCGAAGCCGGGCGGCGGCGGACCGAAGGACGGCGCGGTGGCCGCGTGGGTGGCGGGCGCGGCGGCCGGCGGCGGCGGGGTGTGGTGGGAGGCCCCGGTCGGCGGACCGGCCGGCACCGGGGGAGCGGCCGGCAGCGGGGTGGGCGGCGTCTTCGGCAGGTCCGAGCGGCGGGTGATCTCGGTGTTGACCTGTCGGGGCAGCCAGTCGTCGGCGAACCGCAGCTGGCCGCCGACGCTCGGGTGGTTGCGGGCGATGTCGATGATCTCGGCGGGCCGCGGACGGTCCTCCGGCGACTTCGCGAGGCAGCGCAGGACCAGCTCCCGCAGGTCGGCCGGCACGGCCTCCAGGTCGGGCTGCTCGTGCACCACCCGGTAGAGCACGGCGGTGTCCGGGCCGTCGCCGAACGGGGCGCTGCCGCCGGCCACGTACGCGGCCAGCGCGCCGAGCGCGAACACGTCGGTCGCCGGGGTGACCGGGCGGCCCTGGGCCTGCTCGGGGGACATGAAGGCCGGCGAACCGATCCGGTAGCCGGTGCCGGTGAGCGCGGTGGCGTCGGCGGCCCGGGCGATGCCGAAGTCGATCACCCGCGGGCCGTCGCCGGCCACCAGCACATTGGCCGGCTTGAGGTCGCGGTGGACCACCTCGACGCTGTGGATCGCCTGCAGCGCCTCGGCGATGCCGCCCATCAGCAGCAGCACGGTGCGCACCGGCAGCGCGCCGTTCTCCCGCACCACCTGCTGCAGGGACGGCCCGGGGACGTAGGCGGTGACCAGCCACGGCGCGTCCGAGTCCAGACCGCCGGAGTCGATCACCTGGGCGGTGTAGAGGCCGTGGATGCGCTGGGCGTTGGAGACCTCCTGGGCGAACCGCCGGCGGAACTCGCCGTCCTCGGCG
The DNA here is from genome assembly GCA_000719695.1 of Streptomyces sp. NRRL F-6131. GTDB lineage: Bacteria > Actinomycetota > Actinomycetes > Streptomycetales > Streptomycetaceae > Kitasatospora. The sequence continues at coordinate 41,770 of JOHN01000040.1, forward strand.
AACTCCGGGCGGACCACCTTGAGCGCCACCGGGCGCCCGCCGGGCGTGTACGAGAGGTAGACGCGGCCCATGCCGCCGGCGCCGAGCCGGGCGAACAGCCGGTAGCCGCCGACCTCCCGGGGGTCGTCCGGGAGCAGCGGCTGGAAGACCGGCGGGAGCGGTGCGGCGGAGGCGTCCCGTGGCGTGTCGGCGGTCATGCGGTTTGATCCCCCTGGGAGAGCGGTGAGGTTCACCGACCGCCGGCGGTGGGTGCGACGACGGGCACCCGGACGACGGTCTGGCGAGGCATAACCTATCGACCCGTCAGGCCCCCGCGCAGGTCGGTGTCGCTTTGGTTGCAGAGCTGGGACCTTCGCACACGGCGCGGGCACGGCGCGGGCACGACCGGGGCGGGACGGGGGCGGGGCGGGGGCGGGGCGCGGCGCCCGTCCGGGAACGACGGCGGCCCCCCGCGTCCCCGGGGATCCGGGGACGCGGGGGGCCGTTGCCGTGCTCGCGCGGGCGACCGGTGGGAGCCGGTGCGTCAGAGCGAGAAGACCTCGTCCAGCAGGCCCTGCTGCTCGGCGGCGTGGCGCTTGGCCGAGCCGACCGCGGGGGCCGAGGAGGCCGTGCGGGCGACGCGGCGCAGCCGCGGGCCGTCGGCGCTGCGGCCGATGACGACCTGCAGGTGGTCGACCAGGTTCATGGCGATGAACGGCCACGCGCCCTGGTTGGCCGGCTCCTCCTGGGCCCAGATGAACTGGACGTCGTCGCCGTAGCGGGCCAGCTCCTCCTGGAGCTCGGCCACCGGCAGCGGGTAGAGCCGCTCGACCCGGACGATCGCGGTGTCGGTGACGCCGCGCTCGGTGCGGGCCGCCTCCAGGTCGTAGTAGAACTTGCCGGCGGTGATGACCACCTTGCGGACCTGCGCCGGGTCGACGGTGGAGTCACCGATGACCGGGCGGAAGGAGCCGGACAGGAACTCCTCGGTGGCGCTCGCCGCGGCCTTCAGACGCAGCATCGACTTCGGGGTGAAGACGACCAGCGGCTTGTGGTGCGGGTTGTGCGCCTGCCAGCGGAGCAGGTGGAAGTAGTTCGACGGCAGGGTCGGCATGGCGACCGTCATGTTGTTCTGCGCGCACAGCTGGAGGAAGCGCTCCGGGCGGGCGGACGAGTGGTCCGGGCCCTGGCCCTCGTAGCCGTGCGGCAGCAGCAGGGTGACGCCGGAGTGCTGGCCCCACTTCTGCTCGGCGGAGGCGATGTACTCGTCCACCATGGTCTGCGCGCCGTTGACGAAGTCGCCGAACTGCGCCTCCCACATGACCAGCGCGTTCGGGCGGGTCAGCGAGTAGCCGTACTCGAAGCCCATCGCCGCGTACTCGGACAGCAGGCTGTCGTACACGGTGTAGCGGGCCTGGTCCTCGGTGAGGTACTGCAGCGGGGTGTAGTCCTCGCCGGTGACCCGGTCGATCAGGACGGCGTGCCGCTGGCCGAAGGTGCCGCGGCGGCTGTCCTGGCCGGCCAGGCGGACCGGGTGGCCCTCCATGAGCAGCGAGCCGATGGCGAGGGTCTCGCCCATCGCCCAGTCGATGGTGTTGTCCTCGACCGAGCCGGCGCGGCGCTGCAGCTGCGGCAGCAGGCGCGGGTGGACCGTCATCCAGTCCGGCAGGTTGACCTGCGAGGCGGCGATCCGCTTGACCATCTCCTCGGAGATGCCGGTCCGGATGGTGACCGGGAAGTCGGCGACCGGCTTGCCGTTGGTGGCGGGGGCCGGGGCCTGGGCGGCGTCGCGGACCTCGGCGAAGACCTTCTCCAGCTGGCCCTGGAAGTCCTGGAGCGCCTGCTCCGCCTCTTCCATGGTGATGTCGCCGCGACCGATCAGGCCCTCGGTGTACAGCTTGCGCACCGAGCGCTTCTTGTCGATCAGGTCGTACATCAGCGGCTGGGTGAACGACGGGTTGTCGGCCTCGTTGTGACCGCGGCGGCGGTAGCAGATGAGGTCGATCACGACGTCCTTGTGGAACGCCTGGCGGAACTCGAAGGCGAGCCGCGCGACGCGGACCACGGCCTCCGGGTCGTCGCCGTTCACGTGGAAGATCGGGGCCTCGATCATGCGGGCCACGTCGGTGCAGTACATCGAGGAGCGGCTGGAGGCCGGGGCGGCGGTGAAGCCGACCTGGTTGTTCACCACGACGTGCACGGTGCCGCCGGTGCGGTAGCCGCGCAGCTGCGACATGTTCAGGGTCTCCGCGACGACGCCCTGGCCGGCGAAGGCCGCGTCGCCGTGGATCTGGATCGGCAGCACCGGGAAGGTCGTGCCGCCCTGGTCCAGGATGTCCTGCTTGGCGCGGGCGATGCCCTCGACGACCGGGTCCACGGCCTCCAGGTGGGAGGGGTTCGCGGCGAGCGAGACCTTGATGGTCTCGCCGTCCAGGCCGGTGAAGGTGCCCTCGGAGCCGAGGTGGTACTTCACGTCGCCGGAGCCGTGCATCGACTTCGGGTCGAGGTTGCCCTCGAACTCGCCGAAGATCTTGCCGTACGGCTTGCCGACGATGTTGGCCAGCACGTTGAGGCGGCCGCGGTGGGCCATGCCGATGACGGCCTCGTCGAGGCGGTGCTCGGCGGCCGCGTCGATGGTGGCGTCCAGCAGCGGGATGAGCGACTCGCCGCCCTCCAGCGAGAAACGCTTCTGCCCGACGTACTTGGTCTGCAGGAAGGTCTCGAAGGCCTCGGCCGAGTTCAGCCGGCGCAGGATGCGCAGCTGCTCCTCGCGCTCCGGCTTGGTGTACGGCTTCTCCAGGCGCTCCTGCAGCCACTTGCGCTGCGTCGGGTCCTGGATGTGCATGTACTCGATGCCGACCGTGCGGCAGTAGGTGTTGCGCAGCAGGCCGAGGATGTCGCGCAGCTTCATCATCCGCTGGCCGCCGAAGCCGCCGACCGCGAACTCGCGCTCCAGGTCCCACAGGGTGAGGCCGTGGGTGGTGACGTCGAGGTCGGGGTGCTTGCGCTGCTTGTACTCCAGCGGGTCGGTGTCGGCCATGAGGTGGCCGCGGACCCGGTAGGAGTGGATCAGCTCCATGACGCGGGCGGTCTTGTTGACCTCGTCGTCGTGGGTGGTGGCGACGTCGGTGGCCCAGCGGACCGGCTCGTACGGGATCCGCAGCGACTCGAAGATCTCGTCGTAGAAGCCGTTCTGGCCGAGCAGCAGCTGGTGGATCGTGCGCAGGAACTCGCCCGACGCCGCGCCCTGGATGACGCGGTGGTCGTAGGTCGAGGTCAGCGTCATGATCTTGGAGACGCCGAGGCGGGCCAGGGTCTCCGGGGCGGAGCCCTGGAACTCGGCCGGGTACTCCATGGCGCCGACGCCGACGATGGTGCCCTGGTTCTGCATCAGGCGCGGCACGGAGTGCACGGTGCCGATGCCGCCGGGGTTGGTCAGCGAGACCGTGACGCCGGTGAAGTCGTCCATGGTCAGCTTGTTGGCGCGGGCCCGGCGGACGATGTCCTCGTAGGCCTGCCAGAAGCCGAAGAAGTCGAGGGTCTCGGCCTTCTTGATGGCCGCGACGACGAGCTGGCGGTCGCCGTTCGGCTTGACCAGGTCGATGGCCAGGCCGAGGTTCACGTGCTCGGGCTTGACCAGGTAGGACTTGCCGTCCTCCACCTTGTAGCTGTGGTTCATGCCCGGGGAGGCCTTGACGGCCTGGACCAGGGCGTAGCCGATCAGGTGGGTGAAGGAGACCTTGCCACCGCGGGCGCGCTGCAGGTGGTTGTTGATGACGATGCGGTTGTCGATCAACAGCTTGGCCGGGACGGCGCGGACCGAGGTGGCGGTCGGCACCTCCAGCGAGGCGTCCATGTTGGTCGCGACGGCCTTGGCGGGGCCGCGGAGCTGGACCAGCTCGGGGCCGGTGCTCCCGGCCGCGGGCGCGGGCGCCGGCGCGGCGGCCTTGGGGGCCGGAGGCGCGGCCGGGGCGGCGGCGAGCGGCGCGGGGGCCGCCGGGGCCGGCTGCACCGGTGCGGGCGCCGCCGGAGCAGCGGGCGCGGCCGGAGCAGCGGGGGCCTGGACGGCCGGAGCGGCGGCGGGCGCGGGGGCGGCGGCGGGGGTCGGCGTAGCGCCGACCTGGGTCGCGGCCTGGGTCACTGGAGTCACCTCGGTACCGGGCTTGTAGTCGGCGAAAAAGTCCCACCAGGCTCGGTCGACCGAGTTCGGGTCCTGGAGGTACTGCTGGTAGATCTCGTCGACGAGCCACTCATTGGGGCCGAAGCCAGTGGAGCTAGCCGAGCTGTTGGGGTGTTCAGGGGACTGTGGCGACACGGCGGCAACCGCCCTCTTCCGCTTCCTTTTGGGATGTTTGGACAGCGGGGATTAAGGCTACGCCTCCGACCAGTGATCGCGCAGTCCCCGGGGGTCAGGCGTCGCCCAGATCACAGTCCTGACCTGCGGTTTGGCTGAAAATGTGCGTTAGAAACCCAGATCGGAAGGGAACCGACCGGCTCCGATCGGGGCCCAAAGGCGGACAAACCCGGACAAGGGGGAGGTTGGACCTCAGATGCGGCTCTGTGTCGTATCTGTGACATCCGTCCCCGACGGCGACGGCGGTGCCGACTCCGGTACCGGCGCCGGCACCGCCGTCCGAGGTCCGGGCCTCCGCCCGGCGATCATCGAGGGCCGGGCAGCCTGACCTCGATCCGGCAGCCGCGTTCGGCCTCGGCGACCTCGATCCGCCCGCCGTGCAGGTCCACCGCCCAGCGGGCGATGGCCAGGCCCAGGCCGGTTCCGCCGTCGGAGCCCGGTCCGGCGGCGGTCGCGGTGCCGCTGCGGCCGAACCGCTCGAAGACCCGGGTCCGGTCCGCCGCCGGGATGCCGGGACCCTCGTCCTCGACCTCCAGCAGCAGCGCGCCGGGGCCCTCGCCGGGCCTGGCGCGGACCGTCACGGTGCCGCCGGGCGGGGAGTGCTTGCAGGCGTTGTCGACCAGGTTGGCGACCACCTGGTGGAGCCGTTCCGAGTCGGCGACGCCGGTCAGCCCGGACGGGCTCACCTCCAGGGCGAGCCGCACGTCGCCGCGCCGGGAGAACGCCCCGCCGGCCGTGGCGCCGTCCACGGTGACCCCGCGCAGCACGCCGTCCAGGAACTCGCGCACCTCGAAGGGGCGCGCGTCCAGGTCGACCACGCCGTCGTCGATCTTGGAGAGGTCGAGCAGGTGGGTGACCAGCCGGCCGAGCCGTTCGGTCTGCTCCAGCGCGGCACCCAGGGTCGCCGGGTTCGGCTGGACCACGCCGTCGACCACGTTCTCCAGCACGGCGCGCAGCGCGGCGATCGGCGTGCGCAGCTCGTGCGAGACGTTGGCGACCAGCTCGCGGCGGTGCCGGTCGGCGGCCTCCAGGTCGGCCGCCATCTGGTTGAAGGTCGCGGCCAGCTCGCCGATCTCGTCGCGCGAGTTCACCTCGACCCGGCGGCTGTAGTCGCCGGAGGCCATCGCGCGGGCGGCGGCGGTCATGTCGCGCAGCGGGGCGGTCAGCCCGTGCGCGAGGAACTGCATGAAGAGCAGTGACGCGATCATCGAGAAGATCATGATGATCCGGATCTGGGTCTCGGACCGGATCGCCACGACCACCATGCCGGTGGCCAGGAAGACCGAGACGATCACCAGGAGGGCGAGCTTGCCCTTGATGGAGCGGACCGGGTCGAGCGGCCGGATGTCGGCCCAGACCCGTTTCGCGGCGCGGGCGGCCAGGGTGGGCGGCCGACTGCCGTCGATGTCCCCGTTGCGTTGCTGTGGAAAGGTCATTGGTCCCCTGTGATCCCCCGCGTGGGTCCGCCGCACGGCGGTTCGGGACACGGGCCCCCCGGCGGCCCGGTGTCCGAAGGAGCGCCGCGCTACGAGAGCGGGGCCTCCAGCGCGTATCCGACGCCGTGGACGGTGCGGATCCAGCTGGCGCCGATCTTGCGGCGCAGTGCCTTGACGTGGCTGTCGACGGTGCGGGTGCCGGACGCGTCCGTCCAGTCCCAGACCTCGGCCAGCAGCTGCTCACGGGTGAGCACGGCGCGCGGCTGGGCGGCCAGGCAGGCGAGCAGGTCGAACTCGGTCGGCGTCAGGTGGACGTCGCCCGAGGCCAGCCGGACCCGGCGCTGCACGTGGTCGATCTCCAGCTCGCCGAAGCGCAGGCTGCCCAGCGCGGGCGTCCGGGCGGCCTGCTGGGCGCGCTCGACGCGGCGCAGCAGCACGTTGACCCGGGCGGCCAGTTCGCGCATGGAGAAGGGCTTGGTCATGTAGTCGTCGGCGCCGACGCCGAGGCCGACCAGCAGGTCCGTCTCGTCGTCCCGCGCGGTGAGCATCAGGACCGGCACCGGGCGCTGGGCCTGGATCCGGCGGCACACTTCCAGGCCGTCGAAGCCGGGCAGCATGATGTCGAGGACGACCAGGTCCGGCTGCCAGGTGTGGAAGCCGTCGACGGCGCCCGGGCCGTCGTGCGCGACGGCCACCTTGAATCCCTCCGCGCCCAGCCGGGCCGCGATGGACTCGGCGATCGTGGGCTCGTCCTCCACCACCAGCACTCTGCGCTGGCTGCTCACCGTGCCGCCGGTGTTCTGGTTGTCCTGCTGAATTTCTGTCACGGTCACGCCACCGCCCCCAGGGCTGCGGGCCGGCCACCTGTGGGGATGGCGAAGGCTCCGCTTCGTAGTCTTGTTCCGTCGTGGACTGTGCCGGGTCCGCCGTCCCGTCGCGTGCGCGGGGTCCGGCGAGGGCGTGTGCCGCCCTCCGTCTCCCGTGCACCTCGCAGCGTACGGACAGCGGGTGATTCCCGGCAGGTGGACCGGACATTTCCGGCCCACGGACCGGCCTGTCGGGCCGGCTGTCGGGCCCACCGGAAGGTGGGCACGGGCCGATACCTTACCCGGCGTTTTTTCACTCTGTAACGGTACGTATGCACATGAGTTGACGCCAAGCCGCCGGTCAGGGGGGATGGCGGCGTGAAGAAAGGGAGAAGGTCTGGACCAATTCGAGCCCGGTCGGACCCCGGATCCTCACGGCGTTCTCCCAGCTGACTCCCAGGCGCCGGACGTACCGTGGCCACGACAAATGGCGGAGGGTGGGATTTTCGGTACGCGCCGGTACGTTGGACGCACGCGGGGTGACGGCTGCGGACGGTGGAGCGGAGGCGACATGACGGAGCGGCAGGCGTACGCCGGGCGCGGCGGGCCGCCGTACGGGATGTTCCGGCTCGGTCTGCGGGCCGGCGTGGTCGAGCGCGTCCTGGCCCGGGTGCCGACCCCGCGGCGCAACCCCTTCGCGCTGGGCTACCTCGCCGTGGTCGGCGCGACCACCACCTTCGCCGGGCTGGCCGACCCGGAGCTCGTGCTCCGGCTCCAGGAGGCCTCCAGTTCGGACGGGCACAACCTGTTGCAGCACCCGCTGCGCGCGCTGCTGTTCAGCGGCTTCTGGGTGGCCGGGCCGGTCTGGATCCCCTACCTCTGGGCCTTCGCCTTCACCGTCGCTCCGCTGGAGCGCCGGGTCGGCCCCGGCCGGGCGGCGGCCGTCTTCGCCGCCGGTCACGTCGTCGCCACCCTGCTCTCCCAGGGCGTGGTCGTCGTCGCGGTGGAGACCGGGCGGCTGGCGCCGGCCGCGATGGACCACCTGGACATCGGGGTCAGCTACGGCGTGCTGGCCAGCCTCGGCGCGCTGGCCGGACTGCTCCGGCCGGCCGGGCGCTCGGCGGTGCTCGCGCTGGCCGCGGCGCTGATCGTCCAGCAGATCGCCGCCGACCGGGACCTTGTCACCGGGGTCGGCCATCCGGCCGCGCTGCTGGTCGGGGTGGCGCTCTGGCGCTGGCTGCGCCGCTGGGACGGCCACCGGCCGGGCCGCACCCGGTTGGGGCTGCCGGGCGGGCTCTCCCGTCCCGCCCCGGCTCCGGCGCGCGGGCGGACCGCGGTGCTCGACCGGTTCTGACGGCGCCGGGCCGCGCCGGATCGCGCGGGCCGGCTCGAGTCGCCCCGGATCGCGTCGGACCCCCCTTTTTGACAGGCTCACCGGGACCCCCGCGTGTTCGCTCACGGCGAACGGCTGGCGGGGAACATCCGGCGCCCGCCAGGCCTTAGTCAGGTCGACTCAAGTTCACTGACTGGGGAGAGATCATGGCATCGACGTCCACACCGCTCACCCTGCCCGTGCTGCCACTCGACGACGAGGTCGTCCTGCCGGGCATGGTCGTGCCGCTGGACCTGCAGGACACCGAGGTACGCGCCGCCGTCGAGGCCGCGCGCGCCGCCGCCACCGGCGGCACCGGCAAGCCCCAGGTCCTGCTGGTCCCGCGGGTGGACGGCTCGTACGCGGCGGCCGGCACCCTCGCCACCGTCGAGCAGGTCGGCCGGCTGGCCGACGGCGACCCGGCCGCGCTGGTCCGCGCGGTGCGCCGGGTGCGCATCGGCGTCGGCACCACCGGGCCCGGCGCCGCGCTCTGGGTGGAGACCACGCCGTTCCGGGAGTCCTCGGTCGGCACCCCGGTGGCCGGCCGCGCCGCCGAGCTGGTCAAGGAGTACAAGAGCCTCTCCACCCAGTGGCTGCGCCGGCGCGGCGCCTGGCAGATCGTCGACCGGGTGGCCGCCATCGAGGGCGTCGGCGAGCTCGCCGACAACATCGGCTACGCGCCCTTCGTCACCGCCGAGCAGAAGCTCAAGGTGCTGCTGGAGGCCGACCAGGTCGCCCGACTGGAGTACGCGCTCGGACTCCTCCGCGAGCACCTCGCGGAGGAGGAGGTCAACGACACCATCCGCAAGGACGTCGAGGAGGGCGTGGCCAAGCAGCAGAAGGAGTTCCTGCTCCGCCGCCAGCTGGAGGCCGTCCGCAAGGAGCTGGCCGAGCTGAACGGCGACCCGGCCGACGAGGAGGGCGACTACCGCGCCCGGGTCGAGGCCGCCGATCTGCCGGAGAAGGTCCGCGAGGCCGCCCTCAAGGAGGTCGACAAGCTGGAGCGGGCCAGCGACCAGTCGCCCGAGGGCTCCTGGATCCGCACCTGGCTGGACACGGTCCTCGAGCTGCCCTGGAGCGAGCGCACCGAGGACTCCTACGACATCGCCGGCGCCCGCGCGGTGCTGGACGCCGACCACGCCGGCCTGGCCGACGTGAAGGAGCGCATCGTCGAGTACCTGGCCGTCCGCAAGCGCCGGGCCGACCAGGGGCTCGGCCAGGTCGGTGGACGCCGCGGAGGCGCGGTGCTCGCGCTGGTCGGCCCGCCCGGGGTCGGCAAGACCTCGCTCGGCGAGTCGGTGGCCCGCGCCATGGGCCGCACCTTCGTCCGGGTCGCGCTCGGCGGCGTCCGGGACGAGGCGGAGATCCGCGGCCACCGGCGCACCTACGTCGGCGCGCTGCCCGGCCGGCTGGTCCGCGCCATCAAGGAGGCCGGCTCGATGAACCCGGTCGTCCTGCTGGACGAGATCGACAAGGTCGGCTCCGACTACCGGGGCGACCCGGCCGCCGCCCTCCTGGAGGTCCTGGACCCGGCGCAGAACCACACCTTCCGGGACCACTACCTGGAGGTCGAGCTGGACCTCTCCGACGTGGTCTTCCTCGCCACCGCCAACGTGCTGGAGGCCATCCCCGAGCCGCTGCTCGACCGGATGGAGCTGGTCCGCCTGGACGGCTACACCGAGGACGAGAAGGTCGTCATCGCCCGCGACCACCTGCTCCCGCGCCAGCTGGAGAAGGCCGGGCTCAAGGACGAGGAGGTCACGGTCGACGAGCCGGCGCTGCGCAGGCTGGCCGGCGAGTACACCCGCGAGGCCGGCGTCCGCAACCTCGAACGGGCGGTCGCCCGGGTGCTGCGCAAGATCGCCGCGCAGAGCGAGCTGGGCGAGCGCGAGCTGCCCGCCACGATCGGCGCCGACGACCTGCGGGCCCTGATCGGCCGGCCGCACCACGTCCCGGAGGCGGCCCAGGAGCCCGCCGAGCGGCGCACCGCGGTGCCCGGCGTGGCCACCGGTCTGGCGGTCACCGGGGCCGGCGGCGACGTCCTCTACATCGAGGCCTCGCTCGCCGACGCCGAGACCGGCGGCACCGGGCTGACCCTGACCGGCCAGCTGGGCGACGTCATGAAGGAGTCCGCGCACATCGCGCTCTCCTACCTGCGCTCGCGCGGCGCCGAGCTGGAGCTGCCGGTCACCTCGCTGCGCGACCGCGGTGTGCACCTGCACATCCCGGCCGGGGCGATCCCCAAGGACGGTCCGAGCGCCGGCATCACCATGACCACAGCGCTGGCCTCGCTCCTCTCCGGGCGCAAGGTGCGCACGGACGTGGCGATGACCGGCGAGGTGTCGCTGACCGGTCGGGTGCTGCCGATCGGCGGGGTGAAGCAGAAGCTGCTCGCCGCCGACCGGGCCGGGGTCACCACGGTGATCATCCCGCGGCGCAACGAGGCCGACCTGGACGACGTCCCGGCCGAGGTGCTGGAGCGGCTGACCGTGCACCCGGTGGCCGACGTCCGGGAGGTGCTGGCGCTGGCCCTGGAGCCGGCCGAGGTGCTGGCCGCCGTCGCCTGACCGGCCGGCCCGACCGGCACGTCCCGTCCGACCGGCACGTCCCGTCCGACCGGCACGTCCCGTCCGACCGGCACGTCCTGCACGTCCCGCCCGTTCCGTCCGGTTCGCCGGACGGGACGGGCTCCGTGCTCCGTGCCAGACTGCGAAGGGTGCCGTCCCTCACCCAGCGCGCCCTGGCCCGGGTACCGGTCCGGGCCCGCCCGGCCCTGGTCCGGCACCGGCGGCTGGTGAAGTTCCTGCTGATCGGCAACGGCTGCTTCGCGCTGACCGTGCTGATCAACTACGGGCTGCGGTTCACCGTGCTGGAGGACAAGCCGGTGGTGGCGCTCACCCTCGCCACGGTGGTGGCCACCACCGTCTCCTACGTGCTCAACCGGCGGTGGTGCTTCCGCGCCGCCTGGCGGCGGCGCGAACCGCTGCTCTTCGTCCTGGTGAGCGCCGTCGCGATCGCCGTCAACGACCTGCCGCTGATCGCCTCCCGCTACCTGCTGAACCTGCGCGAGCCGTGGGTCAGCCCGGTCACCCAGGAGCTGGCCGACTTCCTGAGCGGGATGGTGCTGGGGACCTTCGTGGCGATGCTGTTCCGCTTCTGGGCCATGCAGCGCTGGGTCTTCACCGGATGGAGCGGCCCCGGGCCGGGACCGCCCGGACCGGTCGTCCGGGGCCCCCTGGGCCCGCAGGTGCAGTCGGCGGAAGCCGGAGCGGGTGAGAGCGATGCGTGAGACGGACGGCGTCCCGACCGGGCCCGCCAGCCAGCAGGGGATGCGCCGGGCCAATCTGGCCCTGGTGCTGGGGGTCATTGCGCGCGCCCCGCGCTCCCGCGCCGAGGTGGCCGCCGAGACCGGGCTGACCAGGGCCGCGGTCTCCTCGCTCGCCGAGGAGCTGATCGGCGCCGGACTGGTGGTCGAGGAGGGCCCGGCCGCGCCCAGCGGCAAGGTCGGCCGGCCCGGCACCGCGCTCGGCCTCAACCGGGACGGCCCCGGCGGCCTCGGCGCCGAGATCGGGGTGGAGCACCTGGGCGCCTGCGTGGTCGATCTGCGCGGCGAGGTCCGCGCCTGGCGCCGCCAGGAGATCCGCAACCGGGACCGGCGGCCCGCCGCCGTCATGGCCGACCTCGCCGAACTGCTCCGCCGGGCCGTCGCCGAGTCCGGACTCCGCCCGGCCGGACTGGCGCTGGCGGTGCCCGGACTGGTCGGGGCCGACGGCGCACTGCTCCAGCGGGCCGCCAACCTGGGCTGGCAGGACGTCCCGCTCGCCGCCGAACTGCGGCTCGCGCTGCGCGCCGCCAACGCCGAGGAACTCGCCGAGCTGCCGCTGCGGGCCGACAACGAGGCCAACCTCGGCGGCCTCGCCGAACTCTGGCTGGGCGGCGGCCCGGCGCACTTCCTGCACGTCTCCGCCGAGGCCGGGATCGGTTCGGCGATCGTCGTCGAGGGCCGGCTGCTGCGCGGCGCGCGCGGCTACGCGGGCGAGCTGGGCCACGTCCCCGTCCGGCCGGACGGGCCGCGCTGCGCCTGCGGGGCGCACGGCTGCCTGGAGCAGTACGCGGGCGAGTCGGCGGTGCTGCGCGCGGCCGGGCTCGAAGGCGTCCGGGGCGACTGGGTGGCGCTGCTCGCCGAGCGGGCCGGGGCCGGGGACGAGGAGGTGCGGGACGCGCTCGCCGGGGCCGGCACCGCGCTGGGGATCGCCTCGGCGGGGGCGGTGAACCTGCTGGACCCCGCCGAGGTGGTGCTGGGCGGCGGCTACGCGCAGCTGGCGCCCTGGCTGCTGCCGGCGATGCGGGCCGAGCTGGCCGCCCGGGTGACCGTCCGCCCCTGGGCGGACGATCGCCTGACCGTCTCCCGGCTGGGCCGCCGCGGCCCGCTGCTGGGGGCCGCGGTCGGCGTGGTCCGCGCGCTGCTCGCCGACCCGGGCCGGCCGGAGGGCTGAGGGGCCCGCCCCCGGGCAGTCCCGGCCGGTCCGGCGGGGCTGCGAGGGGCGGGCCCGGGGCGTCGGCCCTCGATCAGCCGTCGATCAGCCCTCGATCGGTCCTCGACCGGTCGCGATCAGCCCTCGATCAGCTCGCGACTGCGGTGCGAGGGCCGGCGCAGCACGGCGGCGAAGGTCACGCCGATGCCGACCAGCGCCCAGGCCAGCAGGACCAGCAGCGGCTGGGTCAGCTCGGTGCCGTCGAAGTAGGCGATCGAGCGGGTCGCGTCGGTGCCGGCGCCGTTCGGGAACCAGGCCCCGATCGCCCGCCAGAACGGCGGCATCATCGGCGGCGGGAAGACCCCGCCCGCGCTCGGGTTGCCGAGCACCACGAAGAGCAGCACGGCGACGCCGATGCCGATGATGTCGAAGAGGCACTGCAGGGCCATGGTGAAGGCGCCCACCGCGAAGACCACCAGCGCGCCGACGGCGGACATCGCCCAGAACGGGCCGGGCAGCGCGTCCAGCACCGGCTTGACGATGATCGCGCCGCCGATGCCGGCCGCGATCGAGTAGAGCGCCAGGGTGCCGAGCCGGATCACCGCCCGGTTGGCGTTGGCCGGCTTGGCCCCGGCACTGACGCCGAGGATCGAGGCGACCAGGTAGCCGCCGACGCACCAGCCGATCACCAGGTAGAAGGAGGAGAGGCCGTTGGCGTCGCCCTTGGCGAGCGGCACGACGTCCTGGACCTTCACGGTGCGGCCCTGGGACTTCTCCAGGCCGGTGACGACGGACTCGGCGGCCCGGGCGGCGGACGGCCCGCGCGCGTTGGCGACCAGCAGCACGTCCTCGGTGGTGGTCGGGTCGACCACCAGCGCGGCGTAGATCTTCTGGTCCTTGATCTGCTGGGTGGCGGTCTCCGCGTCCGGCGCGGTGACGGCCTTCACGGCGTCGTCCGGGACCGACTCCAGGCCCTGGACCAGCTGGGGGGTGATCTGCGGCGGAGCGACCACGGCGATCGACAGCTCGTGCGGGGCGGGGTGGTGCAGGGCGCCCACGTACGAGGTGACGAAGCCGAGCTGGAGCAGCAGCACGCCGATGACCAGCAGCGCCGCGCGCGGGCTGACCGCGCTCTTCAGCTCGGCGACGAAGCCCTTCCGCTCTCCCGGCGCCGGTTGCTGCGCCGGTTCCTGCCCTGCTTGTTGCCCGGGGGCGGCAGTCATGCACATCTCCTTGCCAATCGGGGGAAACCGGATACTTAATAGCATGAACTAGTTTCCTCCGTGTTTCTCCCGCGCCGCGGCGGCCCGGGTCGGCTGCGGGATACTGGCGCGGTGAGTGTGCCGAACGAGGACCGGGCCGAGGCGCCCCTGCTGGCCGTGGAGCGCGAGGTCGGGGTGCTGTTCCGGCGCGGCCGGGCCCGGGTGGCGGAGCTGTCCCGGCGGGTCCATCCGCAGCTGGAGGGCATGGCGTACAGCCTGCTGGGCCACATCGAGCAGGCCGGTCCGGTGCGGGTGACCGACGTCGGCGTGCACTTCGCGGTCGGCAAGGCGACGATCAGCCGGCAGATCCGGGCGCTGGAGGAGCTGGGCCTGCTGGCCCGGGAGGCCGATCCGCTGGACCGTCGTTCGGCGCTGGTCTCGCTCACCGAGGACGGGCGGCGGCGGTTCCTGGCCGCCCGGGACGCCCGGATGGCCCGGGTGCGGGAGCTGATGGGCAGCTGGTCGGAGGAGGACGTGGTCCGCTTCGCGGAGCTGCTGCACCGCTTCAACGACGTGGTGGGCGAGGCGGCGGTGCCGGCCGGCTGAGCGGCGGGTGCGGCGTGCGGAGGGCCCGGGCCGGGGATCGGTCCGGGCTTTACTTGTTCTTGAAGAATGTTGCCCAAGTCAACCATCTCGGCCTATGGTTGCTTCAGGCAACTATTCCGAAGGACCTCGATGACCGCCACCGCCACCCCCACCGTCTCGACCGGAGCCGCCGACACCGACCAACCGATGACGCACCGGCAGGTGATGGAGGCGCTCTCCGGCCTGCTGCTCGGCCTCTTCGTCGCCGTGCTCTCGTCGACCGTCGTCTCCAACGCGCTGCCGCGCATCCTCACCGACCTGCACGGCGGACAGTCCGCCTACACCTGGGTGATCACCGCGACCCTGCTCACCCTCACCGCCTCCACCCCGATCTGGGGCAAGCTCTCCGACCTCGCCAGCAAGAAGCTGCTGCTGCAGATCGCGCTGGTCATCTACATCGCCTCCTCCGCGCTGGCCGGCCTCTCCCAGAACACCGGCCAGCTGATCGCCTGCCGCGCCCTCCAGGGCATCGGCGCCGGCGGTGTCACGGCGCTCGCCCAGATCTGCCTGGCCGCGATGGTCCCGCCGCGCGAGCGCGGCCGGTACAGCGGCTACTTCGGTGCCGTCTTCGCCCTGGCCACCATCGGCGGCCCGCTGATCGGCGGCGTCATCGTGGACACCTCCTGGCTCGGCTGGCGCTGGTGCTTCTACGTCGGCATCCCGTTCGCGCTGGCCGCGATCCTGGTGCTGCAGCGCACCCTGAAGCTGCCGGTGGTCCGCCGCACGGTGAAGATCGACTACCTCGGCGCCCTGGTGATCACGGGTGCGGTCAGCCTGCTGATGATCTGGATCACCCTGGCCGGCAAGAACTGGGCCTGGCTCTCCTGGCAGACCGCGGCCATGGTCGGCGGCGGCCTGCTGCTCGGCGCCCTCGCCGTCCTGGTGGAGCGCCGCGCCGCCGAGCCGATCATCCCGCCGCACCTCTTCCGGCACCGGACGGTCACCCTGTCCGCGCTGGCCAGCGTCCTGGTCGGGATCGGGATGTACGGCGCGACCACCTTCCTCAGCCAGTACTTCCAGCTCGCCCGGGAGAAGTCCCCGACCGTGGCCGGCCTGATGACCCTGCCGATGATCCTCGGCCTGGCCGTCTCCTCCACCGTCGCCGGCCGGCTGATCACCAAGTACGGCCGGTGGAAGGCCTACCTGGTCGCCGGCACGCTGCTGCTCGCCGTCGGCTTCGGCCTGCTCGGCACCGCCCGGGCCGACACCGCCTACGGTCTGCTCTCCGTCTACATGGCGATCACCGGCATCGGCCTCGGGCTCACCATGCAGAACCTCGTCCTCGCGGTCCAGAACACCGTGCCGCGCGCCGAGCTCGGCGCGGCCAGCTCGGTGGTCACCTTCTTCCGCACCATGGGCGGCGCGATGGGCGTCTCCGCGCTCGGCGCGTTGATGAACAACCGGGTCGGCCACTACCTCACCGAGAACCTGGCCGCCGCGCACGTCCCGGTCGGCGGCGCGCTCGGCGGCGGCATCCCGGACCTGCACAAGCTGCCCGCGCCGTTGGTGCCGCTGGTCACCGACGCCTTCGGGCACGGTGTGGGCATGGTCTTCCTGGTGGCGGCGCCGTTCGCGCTGCTGGCCTTCGTCACGGTGCTGTTCATCCGCGAGAGCGTGCTGCGCACCGGGCAGGACTGACGGGGGCGTCGGCCCGGCGGGACCCGCCGTTCGCCGGGTGGGGCCCGAGATTCGTGCGGAACGCCGGAGGGCCGGGAGTGGATCACCACTCCCGGCCCTCCGGCGTTCGTCGGCCTCCGCCGACGGGGGCTACTTGCCCGCGATCAGTGACAGCCCGTAGAGGACGGCCGCGCCGCAGACGGCGAAGCAGGCGTAGGCGCCGGCCAGGGCCAGCCGCCCGCCGTTCGCCGGGGCGTCCGGGCCGGCCGCCTCGCGCTGCGCGGCGAGCGACGCCTCACGGCGGGAGAGGGCCAGGATGCCGAGCGCGAAGACGGCGACCACGGCGACGGTGACGCCGAAGCTGACACCGGCGGTCTGGGCCAGGGCGTTCCACTTGATGTGCATGGTGTTTCGAGCTCCTCAGCCGGCGGCGGTCAGGCCGCGACCGTGGTCGATGCGGGGGTCGGGGTGGCGGACGCGGCGGCCGGGCCGACCTCGACCGGGGTGACGTCGGCGAGGTGGTCGTTGACGTTGCCCGCGTCGACCGGCTGACGGCGCGAGATGATCCACATCGCGCCCGAACCGGCCACCAGGGCGACGCCGACCAGGGCCACGCCCCAGTTGCCCTGCTCGGCCAGGAAGGCCGCGAGTCCGCCCACGGTGGCGGCGGCGGGCAGCGTCAGGCCCCAGGTGTAGACCATGCGGCGGACCATGCCCCAGCGCAGCTCGGCCTTCGGGCCGCCGAGGCCGGCGCCCATGATGCCGCCGGAGCAGACCTGGGTGGTGGAGAGGCCGAAGCCCATGTGCGAGGAGGTCAGGATGACCGTGGCGGCGGCCGACTCGGAGGCGAAGCCCTGGCGCGGGGTGATGTCCGCCAGGCCCTTGCCCATCGAGCGGATGATCCGCCAGCCGCCCATGTAGGTGCCGAGCGCGATCGCGGCGCCGGCCGAGACGATGACCCAGGTGGGGGGCAGCGCGCCCTTCGGCAGGGCGCCGACGGAGACCAGGGTCAGGGTGATGATGCCCATCGTCTTCTGGGCGTCGTTGGTGCCGTGCGCCAGCGAGATCAGCGAGGAGGAGAAGATCTGGCCGGTACGGAAGCCCTTGCCGACGGTCTCCTCGTTGCTCTTGCGGGTGATCGCGAAGGCGAGCTTGGTGGCGCCCCAGGCGGCCAGACCGGCCACCAGCGGGGAGGCGACGGCCGGGATCAGGATCTTGCTGACGACGGTGTCGAAGTTGACGCCGTTGACGCCGACGCCGACCACGGTGGCGCCGATCAGGCCGCCGTAGAGCGCGTGCGAGGAGCTCGACGGCAGGCCGCGCAGCCAGGTCAGCAGGTTCCAGAGGATGGCGCCGGCCAGTGCGGCGAAGATGATCTCCGGATGGATGCCGGCCTTCTCGTTGACGATGCCGCCGGAGATGGTGGTGGCGACCTTCACGGAGAGGAACGCGCCCGCGAAGTTGAGGACGGCCGCGATGGTGACCGCGACCTTCGGCCGAAGGGCTCCGGTGGCGATGGAGGTGGCCATCGCGTTGGCGGTGTCGTGGAACCCGTTGGTGAAGTCGAAGGCGAGCGCCGTGATGATCACAACGGCCACCAGGAACGAGATGTGTTCCATACCCAAACAATCGTCGTAGTTGTCGCACTGATGTTGGCTTCAGGCGCGACGGTAGGGACGCTGGGTGAACGGAAGATGAACGGGCTTCGGAATCGTGGTTCCGCTGGTGTCCGAGGGGTTGCCGGAAGCTTTCCAGGGGGTGTCGACAGCCGCGCTGAGCTGGACATTAGTGGAGATCCGTCCGGTTCGCCCCATTTGATGAGACCTGTCTCACATCCGGCGGCAAAAATTCATCGGACCGTCCGGGTGCGGTCTGTTTCCCGCGAGTAACCCATGACAGGATCTGCGGAGGTCCGGGGACCCCGGAACGCGGGCGGACGGGGAGGACGGGAACCATGGGCGGGGCAGGACGGCGTGCGGAGCTGACGGACGGGCGGATCCCGGGCGGACCCGGAGGCGGACGACCGGCCTGGGTACGGGCCGCACTGCGCTGCGGAGCCGTCCTCGCGGCCGCCGCGCTCGCGCTGCCGCTGGCCGCCGGCGCGGCCTGGGCCGACCCGGTCCAGCCGACCCCCGGCGCCACCGCCCCCGGCGCTCCCGTGGTCGACCCCGGCGGTGATCCGCTCGCCGCGGCCAAGGCCACCCTCGGCCCGCTGCTCGACCAGTTGCACGCGCTCTACCAGGGCGCCGAGGCCGCCACCGAGCAGTACAACGCGGCCGTCGCCAAGGTCACCGAGCAGCAGGCCGGACTCGCCGAGCTCAAGTCCAAGCTGGAGCGCCAGGAGAAGCAGGTCGACGCCGGCACCGACATCGCCGCCCAGCTCGCCGCCGCCCAGTACCGCAACGGCGCCGCCTCCGCCTACGCCGAGCTGCTGCTCTCCAAGGACCCGTACGAGGCCGTCACCATCGCCGAGCTGCTCGCCACCGCCAGCCGCTCGCAGAACGAGTTCCTCGCCAAGCTGACCTCCGACCGCGACGCGCTGGGCGTGCTGCAGAAGCAGAACGAGGAGGCGCTCAGCACCTCGCAGACCCTCGTCACCCAGCAGGACGCCGCCAAGGCCAAGGTCGCCGCCGACCTCGCCGCCGTCGAACAGCTGGTCTCCTCGCTCACCGGCGCCCAGCGCGCCGAACTGGAGCAGGTCGAGAAGGCCAAGGCCGACGAGGCCCAGCTCGCCTTCCTCGCCACCGGCGTGCTCGGCAAGGACGAGCGCACCCCGTCGCTGGCCGGGCGGGCCGCGGTCGCCTTCGCGCTCGCCCAGCTGGGCAAGCTGTACGTGTGGGGCGGCGCCGGTCCGGACGTCTTCGACTGCTCGGGGCTCACCTCGCAGGCCTGGCTGCACGCCGGCAAGCCGATCCCGCGCACCAGCCAGGAGCAGTGGGCGCAGCTCCAGCACGTCGCGCTCAACCAGCTGCGGCCCGGCGACCTGATCATCTACTTCGAGGGCGCCACGCACGTCGCCATGTACATCGGCGGCGGGCTGGTCGTCCACGCGCCGCGGCCGGGCTCGTACGTCAAGGTCGGGCCGATCGGGGCCAACCCGATCCTCGGCGCCGTCCGGCCGGACCCGAGCGGGGCGGCCGACGAGGCCGGCGGCGCGTGGAAGGTGCCCGACCTGCCGGCCGGCTGGGACGCGGTCACGCCGATCGCGTCCAGCCCGCTCAACCAGCCGCCGGTTCCCGAGGGCACCGTCGTCCCGCCGGTCGTGCCCGCCCTGCCGGGCACGCCGACCGCTCCGGGCACGCCCACCGCTCCGGGTACGCCGACGGGCACGCCGACCGACCCGGGCACGACCCCGACCACGCCCGGCACGCCCAGCACGACGCCGACGGGTACGCCGTCCGACCCGGGGACGCCCACGGGGACGCCGACCGGCACCCCGACCGGCACCCCGACGGGGACGCCGACCTCCACGCCGACCTCCACGCCGACCGGGACTCCGACGGGGACGCCCACCGGCACGCCCACGGGTACGCCGACCGGCTCCCCGACGGGGACGCCCACCGGGACGCCGACCGGCTCCCCGACGGGGACGCCCACCGGGACGCCGACCGGCACCCCGACCGGCACCGGCACCGGCTCGCCCACCGCTACGGGTTCCGCCGCGGCCACCGCCTCCGGCACCGCCTCGGCCACCGCCTCCGCGTCCGGCACCAGCACGGGCACCCTCCCGCCCACCCAGCACTGAGCCCGGCCGTGCTGTCTTCGCCGACGCGGTCGCGGGGGAGGCTCGCGCCATGACGGCGGTGGAGACGTTCGGGGCGCATCTGGTGCGGGCGAGCACGGGCATCCTGGAACGCCTGCCCGAGCCGGTGAGGGTCGAGGTCTACGTCCTCGCCCTCAACATCTGGCGGGTGGACGCCGACGACCGGCGCCCGTACGTCGACATCGGCCACAACACCGAGAGCCGGTACCGGGAGGCGGCGGAAACCGATCCCGAGGAAGCGCGCTGGCACTACGCCCACTGGATCCTGGAGGGCTTCGACCGGCTCGGCAACGTTCCCGAGGACCCGGCCGGTGGTGCGCAGTGGAAGGCGGAGGCCGGTCGCCTCGGCCTTTGGTACGACGGCCCGTTCGACCTCGACCGCCGCCTGGACGACCCCGAGGTGGCCGCCAGGGCGGACGGGCTGCGGCGGCACTTCCAGGCGAGCGTGATCGACCTCGCCCGCCGGCTCAACGAGAGCGGCACGGTGGAGCGGATCTTCGGCCGCCCGCTGCCGGTGGTCGTGTTCGACATGGACTCCCCGGGTTGGGAGGAGGAGGCCACCACGGCCGCCAACCCACCGGAGCTGATCCGAGAGTTCCTGACGTACTACGGCTGACCGGCCACCGGACGTTCGTTCGGCAGCCCCCTTGCTGTTCGCACGGGGGCTGCCGTGTGAGCGGAGTGGGAAGTCGGACGGGCCGACTTCCCACGCGCGGCCGGTTCTCCGAGCTGCGCAGCCGGGCTCGGAGCAGGAAGTCGAAGAGCTTGACTTCCCACTCCACGACCCGACCACCCCCGGGCGCCCCACGGATGCCGGCTGCCCCTCGCTCGACCCGAGCGAGGGGCAGCGATTCAAGATCGGCTGCTCCTCCCTTGTAGGCGGAGCCTCGCGTCGGAGTGGGAAGTCGGCCGTTCCGACTTCCCACTTCGCCCCCGAGCCGGCTGTCCAGCGCGTCTTTCCGGTGGCCTCCTTGTCGCGCGAGGAGGCCGCCCGCGCGGGCAGCCACTCATCATCCGATGCTCCTTCGCGGGGAGGCCGAAGTCTGGTCGGAGCAGGAAGTCGTCGGCACCGACTTCCTGCTCCGGCGCCGTTAGTGAGGAACTCAGCGGCCGAAGAGCCTGCGCTTCGACTGGGGCGCGGGCGGCGGTTCCTTTGCCTCCGTCACGTCCGAGATCAACTCGGCCACGGTCAAGCGGAAGTGGACCTGATCGGATCCGTCGGTGATCCGGACCAGCAAGGTGCCGTCCGGAAGCCGGTAGATCCGTCGGCCGTGGCCCGCCTTGATGGGGGACGGCGATCGCGGTAGGTGGGTCCTGGCCAGCTCCTCCGCCAGGTCACTCGCAGCCTCTCGGTCGGTGGCCTGCTCTTCCCTCGAGAGTTGCCACCGATGCACGTCTGGGCTGTAGCTGGAGTTGCTCCCGTGGTTCCGGTCCTCCTCGACCAGCACGTACCAGTCCCCGTCCGCGACCATGCCAGGCCACCCCCCTCGATCGAGTGGCGAGTCTAGTAATGTGCCCGCACCGGTTCGCCAAGGTGCTCGATCAAGTGGTGGGCCGACGGGAGAGGCGGGGTGTGGTGGCGGCCCTCGCTCGGTTCGAGCGAGGGCCGCGATCCGCTCACAGCGGTGGCGTGTCGGAGCAGGAAGTCGGCGGGGCCGACTTCCTGCTCCGGGGTGGTCATCGGGGTATGCGGTGCTGGTCGCGGTCGGGGTTGGTTTCGGGGCTGAAGTGACCGGCCTGGCGGGCGATCCAGGTGTATTCGGTGGTGCCGTCGGGGAGGGTGCGGAGCTCCCAGCGGCCGTGGCGGGTGATCGGCGGCGGGGGAGGGCCGATCTTCAGGGCGGTGATGACGCCGGTGACCACGGTGGCGACGGCGAGGGCGAGGAGGACGGCGAAGGCGGCGCCGACGAGGAAGGCGCTCACCCCGGGGCCACCTCCCTGAGCAGGGTGAGGAGGTTGAGGAGGGTGGAGACCGGGGCGTCCCCGAAGTCGACGAGGAGGCGGCCGTCGATAGTGGGGGCCGAGACGGCGGCGGAACCCCACTGGAGGCCGAAGGGTCTGCCCCGCTCGTGGAGTTCGCGGAGGAGGGCGGTGACCTCGGGCTCGGTGTAGGTGCGGAGGATCCGGTCGTGGGGCCCGACGGGGGCGTTCACGCGGCGAAGTCCAGCTCGAACCAGACCACCTTGCCGGTCTTGGTGGGGTCGGTGCCGAGGCGGTCGGTGAGGGAGCGCACGAGGTGGAGTCCGCGCCCGGAGATCTCGTAGGGGTCGGCGGAGGTTCGGGGGGAGGGCAGGTCGGGGCAGTCGTCGCAGACGGCGACGCGGAGGGTGCTCGGCCGGAGGCAGACCAGAACGGCCGGCGCGGGGCAGCCCCCGTGCTGCCAGGCGTTGACGAAGAGTTCCTGGAAGGCGAGTTCGGCGTCGGCGATGCTGTCCGGGCGCCACCCGGCGGCGTGGAGGAGGGAGCGGAGTTCGGCCCGGACGGCGGAGCAGTCGGGCGGGTTGCAGGCACGCATGGCGAACCTCCAGAGGGAGGGCAGGGAGGGGGAGGAGCGTCGACGGATGCGCCACCGTGAACGAGGCCAGCCCGGACTGGCTGCTCTGCGGTGCGAAAGGGGCAGCATGCACCTACTGCCCGGATGAACAGGCATTACTGACGATCCGTCGGATCGCTGTGAGGTAGACCATAGTCGACGGCGCCTCTATTTGTAGGCCGTGGTGAAAAAGTTCCCTCTACCGTGTGGCCGACCAGTAGTTGGACCGGCCTGCCGGGCGCCCGGCACACTGATCCAGCCCCCGTGAGAGAGGACGTCATGGCCCTTCGCCCAAATCCGACCCTCCGTCAACGTCGCCTCGGAAGCGAGCTGCGACGCATGCGGGAGCAGGCCGGGCTCGGCGGCAGTGAGCTCGCCAGGAGACTCGGCATCGGTCCTGCTCAGATGACGCAGATGGAACAGGCCAGGATCGGCGTCAGTCCCGAGCGCTTGCGGATGGTGGCCTCGGCATGCGGCTGCTCCAACGAGTCTCTGATCGATGCCCTCGCTCAGATGGCATCGGAGCGGGGCAAGGGGTGGTGGGAGGAGTATCGCGGCGTACTGACCGTCGATTTCCTTGAGGTCGCCGAGCTCGAAGCCCATGCCGAGCGGATCGCCTTCTGCACCACCGCGTACATCCCGGGCCTTCTCCAGACCCCGGCCTATGCGTCGGCGGTGTTCGCGAGACTGTTCCCGCCCTTGCCGCCGCAGGAGATCGAGACCAGGACCGCGTTCAGAATCCGGCGGCAGGAGCTCATTCGCTCGGGCGCCACGCCCTTGCGCACCTTCATCCACGAGGCCGCATTGCGGATGCAGTTCGGTGGCTCATCGGTACTCCTGGACCAGCTCCGAGCCCTGCTCGACGACTCCGAACGGCCAGGGATCTGTGTTCGGATCGTTCCGTTCGCCGTCGACACCTTTCCGGGCGCCGGCGAGAACCTCACCTTCGCCAACGGGCCCGTGCCTGAGCTGGACACTGTCGAGGTGGATGTCTCTCAGGGTGCCCTGTTCCTCGAATCACCGACCGATCTGGCCAACCATCGAGCGATCTTCTCTCGCCTCGACGCCACTGCCCTCGCCGAGACCGAATCTCGCGATTTCATTCGATCGATCATGAAGGAAGTGGGGTCCTCGAATGCCTGATGTCGAGTGGCAGAAGTCCAGCTTCAGTGCATCAAGCAATGAGTGCGTTGAGGTCCGCGTGGGAACTGGAGCAGTCGAACTTCGGGAGTCCGAGGACGGCGAGGTCATCCTGCGGACCACTCCGGCTGCCATCGCCGACCTGCTCTGCGCCATCAAGGCCGGCGAACTCGACCACCACGCCTGACCCCGGCTGCCCCTCGCTCGGCCCGAGCGAGGGGTCAACGCCGCGGAGTGGGAAGTCGAATCCGCCGACTTCCCACTCCGCACGGCGTCGGATGCATCTCTCCAAGATTGCTGGGTGTCCCCTTGAAGCTTCAAGGGGACACCCAGCGCGCCCCTCTCGTGCCCCTGTTGCCCCGATGCGCCTCTTGTGCGGGCCACCGGTCGGCGCGAAAGTCGTGCAACCGAGCGCAATCGGATCTACACAGGGAGAGGCTGTGAGGTTGCGTTTCCTGGGGATCATCCCGAACACTCCCGTTGACGACTCGCCGACGATCTGGCTGGACGAGGACACGGGGGATCTGCTGATCCAGTCCTACAAAGCCACCGAGGAGGACGTGAAGGCGTGCCAGGAGATCGGGTCGATCCCCGGTCACAGCACTGATGTCCCGAGCCACGAGACGATCGTCCGACTCCCGGCCGTCATGTTGAAGTACATCCCACAACCCGAAAGTGGAATCGGTGAAGTTCCCCGTTCGTGAGGGCTTGGCCGGGGCGCGGCGCTCCGCCGTCCATCTGGAGATGCGTGACAGCTACACGCCGGACGATCCGGAGTTCGCTCGCTGGCGGGCCGGCCACCGGTACGGCAATGACCCGGCCAAGCTGCCCGACTGGTGGGGCTCCTGGGCGGACCTGGTGGGCGAGACAATCGGGCGCGGCGTGGTCATGCGGCGGGCCCGGATCGTTTCGGAGCCGGTGACGGACTACATCCGGTACGAGCACGACCTCACCTTCGCCAATGTCGCGGCCGGTGAGCTGATTCGTTGGCTTCCGCGACGCAAGGCCGCCGACCTCGCGCTGCCGGGAACGGATCTCTGGATGTTCGACGGTTCGGCCGTACTGTTCACGTACTTCTCCGGTGACGGTGAGGTCGTGGACAGGGAATGGCGGACGGAGCCGGCCGTCCTGGATCTGGTCGGCTCCGCCTTCGAAGCGGTGTGGCAGCGGGCCACACCGCACGAGGACTACAAGCCGGCCTGACCCACCATGTCCGCATCCGGATCGTCGCACGTCCGAGCCGCTCGGAAGGTCCTTGCTGACCGTCTCCGGGAAATGTGCAGGGATGCGGGCTTGGACGGTAAGCAGCTCGCGCTGCTCTGCGGCTGGCACCCGTCCAAGGTGTCCCGGATCTCCACAGCCAAGACCAGCCCGTCCGCAGAGGATATTCTTGCCTGGTGCCGTGCATGCAACAGGGAGGACCAAGCCGCCGACCTCGTGGCCTCCTTGCGTGCCGTCGAAGGCATGTGGGTGGAATGGCGCCGGATGGAGCGCGCGGGGCTGAGGAGAGCGCAGGAGGCCGTTCTGCCTCTGTTCGAGCGCACGTCCTTGTTCCGGTCCTACTCCTCGTGGCTGGTGCCCGGGCTCCTGCAAACGCACGGCTATACCGAGGACGTGCTGCGGGCTGTGCAGCAGAGGCGGGTTCCGGTCGACGACGTGGCGGATGCGGTGGCCGTTCGAATGGAGCGGCAGCGCATCCTGCGCGACGGTCGAAGGCGTTTCGTGTTCCTGATCGAGGAGTCCGTCCTTGCCAACGGACTTGGTGACGCCGACACCCAGGCGGAACAGCTCGAACGGCTGATCACGGCAGGCGCGCTCCCGAACGTCAGCCTTGGGATCGTTCCTTCTCGGGTGCGTCGAACACGGATGCCGGTGGAGGGATTCTGGATCTTCGACACCGCCCAGGTGAACGTGGAACTCGTCTCCGGGCACCTCACGCTGACCCAGCCCAGCGAGGTCGCGATGTACGCCAACACATTCGCGATGCTGGGAAGCACGGCGGTCCACGGCTCCAAAGCTCGTGCTCTGCTTCTGGCCGCCATTGCTGCTCTCGGGTGACGCCGTGCAATCCCGCAGAATCCGATAGCTCCCAACTTCACTCGCTCCCTACCGTGTTGCTGTCGGTTCGGGCAAGCGCGAGGGAGTGGCCGACATGGCGAACAGCTTCGAATCCCGCAACACCGAAGCCCGTACGGAGGACCGGCCCGAGCACCATCGGCGCGCACCTGCCGCGTGCGCGCCGACGGACTACGACCCGGCGTACGCGGCCAAGGCGGTCGGGCGAGGGATTCCCAGGGACTGGCCGTTCTGTACGTGCGGTGCCGACGTCTGTCCCGACCGAGGGCTGACCTGACGGCCGCCGCCCATCGGTGGTCGATGGGCCGTGCCGACGGCATCCCGTGGCACGGTCTCTCGGCTGCCGGTAGGCCCGAGCGACTTCCGCACCGTCCGTCGGAATCCCCGGCCGGTGCGGGTGAACCACCGTGCGGGGACGGCTTCCCCGTAGCGTCGAACAGAAGGACAGCAGCATGAGCGATCTGTACGAGATCGAGGTTCCGGCCGGAGCGGTCGCCTACCGGGCGTGCGGGGGAAACCCGGAGTCGGAGCACGAGACCTGCGCGACCCTGCGGGAGGTGCCGGACGTCGTGGGCGGGTTGTGGGTCATGGGTGACACCAAGCGCCCGGGCGTGGAGCTGAGGTTCAGCACGGCCGAGCTGGGCGCGGCCGGCATCGACCCGAACCGGTTCGACGCGGCGGTCTGACGCGGCGCGAACGGAATCGGCTCCGCCCCCACGCCAATTGGGGGCGGGGCCGACCCATTCTCCAAGGGTAGGCGCATGGATCACTGGCACAGGCCCGAACTCCACTGGCACTGCTACGCCTGGGCGGGCAGCAGACGCCCCGAGGACACCGAGCGGAGGCCGCCCCAGCCGCAGAACGGCAGGCGGCCGGTCTGGAACGGACCGGCCCCGCCGCTTGAGGTGATGCACTGGCTCGTCAAACCGGCCGACCGGATCAAGCTCACCACCGTGGACCCGCCCGAGGCCCTGGAATGGCTCGGAAAGCAGCTTGCCGAAGCCCCGGCTCTGCACACCGACCTCCGCCCGGGCCTTCGCCTCGACCACGCCCGAGCCTTCCTCGCCACCTACCCCCACGACGTGGTGTGGACGTATTGGACTCCTGGCCAGCAGTTCCGTTCCGTCGCCGCTGTCTCCTGCCCCCGCACCCACAACCCCACTTCGGAGCCGCCCCCGCCCTGCCCGCTCGGGCTGCGGTGAGTCCCTGCGCAGGAAGTCGGCCCGGCCGACTTCCTGCGCGAGTAGCCGGCGCCTCGTCACCGTCGGCCGCTGCAGTAGCTCAGGAGGTGGATCAGCTATGTGCACAGGAAGTCGGAAGGGCCGAGTTTCATGGGTGCGTCCGAGGAGGTCAAGGCTGAGTACGCGGCCGCCGCCCGTGCCGATGCCACGGAGGCGACGGTCTTCGTAGGGCCTGCCCGTGTACCCCACAACGCGGTGCGGACGTCGGGCACTACGCGATGCCGCCCGGATCCTGCTGCCCCTCGCTCAGGGCGAGCGAGGGGCAGCTTCCCAAGAACCGCTGTTCCTTCCGGCGGGGCAGGGGGCGGAGTGGGAAGTCGGCGGGTGCGACTTTTCGTGGGTGGGGGTGGAAGGTGACCTATTGCGGCTCCGTGCGGGGGGTTGACCTGGGGGAGTGGTGGGCGAGCACCTGGTCCCGGGTGGTGATGGCGGCCCGCGTTACGGCGCCGACGGCGGGTACCTCGACGTCGACTTCCCCGACGGCGAGGTACTCGCCGTGCCCTTCGCGGAATGATGGGCCAGGTACGGCGGGTGAGCAGGGCTCCTACTCCGGGGCGGCGGCTTCCAGGGCCTCGACGGTGCCGGACATGATCGTCCGTACGTGGGCGGTGATGTGCTCGGTCGGCCAGTCCCACCAGGCCACGGCCAGCAGGCGGGCGACGTCGTCCTCGCTGTACCGGGAGCGGATCACGCGGGCCGGGTTGCCGCCGACCACGGCGTAGTCGGGGACGTCGGCGGTGACGACGCTCCCCGTGGCGACGACGGCGCCGTGGCCGATGCGGACGCCCGGCATCACCGTGACGCCGTTGCCGAACCAGACGTCGCTGCCCACCACCGTGTCGCCCCGGTTCGGGAGATCCGTGAGCAGGTCGAAATGCGCCGCCCAAGAACCGCCCATGATCGGGAACGGGAAGGTCGACGGCCCGTCCGTGCGGTGGTTGGCGCCGTTCATGATGAAGCGCACGCCGGTGCCCAGCGCGCAGTACCGCCCGATGACCAGCCGCTCCGGCCCGTAGTGGTACAGCACGTTGCGGGTCTCGAACGCCGTCGGGTCGTCCGGGTCGTCGTAGTACGTGAACTCCCCGACCTCGATGAGCGGGGACGTCACCAGCGGCCGGAGCAGCACCACGCGGGGCTGCTCCGGCATCGGGTGGAGGACCGTCGGATCAGGCGCCACTGTCGGCCTCGAACCGGATCACCACGGCCTTGGAGGTCGGCGTGTTGCTGATGTCGGCGGTGGAGTCCAGCGGCACCAGCACGTTGGTCTCCGGGTAGTACGCGGCCGCGCCGCCCCGGGCCACCGGGTAGTGGACGACCCGGAAGTGCGGGGCGCGGCGCTCCACGCCGTCCTTCCACTCGCTGACCAGGTCGACGTACTGCCCGTCGGCCAGCGCGAACTCCGCCGCGTCGGCCGGGTTGACGAGCACCACCCGCCGCCCGCCCCGGATGCCGCGGTAGCGGTCGTCCAGGCCGTAGATGGTGGTGTTGTACTGGTCGTGCGAGCGCAGCGTCTGGAGCAGCAGCCGTCCCTCCGGCACCTCCGGCGCGGTGAGCGGGTTGACCGTGAAGTTGGCCCTGCCGGTCGCCGTCGGGAAGGTGCGGGTGTCGCGCGGGCCGTGCGGGAGGGTGAAGCCGCCCGGGCGGCGGACCTTGTCGTTGAAGTCCTGGAAGCCGGGGACGACCCGGGCGATCCGGTCGCGCAGGGTGTCGTAGTCGGTCGCGAAGTCCTCCCACGGCACGGTGTCCTGCGGGCCGAGCGCGGCCCGGGCGAGGCGGCAGACGATGGCGACCTCGGAGAGCAGGCCCGGGGCCGGCGGGCGCAGGCCGCCGCGCGAGGAGTGCACCTGGCCCATGGAGTCCTCGACGCTGACGAACTGGGCGCCGCGCGCGGTGACGTCCCGGTCGGTGCGGCCGAGGGTGGGCAGGATCAGGGCGCGGGCGCCGGTGATCGCGTGCGAGCGGTTGAGCTTGGTGGAGACGTGCACGGTCAGCCGGCAGCGGCGCATCGCCGCCTCGGTGACCTCGGTGTCCGGGGTGGCGGCGACGAAGTTGCCGCCCATCGCGAAGAAGACGCCGATCCGGCCGTCGCGCATGGCCCGGATGGTGTCGACGGAGTCGAGGCCGTGCTCGCGCGGCGGTTCGAAGGAGAACTCGCGGCCGAGGGCGTCCAGGAAGGCCGGGGCGGGCCGTTCGAAGATGCCCATGGTGCGGTCGCCCTGGACGTTGCTGTGGCCGCGCACCGGGCAGACGCCGGCGCCCGGGCGGCCCACGTTGCCGCGCAGCAGGAGGAAGTTGACCACCTCGCGGATGGTCGGCACGGAGTGCTTGTGCTGGGTCAGGCCCATCGCCCAGCAGACGATGACGTTGCGGGAGTCCAGCACCATCCGGGCGAGGTCCTCGATCTGGGACCAGGGGAGTCCGGTCGCGGCGAGCACCTCCGCGCGGGAGGTGGTCCGGGCCTCGGCGGCGAACTCCTCGAAGCCGTGGCAGTGCTCGTCGACGAAGGCGTGGTCGACGGCGTCCTTCTCCAGGATCAGCTGGTTGAGGGCGCGGAACAGGGCGAGGTCGCCGCCGAGGCGGATCTGCAGGAAGAGGTCGGTCAGCTTGGTGCCGTGGCCGACCAGGCCGCGGGCCTGCTGCGGGTTCTTGAACCGCTCCAGTCCGGCCTCGGGCAGCGGATTGACGCTGACGATCGTGGCACCGGCGCGCTTGGCCCGCTCCAGGGCGGAGAGCATCCGGGGGTGGTTGGTGCCCGGGTTCTGGCCCGCGACGATGATCAGATCGGCCTGGTACAGGTCGTTGAGGCTGACGCTGCCCTTGCCCACGCCGAGCGTCTCGGTGAGCGCCGAGCCGGAGGACTCGTGGCACATGTTGGAGCAGTCCGGCAGGTTGTTGGTGCCGAGCCGGCGGGCGAACAGCTGGTAGGCGAACGCGGCCTCGTTGCTGGTCCGGCCCGAGGTGTAGAACGCGGCGCCGTCCGGGGTGTCCAGGGCCCGCAGCTCCTCGGCGATCAGCGCGAAGGCGTCGTCCCAGGAGATCGGGGCGTAGTGGGTGGCGCCCTCGTCGAGGAACATCGGCGCGGTGAGCCGGCCCTGCTGGCCGAGCCAGTAGCCGGAGCGTTCGGCCAGCTCGGCGACCGGGTGCGCGGCGAAGAACTCGGCGCGGATCCGGCGTTCGGTGGCCTCCTCGGCGACGGCCTTGGCGCCGTTCTCGCAGAACTCGGCGGTGTGCGTCTTCCCCGGCTCCGGCCAGGCGCAGCCGGGGCAGTCGAAGCCGTCGGGCTGGTTGACCTTGAGCAGGGTGCTGAGGGTGCGGCGGGCACCCATCTGCTCGGCGGCCATCCGCAGGCTGTGGCCGACCGCGGGCAGTCCGGCGGCCGCGTGCTGGGGCGCGGAAACCCGGGGGGCGTCCTGCGCCGGATCGCTCTGCGGGGCCTGCTTGGCCATGACTGCGCTCCTCGGCTGTGCGTGCGGCCGGCGCGTCGTCGCGCGGCCCGCTGCCATCCTCCCACCAGGGGACTCGGGGGCGGCAGGGGAGAGGTGGGCGAAGGTGGGAGGCGGCGGGGGAGAAGGGGCGGGCGAAGGGGCGGTCGGAGCGGGCGGTCGGAGCGGGCGGCGGCGTGGATAGAGTGCGGGGGCGGCGAGAGTGCGGGGGTGGGACGGGTGACGAGCGGCGACGTGCTCGACGGGCGGTACGAGCTGGTCGAGCGGCTGGGCCAGGGCGGCTTCGGCGTGGTGTGGCGGGCCTTCGACTCCCGGATGCGGCGGCCGGTGGCGGTCAAGGTCATCAACCACCACGGCGAGGACCAGCAGAAGGCGGCGCTGCGGTTCGTCCGGGAGGCCTGCGCGGCCGGCAACCTCTCGCACCCGCACATCGTGACCGTGCACGACCTCGGCGAGGCCGAGCTCGGCGGCCGGCGGGTCACCTACCTGGTGATGGAGTTGCTCACCGGACGGACGTTGACCGCGGTGCTCCGGGACGGCCCGCCCGACCCGGTGCAGAGCCTGCGCTGGGGGCGGCAGATCTGCTCCGCGCTGGCCGCCGCCCACGACGCCGGCATGGTGCACCGCGACATCAAGCCCGAGAACATCATGGTCACCGAGGCCGGGACGGCGAAGGTGCTGGACTTCGGCATCGCCCAGCTCGACGTCGGGGCGGGCGGGCTGACCACCACCGGGACGGTGATCGGCAGCCCGGCGTACATGGCGCCGGAGCGCTGGACCGGCGGCCGGGTGGACGGCCGGGCGGACCTCTACGCGTTCGGCTGCGTGCTGGTGGAACTCTGCACCGGGGCGCGGCCGTTCGGCGGCGACTCGACGCCGGTGCTGATGTACCAGCACCTGAACGAGCCGCCGCCGGCGCTGGACCCGGCGGAGTTCGGGCTGCCGGCCGAGCTGGCCGGGCTGGTCACGGCGCTGCTGGCGAAGGACCCGGCGGACCGCCCGGCGGACGCCCGGACGGTGGAGCGGCGGCTCGCGGAACTGGAGGAGGGGTGGCGGGCGGCGCGGCCGGGGTTCGGGCCGGTGGTGGCCGCGGCCCCGCCGGTGCCGGTCGGCCCGCCGGCGGGAGCTGTCGGGCCCGTCGGGCCCGCGGGACCGGCCGTCCCGCCGGTGCCGGTCGGCCCCGTCGTGCCGGGGCCCGTCCCGCCCGGCGCGCTGCCGCCCGTGCTGCCTCCGCTCACCACTCCGCCGCTCACCACTCCGCCGCACGCAGCCCCGCCGCACGCAGCCCCGTCGCACGCCGTCCCGCCGCACGCCGTCCCGCCGGACGAGGCCGTCCGCGCCGCCCTGCGCGAGCGCCGGAGCGCCGCGTTCCGGGCGACCACCCCCGGCGAGTCCGCCGCCCTGCTCCAGGCGGTGGCCCAGGAGGCGGTGGCCGCGCTCGGCGCCACCGACCGCGAGACCCTCAACGCCTGGCGGGACTTCACCTGGTTCCTGAGCCGGGCCGGCGACCTCGCCGGTGCGATCGGGCTGCTGTCCACGGTGGCCGAGGACATGCGGCTCGCCCTCGGCCAGTCCGACCCGGACACCCTCGCCGCCCGCTACCACCTGGTCCGGTGCATCGGCGAGAGCGGCGAGACGGTCAGCGCGATGCGCCGGCTCGCCCAGCTGCTGCCGGACCTGCACGCGACCTGGGGCGGTCACGACCCGCGGGTGCTCAAGGCCCGGCACGACCTGGCGGTCTACACGGCCGACCGGGGCGACCTCGAAGGCGCGGTGCTCCAGCTGCGCACCCTGCTGCCCGACCTCGCCCAGGTGCTCGGCGAGCAGCACCCGGCCGCCGTCCAGGCCTGGCAGGACCTCGCCGGCTACCAGCAGCGGCTGGCGGCGGACCCGCCCGGCCGGGGCCGCCGCCGACCGCTGCCGATGCACCCGGCCGAGGCGCTGACGCTGATCCGCCGCCTGCTGGTCTGGGACTTCGCCTCGGACCGGGAGGCCAACGCCTGTCTGACCGCGCTGGAGCGGGGCACCGGGATCAAGCAGGTCGGCGACTGGATCCTCTCCGCGCCGGACCACGTCACGGCCGAGGACCTGGTGGACGAGATCTACGGGCCGTGACGCCCGGGCGGGCCGGTGCTGCTCCGGGCCCGGTGCCGGTCAGACGGCCACCGCCGCCTCCGCCCGTTCGACCGGGCCCTGTTCGACCGGACCCTGTTCGAGCGGGCCCCGGGCGAGCGCGCCCAGCAGCGCCCGGGCCGCCGCGTCGTTCTGCCGGAAGCCGGGCGAGTCGGTGCGCGGCCGGGCGAAGGCGGCCGCCGTCCGCAGGCTGGTGTGCGGCCCGAGCGCGGTGCGGCGCGGGTGCGGTTCGCCGCCGAGGGCCGGGTCGAGGACGCGGCCGTCCCCCGGTCGGACGGTGAGCAGCCCCGAACGGTGGGTGTGCTCCGGGTCGCTGACCACCTCCTCGACGATCCGCCCCTCGCGGTGCAGCTCCCGCAGCAACGGGTCCCGGGTGCGGGCCAGCGCGTGCCGGGGCAAATACGCCTCGACCAGCGCGGTGGCGGTGACGGTGTGGCCGGGCACGGTGGCGCCGGAGGCCCGCCAGGTGCCGCTGGGCTCGTCCCGCTCGATCCGGACGTCCGCGCCGAGGAAGCGGACCACCCCGGCCTCGGAGAGCGCGAGCAACTGGCGCAGCCGGAAGCCGGGCGGGCCGGACGCCAGGTAGCTGAAGTAGCCGAAGAACCACTCGTCGACCTCCTCGGCCACCGAGCGGGCGGTGAGCCGGCCGGAGGCGAGCAGCCGGGGCAGCTGGCCGAAGAGCGACAGCAGGGCGAGGAAGGCGCCGAGATCGGCGCTGTGGGCGGGGTCGGCGCGGCGGTCGGCGTCCTCGGCGATGTAGTGGCGCAGGTGGCGCTGGAGCTCCTCGGTGGAGTCGAGTTCCAGCCCGGCGAGCGGGTGGTCGAGGCGTTCGAGGTCGAGCCGGTCGGCCGGGTCGGGGACGGCCCGTTCGACCAGGGCACGCAGCTCCGGGGAGGCCCAGTCGTGGGCGTCGTGGCCGGCGAGGAACTCCGCCCAGGGCAGGGCGGTGCGCTCCGGGTGGGCGTGGAACAGTTCGTGGTAGTGGCCGAAGGCGATGTCCTTGGCCATCAACGGCCAGGCGTCGCGCCGCAGTTCGAGCGGGCCTGGCCGGTCGAGCAGGGCGTCGACGGCGGCCGCGTCGAAGGCCCGGGGGAGCGGTGGCCGCGGGCCGAGGAGGCGGTAGTCGGTCTTGGAGTGGTACGGGACGCCGCGTCGCGAGCCGACGTGGACGACCGGCTCGCGGCCGGAGGGCCGGTAGACCAGGCCGCCCCCGGCGGTCTCCTCGAAGCGGCCGCCGCGGCCCTCGGTGAGCAGCGAGACCAGGTCGACGAAGGCGAGCCCGAAGCCGCGCAGCACGGTGTGCTCGCCGGGCGCGATGCGGTCGAGTTCGGCGGCGACGTCGGCGGAGTAGGCGGGCGGCAGGTGGAAGCGGCCGTGCCGGGCGGCGAAGGCGGTGTCGGCGGCGTACCGGGGGTCGGGGGCGGAGTCGAGGTGGCCGAGGGTGAGGACGACGTGGTCGGCGGTGAGCACCCGGTCGGTGAGGTGGACGCGCTGCGGGCCGTCCGCCGGGCCGTCGACGCGCCGTGCGGTGTCCCGGTGGACGGTGACCGTGATGTGCGGCGGCAGGTCGGCGACGGCGCGCCGGAACACCCAGTCCAGGTAGGCGCTCTGGGCCCGCCGGGTGGGGAAGTCGGTGGGCGCGAGGGCCCGCAGTTCGGCCCGCAGTCCCGGGTCGGCGATCTCCCGGTGGGGGGCGAACTCCTCGGGTCGGGCGGCCCATTCGGCGAGCGAGGGGCCGGGGCGGACCGGCCCGTCGAGGGTCGAGCGCTCGTCGGTGAACATCGTGACGTCCTCGGCCATCGAGTTCATCCGCAGCAGCGGGGACTGCTCGTGCCGCCAGATCCGGCCGCCGCCGGGCGGGTGGGGGTCGACCAGGTGGATGTGCAACGGCCGTTCGGGGGGCAGCAGTTCGGGTGCGTTGGCGGCGATCCGCTCCAGCAGGCCGGTGCCGCGCGGCCCGGCGCCGACGACGACCAGGACGGCGCTCATCGGGCGCCCTCCCCGACGGACTCGGCGGCGGTGTCCCCGGTTTCCGCCGCGGCGGCGCGCAGCCGGCGGTACGCGGCCCGGGCCCGGTGCAGCGGGGTGGGCGGCAGCCCTTCGCGGGTGGCGCCCTTCGCGAAGTGGCGTTCGACGTAGTACTGCCCGACCGAGAGCACAGTGGTGATCACGACGTACCAGAGGGTGGCGACCATCAGCATCGGGATGACCTGGTACGACTGCAGGTAGACCAGCTGCACCGAGTAGAGCAGGTCGGAGACGGCCAGCACGCTGATGATGCTGGTCCCCTTGAGCGCGCTGATCAGCATGTTCCCGGCGGTCGGCACGATCGAGCGCATGGCCTGCGGGACGACGATCCGGCGCAGCACGCGCCACCGGCCGAGGCCGAGCGCGGCGGCGGCCTCCAGTTGGCCCCGGTCGACGGAGAGGATGCCGCCGCGCACCACCTCGGCGGCGTAGGCGGCCTCCAGCAGGGTCAGTCCGACGACGGCGGTGAGGGTCGGGCCGAACAGGTTCACCGTCCGGACGGTGAGGAACTCCGGGCCGAACGGGATGCCCAGGCCGAGCGTCGGGTAGAGCGCGCCGATGTTGAAGAACAGCAGCAGCTGCACCAGGGCCGGGGTGGAGCGGAAGATCCAGATGTAGATCCAGCTGAGCGTGCGCAGCACCGGGTTGGCGGACAGCCGCATGGTGGCGAGCACGGTGCCGAGCACGAAGCCCAGGGCGAGGGTGACGGCGGTCAGCCAGAGGGTCAGGGTGAGGCCGTTCATCACGGAGGTGGCGGTGAACCAGTCGGCGACCACGTCCCACTGGAACGCCCGGTTGCGGACCAGGGAGTTGACCACCATGGCGAACAGCAGCAGGGCGAGGGCGGCGGAGATCCACTGGCCGGTGCGGCGGCGCGGGACGATCCGGGCGGTGGCGGCCGCGGCGTCGGGGACGGAGGCGGCGGTGCCGGTACCGGTGCGGGGCGGCGCGGCGACGGTGGAGGCGGCGGGGGCGGGCAGGACGTCCGGCGGGGTGGCCATGCGGAGGCTCCAGGCGGGAGGGCGGAGATGCGGGATGCGCGCGGGCGCACGGGGCGGGGGTACGGCGTGGTCACGTACGGCCGTCGCGGCCGGCCCGCGTCCCTCAACACGGCCGGCGATGCACTGCACTCCGCTTTCGATCGTACGCGTGCGCGAGCGCCGGGTGTCAAGGGTCGTCGTCGGCGGGACGCCGGGGGCGGGGGATGTGTCGCGTGGCGACAGGAGATCGCAACAGAGCGGTAATGGACGGTGGTTGACGCCGTGCGCGGTTCGCTGCTCAACTTGAGGCCATGTACGCCGAGCAGCCCCTGGTCACCCGCGACCACATCGACTTCGGTCGGGTGTGGTCCGCGGCGTGTCGCGGCTGACCCGGCAGCGGGCCGCCCGTCCGGCCCCGTCCTCCCCCGGAGGGACCTCCCTCGGTGCCCCGTCCCGGGCCGGGAGAGCCGTCACGTCCTGACGGCTCGTCGACCGCGCGCTGCCGCCACCCCTTCTCCTCGTCGCCCCGCTGCGCTCCGGCAGTTCCGCCAACCGCTTCCGCGGGCCGTCACGGGCCCGTCGTCGCCCCGCCCCCCGTTCCGTCCCGCCACCACCGTCCCGCCCCGTCTCCGGCGCCGGCCCCGTCCCCGGCGCCGGCCGGCGGTCCCTGCTGCCCGCCTGCTGCCTGCCCGCCCGCCGCCCGGCCGCGCCCACCGGACCGCGCACGACCCGAAAGGTTCCGCCACCATGCCCGTCGAATTCCTCGGCATCGCCGCCACCGCCGACGGTACGGAGACCACCGCGAGCACCACGGCCGCGTTCGACCGCGACTACACCCTGCGGCTGGCCCGCGCCCACGAGGACCACGGCTGGGACCGCGTGCTGTTCGCCTACGGCTCCGGCTCCCCGGATCCGGCGCCCGCCGCGGCGTTCCTCGCCTCCCACCTCGACAGCCTGCAGATCCTGCTCGCCCACCGCCCCAACGTCTCCTACCCGACCTTCGCGGCCAAGACCTTCGCCACCCTGGACCGGATCAGCGAGGGCCGGCTCACCGTCCACTTCATCACCGGCGGCAACGACCACGAGCAGCGGCGCGAGGGCGACGTCCTCGGCAAGGACGAGCGGTACGCCCGCACCCGGGAGTACATCCGGATCGTCAAGAAGGCCTGGACCAGCCGGGAGCCCTTCGACCACGAGGGCGCGCACTACCGCTTCCACGACTTCGTCTCCGACGTCTTCCCCGTGCAGGAACCGCGGCCGGGCGTCTCCTTCGGCGGCTCCTCGGAGGCGGCGTACGCGGCCGGCGGCGCCGAGGCGGACATCTACTGCCTCTGGGGCGAGCCGCTGGCCCGCACCGCCGAGCAGATCGAGCGGGTCCGGGAGGCGGCCCGGGCGGCCGGCCGGGCCGAGTCGCCGCGGATCCAGGTGGCGTTCCGGCCGATCATCGCGCCGACCGAGGAGCTGGCCTGGGAGAAGGCGCACCGCACGGTGGCCGCGATCAGGGCCCGCCGGGAGGGCGGCGAGCTGGTCCGCCGCGGCCGCCCGTCCGCCGCGGGGCCGGAGAACGCCGGTTCGCAGCGGCTGCTGGAGATCGCCGAGGCCGGTGAGCGCTACGACCGGGCGCTGTGGACGCCGACCGCGGCCGCCACCGGCGGGGCGGGCAACTCCAACGCGCTGGTCGGCACCCCGGAGACGGTCGCCCAGGCCCTGCTCGACTACTACGACCTGGGCGTGGACATCCTCTCCGCCCGCGGCTACCACCTGGTGGACGACGCGATCGACTTCGGCCGGTACGTCATCCCGATCGTCCGCGAGGAGGTCGCCAAGCGGGACGCCGCGAAGGCCGCCGCCGAGGCGGCGGCGGAGGCCGAGCGGGCCGGGCGCGCCGAGCACGACCGGCACCAGCTGATCGCGGCCCAGGCGTGAGCGGCGCACCGGCGCTCGACGTCGAGGTCCGCCGGGTCGGGATCGACGACCCGCTCGCCGAGCCGCTGGTGCGCGAGCTCACCGAGGAGTACGTGCGCCGCTACGGTCCCGAGGCGCACGAGGAGATGACCCGCTACCCGGCGGACAGCTGGACCGCGCCGCACGGCCTGCTGCTGCTCCTGCTGGAGGACGGCGAGCCGGTGGCCGGCGGCGCGTACAAGCGGTACGACGAGCGGACGGCGGAGGTGAAGCGGATGTGGACGGCCGCGGCGCACCGCCGCCGGGGGCTGGCCCGCCGGGTGCTGGCCGAGCTGGAGCGGGCCGCCGCCGGGGCCGGCTACGGCCGGATCTTCCTCACCACCGGCCCGCGCCAGCCCGAGG
The DNA here is from genome assembly GCA_000719695.1 of Streptomyces sp. NRRL F-6131. Classification (GTDB taxonomy): domain Bacteria; phylum Actinomycetota; class Actinomycetes; order Streptomycetales; family Streptomycetaceae; genus Kitasatospora. The sequence goes on from JOHN01000040.1 coordinate 79,300, forward strand.
CCAGGGGGCTGTACCTGGCCGCCGGGTACACCCCGCTGTTCGACGTCGACGCCGACCCGCTGACGATCGGACCGCTGCCGTTCGAGAAGCACCTCGTCTGAAGTCGCACCTCCGCCGGACCCGCACCCGCTGGACCCGTGGACCCCGCACCGCCCCCGTACCTCCCGAAAGGCACCTCCGTGAGAACCACCACCGCCCGCCGCCCGCTGCTCGCCGCCACCGCCCTGCTGCCGGTCCTGGCCCTGGCGGCGTGCAGTTCGGACCCGAGCACCGGCCCGGCGGCGGGCGGCTCCGGCCGGCCGGCCGTCTCCGCCGCCGCCGAGGACCTCGTCTCCGGCCTGAAGAAGTCGGACGCCGCCGCCGCGCTGCTGCCCGCCGACGTCCGGGCCGCCGGGACGGTGAAGTTCGGCTCCTCGATCGGCGCCCCGCCCTCCGCCTTCTACGCCGACCAGGCCACCAAGAAGGCCGCCGGGGTGGACATCGACTTCGGTGACGCCGTGGGCCGCCTGCTCGGCCTGACCGTGCGGCGCGAGGAGGCGGCGTTCGAGACCATCCTGCCCGCGCTCGACAGCGGCAAGTACGACGTCGGCACCGGCAACTTCGGGGTGACCGCGGCCCGGCTGAAGACCATCGACTTCGTCACCTACATCGACGACGGCCAGGGCTTCGCGGTCAAGAAGGACAACACCACCGTGAAGCCGATCACCGACCTGGTCCAGCTGTGCGGGCTGACCATCGGCACCGGCGCCGGCACCACCTTCGAGACCACCCTCAACGCCAAGAAGAACGTCTGCGCCGACGCCGGCAAGCCGCCCTACGAGGTCAAGGCGTTCAGCGACAGCGGCGCCACGCTGACCAGCCTCCAGCAGGGCCGGGTGGACGTCGTGATGTCCACCATCAACGGCCTGCGCTACCAGGCCGCCCAGGAGGCCTCCGGCACCAGGTTCCTGGGCGAGTTCCACCGGCTCGACGTCGGCTTCGCGTTCAAGAAGGGCTCGGCGCTGACCCCGGCCTTCCAGGCGGCCGTCAACGAGCTGATCAAGGACGGCACCTACGACCGGATCCTCAAGAAGTGGGGGGTGACGGACTCGGCCGTCAAGGAGTCCCTGATCAGCCCGCCCGAGCACGCGTGATCCCCTGTCCCCCCGGGAGGAGTCCCCCATGACCACCGCCACCGCGGGCGCCGCCGCCACCGGCACCCCGACCCGCTCGAAACCCGACCGCGCGCCCGCCGACGCCCCGCTCGACCTCGGCGAACTCGCGGGCCTGCGCACCGTCCGCGCCCGCTACCCCTGGCGCTGGGCGGCCGGCCTCGCCGCCCTCGTCGTCCTGGCCCAGTTCGCCCACGGCCTGGCCACCAACCCCGGCTGGGACTGGGCCACCTTCCGGGTGTACTTCTCCGCCGACACCATCCTGCGGGCGGTCGGCCGCACGGTCGAACTCACCGCCTACGGCACCGTGCTGGGCTTCGTGCTGGGCGCCGGGGTGGCCGCGATGCGGCTCTCCCGCAGCGCGATCCTGCAGACCGTCGCCTGGGCCTACGTCTGGGTGTTCCGCTCGATCCCGCTGATCGTCCAGCTGGTCTTCTGGTTCAACCTCTCCTACCTCTACAAGCGCTTCGGCTTCGGCATCCCCTTCGGGCCCACCTTCGGGGACTTCGAGACGATCGGGGTGCTGGGCGCGCTCGGCGCGGCCGTGCTCGGCCTCGGGCTGCACCAGGCCGCCTTCGCCGCCGAGATCATCCGCGGCGGCATCATCGCCGTCGACCCCGGCCAGCGCGAGGCGGCCGCCGCGCTCGGCGTGCCGCGCCGGCGGCAGGCCTGGCGGATCGTCCTGCCGCAGGCGATGCGCGGCATCCTGCCGTCCGCCGCCAACGAGGTGATCTCCCTGTTCAAGGGCACCTCGGTGGTCTACGTGATGGCGATCGGCGAACTCTTCTACCAGGTGCAGGTGGTGTACGGCCGCACCGGCCGGGTGGTGCCGCTGCTGATGGTCGCCACCGTCTGGTACGTGCTGCTGACCACCGTGCTGTCGATCGGCCAGTACTACGTCGAGCGGTACTTCGCCCGCGGGGCCGACCGCACCCCGCCGCCCACCCCGCTCCAGCGGGTCCGCTCCCTGGTCCGGGGCCTGCGTGCCCGCACCGCCACCGCCGTCGCCCTCGGAGGCCGCTCATGACCGCCGTCGTCAAGGAACCGCGCGTCGGGGACACTCCGGCGGACGAGCCGGTCGCCGCACCGTCGATGGTGCAGGTCCGCGGCCTGTGGAAGAGCTTCGGTCCGACCGCGGTGCTGCGCGGCGTCGACCTCGACGTCCCGGCCGGCTCGGTGACCGTGGTGCTCGGGCCGTCCGGCTCCGGCAAGTCGACCCTGCTGCGCGCGATCAACCACCTGGAGAAGGTCGACCGCGGCTTCGTCGCGATCGACGGCGAGCTGATCGGCTACCGCCGGGCCGGGGACAAGCTGCACGAGCTCAAGGAGCGCGAGGTCCTGCGCCAGCGGACCAACATCGGCTTCGTGTTCCAGAACTTCAACCTCTTCCCGCACCTCACCGTGCTGGAGAACATCGTCGAGGCGCCGGTCAGCGCCCTGCGCCGGCCGAAGGCCGAGGCCCGGGCCCGGGCGCTGGAGCTGCTGGAGCGGGTGGGCCTGGCCGAGAAGGCGGACGCCTACCCCCGGCAGCTGTCCGGCGGCCAGCAGCAGCGGGTGGCGATCGCCCGGGCGCTGGCGCTGGAGCCCAAGGTGCTGCTGTTCGACGAGCCGACCTCGGCGCTCGACCCGGAGCTGGTCGGCGAGGTGCTCGACGTCGTCAAGGACCTCGCCCGGGCCGGCACCACGATGATCGTGGTCACCCACGAGATCGGTTTCGCCCGCGAGGTCGCCGACACCGTGGTCTTCATGGACGGCGGCGTCGTGGTCGAGCAGGGCCCGCCGCGGGCGGTCCTGGACGAGCCGCGGCACGAGCGGACCAGGGCCTTCCTGGCCAAGGTCCTCTGAACCACCCACCCCCCTTCACCCGCAGGAGTTCCGCCATGTCCCTACCCCGTCGCGCCCTCGTGACCGCCGCCGCGCTCGCCGCCGCCCTCACCCTGGCCGCCTGCGGCAGCTCCTCGGACGCGGCGGCGGACCTCGCTCCCGCCAAGGGCAGCACCGCCCCGAACGGCACCGCGGTGAACCTCACCCCGCAGCAGAACCGGGTGACCACGCCCAAGGTGGACGCCCTGGCGGCCCTGGTGCCGGAGGAGATCAGGAGACGCGGGACGCTGACCGTGGTCGACTCGCTCGGCACCACGCCGCCGCTGGACTTCTACGCCAACGACGACCGGACGGTGATCGGCGTCGAGCCGGACATCGCCTCGCTGATCGGCAACGTGCTCGGCCTCAAGGTCGAGTTCAACCCGGTCTCCTGGGAGAACATCTTCGTCGGCCTGGACAGCGGCAAGTACGACGTCGGCATCTCCAACATCACCGTCACCGAGGCCAGGAAGGAGAAGTACGACTTCGCCACCTACCGGCTGGACATCCTCGGCTTCGAGGCGAAGAAGGGCAGCGGCTGGAAGGTCACCGGACCCAAGGACATCGCCGGGAAGACCGTCGCCGTCGCCTCCGGAACCAACCAGGAGAAGCTGCTGATCGCCTGGAACGAGGAGAACACCAAGAACGGCCTGAAGCCGGCCGACATCAAGTACTTCCAGAACTCCTCGGACTACTACCTGGCGCTCTCCTCCGGCCGGATCGACGCCTACGTCGGCCCCAACCCGGTGGCCGCCTTCCACGCCGTGCAGACCGGCGAGACCGAGGTGATCGGCACCTACTCGGGCGGCGGTGCCGAGGTGCTCGGCAAGATCGCGGCGACCACGAAGAAGGACAGCGGCCTGGTCGGGGCACTGAACGGGGCGATCAACGAGGTGATCAAGAACGGCAGCTACGCCCAGGTGCTGAAGCGCTGGGGCCTGGACGCCGAGGCGGTGCCCACCTCCGAGATCAACCCGGTCGGCCTGCCCAAGCCCAAGCAGCCGTAGCGCCCGTCCGTCGCGCCGGCCCGGGGAGGCCCCGGGACCGCCGCCGGGGAGCGGTCCCGGGGTCGTTCACCCGGGTGCCGCTCCCCGCCGCTATCGTGACCCGGTCAGGATGAACGGTGTTCGATTCCGGCGCACTTGTGGGGGGAACGCATGCAGGCGGGCGATGTCGTGGGCGGCCGCTACCGGCTGGACCGGGAGCTCGGCCGGGGCGGGTTCGGCGTGGTCTGGGCCGCCCACGACGAGACCATCGGGCGGGCGGTCGCGCTCAAGGTGCTCTCCGAGGAGAAGGCGGGCGACGAGGAGGCGGTCGGCCGGTTCGTCCGCGAGGCCAGGACCGTCGGCGGCCTGTCGAACCCGCACATCGTCACCCTGTTCGACTACGGGCGGGTGCAGGACGGCGCCCGGTCGACCCACTACCTGGTGATGGAGCTGGTCCGGGGCCGCTCGCTCGCCCAGGTGATGCGCGAGGGCCTGCCGGAGCCGGCCGTCGCCCTGCGGTGGGTGCGGCAGATCTGCAAGGCACTGGACGCCGCGCACCGCAACGGTGTGGTGCACCGGGACATCAAGCCCGAGAACATCATGATCACCGAGGGCGGCGAGGCCAAGGTGCTGGACTTCGGCATCGCCCGGCTGCTCTCCCAGCCGTCCGCCGGCGAGCTCACCTCCACCGGGGTGGTCATCGGCACGCCGGTCTACCTGGCACCGGAGTGCTGGGCGGGCCTGCGGATCGACGGCCGGGCCGACCTCTACGCCCTCGGTGTGGTGCTCTACCAACTCTGCACCGGCCGCCGCCCGTTCCACGCCGACCAGGCCGTCACCATGATGTACGCGCACCTCAACGAGCAGCCGCTGCCCCCGAACACCGCCGACCCGGCGCTGGACCGGCTGATCCTCCAGCTGCTCGCCAAGCGGCCGGAGGACCGGCCCGCCGACGCCGCCGAGGTCCGCCACCGGCTGCGCGACCTCAGGGCGCTGCGCGACCACAAGGGGGCCACCGACCCGGAGGTGCTGCGGCAGAAGGCCGACGAGGCCTGGCGGCGCGGCGCGGCGGGTTCGCCCGAGCGGGCCGCCGAGCAGTTGGTCGCACTGATCCCGCAGTTCGTCCGGGCGTTCGGACCGGCCGACCCGCGGACCCTGCGCACCTGCCACGACCTGGCGCTCTGGCTGGCCCGCTCGGGCCGGCCGCGGGCGGCCGTCGCCCTGCTGCGCGAGCTGCTGCCCGCACTGGACGGCCACCCGCGGGCCCGGGAGGACGTCGGGCGCGACCTGGAGCGCTGGGAGCGCGAGAGCGCCGCGGCCGCGCCCGACCGGGGCCGTCCGCTAGTGCTGGCCGAGCTGCTCGACGGCTCGGCGCAGGGCGGCTGAACCGCCCTCGACGATCGGCACGCCGTGCCCGAACAGCACGGTGTCGGCGTCGAGTCCGGCCAGCCGGCGGAAGGATTCGAGGGCCAGGGCGGGATCGGCGTTGAAGACGCCGGGCGTGGTCCGCCGTTCGACGTTGGCCGCGAGGTCGCCGGTGAACAGCACGCCCCGCTCCGGCAGGTGCAGCGCGATCGAGCCGTCGGTGTGGCCGGGCACGTGCACCACCACGGCGCCGCCGCCGAAACCGAGCACCTCGCCGTCCACCACCTCGCGGTCGACCTTGCACGGCGGGGCGGGCGGCAGCGACGGCAGGGCGTTCCAGAGCTCCTCCTCGAAGGGGCTCAGCACCATTGGCCGGGCGTCCCGCTCGCCGCGGAGCACCGGGGCCTCCAGCCGGTGGGCCACCACCTCGGCGCCGGTCCGCCGGGAGACCTCGGCGGCCGATCCGGCGTGGTCCTCGTGGTGGTGGGTGAGCACGACGGTGCGCAGCGCGGCCGGGTCGGCGCCGACGGCGCGGACCGCCGCCTCGATCGCGTCGGCCTGTCCGGCGATGCCGGTGTCGATCAGGGTGAGGGTGCCGTCCTCGTCACGCCAGAGGTGGGCGGTGCCGAAGTCGAGGGCTATGAGGGTCAGTTCGGGGCTGATCCGGGTGATCTCCATGCGGCGGATCCTGCCCCGCCGGGCGGCCGTTCGACCGGGTGTTCGCCCCGGGCGTGACGGCCCGCCCGGGCGGGCCGCCGGACCACGGCCGGCTGTCAACCGTACGGGCGCCCAGCGCGGCCCCCGCCGGGCCTGGACGGTTGGGAGGATTTCGCCGATCGGGACGGTCTGGCCCGGCGCGGCGCGCCGTTGATATACCTCGCAGCACAGGGGCCGGGCGCGGTCCGCGCCGCCTCCGGGCGGTCGGTCCACCGCCCGGCGAGCTGCGACGTACTCGACGAACTAGGAGGTGGGGATCGGATGAAACTCCTTCGTGTCGGCCCGCCGGGCGCCGAGCGCCCGGTCGCGCTGGGTCCGGACGGCACCGCGTACGACCTCTCCGGGGTGACCGCGGACATCGACGGCGGCTTCCTCGCCGGGCTGGCCGACGCCGGTCCGGCCGAGCTGGCCGGGCGGGTGGCGGCCGGCCGGCTGCCGGTGACCGAGATCGCCGGACAGCGGGTCGGCCCGCCGGTGGCCAGGCCCGGCAAGGTGGTCGGCATCGGCCTCAACTACCGGGACCACGCGGCCGAGGCCGGCGCCGCGATCCCGGACGAGCCGGTGATCTTCCTCAAGCCCAGCTCCACCGTGGTCGGCCCGTACGACGAGGTGCTGGTGCCGCGCGGCGGGGAGAAGACCGACTACGAGGCCGAACTGGCCGTGGTGATCGGCCGGACCGCCCGCTACCTGCCGGACCGCGCGGCGGCGGCCGGGGTGATCGCCGGCTACACCATCGCCAACGACGTCACCGAGCGGGCCTTCCAGTTCGAGCGCGGCGGCCAGTGGGACAAGGGCAAGTCGGCGGAGACCTTCACGCCGCTCGGGCCCTGGCTGGTGACCGCCGACGAGGTGGCCGATCCGCAGCGGCTGCCGCTGCGGCTGTGGGTCAACGGCGAGCTGCGGCAGGACGGCTCCACCGAGCGGATGATCTTCCCGGTGCACGAACTGGTCCGCTACGCGAGCCAGTTCATGGTGCTGGAGCCGGGCGACGTGATCGTCACCGGGACCCCGGCCGGTGTCACCCTCGGCCGCCCGGGCACGCCGTACCTGACGGCCGGCGACATCGTGGAGATCGAGATCGACGGCCTCGGGCGGCAGCGGCAGGTCCTCGGCAAGGCCTGACGGGCCGCGGTCCCGACCCTTGGCACGGGGGTCGGGCCGGGGCGCACACCGCCGGTCCCGTCCGTCCGCCGTCCGTCCGCCGCCCGTCCGTCCGTCCCCGCGCTACTCGGCCGGGGCGCCCAGCACCGCCCGCAGCCGGGCCGTCCGCGGCGAGTCCGGGCCCTCCAGGGCCAGCAGGCCGGCCAGCACCTCCGCGGTCTGCCGGTCGTGCAGCGCGGTCGCCGCCGCCATCGCCACGAACTGGTCCACCAGCCACTCCCGCAGCTCGTCCACCGGCACCGCCCGGCCCTCGTCGAGCCAGCTTAGCGAGGCCCCCTCGACCACCGCGATCCACGAGCGCACCAGCAGGGTGAGCCGCGTTCCGGCCTGCCGCACCCCGAGGTGGCGCAGCGTCCGCTTCAGCGCCGCCCGCCGGACGTCGTCCACGATCGCCGAGGTGCGGGCCGTCTCCACCACCGAACCGCCGCGCAGCAGCGCCGAGTAGCCGGTGCCGTGCTCGGCGACGAAGGCGAAGTAGCCCTCCAGGACGGCGGACAGCTGCTGGGTCGGGGTCCCGCTGAGCGGCACCACGAACCGGCCGGTGAGCTCCTCGGCGGCGCTGCGCAGCGCCGCCTCGTACAGCTGCTGCTTGCCGCCCGCGAAGTAGCGGTACACCAGCGGCCGGGAGGCGCCGGCGGCCTGCGCCACGTCGTCCAGCCCGACCTCCTCGGGCGCCCGGTGCGCGAACAGCTCCAGGGCCACCGCGATCAGCTGCTCGCGCCGCTGCTGCACCGGCAGCCGCCGGTACCCGGCGCGCCGCGGCCGCGGGGCCGGTTCGGGAGCGGGCGGGACGGGCGCTGAGCTGGCTTCCATGCCGGTCAGCGTAACGGCCCCGGGCCGGATCGGAGCCGGGTGTGCACCGATCTTCCGAACGGGCGTTTGTGCCTGTCCGGGCGTTTCGCGCAGCTCCTCGGAGGGGGCCCCGGCGGCCCCGCCCGGAGGCCCGTCCCGGGAGGCGCCCCACCGGTCCCCGACCGAGGATGGGACGCACCACGCCGCCCCACCGAGGAGGCCCGCAGGATGGCGCAGACGCTGGAGCGGCCGCCCCGCGCGCGCCGTCTGCGCGGGGCGCCCCGGGCGCTCCGGGCCTGGGTGCGCTCGGCGCCGGGGACGTACGCGTGGCTGCTCGTCCTGGCGGTCACCAGTTTCGTGGTGGCCCGGACGGACCCGCACACCCTGGACTGGTTCCTGGCGGCCCGCTCGACCAACCTGGACCAGCTGCGCTCGCGCCCGGTGCACGCCCTGGTGGCCAGCGCGCTGTGGACCGAGACCTCCAGCTGGCCGCTGTACGCCGTCCTGTTCACGGTGTTCCACGCCAACGCCGAGCGCTGGCTGGGCACCGCGCGCTGGTTCGCGGTGGCCGCGACCTCGCACGTGCTGGCGACCCTGGTGAGCGAGGGCGTGGTCGCCTGGGGGATCGTCCGGGGGACCCTCCAGCGGAGCATGGCCGACACGGTGGACGTCGGGGTCTCGTACGCGCTGGCGGGAGTGGTCGCGGTGCTCACCTACCGGTTCGCCGGTCCCTGGCGGTGGCTGTACGGGGGCGGGGTGGTGGTCTTCTACCTGGTGCCGCTGGTCGCCTCGCACACCTTCACGGACCTCGGGCACTTCAGCGCCGTGCTGATCGGCCTCGGCTTCTTCCGCTTCGCACACGGACGGTCCCGGTGGGACCCGGGCCGCGCGCTGCGGCGGTGGCGGTCGCGGCGCTCCGGCGGGTGAGGGTGCCCGTCCCGTCCCGAATTGGCCGGTCCATGCCAGCGGATAGGGGCTTGCAAACGGCGCGCGCCACGCAATGATGTCGGGATGGTTGAACTGATCAGCTCCGACGGCATCACCCCCCGCCGTGTCGCCGACGACTACGTGCGGGACCTCGCCGAGCTCGACCCGCTGACCGCGGTGTACCTGGGCCTGAACCCCGAGGACGACCGCCTCCCCGACCTCTCGCCGGCCGGCGCCGAGGCGATCGCGGACCTCGGCCGCTCCACCCTGGCCCGACTCGACGAGGCCGAGGCGGCCCTCGACGCGGCCGGACCGGCCGACGCCGCCCGGGACGAGGCCGAACGACGCTGTGCCCGCCTGCTCCGCGAGCGGCTCCTCGCCGAACTCGCCGTCCACGACGCGGGCGAGCGCTACCGGGCCGTCCACAACCTGGGCTCCCCGCTGCACAACCTCCGTGACGTCTTCACCCTCATGCCCACCGACACCGAGGAGCAGTGGGCCCTCCTCGGCCGCCGCCTCGCCCGGGTGCCGGAGGCGCTCACCGGCTACCGCGCGACCCTCGCCGAGGGCATCGAACGCGGCCTGCTCTCCGGCCCCCGCCAGGTGACCACGGTGATCGGCCAGGTCGGCGAGTGGCTGGTCGGCGACGCCCCGGGCGGCTGGTTCGGCGAGCTGGTCAAGGAGGCCCCCGAGGCGCTGCGCGCGGACCTGACCGCGCACGCGGTGGCCGCCACCGAGGGCCTCGCCGAACTCCGCGACTGGCTGCGCGAGGTCTACGGCCCGGCCGCCGCCGACGCCCCCGACACCGTCGGCCGCGAGCGCTACGGCCGCTGGGTGCGCTACTGGACCGGCGCCGACCTCGACCTCGACGAGGCCTACGCCTGGGCCTGGCAGGAGTTCCACGACCTGCTGGCCCAGATGCGGGTCGAGGCCGAGAAGGTGAAGCCCGGCGCCGAGCCGATGGAGGCGATGAAGTGGCTGGAGACCGACGGCCCCGCGCGGGACGGCGCCGAGGCCGCGCGTGAGTTCCTCCAGGGCCTGATGGACGGCGCGATCGCCGACCTCCAGGGCACCCACTTCGACCTGGCCGAGCCGATCACCCGGGTCGAGTCGCGGATCGCCCCGGCCGGCAGCGCCGCCGCGCCGTACTACACGGCCCCGTCGCTGGACTTCAGCCGCCCCGGCCGGACCTGGCTGCCGACCCTCGGCCGCGAGCGCTTCCCGGAGTGGGACCTCGTCTCGACCTGGTACCACGAGGGCGTCCCCGGCCACCACCTCCAGCTCGCGCAGTGGAACTACGTCGCCGACCGGCTCTCCACCTACCAGGTCAGCCTCGGCGGGGTGAGCGCCAACCTGGAGGGCTGGGCGCTGTACGCCGAGCGCCTGATGGACGAGCTCGGCTACCTCACCGACCCCGGTCACCGGCTCGGCTACCTCAACGCGCAGATGATGCGGGCGCTGCGGGTGATCGTCGACATCGGCATGCACGCCGGCCTGGACTTCCCGGCCGACTCGCCGTACCGCCCGGGGGAGCCGGTCGCGCCGGACGCCGCCCGCGAGTTCTTCGGCCGGTACTGCGGACTGTCCGCCGACTTCCTGGACAGCGAGCTGGTCCGCTACCTCGGCCTGCCCGGCCAGGCGATCGGCTACAAGCTGGGCGAGCGGGCCTGGCTGCGCGGCCGGGCGGCCGCCCGGGCGGCGCACGAGGCGCGCGGCGAGGTGTTCGACCTCAAGGCCTGGCACATGGCGGCGCTGTCGCAGGGCTCGCTGGGCCTGGACGACCTGGTCGCGGAGTTGTCGGCGCTGTAGGGCCCGAACGCGGCGCGAGGTCCCGGGCGAGGCCCCGGGACCTCGGGCCGCGGTCCCGGTGGTGCTGGTTCTTTGGTCCCATTTCAACCGATTTGGTGATTTTTTTCCTTGCCATTCGCCGCCCGGCGAGTTTGGCTTGAAGACGACTGCGTGACCTCTCCGCACCTCTCCGGAAGGCTCTCCCAGTGTCCTCCCAAGCCCAAGCTGTGCCCGGTCATGGAACGGCGGACCCCCGCCGCTGGTGGGCCCTGGCGGTCATCGCCATCGCCCAGCTGATGATCGTCCTCGACATCACCATCGTGAACATCGCCCTCCCCTCGGCCCAGAAGGACCTCGGGATATCGGACGCCGACCGGCAGTGGGTGATCACCGCCTACACGCTGGCCTTCGGTGGACTCCTGCTCCTCGGCGGCCGGCTCGGCGACCTCTTCGGCCGCAAGCGGGTCTTCACCATCGGCCTGCTCGGCTTCGCCCTCGCCTCCGCGATCGGCGGCGCCGCCAACGGCCCCACCATGCTCTTCGCCGCCCGCGCCCTGCAGGGCGCCTTCGGCGCGCTGCTCGCCCCGTCCGCCCTGGGCCTGCTCTCCACGACCTTCTCCGATCCGAAGGAACGGAGCACCGCCTTCGGCATCTTCGGCGCGATCGCCGGCGGCGGCGCCGCGATCGGGCTGCTGCTCGGCGGCCTGCTCACCGAGTACCTCAACTGGCGCTGGTGCCTGTTCGTGAACACCCCGATCGCGGTGGCCACCGCCTTCGCGGCGTTCTCCGTGCTGACCCGCGACCACATCGGGAAGGACACCCGCACCAAGCTCGACCTGCCCGGCGCGGTGCTCGGCTGCGGCGGCCTGCTGGCCATCGTGTACGGCACCTCCGAGGCCGTGACCCGGGGGTGGGGCGACTGGCTGGTGCTGGGCTCGCTGGGTCTCGGCGTGCTGCTGCTCGCGGTGTTCGTCCTGGTCGAGAAGCGGACCCCGCACGCGCTGCTGCCGCTGCACATCGTCGCCGAACGGAACCGGGGCGGCGGCGCCCTCTCGGTCGGCCTGGCGATGATCGGGATGTTCGGCCTGTTCCTCTTCCTGACCTACTACCTCCAGGTCATCAAACACTTCTCGCCGGTGATGTCCGGCGTCTCCTTCCTGCCGATGACCGCCGCCATCATCATCAGTTCGACCGGCTTCGCGGCCCGGCTGATGACCAGGGTGCCGTCCCGCAACCTCATCGGACCGGGACTGCTGCTGGCCGCCGCCGGCATGGCCTGGCTGACCCAGATGAAGGTGGACAGCCCCTGGGCCGGCATGGTGCTGCCCGCCGAACTGCTGCTCGGCTTCGGCATGGGCCTGATCTTCATGCCGTCGATGAGCCTGGCCACCCTCGGCGTCCCGCCGAACGAGGCCGGCGCCGCCTCGGCCACCATCAACTCGGCCCAGCAGGTCGGCGGATCCTTCGGCACGGCGCTGCTCAACACCATCGCGGCCAGCGCCACCGCGAGCTGGCTCGCCGCCCGGGCCGTCAGCGCCGGGGATCCGGCCGTCCAGGCCCAGGGCGCGGTGCACGGCTACGTGGTGGCCACCTGGGTCGCCATGGGCATCCTGCTGCTGGCCGCGCTGATCGCCTTCGTGATGATCGACCACCGGCCCGACCCGGGCGAGGCCACCGGGGCGACCGGCAAGGCACCGGGTACCGCCGCCGAGGCCCCCGCGGGCGCCGGGGCGCAGGTGCCGGGCCGGACCTCGGCCCGGCAGCAACGGGCCACCTGACCCGGCCCACCCCGGCCCACCCCGTCGTCCCCCGTCGCCCCCGTCCGCCGACCTCGCGGACGGGGGCGACCGGCGACCGGCGACCGGCTGAATTCTCATGCCGTTCCCAGCGGCGGATCACGGCCCTCCCAGCTCGGGACGCCATAGTCGGACCGTCCCCGCACCGCCGCCGACCAGGGCAGGAGCCGACCACGCATGGGCCAGCACCGCCGCCGCACCCCCCGCCGCCGCTTCCTGGCCCCGACCCTGGTCACCACGACCCTCTCGGTCCTCACCGTGGCGGCCGTCGTGGTGGGCACCCACAGCGTGACCCCGCGGGCCACCGCCGTCGCCTCCCCGGCCACCCCGGTCGCCGCCGCGCCCACGACCACCGGCGCCGCCGCGCCCACCGACCCCGCGCCCGCGCCCACCCCCGCGCCCGAGCCCACTCCCACCCCCACCCCCACCG
>JOHN01000041.1 GCA_000719695.1 Streptomyces sp. NRRL F-6131
GCAGACCCCCGAGGACGCCCCGTCCGGCGGCCACCTGGAGCGCTGGCGCGAGCTGCGCGACACCATCCACCGGGACGTCTGCGAGAAGGGCTACGACCCCGGCCGCAACACCTTCACCCAGTACTACGGCGGCAAGGAACTGGACGCCTCACTGCTGCTGATCCCCCAGGTCGGCTTCCTGCCGCCGGACGACAAGCGCGTCATCGGCACCATCGAGGCGATCCAACGCGAACTGTCCACCGAGGACGGCTTCGTGCTGCGCTACCCCACCCACGACGATTCGAGCGGTGACCACGTCGAGAACGTCGACGGCCTCTCCGGCCACGAGGGCGCCTTCCTGGCCTGCTCGTTCTGGCTGGCCGACGACCTCGCCATGATCGGCCGGGTACAGGAGGCCCGGGAGCTGTTCGACCGGCTGCTGTCGCTGCGCAACGACCTCGGGCTGCTCGCCGAGGAGTGGGACCCCCGGCTCAAGCGCCAGGTCGGCAACTTCCCGCAGGCGTTCAGCCACGTCCCGCTGATCGACACCGCCCTGCGACTGGGCTGAGCAGTCGTCGGGACGCCCCCGGCAATGCGGTTGAACCGGTGAAGGATGCCGGATGCGCCTCATGGGAGGGGCATCATCGAGCACCTGGACCACCTGTCCTGGCCGGGCGTCAACCTGATCTGGATCCCCCCGATCCGTCCCTCGCGGTGGGGATCAGGCGGGTCTCGAGGGCCCGGTGCCCGGCCGGTCGCCGGGGCGGCGGCAGGACTCGGGATCCTGGGCGGGACCGGCCTCGCAGAGGTAGCTGCGGTCGGCCTGGTCGTCGCTGAGGTAGCGGCCGGAGCACTTCGCATGACCGTGCGCGGTGCAGTAGGCGAGTGCCTCGTAGCCGTCGGCGAAGTTGCCGGGAGCCCGCACGATCCACTGCCCGGACGGGAGCGACGCCCAATTGTCGCCGTCGAGGAGGGCGGCACCGGGCACCTGCCGCTGGATCGCGGAGAAATCCTCGTCCCGCTCGTCGGAATCGGTCGAGTGCGGGATCTCGGCCAGCTGGGCGATCCAGTTGCCCGGTCGGGTGTCGACGGGGGACGGCGCGGCACCCTCCCGGTGGTGTCCCGGGCCGGCCAGGGAGTACGCCGTGATCGCGGTGAGGGCGGCGGCCGAGAGGACGGCGGGCATCAGCAGCGGGCGGCGCCGGCCGCGGCGCGCGGGTGCGGTGCCGGTGGGCAGGGGAGCGGCGGCACTCTCGGCCGGGTGGGTCGCGTGCTTCGGTACGGCGACGAGGGTCGGAGACTCCACTCGCGTCGTCGCCGTCGTACGGGGGAGCAGAACCGTGTCCGGCTCGGTCCCGGCCGTCGTCCGGTCGCTGCGGGCCACCTCGGCGAGCAGCACGGCGAGCCGGGGAGCGGACGGCCGCTCCCCGGGGTGGCGCCGCAGTAGGGCTTCGATCACCGGCGTGAGCGGGCCGGCCCGCCGCGGCGAGGGGATGGGCTGTTCGCAGACCGCCAGCAGGGTCTGCCACACCGAGTCGCGCCGTACGGGATTGTCGCCGTCGACGCAGACGTGCAGCAGTACGCCGAGCGACCACAGGTCGGACGCGGGGCCGACCAGGCCGCCGCGGAGGCGTTCCGGTGCCATGTACTCGGGTGAACCGACGAGGTCGCCCGGGGCGGTGAGGGTTTGCGAGCCCTGAAGGGTGGCGATGCCGAAGTCGGTCAGTACCGCGGTGCCGTCCGGGCGGATCAGGATGTTCCCGGGCTTCACATCGCGGTGCAGGATACCGGCCGCGTGGGCGGCCTCCAGGGCGCCGAGCACGTCCAGGCCGACGCGCGCGGCCCGGGCGGGCGTGAGTGGCCCGTCCTGGAGGAGGCCGTGCAGGGAGCGGCCCTCGACCAGTTCCATCACCAACCAGGGGCAGGGCCGCTGGTCCAGGATCTCATGGACGGTGACCACCTTCGTGTGCCGGATCCTGGCGAGGGCGCGTGCCTCCCGCAGGACGCGTTCCCTGGTGTGGAACGACAGGCCGGGGTCGGTGAGGGCGGGGGAGCGCATTTCCTTGAGCGCGACCTCGCGTTCGAGGAGCAGGTCGCGGGCCCGCCAGACCGTTCCCATGCCGCCGGCGCCGAGGTGCGCCAGGAGCTCGAATCGTTCGGCCACGAGATCGCCGACGTGGTGTTCCCGGGTATGCGTCATGAGCCTGTTCCTCGCCGTGCGCGCTCGGTGTCCTCCCGGAGTTCCGGCGGTGCACGGTCCTTGGTCGCTGAGTGCGGTCAGGGGGACTGGAGCAGTCTGGCCGTAGGCACCTGAGGATTCGGTGAGCCTGCCCGCCGGGTCGGGCGCAGGCGGGTCAGGGACGCTTCTGGACGGGCAGGCGCAGGAGGAAGCGGGCCCCGCCCCGGGCGCTGGTGGTGACGGTGAGCGTGCCGCCGTGGGCGTGCGCCACCCAGGCGGCGATGGACAGGCCGAGGCCGCTGGACCCCCTGCCGCTGTGGAACCGTTCGAACAGGGACGCCGCCCGCTCGGGCGTGACGCCGGGACCGGCGTCGTCGACCGCGACGCCGCCGTCCGCGCCGACGGTGATCTCGACATCGGCCGGCCGGCCCGGGGCGCGGCCGTGGGCGAGCGCGTTGCCCAGCAGGTTGGCGACGGCGCGGCGCAGCAGCCCGGCGTCGGCGAGGACGACCACCGGTTCGGCCCGGACGACCACCCGGTGGCCATCGGTCGGTGTGTCGGCGACCACGCCGTCGACGAGCTGGTCCAGTCGCAGGGGCTCCCGCTCCAGTCGTACGGCGCCCGCCATCAGGCGGGCCCGGGTGAGCAGATCGTCGACGAGTTCGCTCATCCGGGTGGACTGGCGCAGGGTGCGGCGCATGACCTCGGCGCTGTCCGCCTCGCCGCGCAATCCGGTCTCGGAGAGCGACCGTACCGAGGCGATCGGGGTACGCAGGTCGTGCGCGGCGTCCGCGAGAAACGCCTCCTGCTGATCGAGAGCGCTGAGGGCCGGCCGGACGGCCCGCCCGGAGAGCCAGCGGCCGGCCACGGCCGAGGCGGCCACCAGGACCGTGCAGGCGATGGTGAGCAGCAGCGTCAGCCGGTCGTGGTCTGCCAGGTTCCCGGAGATGTCGACGGCCATGACCACCACGGCCGACTTGCCGTCCGGGCCCGAGGGGAACGGCTGGGCGGAAGCGCGCAGGTGGGTGCCGTCCGGAGCGGTGACGGTGCCGGTGACGAGGTCCCCCTCCTGCGCGGCCTCGGTGGCGAGCGCCTGCGCGGCCTCGGTGGGGAGGGCCAGGCAGGGACGCTGTGGAGCGGCGAAGGGGGCCAGCTGCCCGACATCGCCGGTGAACAGGATCACCGGGGGGCAGTCGTAGGCGCCCTCCGTGGGGTCGGGATGGTCGAGGTCGCCGTCCTCGTCGTACCCCAGCTCGTTGACGAAGTCGTTGGTGAGGAGCTTGAGATCGGTGTCGATCTGGGCCCGCCAGGTGGTGTCGTCCGCGTGTACCGCGAGCAGCGCCATGCCGATCAGGGCGACGGTACTGATGAGGGCGAAGAGCGCGGCGGTACGCCGTCGCAGGCGCCGGATCCGCCCCGCCGGGGTCGGCGGGACCCGGCGGCCCCGATGCCGCGGGCGCTGGGCCCCGCCGGCCGGGGAGCTCACGTCGGTGACTCCAGCCGGTAACCGATGCCCCGGACGGTGTGGATCAGGGGCGGGTCTCCCAGCTTGCGACGCAGCTGGGAGACCAGGACCTCGACCACGTTCGACTGGGGCTCGGTGAGTTCGTCCCAGCAGCGTTCGACGAGGTCCCTCCGGTGCACCGCTTCGCCGGGCCGGGCGGCGAGCGTCTCCAGGACGGCGAACTCCTTGATGGTGAGGGTCAGCAGGACGCCGGCGCGGTGCACCGTTCGACGGGCGGTGTCGATCTCCAGGTCGCCGCAGCGGATCACCGGCGGGCGGGTGGTGGCGGTGCGCCGGCACAGATTGCGGACCCGGGCGACCAGTTCCGCGACGGCGAACGGCTTGACGAGGTAGTCGTCACCGCCGATGGCGAGGCCCTCGACCCGGTCGGCGACAGTGTCACGGGCGGTGAGGAAGAGTACCGGCACGGTCTGGCCGTCGCTCCTCATCCCGTGCACGTAGTCCGCGGAGTCGCCGGCCGGCAGCATCCGGTCGAACACGACACAGTCGTACGCGGTGACGAACAGCGCTTCGTCGGCCGCAGGGAGGTCGGCGGCCTCGTCGACGGCCAGGCCGTCGCCGCGCAGGGCGGAGGCCACCGCGAACCGCAGGTCGTCATCGTCCTCGACCACAAGTACGCGCATGCTTGTCAGGATAGTCATGCCGGGCGGTTCCTCCGCACGCCGGTATGGCAACGGTGAACGGGCGTGGTCCGTGTCTGCTGTCACTGTTGGACGGTCTCCGGGGTGCGGCGTCGACGGGCCCGGCGGGCGGTTGTGCGTCCACCGGTGAACGGGCGGAGTGGCTTCGCCGAGGTGCACAGCCGTCCGCAGGTCCGCCGCCGCCCGCCGGCGACAGACCTGCGGACCGACGGCTGCCTCCCCGTCCGTGGGGGACCGGGAAGGCGTAGCCGCCTGGGGCAGGATCCTCGCAGCGCAAGCCTGAGGATTCGATGAGCTCAGCCGGGTGCGCCGATCGGGGCCCCGCCGGTCGGGCCCACGGTGGTCGGGCGGTGGACCGGAGTCCCCCGGCAGTGACGCAGTGCGATCCGGTGGTGCGCGAGCAGCCCGGCCTGCTGGCAGATCACCTTGACCGGCCTCGGTTCGGTACGCGCCAGCGCCTTGATCGCGGCCTCCGCCGACAGGATCGCCACCGCCGAGGTCACCACCGCGACCACCAGCAGGGCCGCCCCGCGGAGCAGCCGTCCGGTCGGCGTCGGTGAGGCCTTCGCATCGTTCCGCAGGGGTGTCCACATGGTGCTGTTCTCCCGTTCCCGCCACTGTTCCGTGGAAGGAGCTTCACCCAGAGCGGCTGAGGATTCGGTGATGCGGCACCACGACCGAGGTGCTCGCCGCCCTCGGCCGCGCCGACGGCACCGCCGGCGTCGCGGTCACCGGAGACCTCGCCGCACCGATCCGTACGGCCGCGAAGGTCGTGGTGGACCTGGAGTTCGCGGACGAGAAGTCGGTGGTCCAGACCCGGTTCGCCACCACCGGGCTCGCCCTGTTGCGCGCCCAGCTCGGCCTGGCCCCGCCGACCTGCCCGCCCAGGCCGCGCGGGCGTTGGCCGAGCCGCTGCCCGAGGGCGCCGTCGAGGCCACCCGGTTCACCTTCCTCGGCGCCGGCTGGACGGTCGGCCTCGCCAACGAGGCCGCGCTCAAGCTCCGTGAGGCCTCGTGCAGTTGGAGCGAGTCGTACCCCGCGATGGAGTACCGGCACGGCCCGATCAGCGTCACCGGCCCGGACAGCCTGGTCTGGTTCTTCGGCGAGCCCCCGGCCGGGCTGCTGGAGCAGGTGCGCGCCACCGGCGCCCGGCTGTCGGTCAGCGACCTGGACCCGATGGCCGACCTGATCCGCGCCCAGCGCTTGGCCGTGGAGCTGGCGGGCCGGCGCGGTATGGACCCCGATCGGCCGCGCAACCTCACGCGTTCGATCGTGCTGCCGCAGCTGTGAGAACACCGGGCGGGCCGCTCCGACGGTGATCGTGCGCGACCTCGGCGGCATCACCGCGAAGGCGGCCCAGGAGCGCCGCCGCCCAGGACCTGCCGAGCGGAAGGGTCCTGCGACGATCCTCACCGTCACGCTCAACGCGGCGCTCGACATCACCTGCCGCGTGGACCGGCTGCGCCCGCAGGCGAGCGGCCGGGTCCGCTCGGCGGCGCGACACGCCGGGGGCGAGGGCGTCTCGTACTCGAAAGCGGACTCCAGCACCCGCGTGGTCACCTGCTGCCGGTGCTGGAGCATCAGCCCACGATGGGCACCTCGGGCGGTGGTGGAGGTCGGCCGGTCGGCGATGTGGCCAGGCCGGAAGTAGAGGTGCAGCACACGCCGACAAGTCGTCGTCCACGATCCGCGGCTTGGCCCCCGGGGTGGCGAGGGCCCTGGGGCCGACTACGGAGCCAGGCCCATGCCGAAGAAGTGCAGGTTGCTGTTGACGGGAAGAGTCACGGTCGCGACCGTCCTGGCGGGGTCGAGCGTGACGGAGTGGGCGAAAACCGTGTACTTGTACGCGGTGTCGCCGTATCCGCTCTGCCGGTTGCGGCCGGCGACGGTCGCGATGGCGGTCGCACCGTTCGAGGCGGGTTGCGTCCAGTTGGGGAAGGTGATCGTCCCCTGTGCCGTGGTGCCGTCGGTGTACTTGACCGTGACCGCGCCACTGGGCGAGCTGCCTATGCCGGAGCCGAGCAGCACCAGCTTGCTTCCGCGGCCGCTCAACTGGATCACCTGACCGCGGCCCTGGGCATTGTTGACGGTGCCGACGGCGTTGGGCCACTGGATGCTTGCGCCGAGCGCGCTGACCGCTGCACCGGGGGCGAGACCGGCGGCCGTGAGCTTGTCGGCGGAGAAGCTGTTGCCGTCGCCGTCGAAGTTGCCCGGTGCCGTGTTGGACTCGTAGGTGGTACCGACGTTGTCGAACACGGCGGCCAGGTTCGGCGACGGCTGATTCCCGCTGCCCCCGGTCGGCATGTCGGACTCCGCCGAGTCCAGTCCGGGACGCGCCCGGTCCCAGTCGCCACGGGTGAAGTCGGGGACCTCCACCGCTGCTCCACCCAGCGCCAGGGAGTCGGCGCTGAGCGGGATCGGCGCGCACCACGCGGCCGAGTCGTAGACGTCGATGTCCGGGACGAGGCCGGCGCGCATGCACTGGATGGTGCGCCAGACCATGATGAAGTCCATGCCGCCGTGGCCGCCGCCGGAACCGGCGAGCTTGGCCGTCAGCCAGTGCTTGTACTGATCCGCGTAGGGGCCGAAGTCGTGCCAACTGTCGTCGCCGAATGCGGGTTCGAAGTAGATCCGTGACCCCGAGGGGGTGCTCGCGTAGCCCTCGAGGATGCCGCGAGTACCCGCGATGCTGTTGATCCGGCTGTACGGGCGAGGTGTGCTGACATCGTGTTCGGTGCGGATGTCATACCCGTTGGCGGTCTTGATGTGGCAGGTGACCTGGTCGCCGTTGATGTAGGTCTCCTGCCACGACCGATGGCCGGCGGGGATGAACCGCTGCCGGTAGTCGGCCAGCCCGCGGGCCACGGTGGAGGTTGCGCTGACGGTGGCGAAACGGTCACCGCGGTTGATGTCCATTGCCGCCGCCACGGGGGCGAGCCCGTGCATGTGGTAGAAGCTGGCTGTGCTGCGGGTGTGCCACAGCCGGCGCCAGTCGTCGGTGTAGTAGCCGTCCTGGAACAGCAGCTTGCGCAGGTCGTGCTGGTAGCCGCCGTGCCCGTTGGTGACCTCACCGAAGACCTTGGCGTGGGACATCTTCAGCATGGCCAGCTCGGGCCCGCCGTAGCAGCAGTTCTCCGCCAGAAGCAGATGTCTGCGGGTCTGTTCCGAGGTGTCGACCAGGCTCCACAGCTCGCTCAGCGTGGTGGCGATCGGCAGTTCCACGATCACGTGCTTGCCCGCGAGCATGGCGTCGCGGCCTTGCGCGTAGTGGAATTCCCACGGCGTGGCGATGTAGACCAGATCGACATCCGTGCGAGCCAGCAGTGCCTGGTACGAGTCGTGCGAACCGCCGTGGACGGAAGGCCGCGGCTTGCCCGACGACGCCAGCGAGTCAGCCGTCCGCTGTGCCCGGTCGGTGCGGATGTCGCAGACGGCTGTGATCTCACAGCCCGGTACGCGTGCCCATTCGCCGGCCATGGACCCGCCGCGGTTGCCCAGGCCGATCAGTCCGATGCGGACGGTGGAGTGGGCGGGGAAGGGCACGTCGATCATCGATGTCTGACCGGTGCGCCGGGGCGGGGGTACGGCGGTCGGCGTCGCCGCGGTGGCCGGTGCGGTGCCCATTCCCAGGGCGACGGCCCCGGTGGCGAACGCTCCGCCGAGCAGGCCGCGGCGAGAAATTCCACCCATGAGACTCCTTTGAACACAAGGGAAGCGGTGGGGAGTTGGCGACTGTCCGGGGTATCCCCAAGCCGATGCGCCGAATCTAGGTGCGCGAAGATGCAAGTTCAAGTAGCAAATCGAGCTGATTTAGTCATCCAGTTTCAACTACGCGCATAGGGGTGCGGTGCAATGAAGCCCGGCGCGTCCCTCGTCCGGTCGTCGGTGGCGCGGAGGCGGTGCCGACGGTGCGAGTCAGTGGCTCGCCAACCACTCTGCTGTGCAAGCTTCTTGTACCGGATCGGTCCTCGTCGGCGGCTGGCGGCCGGGGGTGTCGGCAAGGGCGTGGTCGAGGCTGAGCAGTTCTGCGACTGTGGCGGCGCCTCGGGGCGGTCCGGGTCGCCGGGCGATGGCCGGTGCCACCTGCCGCGCCCCCGCAGGGCTGGTCCGGTTCGGCGTGGATCGGCTCGGCCGGACGGGTCAAATCGCCTACCCACAGCACGAGTTGGATCAGCCGCGGCCGACCCGGTCGGTGGGTGCGCGGGGTTGGTTCGCCAGCCTGGCACGCGGCTTCCCCGCAGCGCCCTTGTCGCCGGCGTTGTCCTTGGCGGCCGGTGGGGCGGGGAGTTGCTCCTCCCGTCCGTCCGGAGGGTGACGATGGGGGAGTGGCGGTCGGTGGTTCCGGGTTGGAAGGCAGGGTCTTCGGCGGCGGCCTTGGCGTAGCACAGGGCGTACGTGGCGTGGAGGCCGGCGGGCCTACCTGCGCCGACGCGGCATCCCGCACGCCATCCCCGAACGCGTCGGCAAGCACTCGATCCTGCTCTGGATCTGATCCTTGAAGACGATCTCCAGGTCACTCGCGGTGTCCAAGCCTCACGCGTGAATACCAGGCTTTCGTCCGATGTTTCAGCAGCGCTGTATACGCCGGTCGGGTCAGCCATGCATACTGGCCCGGGCCGGGCGAGTTCGCCCAGCCCGTGAAACAGCGAGTTATCCGAAGGGACCGGTGGTCAGGGATGCTGCGCAACGGTCTGGAGCCCTGGCACCTTCTCGTGGTGCTGGCTGTAGTCATCCTACTTTTCGGTTCGAAGAAGCTGCCCGAGATGGCCCGCAGCCTCGGCAAGTCGATGCGCATCCTGAAGGCCGAGACCAAGGCCCTGCGCGAGGACGAGGACGACGCCCCGGCGGACGGCAAGGCGCAGAGCACCGCCGCCGAGCAGCCCCGTCCGGCCGCGGTCGAGCCGACCGTCATCACCAAGGCCACCGATGCCAAGGCCACCGAGCCGAACGGCCGGCAGAGCACGGCCTGACCCGCACCGCAGGCCCGATGACATTCGCTTTCCGACTGCCGTCGGATTGAAGTACCTGCCGTCGGAGTCGCTGCCGGGGCCCGTCTTCGAAGCTGACCAAGTGATGAAGCATCATGTCCTTCCTGGTGCGTCGCCATGAGCTTTCGGATGCCGAGTGGGCCGCGCTGTCGCGATTCCTGCCGCTTCGGGGTGGCCGGTCGTCCGTGGTCGGACGACCGGCTGGTGCTGAACGGGATCGTGTGGAAGCTGCGGACCGGTAGGTCCGGGACCTCGGCGGGCGGCGGCTGAGCCGGCCTCGCGCGGCGGGCCGCAGGCGTCTCCTCACCAGAACCTCATGAGGGATGGGCGATGATGTCACCGGCTTCGCGACGTGACCGCGGAGTCCGGTGGGGGCGGCGAGGACCGGTCCCCACCGATATCCCGCGGTTCGAGTCCTGACCGGGCCGCGGGGTGGGTGGTCCGACGGAGCACGGCCCACCGTGTCGGCGGGGCCGCACCTTCCCCGGGAGGCGGCCCCGCTCCGCACGTCCGGGCCGGGCCGCTACTGGGCTTCGGGCTCCTGGGCGTCCTGCCACTTCTCGAAGGCCAGCTCCCGCGCGACCTCGACGGCCATCGCGACCGCGCCGTGCAGCACCGCTCCGTCGCCGAGGGTCGAGGCGGCGACCTCCGGGTGGAGCGGAGTGAGCTGCGGCAGAACGGTCCGGATCAGCGGGAGCAGCAGGTCGGGGTTGTCGCCGACGCCGCCGCCGAGGACCACCAGCTCGGGGTCGATGACGGCTGCCACCGAGGCGATGCCGTGCGCCAGGCGCACGGCCTCCTCCTCGACGGCGGCGCGAGCCCGGGCGTCGCCGGCCCGCGCGGCGTCGAAGACCTGCTTCGCGGTGGTGGCGTCGGTCAGGCCCTTGTCACGGGCGACGGCGAGCACCGCGTCGGCGGTGGCCGCGGCCTCCAGCGGGCCCCGGCTGTTTCCGAGCTCGGCGGACCCGGGGCCCGGGGTGCCCCACGGCAGGTAGCCCAGTTCACCGGCGGCACCGTGCGCGCCCGCGAACAGCTTGCCGTCCACCACGATGCCGCCGCCGAGGCCCGTGCCGGCCCGGAGGTAGACGAAGAGCCGCCGTCCCTGACCGGCGCCGGCCGAGTACTCGCCGAGGGCCGCGAGGTCGGCGTCGTTGCGCAGGTCCAGAGCGGTGCCCAGCTGCGCCTCCAGGCGGTCGGCCACCCCCTCCTTGCCCCAGCCCGGGAGGTTCACCGCGTAGCGGACCACCCGGGTCTCGGGGTCGATGACGCCGGGACCGCCGACGACCGTGTGGAGGATGCCGTCCATCGGTACGTCCGCCTCGGCGGCGACCTTGCGGGCCAGGGCGGCCACTGCGGCGATGATGCCGTCGGCGTCCTCCGCCTCGTTCGGTTCGTCGCGGCGGGCCAGGATCAGCCCGTCGAGGTCGGCGAGTGCCACGCGCATCCAGCGGCGGCCGATGTGCACGCCGAGCGCGTGGCCGGCCGACGGGTCGGCCTCGTAGAGCACCGGCGAGCGCCCCCGTCCGGGTACCAGTACCTTGCCGAGCTGGCGCACCAGACCGGCGGTCTCCAGTCGGCTGAGCGCCGTCGAGACGGTCGGTTTGGTGAGCCCGGTGAGCCGCGCCAGCTCGGCCCGCGAGGTGGCGCCGTCGGCGCGGAGGCGGTCGAGCAGGAGCCGCTCGTTGTGGGTCCGAAGGACGCTGCGGTTCCAGGTGGCTGCCACGGCGGCGGTGCTTCCCTTCGTCCCTGGGGGAGGCGTCCTGCCGTCAGTACCTGCGCCCCGAATTAGTCAAGGAGCATAACACCGGCTTCGTTCCAGGTGAGGGGCCGATTGGCCGCCGAATCCGGCGGCGGACGACCGCGGCGCCGGACGCGACGCGGGTCCGGTCGGCCGTTGGGGGAAGGGGCGGCCGACCGGACCCGCGGGTCGGGGGGTCAGGAGTGGGAGCCCACGGGCTCGGCCTCCTGCTCGGTGAGGTACTGCTCGTGGATCTCCTTCGAGCCGAACGGCCACACCTTCTCGCGGCGGGACCAGATCAGGAAGACGGCGCCGCCGAGGGCCACCCAGGCAAGGGACCATTCGATGGGGTGGACGCCGGGATTGGCCTTGTCGGCGTAGCCGTAGATGGCCAGCCAGCCGATGGCGGCGACGATGCTCGGCAGGGGATAGAGGAGCATCTTGTACGGACGTGCCAGGTTGGGCTGCCGCTTGCGCAGGACGGTCACGGCGGCGATCTGGGCGAGGGCCTGGACGATCACCATGACGGTGGTCAGCAGGGTGATGAGGATGGTCAGGGGCGGATGGTCGGCGGAGGACCCGACGTGCCGGGCGATCAGGAAGGCGGCGGTGGTGATGACGCCCATGGTGACCAGGCCGGCCGTGGGGAAGTGGTGCTTGGGGTGGAGCCTGGCGAAGGAGCGGAAGAAGACGCGGTCGCGGGCGGCGTCGTAGGGGACGCGGGAGCCGCCGAGCAGGCCGGCGAAGACCGAGGCGAAGGCGGTGATCAGGATCAGCACGGTGACGACGTTGGCCGCACCCTTGCCGAGGGTCGTCTCCATCACGGCGGAGGCGACGGACTTCGCGGCGACGTTGTCGGGATCGAGCATGTCCCGCCAGGGCACGGTCCCCAGGACCCCGATCTGCAGGAGGAGGTAGATGACCATGATGCCGAGGACGGAGTAGATGATGGCGCGGGGCATGACCCGGCCGGGGTCCTTGATCTCGGCGCCCATGTAGGCGGCGGTGTTGTAGCCGAGGTAGTCGTAGATGCCGATGGTCAGACCGGAGGCGAAGCCGATCCAGAAGGTGCTGTCGCCGAGCGGGAAGGGGTTATCGGGCCAGGTGAAGGCCATCGAGGGGTGGAAGTGGGTGAAGGCGGCCACGATCACGGTGAGGACCGAGACGATCATCACGATCCACAGGACGACGGTGACCTTGCCGATGTTCTCGACCTTGCGCCACAGCAGCAGGAGTACGAGCGCCATGACGCCGATGCCGACGAGGTCGCCCTGTCCGGTGGTGAGGTCGGGCCACAGGTAGCCGAGGTACTGGACGATGCCCTGGACGCCGGTGGACATGATCAGGGGGATGAACAGCATCGCCGTCCAGACGAACAGGAACGGCATCAGGCGTCCGGTGCGGTACTGGAAGGCCTCCCGCAGATAGACGTAGGTGCCGCCGGAGCCGGGCAGCGAAGCACCGAGCTCGGCCCAGATGAGTCCGTCGGCGAGGGCCAGGGCGGCGCCGATGATCCACCCGACCATCGCCTGGGGCCCTCCGTACGCGGCGACCATGAGGGGGATGGTCACGAAGGGGCCGATGCCACACATCTGGCTCATGTTGATGGTGGTGGCCTGGAACAGGCCGATCCGTCTGGACAGACCGGCGGAGTGCTCGGTGGGCAATGGGTGCCTCCTGGAGATGAGCGGGTCGGCATGGAGTGGGAAAAGTAAATTTCCTTTATTCCTCACGGTCAAGAGTGGCCCAGGTCACGATCGGGCACACATCGGGGGAGTCCCGGGTCGGCGGGTGTGACGCCCCTTGGGAGCGGGCTCGTCGGCGCGTCATGGCGGGTGTGGACGGACGTCCCCGTGGATGCGCGTGAGCGGCGGTGCGCTCGGGCTTGCGGCGCCGGGGTGCCTGGCTCTGCAGGTCGTTGACGCGGACCATAGCCCGCATTGGCCCTGGTCGCCAGCCCTCGGAGCACTCGACGGTGCCCGGTGTAGGGACCCGCCCGCCGGCGGGGTGCGGCCTCACGGAAACCTCAGGTTTCCCGTGGCACTCTTCTCCCGGACCGGGTTCCCGGCACGGCGCGCGACGGTGCGCGGTGCCCTGCCCGGCGGCGGACCCGGTCGGGCAGGTGTTCCGCCCGAGCGGCGGTCCGCTTTTCGGTGACCCGACGAACCCTCGGGCATCTCCCAGGACGGAGGAGCACAACGGTTGGTCCGTCATGGCCGCACCCATGACGGGCCTCGTGGCAGCGGGCGGTGAGGGCCTCTCGCCGCCACGGGCCGTGTCCCGGCTCCTCCACGTGTGCCGACCGGCCTCGCTGCCCGAGGCCGGTCGGCGCGACCCGGTGGTCCGCGGTGACCATTCCCCCCCGCCGCGGGCCACCGGGGCAGCCTCGTCGGGCGCCGGGACGCCGTCCGTCGGCTTCGGGTGTCGTGCCCCGCACGGCCCGGCATCGACGAGAACGACCGGCATCGACGAGAACGACGGAGCGCTCGGGGCCGACGCCGGCCCCGAGCACTCCGTCGTGCGTGGGTCAGCCGAGGCCGAGCAGCGCGAGGGCGGTCGTCCAGTCGGTGGCGATGGCCTCCTGGGCCGGGACGAGGTCCACCTCGTGGTTGCAGACGGCGCGGTAGAGCTTGTACTCGACCTTGTCCTTGTCGCGGGCGGTGAGGCCGTCGGCGCCGGTGGCGTAGTGCGGCTGCGGCCAGAGGTTGCGCGGGTCGGTCGGGTGGCCGCCGAGCGAGAGCGGGATGTGGTGGTCCTCCTCGTACTCCGAGAGGCTGGTCTCCTCGTAGCCGTACTCGGCGATCTGCTGGACCTTCAGCCGGTTGGTGTAACTGGTGGAAGGGCGGATCGACTTGCTGTAGCCCGCGACGCAGATGGTGTCGTCGATGGTGTCCTGGGAGACGTCCGGGTTGGTGGCGCCCGGCGTGCAGGACGGGTCGGGCAGCGGGAGGAAGTCCTGCGAACAGGTCGCGGCGAGGGCCGCGGCGCTGGCGGGCGCCGCGTACGCGGTGCCGCCGGCGACGAGCACGCCGGAGGCGAGTGCGAGCGCGGCTATGGCCGAGGTGGTACGGCGGATTCGGGGCACGGGGGAGCTCCCTGGAATGGGCTCGGAGCGGATCGCCGAGCGATGTCCTCCAGGAAACCAACATCGGGTCTATGCGGGTAGAGCCCGGGCGGTGAACAGTTGACGAAGGGTTTGTCCACAAGCTGACGCAACGTCAATTCCCGTGCTGCCGACGGCAGTCGGCGCCGAGAGCGGTGACGCTGTGGCGAAACACCGGGCGTTGCCCGGTGGCGGCCTCGGCTCGGACCAGGACGCCCGTGGCCGGGTCTACGGTGAGGCGGCAGGTGAGGTTCTCGTCCGGGGCCCAGGCGCTGAACGGGAAGGTGCGCAGTGGCCGGACGGTGGCCTCGACGGAGGTCGGTGAGGTGGCGGTGACCTGCGCCAGGTGGGACACGATCCGTGCCGGGGTGAGGAGTTCGGCCAGCCGGGCCGCCACCGGACTGGTTCGGTCCGGCTCGTATTCGCCCGTCACCGTCAGGGGTCCCAGGCTCGACGAGATCCTCCAGGAGCGGCCCGAGGGGACGGACGCGAAGGACAGGTCGTCGTGCAGGTCGGTCTCCAGCCGGACCATCGCCGTCAGCCGGGCGGGCTCCAGCAGAGTCGCGGCCATCCGGGCCAGCACGCCGCCCGCCTCGCCCCCGGACCGGACGTTCTCGACACACAGGCTGCCGACCTTGGCGGTCGCGAGCGGGCCGTGCTCGTCCAGGAGTACGGCGGAACGGAGGAAGCCCGTGTCCGGATCGAGGTGGACGACCAGGGCGCCGGCACCCGGCGGCAGCCAGGGATCGGTGGGGCGGGCGAACAACCGGTGCGGGGTGATGTGAAGTTCGATCCAGTGGCGATGCCGGCGTGAATAGGTCACCGTCCCGATGCCCCGGATCAGGCGGGCGGGGTCGAGCAGCGCGGCCCACGGCGCGTCGACGTCCTGCTCCCGCAGCCGCAGGGGGGAGACACCGCCGAGCCGGAAGCTCTGCCGTCCCGTCGGATGCCGGTGCGCCGGACCGCCGCCCTGCGCACGGGCGGCGAAGCGGCCGCCGAGGTTCGCCTCGGCGTAGCGGTCCGCGTACTCGATGTCGACCACGGCGTCGACGCGGGCGTCCTCGGCCGCCGCCGACGCCATCCGCGACACCGCCCAGGCGGCCAGGCGGTCGGTGTTCCCCGGCGGACCGGCCGGCCGGGTGGAAGCTGTCATGAAGCCATGTCTCCTCGGTGCCGGGTCGGTGGGGTGTCCGTTGTGCGTGGGGTGCACGACACACGGCACGGACGGTTCGGCGGCATGGCCCCCGACGGGTCGGCGGGACACGAGCCACTTCCGTCGGCCGCCCCCGGGCGACCCGGGCCGGGGGCACCGGGCCCGCACCCGTCGTGTCGCTGTACGCGGTGCGGTCCGGTGCCGCCGTCAGAGTCTCACCGGTGGATGCTGAGGATTCGATGAGGACCGGCGGGCTCGGCGGATCCCCGTGGTCACTGCGGGCAGGGCGTCGCGGCGCCGGTCGCCCCGGTCGCCTCGTCCGTGGGGGAGGCGACCGGGGCGACCGGGGCGGTCGGGTGGGGGGTCGGGCGGGTGACCGGCGAGGCGGAGGCGGTCGGGCGGGTGACCGGCGAGGCGGAGGCGGTCGGCTTGCGGGCCGGGTGGGTGGCCGAGGCGTCGCCGGTCGGTGCCGCGGTCCGCGGTGGTTCCGGCGGGGACGGCGGGGACGGCGTGGGGGAGGGGGAGGCGGCGAGCAGGGGTTGGGCTGCCGGCTCGTCGGGGAGTCCGGTCGGGGGCGACGGGTCCGGGGCGGACCGCGGCGCCGGCGGTGCGGGCTCCGGCTTGAGCATGGAGGCCCCGCCGCCGATCGCCGCGATGGCCAGGACGGCGGCGGTGGCCCGGGTCTTCCAGTGGTCGCGCCGGCCCTCCGTCCGCTTCCGGGAGGTCCGGCGGTCCGAGTGCCGCGGTCCGGGCACGGCGGGGAGCCCGTGCGTGGAGGCGGCTCCGGTGGCGGGCGGGACTCCGTCCGCGGACGGCAGCCCGGTCGTCGGAGGGAACAGCCGCGCACCCACCTGACCGGCGAGCGCGAGCGGCATCGGGACCATCGCCAGGCCGGCCAGAAGCCCCTCGACCGGCAGCAGGTCGCGCGCGGTGTCGAGACAGTACGCGCAGGACTGCACATGGCGCGCGAGACGCTTGCGCCAGAGGGATCCGGGAGCGCCGGACCAGTCGGCGGTCATGGCCGCCAGCTCGGGACAGCGCGGGTGCACGGCGAGTGCCCGGACGATCCCGCGCGCCGTGTCGAGCTGCTTCTTCATCCGCCCGATCCGGACCGTGACCACGTGCGGGTCCAGTCCCAGGGCGTCGACGAGTTCGGACCGGCTCAGCTGGCCGGCCTCGACCAGCCACCAGAGCGCCAGCAGGTCCCGATGGTCCTCGTCCAGCCAGGCGGCGGCCCGGGCGGTCTCCTGCCGCTGGCCGGTCAGGCCCAGCTTCCAGACCGTCAGCTCGGCGAAGTCCGCGCCGGGATCCGGGAGGGCGTCGAAGACCTCCAGCGGCTTCGGCTCGGCCTGCTGGGGCCGGTGGTACTGGCGTATCTGGTTCATCGTGATGGCCACCAGCCACGACCGGAAGGCCCCGGGGTCGCGCAGTCCGGGCAGTGCCCGCACGACGTGCAGCATGACGTCCTGGACGGTGTCGTCGACGTCGAGGTCACGGGTCAGGGCCCGGCCGACGATGTTGTAGACCAGCGGGAGGTAGGCGGTGACCACGGCCTCCAGAGCCGCTCGATCACCGTCCCGGGCGGCTGCCACCAGTGCTGTGTCGACGTCCGTGACCATCAGGTGAAACTCCAGGCGTGCGGGTGTACGGAGGGCTCCGGGGAAGGGGGATGCTCGGCGGGGGCCGAAGTCACCGAAATTCCGCCGGAGATCCGGCCACCCGTCGAGGTCGGACACACCAGGAGGTCGGCGGGCGTCCACCTCGACCTCGGCCGGCGACAGGGGTGTCGCATTCGCCTCCAGCCGGGGCGTGTCCGGCAGGATCCGCCGGACACGCCCCGGTCGCGGCCGTTCACCGGCGCGGTTCGGACGTTACATCGGGCGCTGCGGTGCGCGAGTCGGCCGGGCCCCCGGGGCCCTGGGGGCGTCCCATCCGGTGTCGAGCGGCTGACGGTCCGACATACGGCCCTCCTATCGAGAGATGATCGGATGTTTTGCTCGTTCATGCAAGCCCTATGAGCCCAGGTGGAGAACATTCGGAGCGTATTGGCGAACCTATGAGCGCAGACATCGGATGTCAATGGAGGGGGGTGGTGTCGGCGGATTTCTGTGACCTCCGCTGTGGCCGCGCATCTCCGAGGGCAAGGGATGTCATCAGTGGGCCCGGTCCTACCCGGAACGCCCACCCGAGCCGAGAGCCGCCCAGATGCTCACGTTCTCCACGCTTCAGCGGCTGGTCCTGATGCCGGTGCTACCGCTCGGCGTCGGTCGGCGCGACCGACCGGTCGACCGCCGTCGGACTGAGGACGTGTTCGATGATCATGACGGAGGCGCCGATGACACCGGCGTGGTCGCCGAGTTCGCGTTCCCGGATGGTGAGGTGCTGGGTGGCGAGCGGGAGCGAGCGGCTGTAGATGACCTCCCGGACGCCGGCCAGCAGATGCTCGCCGGCGTCGGCGAGGTCGCCGCCGATGATGATCACGCCCGGATTGAAGAAGTTCACCAGCGCGGCCAGGACGTCGCCGATGTCCCGGCCGGCCTGGCGGATCAGCTGGACCGCCGCCCGGTTCCCCGCGTGGACGAGCTTGACCACGTCGCGGCCGTCGGCGGCCTCGGTGCCCCTGGCCGTCAGTTCGGCGGCCAGGGCCGCGCCACCGGCCACGGCCTCCAGGCAGCCGGTGTTGCCGCAGCGGCAGGCCTGCCCGGTGGCGGACGCGACCCGGATGTGGCCGATGTCGCCGGCCGCCCCCTGGGCGCCCCGATGGAGGCGGTGCTCGGTGATGACGCCGCTGCCGATCCCGGTGCCGACCTTCACGAACAGGAGGTGTTCCACCTCGGGGCTGGCGGCCCAGTGCTCGCCCAGCGCCATGATGTTGACGTCGTTGTCGACCAGCACGGGTGCGCCGAGCCGCGGTTCGAGCCAGCCGGGGACGTCGAAGCCGTTCCAGCCGGGCATGATCGGCGGGTTGACCGGCCTCCCGGTGGAGTGCTCGACCGGCCCGGGGAGCCCGATTCCGGCGCCACAGACGTCGGCCAGGCTGCGGCCGGTCTCGGCGAGCAGATCGGTGACCTCCTCGACCAGCCAGCCCAGGACGTGCTCCGGCCCCTTGGTGATGGGCATGTCCTGTCCGCGCTCGGCCAGGATCCGGGTGTCCAGGTCGGTGACGGCGATCCGCGCGTGGGTGGCACCGAGGTCGGCGGCCAGGACGATCCTCGCGCCCGCGTTGAAGGTGAACGCCACCGCGGGTCTGCCGCCGGAGGAGATCGCGTCGCCGGCCGGGACGATCCACTGCTGGTCGAGGAGCGCGTCGAGCCGCTGGGACACCGTGGACCTGGCCAGGCCGGTGAGCTGCACCAGTTCGGTGCGGGTGCGGGCACGGCCGTCGCGCAGGATCGCCAGAAGAGCACCTGCGCCCACCGGTTCGATGATCAACTCCACGTCTCCTCAGTTCGGGGGCCGCTCGGAGGCGGCGGACTAATCATATCGAGTCTTGCACTTTTGCTTGACCCTCGGCATAAGTCGTCCATACGATCTGAAACATGCTCGACATACGACGAACATCGGCGGAAGTCAGAACAGGTATCGTCGGAACAGGCTTCATCGGCCGGATCCACGCCCGAGCGGTCCGGCAGGCCGGCGCGCGCCTGGTGGGGATCGCCGGAGTGACCATGGATGCCGCAGTCGAAGGCGCCCAGGCCCTGGGCGCCGAGAAGGCCTTCGAGTCGGCCGAGGAGCTGATCGGGTCCGGTCTCATCGACGTCCTGCACGTCTGTACGCCCAACCATCTGCACGCCCCCATCGCCGTGAAGGCACTCGAGGCGGGCCTCGCCGTGATCTGCGAGAAGCCGCTGGCGACCGACGCCCCGACCGCAGCCCTGATGGCCGGTCAGGCCCGGGATGCCGGAACGGTGGCCGCCGTCCCCTTCGTCTATCGCTTCCACCCGATGGTCCGTGAGGCCCGAGCCCGGCTGGCCGACCTCGGCCGGGTCAGCCTGGTCCAGGGCAGTTACCTCCAGGACTGGCTGCTGAAGTCGACCGACGACAACTGGCGGGTGGACCCCGAACAGGGCGGGCCCGGCCGGGCGATCGGTGACATCGGCTCCCACTGGTTCGACCTGGTCGAGTTCGTGACGGGGGACCGGGTCACCAGGGTCTGCGCGCAGACCTCCGTGGTCGTCGACCGGGCCAGCGGACCGGTCCTCACCGAGGACCTCGCCACCGTCCAGTTCGCCACCGCCTCCGGGGCGCTCGGCGCGGTCGCGGTGAGCCAGGTCGCCCCCGGCCGCAAGAACCGGCTCTTCCTGGAGATCTCCGCGACCTCCGGCAGCCTCGCCTTTGACCAGGAGAACCCGGAGCGGCTCTGGCTCGGCGGGCGCGGCGGCTCCCAGGCCCTGGTGCGCGATCCGATGACCCTCTCGGATGCCGCCAAGCCGTACTCCCCGCTCCCGGCCGGCCACCCGCAGGGCTTCCACGACTGCTTTGACGCCTTCGTCGCCGACGCCTACGCCGCGATCACGGGAGAGGAACGGGAGGGCCTGCCCACCTTCGCGGACGGCGCGCGGGCCGCCGTCATCACGGACGCGATCCTCAAGTCCGTCGACGGGGGCGGGTGGGTCGCGTGCTGAGGATGACGGGCATCGGCAAGAGCTTCCCCGGTGCCCGGGTCCTGACCGATGTCGACCTCGACGTGACGGCCGGTGAGGTGCACGCCCTCATCGGGGAGAACGGCGCCGGGAAGTCCACCCTGATGAAGATCCTCGCCGGGGTGCACACCCCCGACGAGGGGACGATCGAACTCCACGGCCGGACCGTGGCCTTCAAGCACCCATTGGACGCCCAGCGGGCCGGCGTTGCGATCATCTATCAGGAACTCACCCTGCTGCCCGAGCGGACCGTCGCCGAGAACGTCTTCCTCGGCCGCGAGCCGGTGCGCCGCGGCCTTGTCGACCGGGCGGCCATGGAGGCGACCACCGCCCGGCTGCTGGACGAGCTCGGCGAGGACTCCTTCGGCCCGCGCGACCTGGTCCGCCGCCTGTCGGTGGCCCAGCAGCAGGTCGTGGAGATCGTCAAGGCACTCTCGGTCGACGCCCGGATCGTCGTCATGGACGAGCCGACCGCCGCGCTCGCCGAGAGCGAGGTCGAGCTGCTGTACCGCCTGGTGCGGCAGCTGAGCGAGCGCGGCATCGCCGTCCTGTACATCTCGCACCGACTGCGCGAGATCTTCGAACTGTCCGACCGGGTCACCGTCCTCAAGGACGGCGCCAAGGTCGCCACCGTCGCGACCGCCGAGCTCTCCACCGCCGACCTGGTCCGGCTGATGGTCGGCCGCGAACTGACGGACTACTACCCGGCACGAGCCACCGGCCCGGCCGGCGAGGTGCTGCTCTCGGTGCGCGGCGGCGGTAACGCCAAGCTCGACGGCATCGACCTCGACCTGCGGGCCGGCGAGATCGTGGGCCTCGCCGGGCTGCAGGGCGCGGGCCGCACCGAACTCGCCAAGGCCCTGTTCGGCGCCGAGCCCTTCACCCGGGGTGAGATGACCCCGAAGCGCCCCGGCTCCGTCCAGCAGGGCATCGCCGCCGGCATCGGTCTGGTCACCGAGGACCGCAAGTCCGAGGGGCTGGTCCTGCACCAGTCGGTGCGCGACAACGCTCTGCTGGTCTCCCGGACCCGCAGGGGCCGCGTCGCCGCCCCGGTGCTCGAACTGCTGGAGCGGGTGCGCCTCGCCCCGCCGAGCCCCGAGAAGGAGGTGCGCCTCCTCTCCGGGGGAAACCAGCAAAAGGTCGTCCTCGCCAAGTGGCTGACGGTCGCCCCGCGCGTCCTGCTCTTCGACGAGCCCACCCGGGGCGTCGACGTCGGTGCGAAGGCCGCCATCCACGAACTCGTACGGGAACTCGCCGAGGACGGCATGGCCGTCCTGATGATCTCCTCCGAGCTTCCCGAACTCATCGGCATGAGTGACCGGATCGTCGTCCTGCGGGACGGGCGGATCGCCGGCCACCTGCCCGCAGGCTCCTCGGAGGAAGCCGTGATGCACCTGGCAGCCGGATCATGACCCAGCAACTCGCCGCCCCTCCGCCAACGAGGAAGAGAACCGTCGTGCGCAACCTGGCCGCCGACAGTCCTGCCAGGCCCGTCTTCCTCGCCCTGGGCGTCCTGGTCCTGATCGGCTGGATCCTCTTCACGATCGACGGCGGGCAGTTCTTCAGCCAGGAGAACATCGTCGGCATCCAGCAGCGCTCCGCCGCCCTCGGCATCGTCGCCGTCGGGCAGACGCTGGCGATCCTCGCCGGCTCGCTCGACCTCTCGGTGGCCTACCTCATCAGCCTCTGCTCACTCGTCGCGGCCGAGACCATGGCCGAATACGGCGTCCTCCCGGCGATCGGTGCCGTCCTGGGCGTCAGCGCCCTGACCGGCCTGGTCAACGGACTGGTCATCACCCGGCTCAAGGTCCACGCATTCATCGCCACGCTCGGCGTCTCACTGGTCATCAAGGGCATCCTGGAGAACCAGTGGGACGGCCCCGCCGGCAGCGTCCCGGAGTCCTTCCAGAAGCTCGGCTACGACCGGATCGGCCCGGTGCCCGTCGCCGCCCTGCTCTGCCTCGCGATCGCGGCGGCGGCCTGGTTCCTGCTGCGCCGCACCAGCCTTGGCTACCGGATCTTCGCCGTCGGCGGCGACCCCGAGGTCGCCCGGCTGTCGGGTGTGCGGACCAGCCGCGTCGTCGTCGCCACCCACGTGCTCTGCTCGCTCGCCGCAGGCGCCGCCGGACTGCTGCTCGCCGCCCGGCTCGGTGCCGGCGCGCCCACCGTGGGCACCGACGGCGGCTACGACCTGGAGTCCATCGCGGCCGTCGTCCTGGGTGGCACGGCCCTGGCCGGCGGGAAGGGGGGCGTCCCGGGCACCGTCGGGGGAGTCCTGCTGCTGGCCGTCCTCGACAGCATCTTCAACCAGCTCGAAATCAACTCCTTCGCCAAGAACGTGGTCCGCGGTGTCGTCCTCATCGCGGCCCTGGCGATCTACGCCCGTCGGAGGCGTGCCCGATGAGACGCAACCTGCCCATCTTCGGCGTGCTGGCCGTCCTGCTCGTCCTGATCGCCGCCGCCAACCCGCACTTCCTCGAGGTCGACGGGTTCCTGGCCTTCGTCAAACGGGCCGCCCCGCTGGCGATCCTCGCCGCCGGCCAGTACTTCGTCATCGTCTCCGGCGAGTTCGACCTGTCCGTAGGCTCGCTGGTCACCGCCGAGGTGGTGATCGCCGCCCGGTTGATCGACGGTGACGCCGGCGCGACCTGGCCGGTGATCGTCCTGCTGCTCGCCTTCGGCGCGCTGGTCGGACTGGTCAACGGACTCATCACCACCCTCTTGCGGGTACCGTCCTTC
Source organism: Streptomyces sp. NRRL F-6131 (assembly GCA_000719695.1). Classification (GTDB taxonomy): domain Bacteria; phylum Actinomycetota; class Actinomycetes; order Streptomycetales; family Streptomycetaceae; genus Kitasatospora. The sequence continues at coordinate 22,689 of JOHN01000041.1, forward strand.
ATCGTTACCCTCGGCATGCTCCTGATCCTTTCCGGAGCGGTCTTCCTGTGGACCGACGGTGCCCCGCGCGGCGCACTGTCCCAGCAGTTCCGGCAGTTCGGTCGCGGCACCGTCGTCGGGGACGTGCCGTGGTCGGTGCTGATCCTCGTTGTCGCGGTGGCTGCCGTGGTCCTCCTGATGCGGGCGAACTTCGGTCGGACCCTGATCGCCACCGGCGACAACCACCTCGCCGCCGGCCTGTCCGGTGTCCGCGTCCACCGGGTCAGGACCACGGCGTTCGTCCTCTCCGGGCTGTCCGCCGCCGTCTGCGCGATCCTGCTCGGGGGGTTCGCCGGCGTCTCCGCCAAGGTCGGACAGGGCCTGGAGTTCCAGGCGATCACCGCCGTCGTACTCGGCGGCGTCGTGCTCGGCGGCGGCCGGGGCTCGGTCGTGGCGGCCATCGCCGGCGCCTTCACCCTGCAGGCACTCTTCACCCTGCTCAACCTGCACGGCATCTCCGGGGCGCTGGAGTTCACCGTGCAGGGAGCCATCCTCATCGTCGCCGTCGCCCTCGGAACCATCCAGCTCCCGCGGCGCCTCACCCGCTCCTCCTCTCCCTCCACCACCGCTTAAGGGACCATCCATGCTCCTCACCCACAGACGTGTCCTCGCCGCCGCCGCGTTCGCCGTACTGATCCCGTTGGCGGCCTGCTCCACCGACAAGCCCGGCGGCTCGTCCTCGTCCTCCGCCTCCGCCGGAGCGCAGGGCAACACCGGCGACCAGTCGAAGTTCTTCGTTCAGGCGGACTACGACGCCCAGCTCGCGATGCGCACCAAGACGGCGACCGGCCCCGCCGACAAGCCGTGGGAGCAGGCCATCGACCCGCAGCCGGTCGACACCGCCCAGTACAAGAAGGCGGGCGGCAAGTACCACCTCTGCTTCTCCAACGCCGCGACCAACAACCCGTGGCGGCAGGTCGGTTGGAAGAGCATGCAGGCCGAGGCCAAGCTGCACCCGGAGATCGGCGAGCTCACCGCCCTGGACGCCGAAGGCAAGGACGACAAGCAGATCTCCGACATCGCCGAACTGACGGCCAAGGGCTGCGACGCGCTCATCGTCTCGCCCAACACCACCGCCACCCTCACCCCGGCCGTCAAGGCCGCCTGCGGGAAGATCCCGGTGATCGTGTTCGACCGCGGCGTCCAGACCGACTGCCCGGTCACCTTCATCAAGCCGATCGGCGGGTACGCCTTCGGTGCCGACGGCGCCGAGTTCCTCACCCAGCAGGTCAAGCCCGGCGGAAAGATCCTCGCCCTGCGCATCCTGCCCGGCGTGGACGTCCTGGAGACCCGGTGGTCTGCGGCGAAGCTCGCCTTCGACAAGAGCAAGTTGAACGTGGTGGGTGTGGAGTTCACCGACGGCGACGCCGCAAAGACCAAGAGCATCGTCAGCAACTACATCCAGCGCCACGGCAAGATCGACGGTGTCTGGATGGACGCCGGCGCCACCGCCGTCGCCGCAGTCGAGGCCTTCGAGGACGCGGGGCAGCCCGTCCCGCCCATCAACGGCGAGGACCAGCAGGACTTCCTGCAGAAGTGGAAGGACTCCAAGCTGACGGCGATCGCCCCGACCTACCCCACCTACCAGTGGCGCACCCCGGTCATCGCGGCGCTGAAGATCCTCAACGGTGAGAGCGTCCCGAAGGTCTGGAACCTGCCGCAGCCGACCATCACCCAGGACAGCCTCAACACCTACCTCAAGCCCGGCATGCCGCCGCTGCACTACGCGCTGTGCGGCTGCGAGACGCTGCCCGGATACCCGCAGACCTGGGGAGGCAAGTAGTGCGGGAGATCGGCGTCAACACCTGGGTGTGGACCTCGCCCCTGACGGACGAGGCCCTCAGCCGGCTGGCTCCGCACATCGCCGCCCTGGGGTTCGACGTGATCGAGCTCCCGGTGGAGCAGCCCGGCCAGTGGGACCCCCATTCCGGTGCCGAGCTGCTCCGCGCCCACGGCCTCGCTGCCTCGGTCGTCCTCGTGATGGCCCCCGGCCGGGAACTCGTCGAGGCGTCGCTGGACACCGTCCGGGAGACCCAGGACTACCTGCGGCACTGCGTGGACGTCGCCGTGACCGTCGGAGCTCCGGTGGTCAGCGGCCCCGCCTACGCCTCGGTCGGCCGGACCTGGCGCCTGGAGGCCGATGAACGCCGGGGCGTCTACGCCGAGTTGAGGGAGAACCTGAAGCCGGTCGTGGACTACGCCGGCGAACGCGGGGTGCGGATCGGCGTCGAGCCGCTCAACCGCTACGAGACCAGCCTGATCAACACCGTCGACCAGGCTCTTGAGGCCCTGCCCGAAGGCTGCGGCCTCGCCCTGGACACCTACCACCTCAACATCGAAGAAAGGAGCCCGAACCAGGCCGTCCGGGCGGCCGGTGACCGGCTCGTCCACCTCCAGGTCTGCGGCACCGACCGCGGCACCCCCGGCGCAGACCACTTCGACTGGCCCGGCTTCGACGACGCCGTGCGGGACGTCGGGTACCGGGGCCCGCTGGTCATCGAGTCCTTCACTCCCGACAACCAGGCGATCGCCACGGCGGCGTCCATCTGGCGGCCCCTGGCCGCCGGTCCGGACGCCCTCGCCCAGGACGGCCTCGCCTTCCTCCGCTCCCTCTGAACAGCGCACTGGTCCACCCCCCGTGTTCCCCCATCACCCGGGAGATCCACAGTGCAACGACACCGGCTGAGGCGCGTGCTGACCGCGCTCAGCGCTTCCGTACTCGCGCTCACCTTCGTCCAGCTGCCGGCGGCCCACGCGGCCGCCCCGGCGTACAAGGTGCTCCTGTTCACCAAGACCGCCGACGGCTCCTACCGTCACGACTCCATCGACGCCGGCGTCCGGATGTTCCAGCAGCTCGGCGCCGAGAACAACTTCCAGGTCGACCGGAGCGAGGACGCCTCCGTCTTCAACACGGCGACGCTGAACACCTACAGCGCCGTCATCATGTTCCAGACCTCCGGGATGGTCTGGGACACCGACGCCCAGCGCCAGGCCGTCCAGGAGTACGTGCGCGGTGGGCACGGCATCATGGCCGTCCACAACGCCACCGACATGAAGATCCAGGGTCAGTTCCCCTGGTGGGACCAGGTCCTGATGGGCGGCGCCCACATGACCCAGCACTCCTCCATCGTGCAGGGCACCGCCAAGGTCGCCGACCGGGCACACCCCTCGACCAAGGGCCTGCCGGACCGCTGGACGCGAAGCGAGGAGTGGTACAACTTCGACAAGAACGCGCGTGGCGACGTGCACGTCCTGGTCACCGCCGACGAGTCGACCTACGACGCAGGCCCGAACAAGATGGGGCCCGACCACCCGATCTCCTGGTGCCGTGACACCGAGGGCGGCAAGGTCTGGGCCACCGCCATGGGCCACGAGGCGTCCTCCTACTCGGAGCCGCTGTTCAAGCAGCACCTGCTCGGCGGCCTCAAGTGGGCCGCCGGCGCCGCGCCCGGCGACTGCGGAGGCACCGTCACCAACCGCTTCCAGAAGGTCACCCTGGACGGTGCGCCCGACCAGCCCATGCAACTGGACGTCGCGCCCGACGGCAACGTCTACTACCTGTCCCGCTCCGGCGCGGTGAACGTCATCCACACCCACGACGGCGCGCCCGAGACCCACCTCTCGGGCAAGCTGGAGGTGTACGACGGCGGTGAGGGCGGCGCGATCGGCCTCGTGCTCGACCCGGACTTCGCCACCAACCACTGGATCTACGTCAACTACTCGCCCAAGGGAACCGCCGAGGTCAACCGGGTCTCCCGGTTCACCGTCAGGGCGGACGACACCCTGGACCCGGCGAGTGAGAAGACCGTCATCGAGGTCCCGGACTTCCGGAACACCGACGAGCCCGGCCACACGGGCGGCAACCTCGCCTTCGGCCCGGGGGGCAACCTCTACATCGGCACCGGTGACGACACCAACCCGTTCGCCTCCGACGGCTACACCCCGATCGACGAGCGGCCGGGGCGGGAGAAGTTCGACGCCCAGCGCTCGTCGGCGAACACCAACGACCTGCGCGGCAAGATCCTTCGTATCCACCCCGAGGCCGCCGGTGGGTACACGATCCCGTCGGGCAACATGTTCGCACCCGGCACCGCCAAGACCCGGCCCGAGATCTACGCGATGGGCTTCCGCAACACCTTCCGGTTCTCGGTCGACAAGGAGACCGGCTGGATCGGCGCGGCGGACTACGGCCCGGACGCGGGCGGCCCCAACGCCAACCGCGGCCCCGAGGGCACCGTCGAGTGGACCCTGATCAAGGAACCGGGCTTCTACGGCTGGCCGTACTGCGTCGGGAACAACATCCCGTACAACGACTACGACTTCGCCACCGGCGCCTCGGGCGCGAAGTTCAACTGCTCGGCACCGGTCAACGACTCGCCCAACAACACCGGGCTGACCCAGCTGCCCACCGCGAAGCCCGCGACGGTCTGGTACAACTACCACGCCTCGGCGGAGTTCCCCGAGATCGACGTCGCGGGAGGAGCCGCCCCCATGGGCGGGCCCTTCTACCACTACGACGCGGCCAGCACCTCGGACCGCAAGTTCCCCGAGTACTTCGACAAGACGCCGTTCTTCTACGAGTGGAGCCGCAACTTCGTCAAGGAGTTCCGCACCGACTCCTCGGGCGACCTGCTGAAGATCAGTCCGTTCGCCGCCAAGCTGGACCCCCGCGGGATGATCGACATGAAGTTCGGTCCGGACGGCGCGATGTACGTGGCCGAGTGGGGCAACGGCTTCGGCCACGCCAACACCGACGACGGCATCTACCGGATCGACTACGTCGCCGGCAACCGCGCACCGCTGGCCAAGGCGAGCGCGACCCCGGACTCGGGGCAGGCGCCGCTGAACGTCACCTTCTCCTCCGCGGGCTCCGTCGACCCCGACGGCGACGCCGTCACCTACCGGTGGGACTTCGGCGACGGGGGCACCTCCACCGCCGCCAACCCGACCCACACCTACACCACCAACGGCACCCACACCGCCCGGCTGACCGTCACCGACGTCGGCGGGAAGGCGGCCAGTGTGAACGTGACCGTCACGGTCGGCAACACCCGGCCCACCGTCGCCTTCACCGGCCCGCCCGACGGCGGCGTGATCGACTTCGGTGACACCATCCAGTACACGGTCAAGGTGACCGACCCCGAGGACGGCACCGTGGACTGCTCCAAGGTGAAGGTGATCGCGGGCCTCGGCCACGACCACACCCACACCCACGACGTCGGCCAGTACACCGGATGCTCCGGAACGATCAAGACCAGCGCCTCCGGTCACGACGGCGACGCCAACATCTACTTCGTCCTCACCGCGAGCTACACCGACCGGGGCGGACTGTCCGGCAGCACCAGCATCACGCTCCAGCCCAAGCACCTGCAGGCCGAGTACTACAGCGGCCAGTCCGGCACGCGCGTCGTCAGCGAGCCCGGAGCGGAGGGCGGCAGGCGCATCGGGGACATCTCCAACAACGACTGGGTCTCCTTCGCGCCGCTGAACCTGTCCGGGATCGACTCGGTCGCCTTCCGGGTGTCCGCCCCGACGAGCACCGGCGGCTCGATCGAGCTGCACGCCGACTCGCCGACCGGGCCGCTCATCTCCACCAACCCGGTCACCGCCACCGGCGGCTGGAACACCTATGTGACCCAGCCGGCCGCCAAGGTCACCGACCCCGGCGGCACCCGGACCGTGTACGCCGTCTTCAGGGCACCGGCCGCGAACTCCTTCGACGTGGACGCGATCACCTTCAACGGCAAGGGCGTTGCCGCCAGCGGCGGCCCGCAGGCCGGCGGCACGTACACGGTGACCAATGCCGGCAACGGCAAGGCCGTCGACGTGAAGTACCAGGCCACCACGGACGGGGCGCCGGTCATCCAGTACAGCCCGACCGGTGGCACCAACCAGCAGTGGAAGCTGGCCGACGCCGGGAACGGCGCGTTCACCCTGGCCGCGGTGCACAGCGGCAAGTGCGCGGACGTCCCGGTCGACAAGGTCGGCGCCGACGGCGCCCAGCTCCAGCAGTTGAGCTGCTCGGGCGGCGCCAACCAGAAGTGGAAGGTGGAGCCGGTCGGCCAGGACGTCTACCGGCTCGTCTCGGTGGCGAGCGGCAAGTGCCTGGACGTCCCCGGCAACTCGCCCGCCAACGAGGTCCAGCTGAACCAGTACGCCTGCAACGGCACCCCCGCCCAGCAGTGGAAGTTCGCCAAGCTCGCTTGACCCGTCCGACCCGTCCGCCCCGTCCGCCCCGTCCGACCCGTCCGCCCCGTCCGACCCACTGACGCCCGGCGCCCGAACTCTCCCTCGGGCGCCGGGCCCACCCCTCACCCCCACGCGCCCCCGCACCCGCTCGGCACGGAACAGAAGTGGATCTCCGATGACACGTCCGATCACCCTCTTCACCGGACAATGGGCAGACCTCCCCTTCGAGGAGGTCTGCCGGCTCGCTGCCCAGTGGGGCTACGACGGCCTCGAAATCGCCTGCTGGGGAGACCACTTCGAGGTTGACCGGGCACTCGCCGATCCCGACTACGTGCGTGGCAGGCGCGAGGTCCTGGACCAGCACGGCCTCGATGTCTGGACGATCTCCAACCACCTGGTCGGCCAGGCCGTCTGCGACCACCCGATCGACGAGCGGCACCGGGCCCTCATGCCCGCCCGTCTCTGGGACGCCGACCCGGAGCAGGTCCGCCGTAACGCCGCACGGGAAATGGCCGACACCGCCAGGGCCGCCCGCCTGCTGGGCGTCGACACGGTCGTCGGCTTCACCGGATCCTCGATCTGGCACACCGTCGCGATGTTCCCGCCTGCTACGCCCGGAATGATCGACGCCGGCTACCGGGACTTCGCCGAGCGCTGGAACCCGGTGCTCGACGTCTTCGAGGACCAGGACGTCAGGTTCGCGCTGGAGGTCCACCCCAGCGAGATCGCCTACGACTACTGGACCACCCGCCGCACGCTGGAGGCCATCGGCCACCGACCGTCCTTCGGCCTGAACTGGGACCCGTCCCACATGGTCTGGCAGGACCTCGACCCGGCCGGCTTCATCCTGGAATTCGCCGAACGGATCTACCACGTCGACTGCAAGGACACCCGGGTCCGCGTCGGCGACGGCCGCCGCGGCCGCCTCTCCTCCCACCTGCCGTGGGGCGACCCGCGGCGGGGCTGGGACTTCGTCTCCACCGGGCACGGCGACGTCCCCTGGGAGGACTGCTTCCGCGCGCTGAACTCGATCGGCTATGACGGCCCGGTCTCCGTCGAATGGGAGGACGCCGGCATGGACCGTCTGGTCGGCGCGGCCGAGGCCGTCGCCTTCGTTCGCCGGCTTGCCGCCATTACCCCGCCGACTGCCTCCTTCGACGCCGTGTTCGCCTCGCCCGACAGAACGGAGGGCTGAGATGAGCCACAGCCCCCGGACGGATCCGGGACCGGTCGGCGTCTGGTTCGTCGGAGCCCGCGGATCGGTGGCCACCACGGCGGTCGTCGGCGCCGCCGCCGTGGGCGCGGGACTTCTGCCGCCGACCGGCCTGGTCAGCGAGCTCCCGGAGTTCGCCGGAATCGGCCTGCCCGCGATCGGCCAGTTGGTCTTCGGAGGCCACGACGTGGCGGACACCCCGCTGCCCAAGCGGGCCGAGCAGCTGGCCGCCGGGGGAGTGTTCAGCCCGGCCCTGCTGCCCGCCGTCACCCCCGCCCTGCAGTCCGCCGACCGGGAGATCCGGCGAGGAGCGGTCCGGCGCCCCGCCGGCGAACCGCAAGCGGGCGTCGCAGCGGCGCTCACCGCGGACATCGTGTCGTTCCGGGACCGCAACCGGCTCAGCCAGGTCGTGGTGGTGAACATCGCTTCGACCGAACCACCGGTCCCGGCCCGCCGTGCCCACCAGAGCCTCGCCGCGCTGGAGGACGCCCTCGCCGCCAAACCGGCGGTGTTGCCGCCGAGTTCGCTCTACGCCTACGCGGCGCTGCGTGCCGGCTGCGGCTACGTGGACTTCACCCCGTCGCCGGGCATCCGGATACCGGCCCTGGACCAGCTCGCCCGTCAGCGGCGTCTGCCCTACGCCGGCAGTGACGGCAAGACCGGCGAGACCCTGGTGCGCGCCGCCCTCGGGCCGATGTTCGCCCACCGCGCGCTGCGGGTGCTCTCCTGGTCGGGCACCAATCTGCTCGGCGGCGGAGACGGCGCGACCCTGGCCGAACCGGGAGCCGCCGCCAGCAAGACCGCCTCCAAGCGGAGCGGCCTGGACGCCATGGTCGGTACGGGGGTCGAGGGCCGGACCCACATCGACTACGTGTCCAGCATGGGCGAACGGAAGACCGCCTGGGACCACATCACCTTCGAGGGCTTCCTCGGCACTCCGATGACGATGCAGTTCACCTGGCAGGGCGTCGACTCGGCACTGGCCGCGCCGCTGGTCCTCGACCTGGCCCGGTTCCTCGCCCGCGCCCGGCAGCTGGGCGCCGTCGGACCGCAGGAACAGCTCGCGTTCTTCTTCAAGGACCCCGTCCGGGCGAGCACGGGGCCCGCGGAGCACCGGCTGGTCACCCAGTTCGAGACGCTCCGCGCGTGGTACCGGGGAGGCCGGAGGTGACCGACGTGCGGGCGCTGGCGGAGCTGGTCCGAGCTCCGGCGGCGCTCACCGTCCTCGGCGACGCGCTGACCGGTGCCGCCGTCGCGGGCCGTCCCCCGGACACACTGCGGACGGTACGGCTCGCGGCGGTCTCCGTGTGCCTGTACTGGGCCGGGATGGCCCTGAACGACTACGCCGACCGTCACACCGACGCCGAGGAACGGCCGGACCGCCCCGTCCCGTCCGGCCGGATCAGCCCCCGGAGCGCACTCGCCACCGCCTCGCTGCTCACCGCAGCGGGCCTGGCCCTGGCAGGTTCGGGCCGCGACCGTACGCCCATGGCGGTCGCCGCGCCGCTTGCGGCGACCGTCTGGGCGTACGACCTGAAACTGAAGAGCACCCGCCTGGGACCGGCCGCCATGGCCGCGTCCCGGGGCCTCGACGTCCTCCTGGGAGCCGGCCCGGGAGGACGGCGGCGGGCGCTCCCGTCGGCAGCCGCGATCGCCTGCCACACCTACGCGATCACGGCGGTCAGCCGCCGGGAGACGGACGGCGCGACGGCCTCCCTCCCGGCCGCCGCACTGGCCGCCACCGTCGCCGTGGGCCTCGGCGCCGGCGCGCTGCCCGAGGCCGATCGGTCCCCGGCCCGCCGCGCCGCCTCGGCCGCCCTGCTCGGCGGGTACGTGCTGGCGGCCGGCGCCGCCCAGCTGACCGCGACCGTCCGCCCGGACGCGGCCCACCTGAAACGGGTGGTCGCTGCGGGCATCCACGCCATGATCCCGCTGCAGGCGGCGCTGACCGCCCGCACCCGGTCGCCGCGCGCCGCTCTGCCGCTGCTCGCCGCCTACCCACTGGCCAGACGCCTGTCCCGGAAGGTGTCCCCCACATGACCGCACCACGATTCGGCTACGGCACCAACGGCCTGTCCGACCACCGCCTCGACGAGGTGCTCGAACTGATCGCCGGCCTCGGCTACACCGGCGTCGCCCTCACCCTGGACCACCAGCACCTCGATCCGTACGCGCCCGACCTGAGCCGGCGGCTGGCCCGCATCCGCCGCCGGCTCACGGCGCTCGGCCTCGGCGTCGTGGTGGAGACCGGGGCCCGCTACCTGCTCGACCCCTGGCGCAAGCACGCCCCCACCCTGCTGGACCCCGACCCGGCAGGCCGCGCCCGACGACTCGACCTCCTCCGTCGGGGGACAGGCATCGCGGCCGACCTGGAAGCCGAAGCACTCTCCTTCTGGAGCGGTACCCCCGAGCCCGGGGTCGGCCACGACGAGGCGTTCCGGCTCCTCGCCGACGGCTGTGCGACCCTCGTCGAGACCGCACGCGACGCCGGGACCCGGCTCGGCTTCGAGCCCGAGCCCGGCATGCTGGTCTCCGACCTGGACGGCTATGAACGCCTGCGGGACGCACTCGGCGCCCCCGAGATCTTCGGCCTCACCCTCGACATCGGCCACTGCCAGTGCCTCGAATCCGTGTCACCCGCCGAGTGCGTACGGCGCGCGGCGCCCTGGCTGGTCAACGTTCAGATCGAGGACATGCGCCGCGGCATCCACGAGCACCTGGAGTTCGGAGACGGCGAGATCGACTTCCCACCCGTCCTGGCAGCCCTGTCCGAGGCCGGATACCAGGGACTGGTGTCCGTCGAGCTGCCCCGGCACTCGCACAGCGGGCCGCAGAGCGCCCTGCGGTCCCTGAACGCTCTGCGCCAGGCCTCCGCCCACCCCTGGACGCGCGACGCCGTCGCGCAGGTCCGCGACGACCCCGCGGTGCTGGCCAGGCTGTTCCCGATCGCCGCGCGCAGCACCGGCCCCGGGCAGGGCGAGGCGGTCCGCGCCCAGCTCCTCCAGGCCCTGACGGTGACCGGCCCCGACCTGGCAGCGGCCCTCGACGAGCTGTACCGGGGCGGCGACACCGCCGAACGGCTCGCCGTGCTACGCGCCCTCCCGCTGCTCGACCAGGCCCGCAGCCTCGGCCCCGAGGCGCTCCCGCTCGTCGCGGACGCCCTGCGCACCAACGACACCCGACTCGTCACCGCGGCCGTCGGCCCGTACGCCGCGCGCCACCTCGACCGGGCGGCCTGGCGTCAGGCCGTCCTGAAGTGCGTCTTCATGGGCATCCCGCTCGACGCCGTGGCGGGCCTCTCCCGGCGCACCGACCCCGAACTGCTCCGCATGTTCCGGGCCTTCGCCGCCGAACGCACCGCCGCCGGCCGGCCGGTCCCCGAGGACCTGCGGACCCAGCTCGACCTCCACTCCACGGAAGAGGGCCATGCGCATCTTTGACCCACACATCCACATGACCTCCCGCACCACCGACGACTACCGGGCGATGCACGCCGCCGGGGTGCGCGCAGTCGTCGAGCCCGCCTTCTGGCTCGGCCAGCCGCGTACCTCGCCCGGCAGCTTCCGTGACTACTTCGACGCGCTGCTCGGCTGGGAGCCCTACCGCGCCGCCCAGTTCGGCATCCAGCACTTCTGCGCGATCGCCCTCAACCCCAAGGAGGCCAACGACCCCCGCTGCACGCCCGTCCTGGACGACCTGCCCCGCTACCTGGCCAAGGACCGCGTCGTCGCCGTCGGCGAGATCGGCTTCGACTCGATGACCGACGCCGAGGAGCACGCCTTCACCACCCAGCTCGCACTCGCCCGGGAACACGGCCTGCCCGCCCTGGTGCACACCCCGCACCGGGACAAGGCCGCGGGCACCGCCCGTACCCTGGAACTCGTCCGGGCCGACGGCATCGACCCCGCGACCGTGCTGATCGACCATCTCAACGAGGTCACCGCGCCGCAGGTCGCCGATTCCGGCTGCTGGATGGGGTTCTCCGTCTATCCCGACACCAAGATGGACCCGGAACGGATGGTGCGCATCCTGCAGGACCACGGCACCGCCCGCGTCCTGGTCAACTCCGCCGCCGACTGGGGCCACAGCGACCCGCTGCGCACCCGTGCCACCGCCATCGCCATGCTCGCCGCCGGCTTCACCGAGGACGACGTCGACCACGTGCTGTGGCGCAACCCGGCCGAGTTCTACGGGCAGAGCGGTCGCCTGGCCCTCGAACCCGACCCCGGCGGGCGGGCGCAGGACTCGCTGTTCGCCGGCAACTCCGTACGCAGGGGGAGCAGCTGATGCGCCTGCGCCACCGCAGCGGAGAGCTGATCCACCTCGGCTACTGCACCAACGTCCACCCGGCCGAGACCCTGGACGGGATCCTGCACCAGCTCGACACCTACGCCGTCCCCGTCCGCGAGCGCCTCGGGGAACCCCGCCTCGGCCTCGGCCTCTGGCTCGCCCACCGGGTGGCCGCCGAACTCGCCACCGCCCCGCACCGGGCCCGGCAGCTGCGCACCGAACTCACCGCCCGCGGCCTGGAGGTGGTGACCCTCAACGGCTTCCCGTACCGGGGCTTCCACCAGCCGGTGGTCAAGCGTCAGGTGTACCGGCCCGACTGGTCCGCGCCCGACCGCCTGCACCACACCCTGAACCTGATCCGGACCCTGGCGCGGCTCCTGCCGGACGATGTGTCCGTCGGCAGCATCTCCACCGTCCCGCTCGGATGGCGCACCGGCTGGAGCCGGGACCACCACGACCGGGCGCGTCGCCACCTGGACCGCGTCGCGGAGGAACTCACCTACATCTACCTCGAGACGGGGCGGACCATCAGGATCGCCTTCGAGCCGGAGCCCGGGTGCGTCATCGAGACCACCGAGCAGGCCATCCATCACCTCTCCGGTCTTGACACCTTCCACTTCGGAGTCTGCCTCGACCTCTGTCACCTCGCGGTGGGCTTCGAGGAGCCGGAAGCGGCCCTGGCCGAGCTGGCGCGGGCCGGCATCGGCGTTGCGAAGACACAGGTGTCCTGTGCCTTGCACGCGGCCCGCCCGAGCGACCCCGCCACCCGCAGGGCCCTGGCGGCGTTCGACGAGCCGCGATTCCTCCACCAGACCCGCCAGCAGGCCCGCCCCCCGATCGGGGTGGACGACCTGGCGGAGGCTCTCGCCGACCCGGTCGCGATGTCCGGCGACAGCCCGTGGCGTACGCACTTCCACATCCCCGTGCACGCGGAGCCCGCCCCCCCGCTGACCAGCACGCGTCCGGAGCTGCGGCGCGCGCTCGCCACGTTGCTCCGGCCCGACTGGCCCGTGACCAACCACTTCGAGGTCGAGACCTACACCTGGTCCGTGCTCCCCGAGCCTCCGGCGACCACCGCCGCGCTCGTCGAGGGCATCGCGGCCGAGCTGGACTGGACCCGCCGGGAACTGGTCCGCCTGGGGCTGGCCGAGTTCCCGACCTTCCCGCAACAGAGGTGGAGTTCCCTGTGAGCGTCGTGCTCCTCGATGTGGTCGGACTCACTCCGCGCGTCCTCGCCGACATGCCCCGGCTGCGGGCCGTCGCCGACAGCGGGTTCACCGCGCGGCTGGACACCGTGCTGCCCGCGGTCACTTGCTCGGTCCAGTCCACCTTCCTGACCGGCGAGCTGCCCAGCGGGCACGGCATCGTCGGCAACGGCTGGTACGACCGCGAGATGGGCGAGGTCGCGTTCTGGCGCCAGCACAACCGGCTCGTGCGGGGGGAGAAGGTGTGGGAGGCCGCACGCCGTGCGGACCCCGGTCTGACCGTCGCCAACATCTGCTGGTGGTACGCCATGGGTGCCGACGTCGACATCACCGTCACCCCGCGGCCCGTCTACCACTACGACGGCCGCAAGTCGCCCGACTGCTACACCCGGCCGCCCGAGCTGCGTGAGGAGCTGACCGCCGAACTCGGCCGCTTCCCGCTGTTCGACTACTGGGGCCCGAGAGCCGGGATCGCCTCCTCGCGGTGGATCATCGACGCCTCCCGGCGGATCATCGATCGGCACGACCCGGATCTGACCCTCGTCTACCTTCCCCACCTCGACTACGACCTCCAGCGGTTCGGCCCGAAGTCGCCCCGGGCCCGGATCGCCGCCCGGGAACTCGACGCCCTTCTCGGACCCTTCGTGGAAGAACTGCGTGCCCGCGGGGCCACGGTCGTGGCGCTCAGCGAGTACGGCATCAGCGAGGTGCGACGCGCCGTCGACATCAACCGGGTGCTGCGCCGCGAGGGACTGCTGAACGTCCACACCCAGCAGGGCATGGAGTACCTCGACCCGTGGACCTCCGGTGCCTTCGCCACCCCCGACCATCAGGTGGCGCACGTGTACGTGGCCGATCCCGCCGATCTGGAGCGGGTACGCGAGGTCCTGCTGAGGACCGAGGGCGTCGACCAGGTCCTCGACCGCGCCGGCCAGGCGGAGTCCGGCGTCGACCACGCGCGCGGCGGTGAACTCCTCGCCGTCTCCTCCGCCGACAGCTGGTTCACCTACTACTACTGGCTGGACGACGAACGAGCCCCGGACTTCGCCCATGGCGTGGAGATCCACCGAAAGCCGGGCTACGACCCCGCCGAGCTCTTCTTCGACCCCGCCGACCCGCTGGTGATGGTCCGGGCCGGTCTCGCCCTCGCCAAACTGAAGCTCGGCATCCGGGGCACCATGTCGGTCGTGCCCACCGACCCGTCCTGTGTTCGCGGCAGCCACGGCCGGCTCCCGGAGGACCCGGCGGACGCCCCCGTCCTCCTGTGCTCCAGCCGCGAGCACGCCCGCGACCGCTTCCACGCCACCGAGGTCAAACGGTTCCTGCTCGCCAGCCTGGGCGTGGGGGAGTGACAGCCCCCGGAGGGAGCAGCCGGGGGAGCCACGTACCTCCCGACGAACCACGCGGGGCGGCGACACGGAAGCGGCGAAGCCGCTCGGAAGGACGTCCGCAGGAATGCCGGAATCCGGCGGCTGGGGCAGCCGCCGGCTTCCGGTGTGCCTCGGACCTCGGTGCGGGACAGGGGCGCTAACGCTGCCCAGAAGCGGCGGCGGTGACCGGGACCGTGCTGGTGGGGGTGTTCCAGCCGGACAGTCGCAGGCCCGGTTCGGTGCCGGCGAGGTCGGCGGTGCGCACCGTGGCGGTCTGCGTCGTGGATTCGCCGGGCCAGAGGCTGACCTGGTTGTCGGACCAGGTGACCGGCAGGACGGGCTTGTTCTCCGCGTCGACCAGGTGCGCGTCGGTGAGCAGGGCGGGGGTGTTGTCGGTGCCGGTGTTGGTGAGCGTGACGGTGACCATGGTGGTGCCGTCCGCCGCGTCGGCGCTGGTCGCGGTCGCGGCCACCTGAGCCTGTGCCGGCTTGCTCAGCCCGTCCAAGGAGGCGTACGCGGTGGTCGGGGTCTTCGCCAGGTTGCCCCTCGTGCAGTCGAGGACGTCCTGCTGGGTGGAGAGCCAGTAGACGTTGCGGCTGACCTCGTCGCCGGCGGCGTCGGTGAGGGTGAGCTTGGCGAGGTAGGTGGTGTCCAGGCCCGGGACGTTCTCGGGGATGACGAGGGCTTCGGCCTTGCCGCCGTCGCCGGGGACGGCGGGGACGGCGGGGACGGCGGAGTCCTGGTGGAAGCGCCGGGTGCCGTCGGGGTTGTAGAGGTCGACGCGCGCGGTCAGGCCCCGGGCCTCGCCGGTGCGCCGGTTGACCACCATGACGGACCTGTCGTCGTAGGAGTACTGGACGTGCAGTTCCTCGTCGGCCTTCAGGGCCCCGAAGTACCCGCCGCCCTGGTCGAAGTACCGGTCGAACAACTGCCAGTGCAGGGACGTCCACGGGTTGTTGAGCATCCAGTAGATGACACCCGTCGAGGGGTTCGAGGCGTCGGTGAAGTTGCGGCCGTACGCCTCGAACTGGGCCCGCACCGCCTCGTACTGGGCGAGCTGTGACTTGCGGACGAAGTCGTCCAGACCATGCCGCTCTCGTAGCCGGCGGCGCTTGAGCCGTCGATGTCGCTGACGACCGGGCCGGTCCAGTCCGCAGCCTCCAGCGCCTCCTTGTAGTCGGCGGCGGTCTCCTCCGACGGCGCGGCGTCACTGCCGATCAGGATGGAGATCACGCTCGGGTGGTCGCGCAGCTGGGTCGCGAGCGCGGCCATGGAGGCCTTGGCGATCCTGCGGTCGCGGTCGTCGAAGTCGCCGCTCTCCGCCCACTTGTTGCAGCATTCCCACCCCGACATGATGAGCATGCCGGCCTTGTCGGCCATGTCGAAGAACTCGTCCGGCTCGGGGTGGCCCTCCAATCTGATCGTGTTGAGGCCCATGCTGAGCGCGTAGGCGATGCGGTCGGCGGCCTCCTGCCGGTTCCAGCGCAGCAGGAGGCCGTGGACTCGCCCGCGCCCCGGATGAGCAGACGGTGGCCGTTGACGAAGTACTCGCGGTTCCCGTCCTTGTTCAGCGAGGACCGGACGTCGCGGATGCCGAAGCTCCGGTGCGCGGTGTCCGTGACGGTGCCGCCGGCCCTCGCCTCCAGCCGGAGGTCATAGAGTGGCTGGTCGCCCATGCCGGCCGGCCACCAGATCCTCGGATCGGCGAGCCTGAGCTGCGGGGTGTCGGCCGGAGCGAAGGTGATCTGTTTGGTCTCGTGGGGAGCGAGGGTGACGTCCTTGCCGAACCTGATGTCACCGATCGTGCCGCTGACCGTGGTGGTGACGGCACTCGCGGACTCGTTGCGCACCTTGGTCTTGACGGTCAGCTCGGCCGAGCGGAGGCAAGGATCGAGGGTGGTGCTCAGGTGGGTGTCGTCGAGCGCGACGGCGCCGGTGCGCCGGACGGTGATGTCCTGGGACAGGCCCATGTTGTTGTCGGCCGGGCCGGGTGCCCAGTCGATCCACCCGGTGGTGAGGTCCTTGGTCGGGTCATTGGGCTGGACGAGGAAGGCGACGGAGTTGAGCCCCGCCCGGACGTAGGGTGTGATGTCGAGCTCGTAGACCGGGTAGATCCCCCCGATCCGGTCGGCGGTGGCGATCCGGGTGCCGTTCACGTAGACGTCGGTGGCGGACAGGACGCCCGTGACGTTCAGGTAGCTGCGCGGGGAGGCGTCGTTGACGGTGAAGTCGGAGCGGTACCACCAGGGAACCTGGAACTGCTCCTTCGGGACCGTCTTCATGTTCTCGGAGTAGAAGGGGTCCTCGTACGTGTGGTCGGCCACCAGCGCGGCGTACACCGTGGAGCGGGCGCCCGCGGCGTGCCAGCCGGCCGCCTGGTAGCCAGGGGTGGAGATCTGCTCCCCCTGGTCGGACACCTTCGCCGAGGACTGGATGCCGAAGCCGGCCAGAGCGGTGACGGAGCCGGCCGTGTCGGGGACCGTGGTGGTGGCGACCGCCGCCCTTACTCGCGCCTGTCAAGGGAGTCGGCGCGGCCATCGGCAAGGGCGGCGGCACTGTCCTGCGCGTGCGGCTCCGGACGCCTCTTGCCTTTCGCTCCCCGCATAGTTAATCTTTTTTCCAAATTCAGGGACGGCTGGCTCCGCCCAGGTGTCCCGAGACGTTCCTCCGATGCCGCCGCACGGGCGGATCCGACTCCACCGCGCGGCATCCCGTCGGGCGGCGTCGCCGTCAGACCCCCTCCATGCAGATCTGACGGCAGTTCAGCCTCCCTTGCCCGAGGTGGGGTTCCGCTTCAACGCGCTTCGGCAGCACCCTCGTTGATCCCCGTGGCCCTGGGCCCCACATACACCGAGGAGATCGTCCCATCATGCCTTCGCCCAACACCGGACGAACGACGGGTGCGCTGCTGAGCGCACTGCTCGTGCTGCTCGCGTCCCTGACCTACTTCACCGCCACGACCGCACCCGCCGGTGCGGCCGGCGCCACGATATCCGTGGACAACTACCGCACCGGCTGGGACCAGGACGAACCCGGCCTGACACCGGCCCAGGTCAGCTCCTCCGACTTCGGCCGGCAGTACTCCACCCCCGTCGACGGGCAGGTGTACGCCTCGCCGGTGGTGGTGGGCGGCACCGTCGTCGTCGCCACCGAGACCAACCACGTCTACGGCATCGACGCGGCCACCGGTGCCGTCAAGTGGACCGTCAACTATGGCGCCCCGTGGCCCGCCTCCGGCGTGACCGTCCCCGGCGACAGCTGGTCCTGCGCCGACCTGGCACCCAGTATGGGGATCACTTCGACCCCCGTCCACGACCCGCGGTCCGGCTACGTCTACCTCACCTCCAAGGAGGACGGCGGGCAGTTCCACGAGGCGCCGACCTGGTGGATGCACGCGCTCGACCCGGCCACCGGCCAAGAGAAGCCCGGGTTCCCGGTCGAGATCAGCGGGACGGCGGACAACGACCCGAGCCTCCCGTTCGCCCCCGTGTACCACAACCAGCGGCCCGGCCTGCTGCTCCTGGACGGTGTGGTCTATGCCGGGTTCGGCGGGATCTGCGACCGGGGCAACTGGCGCGGCTACGTGGTCGGCATCGACACCACCGGTCGGCAGACCGCGATGTGGGCCTCCCAGACCGGTACCGGGGAGGGCGGCGGCGGTATCTGGGGCTCCGGCGGTGGCCTGGTCGCCGACGGGCAGGGCCGCATCCTGTTCTCCACCGGCAACGGCATCTCGCCGCCGGCCGGCCCCGGCGACAGCGCCCCGACCCGCCTCGCCGAATCGGTGGTCGCGCTGTCGGTGCGCAGCGACGGCAAGCTCGAGAGCACCGACTTCTTCTCGCCCGCCGACGCGGACAAGCTGGACCTGAACGACGTCGACCTGGGCTCGGGTTCGGTCATGGCGATCCCCGACGAGTACGGCACCAAGACGGTGCCGCACCTCGCGGTGACCGAGGGCAAGGACGGCCGGGTCTTCCTGCTCGACCGCGACGACCTGGGCGGCAGGGCGCAGGGCGTCGGCGGCACCGACGCCGTGGTGCAGACCCTCGGCCCCTACCAGGGCTGCTACTGCCACCCGGCGTTCTGGGGTGGTGGCACCGGCTACGTCTATTTCTCCCAGAACGGCGGCCCGCTGGAGGCCTTCAAGCTCGGCACCGACGGCACCGGCCGCCCGGCGCTCGCCAGGGTCGGCGCCAGCACCATCAACTCCCACCACCTGTCCGCCGGTTCACCGGTGGTCAGCTCCGCCGGCCGGACGCCGGGGTCCGCGGTGGTCTGGCTCGTGCGGGCGGACGACATGACCGGCCGGAACGGCGCCCTGTACGCCTACGACGGGACCCCCAACGCGGACGGCACGATGAACCTCCTCTGGTCCGGCCCGGTCGGCGACAGTATGAAGTTCAGTACGCCCGTGACGGACAACGGCCGGGTGTTCGTCGGCACCCGCGACGGCCACCTGGTCGCCTTCGGCCGCCCGGCCGCCTCGGCCCTGACCGGACAGCCGGTGACGATCCGCGGCACCGCCCTCGGCGCGAGCGGCACCGCCGACCTGACCGTGACCGCGACCAAGCCGCTCACCGTCACCCGCATCGGCACGGCCGCGCCGTTCGCGGTCAGTACGCCGAACCTGCCGCGCACCATGGCGGCCGGGGACACGCTGACCGTCCCGGTGACGTTCACCCCGTCCAATCCGGGCACGACTCCCGGCATGGTCACCCTGGAGACCGATGCCGGCGCCGTGGGCTTCTCGGTGATCGGTACGGCGGTCAAGGCCGGGCTCAGCGTCCTGCCCGGCTCGGTGAGCTTCACCAACCGGCCGACCGGCGTGCCGGTCTCGGCCAGTGTGCAGTTCACCAACACCGGTACCGAGAACGAGACGATCGGCGCCCAGGGCCTGCCGAGTGAGCCGTGGAGCGTCCGCGGCCTGCCCGCGGTCGGCACGGTGATCGCGCCGGGCGCCTCCTTCGTCGCCAGCGTGACCTATACGCCGACCACCGCGGGCGAGAGCACGGACACAATGTCGGTCACCACCGCCTCGGGCCCTGTCTCGATTCCGCTGAGCGCCACCGCGGCGGAGGGAAGGGGACACCTGACGGTCACTCCGACCTCCCTGGAGTTCGGGGCGGTCCCGATCGGCACCACCTCTCGGGAGCTCTTCTTCACCCTGACCAATGACGGCAACATCCCCATCCAGGTCCACAAGGCGAAGGCTCCCACGGGCACCTTCAGTACCTTCGACCCGCTGGCCGAGGGCATCGACCTCGGCCCGGACCAGTCGATCTCGGTGCCGATCACCTTTACGCCACCGGGTGCGGGAGACTTCTCCGACAGCTACAAGATCACCACCGATACCGATCAGGGTCCCGTGGACGTGCTGCTGACCGGCACCGGCGTCTCCTGACGCCTGCTGCAGAAGTCTGGGTGCGGGCAGGTCTGTGTGTGCTCTGACCCGCTGGTTCACCGGGCTTGGGCGAGGTTGTGCAGGTGGGCGACGGACTGCGCCGCGTGGTGCGGGCCGTCGCCTTCTGTCGGCAGTCGCGGAGTTGCCGGGCACGGGGCGGGCGGTGGCGACCACGAGGCGGGTGTCGGCGTCGAAGACGACGTGCACGTTCGCGGAGAACCGGTAGTCGCGGCCGGAGGCGGCGATGCTGCGGTCGCTCACGGGGATGAGGGTGCCGTCCACGATCCGCAGCCGCTCCACACCCGGTCGCGGGCGTGGAGCGGCCTCCAAAGCCGGCAGCGGAGCGTCGGACCACTGGTCTGTCGCAGGTGGTGATCGCCGACCTGGTGGCCGAGTTGGGGCCGGTACGGCAAGCCCGGCGTGACGCCGAGCCGGTCGACCGTCCGCGCCGGCGCGCCGTCGGAGCGGGCGCGAAGGACAAGCCGGTCTTCGTCGACCTGCTCCCACCCACGCTCGTCCACCCACGCCACGGCGTCAGCCACGACATGCTGGCCTGCCGGTTCGGAGTGGACCGCTCCACCGTGATCCGCGCCGTCGGCGAGAACCGCCCGCTGCTTGCCGAGCGCGGCTGCCGCGTCCCACCCGGCCTTCAGGCCCGCGACGCCGGCCTGGTCGACCTGCTGACCGACACCGTCCAGCTGGAATCCTCGCCCAAGTCAGTTGCCCACGCCACCGACATGACGAGCCGCCTGAGCAGCAAGGTCAGCACCTGCCAAGCATGACGCACCCCCAACCATGCACAAGGTCGTGAGAAGCCGCGGGTGGCCGGCCAATCGTCCTGGATGCCCCCGTCGTGCTGTCCCTCGTTGGTCGGCGGCTGGGACGGTCACAGACACCATCCGCACTACTCGCGAGGAGTGTTCATGCGACTCAGATTCCCGTCCGCCCAGGCATCGGCGGTCGGAGCGGCGCTGGCCGTCGTCGTCGCCTCGGCGCCGGCCGCGTTCGCCGACCCGGGCGCGGCCGGCACCCGGCCGGTCTCCTGCAACCGCACCGACGGCGGTACGGCGTTCGAGCGGTACCTGTGCGCCGCGCCCGGTGACCTGCTCGACGTCCGCATGGGCGACGTGCACCCGACCCAGCCGTCGGTGGGCTATGACGAGGTGTACTACAAGCTCGGCCGGTACACCCTCGGCAAGGACGAGACGAACAAGAAGTTCGACGACTGGTGCGAAGCCGACGGCCGGGCCGTGGCGGCGACCGTGTCGTCCGGAGCACGCCTGGACGATCCGTCCTCGTTCACTTGCGAGCTCCCGGTCGGAGGGGAGACCTCGGAAAGCGTCGGGGCCATGAAGACGGTCGTCATCGGTCCCGGTGGGGGCACCACCGGCTGACGTCCTTCTACGAGACCCCCGACGGCGGCGCCGACCTGCACGTCCGGCTGCGGGTGGTGGCCAACCTGAGCAACCTCACCCAGCAGGACTTCTGGGCCGGATGCAGGCGCAGAAGTGGGCGTACCTGCGCGGCCCCGAGGGCAATCCGATCCGCGTGGACGAGTTGCCTGCCGACGTGGCAATGGCCGGCCTGAGTGACGACAAGTACCGCAGCCTGGCCTCCTTCGGCCGCGAGATCGACTACGAGCAGAACGCGCTCCCGTTCCAGGAGTTCTACTGGGGCAGCTGGGTCCGCGACGCGAAGCCGGTCGACCTGGCCGGCTGGGACCGGAACGACCTCGACAGCTATCTGAAGGCCGCCGAGGACTTGACCCGGGCGATGACGGCGCTCCCCAAGAACGTCGCCGTCGACAGCGGCTTCACCGCCGCGGACCTGGGCGCGCTGGACGAGTGGAACGAGGGCAAGTTCGACGAGCTGAGCAGGCCGTACCCGCACGACAAGCCGGGAAAGCTGGCCTACGCGCTCGAGTACAAACCGGCCTTGGGGATCATGCCGCTCCGCCGCAGGCCGCGAGGGTCGGGCAGCGAGGGCACCAACCGCCGGGAGAGTGAGCACATGTCTTCACATCCGGCCCACCTCCTCCTCGGTGCCTCCGAGACGAACCTCGAAGCCGCCGGGAAGAGCCCACTGACCTGCGGCACAGACACGTTCGTTGCCACCGCCGACTTTCCCACGACCAGCAGGTCCCGCCCGCAACTGCGGCGGACGCATTTCCCGGCAACACCACGTCGTCGGAGCGGACGGCCTGCAAACTGCGGACCAAGCCCGGCCGGAAGGCCTACAACTGCCGCACAGCCATCGGTCAACCCGTCCCTGGCCGTATCCTGGCCTGCCAGGACAAAGACCAGCTCTTCCTGCGCGACGAGGACGGCTTTCCCTTCGGAGCCCCGGGGGTAGCGGAAGACGGCAGTGCGGCTCATCGCGCTGACCGCGGGGGCCGAGCCGTCCAGGCGGCGGATTCGGTATGGGTATGGCGGTGCACACCCGGGGGTGGCGGTCCCGGCGACGCGGGCGGTCGGGCGGGCCCGGAGGAACGGCCGGGTGCCCGGCCCGGAGACCCCGGGCCGGGCACCCGGCCGGCGGACCGTTCCGTGGAACGGCCCCACCGTAGCGGCGGCTCGGTGGTGATGACGGGAGGGGCCGTCCCCCTCAGGGGTTGGCCCCTCCCGCGTTCGGGCCGTTCGGCCGGTTCCTAGTGGCGGCGGTGGGCCGCCCGGCGCCGGCGGCGCAGCAGAAGCGCCGCGCCCACGCCGAGGAAGACGGTGCCGATCACGGTCGGGACCAGGGCGCTGCTTCCGCCGGTGGCGGCGAGCTGGGGGCCGGCCGTGGTGGCCGCCACCGACGCCGACGGCGCGGCCGGCGCGGCGGCCGCGGCGGCAGCAGCGGCCGGCGAACCGGAGCGGGTCGGGCTCTTGGCCGTCGGCTTCGCCGCGTGCAGGGCCGCGTCCGCGTCCGTGTCGGCGACGGTCGTCGGCGACACGGGCACGGAGGGCTTGGCGGCCGGGATCGGGGCCGCGCTGGTGGTGGTCGGGCCCGGGGTCGCCGTGGTGGAGGGGTTCCCGGTGGCGCCGGTCGTGGGGGCGACCTGGGCGCCCTGGTGGGCGAGGTCGATGGTGACGTCGATTCCGTCGGGGGTCATCTTGCTGTAGCTCAGCTTGATGTGCTGGGCGAGGTCGGTCAGCGGCTCGGTGCCCGTGAAGGAACCGGCCATCGTGGCCTTGTCGTCCGCGGGGTTGCGGAGGCAGACTGCCGAGGCGTAGTTTCCTTGGCCGACTCGGAAGACGAAGAGGCCGGGGTTCTCGATATCGGTGTCCACCGTGTTCGCGACATTGTGGCGGTACTCGATGACGAGCCGGTCACCGTTGGTGCCGAACGGTATGTCGACGGCCCGGGTGCCGGCGGCTGCTGCGGGGGCGTGGAGCGGGGTGAGGTGGACCGTCGTGGTCGTCTTGGGCGAGACGATCCGGTCGGCCGAAAGCCACTTCTTGGCGATGAGTTCGGGTGAGGACAGGCCCTTGTGGCCACCGCCGCCGCCCATGGGGGTGATGTGGCTGTTCCCGTATGCGGAGCACCCGGTGAACTGCCCGACCGGGCACAGCTCGCGCTCCTGGTGGGGGAAGCCCATGTTGTGCCCGAACTCGTGGAGGGCGGCGGTGGTGTCGTCGTTGTTGATCGCGCCCTCCTGGAACCAGGTGATCGGTCCGGGCATCGAGCCCAGACCCCACCAGCTGCAGGCATTGCCGCCGGGGATGACGATCGACAGGTGGTCGTACTTCACGTCGGCAGGCAGGGCCTTGGCGGCGAGCTGCTGGATCTTGCCGGGGTCGCACTGGGACTTGTCGACATCGATGTCGAAGGGTCCGAAGACGCCGTCGCCCTGCGCCGGCACCACGGACAGCCGCTTGTCGGACATCGTGGCGTAGTAGGCGGCGACGGAGTCCTGGCCGGTGAAGAGCTGCTTCACCGCCTTCTCGTGCACCACCTTGGCGTCCGACAGCGAGGCGTTCTTGAAGTTCACCAGAACCACCGCGTGGCGGTCCGTGACCTTCTCCGGTCCCGGCTCGGCCGCGGCGGGGACAGCGAGCGGGGATCCGACGAGTGTGGCCGCCGCGGCGGCGGCGAGGGCGACTGCCCGGCGGCCGGGTGGCCGCCGGTCGGCGCCTGTCGTGCGGAGGTCGTTGCGTGCCATGCGCGCATTCCTTAGCTCCTCGGGATCGGCGGCGACGGCCGCACGCCCCGAGGGTCGGTCGACAACGGGTTCGTGGCGCGGGCCGGTGGGCCGGCCACGCAGTCAGGCGGAGGAGACGGGACACGCACCGTCGCGGTGACGGGTCCATGGCGAGCACTCGCTGCGCGGCGGGTCCGTGTTGCTCCTCCAGCTCAGGAGACGCGCGGGAACCGGCCGCATCACAGAAATTCCGACGGGAATCCGATGTCGTTTCGACCTCATCGATACCTCATGATCCGGCTGCCATCCTGACTTGCTGCCAGGAACGGGGGTGCCACCGCCGGACGATCACCTCCGGTGGGCCCCTTGCCGTCGGCCTTCCGGCTCTTTGCCTCTTTGCCTCGACCAGCACCGAACAGGACTTCGCATGATCGGAAAGCGCTTCGCCGCCGCCGCGGCCGTCAGCTTGAGCGTGGCAGCGATATCACCCACGCTCGCTCACGCCGACGAGACCCCGGCCGGGCCGACGATCACCGTCACCTCGGCAACAGATCCCTCGGTGGCCCTGTCGGTCACCCTCGACCCGGACGCCGAGAGCGGCGTGATCCCCGAGAGCGACGTCGCCGCCATCGGCGCGGCGCTCGATGCCCAGGCCCTTCCCGCCCCGGACGCCCTCACGCCCGAGATGCCGTCCACCCTGGAGGCGGACGTGGTGTCCCTGGACGAGAACGCTCCGGAGGAGCCGGTGGCCGATGGCAGCGGCCGCCCGGGAAAGGGCTCCCTCACCTTCGCCGGCGGCCTGGTGCCGCTTCGCGGATAGTCGCCCCATGAGGTCTCTGCTCCTGGTGGCCGATCGGGCCGAGGCGGTGGTGAACAGCCTGGGTTTGGAGGGCCGTTGCCGGATCGACGTCGTGACCGTGCCGGCCGAGCCGCCGCCACCACCGGTGTCCCTCCCGACCACGGCCTACCGGTCGATCCTCTCCTTCGGGCCACCGGACGAGCTGCCGCTGGAACCCGGCGTGCACGTCGTGGCCAGCCTCGGTGACGACCGGACCCGGATCCAGTTGGTGCCCGGCATGCGGCCCGCCGAGGCCCTGGCCCACCTGGCGGACGGGCTCCAGGGCTGGGTCATCGAGCTGACCCACGGTGCCGCCCGGCCCCCGTGCCCCGGACATCCGCACCCGATGCGCGCGGGCGTGGTCGACGGCACCGCCGCATGGACCTGCCCGGCCCGTCCGGGCCACGCGATCGCCCCGATCGGCTGACCGGCCGTCCGCGTCCGCATGAGTCAGCCGATGATGGTGGCGGCGTCGATGACGAGGCGGTAGCGGACATCGGAAGCCAGGACCCGTTCGAAGGTCGACATCGAACTGGCCGGCGGAGATCACCTCGATTCTCGGCGCCGATGCCGTGCCCGGCGCAGAAGTCGAGCATCTCCTGGGGAAGGCGACGGCGCGGATGAGCTGTCTCCAGGATGTAGGGCGGGCGGCGGGGCAGAGGTCTCCGGCCACGGCACTACCGTGATGAGGGTGCCGGGAACCAATGCCGACCAGCGGTGGTCCGAGTCGATGCCGGCGGCCTATGAGCAGTACCTCGTGCCGGTGGTCTTCCGGCCCTTCGCCGAAGAGCTGACCGCGAGGGCGGCAGCTCTGCGCCCACGGCGGATCCTTGAACTGGCGGGGCGAGGGCGAGGTTCCCCAGCCGGGGAGGTTGGGGGTGTAGAGGATGCGGTGGGGCTGGATGATGCCGGGTGCGACGGCGGCGTGGGTTGCGCCGGACCCGAAGCGGCCCACCGAACTGCGCATCGACCGGCCGTTCCTGTTCCTGATCCGGGACACCGCCTCCGGCCGGCCGTTGTTCCTCGGCCAGGTCACCGACCCGCAGGCACACTGACGACCGGCGGACCAGGCAGCCGAACAGCACGATCACGTCCGCCGTCCGCAGCAGCGGATCGTTGCCCGCCACCGCCACCGTGCATGCGATTGGCAGGGCGGCGGCGCGGTACGCCGTGCCGACCAGGTTGCCGCGGACCGACCGGATGAGCCGGCGCCCGACCGGCACCACACCCCCGTCCCCGTGACGGTGACCCCGCACCACGGCCGGCGTTGCACTGAGGTGCGACGCCTGTGCTCATCAGAACCTCAGGTTTTCCGTGGCACCCTCGTCGCGTGCGGGTCACACAGCGCGCACCGGAGGGCGGGTGCCACCCTTCGACCAACCAGGCAGCGCACGGAAGACGGGCGAGAGCATGGCGGCAGATCAACGGCAGCTCCAGCGCGGGTACTTCCTCCGGGAGGCCGCGGCACTCCAGCGTGCGAACATCGGCGGCAGCCGGTACCTGACACGGATCGCCTTCCCCGCCGCCGAGGACGAGGACGGAGTTCCCCTCGCCCTGGTCACCACGGTGAACCTGAAGCCGGGAGCGCCGGTGCTGCTGCCGACCACGGCGACTCGGCACGACATTCACACCGCCCTCGCCCCCGAAGGTGGCTGGGATGTCCCGGATCCGAGGCCGATGATCCGGTTCCCGATCACCGGGGAGGCGCCACCACTGCTGGTCTACGCCGACCTGCTCGACGACATCGGGGACCTCCTGTCCATGCTCACCGTCTACCCCATCGATGTCGGCCGCCCGGATGTCGTGGCCAGTCTGAAGGCCGTCGGCCTCGTCGGCGAGACCACCGCGGTGGTCGAAGTGTCCGCGCTCGGTGCGGTCCACCGGGTCAGTATCCCGCTGGACTCCGGAGTCCCGCTGGTGGCCGTACCGTTGGAGATCGCCGAGTACCTGCTGACGGTTCAGCCATGCGCCGACGGAGCTTCGGCCGTCGAGTGGGCGTACCCCGTCGGCTGATGCTGAGGGCCCCTCGGTGGCTTGTCGGTGCACGCCACCGATGCGGACGTCGAGGCTCCGGGAGGCCCGAGAGCTCTTCCACGCCGCGCTGCGGTTCGGTCGGGGCATTTGTCAGCGATCGCGGCGAGCGGGCGCTCCGGCCAGGGCGCGCAGCTCCGCCCCGGCCTGCTCGTCGAGACGCTGGCGAGCAGGCCGGAGGCCAGCCTCAGCTGCCCTGCCGCTTGCTCGGGGGCCCAGGCCCGTCCGCCCGCTCGACCAGCAGCTGGGCAAGGTTGCGCGGATCGGCGCCGCTGTCGGGAGCGGAGCAGACGGCCCACGGTGGTTCCGGACGTGAGGGCGGCGACGACCGGCAGGCTCCGCTTGCGGACGGCCAGGTCGGCCCCGGCGGACTTGCCCATGCGATCCGGGTCGCCCCAGATGCCGAGGATGTCGTCGGTCAGCTGGTAGGCGAGACCGACGACCCGCCGCCCCCGCCTACCAGATCGTACCCGAGCGACTGGCGGCCGCCACCGAGGCGTCCCGTGTACTCGACGGTGTGCTGCGCGACCAGCGGTGGGAGCGCATCCACAAGGTCGGCCCGGCCTTCGCCACCCAGTACGACAGCGCGGTACACGCCATGCGGGCGGACAAGCATTTCGGTCAGAAATCATCAAACCGATGACCCGGCCATTTCAGCTGAAAAGGCCGGCGTGCCGCCGCGCACCTGCTCTGGCCGGCGGCCCGGTGTGGGCCGCCGTACTGGGAATGCTAAACCAGCCGGCTGGTAATTGGACAGTGCTTGGACCTGGGACCTTTCGGCCGCGAACATGCCGTGGTTGCCCTGGTCGAGCCGGGTCGCGGCCTCGGCGGGTGTGGTGGGCAGGCTGCCGTCTCGGACCAGTGCGGCCAAGGCTGCGGGAGCATGGGTCAGTGACAGGAACGTACCGTCGCGAAGCGCGCGGATGACTTGCTGTCCTGTCCGGCGATGTGCAGGGCGAGGGCCGCTTCCTGGGCCTGGGCGGGAACCGGTGTGAGAGTGGCGGCGCTGGCGCCGCGGCATCGGCCATCAGCAGTTGTTCCTGATCACGGCGATACCCGTCACCTCGGCGGCGAGCGAGCCGAGGACAGCGCCGAGGTGCTCGGTCTTCTCGGCCCCGGTGGCGACCCGGATCAACAGGTAGGCGGCCTCTTCGTCGGCGACCGCGATACGGTACTCGGCTGCAGCGGCCGCCTGGGCGGAACCGACCCCGGAGAGCCCGAGTGCGCCAGCGCAGACCGTGACAATGACACTGGAGTTGAGAATCCTGGAGCGCACGGAGGAAGCCACCCCCTCTACCGTCGATTTCTACGTCGAGCTTTTAAGAATGCACGTGCCGCCGTTGGGATTTGCCTCGGACCACCCCTCGCGCCCGACGGTAGACAGTCACCACTTTGTAGTGCTTATTGATCGTCAAACAAGATTATTGATTGACACTTGAGCACTACCTTCCGGTAGATCGCAAACCCTCCCGGCCGGCGGGGTGGGTGCCCCGTCGAGCGACGGGGCACGCGGCAATGGTCGTACTGCGCGGGCCCGACGTGTCGGCGAGAGGTGCGCGGTAATGCCCGGGTGCGCGACGGACTCTCCCTCGGCTCCTTCCCGAAATCGGGGACTCGCCCCGCCCTTGCACCTCGCCGCCGGCGACGTCATCGAGGATCTGATCGGCGAGGAATCGACACGGCTCCGCGGAAGCAACCGGAGGACATGAGCGCGAAAGCCCGAAGGCCCGCAGGTCAAGCGATGCCAGTGAACGCTGAGACGCGGAACCTGCAGCACCGGGGACGTCTCCCGGCGCCAGACCCTCACCATGTTGCTCGAAGCCGTCGCCCGTCACCACCGCGGCTCCCTGCCGGACGGGGGAACAGAACGGCTCTGGCCAGCGGGTTCGACACCAGCAGTGTCCGCAGTGGAAGGTAGGGGCTTGGCGGCGTCCGCCGGGTGGCGGCCGGCGCGAGGCCCGGCCCGGTGGCGAGGAGCGGCAGTGAGCGATCGAAGCGCTATCGAGTGGACGGAAGCGACCTGGAACCCGACCACCGGCTGCGACCGGGTGTCTGCCGGCTGCGACAACTGCTACGCCCTGACCCTGGCCAAGCGCCTGAAGGCGATGGGCGCCGCCAAGTACCAGACGGACGGCGACTCGCGAACCTCCGGCCCCGGCTTCGGACTTGCACTGCACCCGGACGCCCTCGACATTCCGAGGCGCTGGCACAGCTCCCGGGTCGTGTTCGTGAACTCCATGAGCGACCTCTTCCACGCCCGGGTGCCGCTGACGTTCGTCCGGGACGTGTTCCAGGTCATCGCAGACACCCCCCAGCACACCTACCAGGTACTGACGAAGCGATCCGTGAGGCTGCGCCGGGTCGCCAACTGGCTGGAGTGGCCGGACAATCTCTGGATGGGGGTGTCGGTCGAGGACGAGAGTCAGCTCGGTCGTGTCGACGACTTGCGAGCCGTCCCGGCCGCGGTCCGGTTCCTCTCGCTGGAACCGTTGCTCGGACCGCTGCCAGGCCTGAATCTCGAGGGCATCGGATGGGTGATCGCCGGTGGTGAGTCCGGCCCCCACCACCGTCCCATGGACCCCGCGTGGGTCGCCGGAATCCGCGACACCTGCCAGACGGCCGGCGTGCCGTTCTTCTTCAAGCAGTGGGGCGGCCGCAACCCCAAGGCCCGCGGCCGCGACCTCAACGGCCGGACCTGGGACGAGATGCCCGCACGAGCCCCGATCACCGCCTCCTGACCCAGTGCGCCGTGCACACCCCCTGGTCGCACCGTGATGATTGTGTGATCCTGCCACCGGCAGCGACGGTTCACCGTACCGGGGAGACACATGGTGGCACCGAAGGACGTCATCTGGCCACGTGATCCACACACCGCCGCCAAGCACGCCCTTCTGCGGCGCTACCTCCAAGCCTGGGCACCGATCATGCTCAGCCACAACGAAGTCGTCACCTACGCCGAAGGGTTCGCAGGCCCCGGCGTCTACCGTGGCGGCGAGCCCGGCTCTCCCGTCGTCGCCCACCAGGTCTTCTCCGGAGCCCTTCGGCGCAGCCCCCGAAGGGTGAAGATGGTGCTGGTAGAGGAGGACGGCCGGCGCAAGACCGAGCTGGAACACCGCATCGCGGCAGCCGTGGACTCGTCCGGCGTCCGAGGCGACCGGCTCGACGTGCACATCGCCCAGGGCCAGTGCCACCCCGACCTGCTGCAGCAACTTGACCGGACCGGCAGTCTCCACCACCCTATGTTCGTCCTCCTCGACGGCTTCGGCGGCCCGGAAGTCCCCTTCCCCCTGCTGCAACGCATCGCCACCCAACGCCGCAGCGAGGTGATGGTCACTTTCCAACCCGCCTTCCTCGTACGGTTCTCCGAGAAGGCCGATCGCCACCGCTCAGCCGGGAACGCCTTCTTCGGCGGCACCGACTGGCAGGGCGTTTTCCAGCAGCCGCCGTCCCGGAAGGCTACCTATCTGCGCGACCGCTACCGCGAGTCCCTCGGACGCGCCGGTTTCCAGCACACCCTGGTCTTCGAGATGATCGACGAAGGCAGCCGCCTCCTCTATCTGATCTTCGGCACCCGCCACGAACGAGGCGTGGAGAAGATGAAAGAGGCCATGTGGGTCGTCGACACCACCTCCGGCGTCCGCTACCGCGCCCCCAAGGACCCCAACCAGCAGGCCCTCGACCTCGAACTCGAACCGGACACCGGACCGCTGCGCCGCATCCTGCTTGGCCACCTGAGCACCGTGGCGACAGCTCGCAGCGTCGACCAGCTCAAGAAGTTCGCCCTTTTGGAGACCGTCTATCGCCCGACCCAGGTCATACCGCTCCTCAAACGGATGCGCGACCAGGAGGAGATCAACGTCTCCCCGGGTCGGATCACCGGCACCAGTACCGTCACCGCCGTGTACCAGGGCGTGTTGTTCTGACGCTTCGAGGAAGTGGTAAGCCTTACCCCCAAGCGGGTGCCGACGCCGAGAAGCCCCCAGGGCGATGCCAGTACCTGGCGGCGCTTCGCATCGCTGCCGCACAGGACGGTCCTCGTGCTGGGGCGAACGGGTCGCGTGGCGACGTAGCGGCCTCATGGAGCTCGGCGCATCACACTGGTCAGTCGCTGCTGCGGGGGAGCGAGGCTGAGGTACTGGGGAAGCCGGTGTCATCCAGGGCCCACACTTCCGGCCGCACCACCCCCACGGCCCGCCGCGCCAGGCGGGCCCGCACGTCCTCGACCGGCCAGGTCGAGGACGTCATGATCACAACCGAATACGCTCCCTAGCAGCTTCTCGAAGGCCTTCCGGGTGGGCAGCGGGGTCGAGAGGCCACTGCCGTTCATCGAGACAGAGAGCTGACGGCGCAGGTCGGGGCTGGTGTACAGGAAGGTGCTGAAGCCCGGGATGCCGCCCGTGTGGCCCCAAAGCTCACCGCAGTCGGTGGTGGTCCGCTCCAGGCCCAGGCCGTACCCGCCCTGGCTCTGCGGGGTGACCGTCATCATCTCGGCGAGCTGCGGCCGGGGCAGCAGCCGCCTGCCGAGCAGGGCGGTGATGAAGGTGTTGAGGTCGGCGGTGGTGGAGATCCCGGCGCCGGACGCACCCGCCATGCTCGGGTCCAGGTCCGTGACGTCCACACGGCCGGTGGGCAGGTCGAAGTAGCCGTGCGCGTGCGGGCCGGGGACGGCCGTCTCGTGGTCGGGCATGGACGTGCCGGTCAGGCCCAGTGGGCGGATGATGCGACGCTCCACCTCCTGCTGCCAGGTGCGGCCGGTGGTCCGCTCGATGATCTGCCCGGCCAGGATGTAGTCGGTGTTGGAGTAGTGGTAGCCCTGGCCGGGCGGGAAGTACGCCGGGTGGTTGTTGGCCAGGGCGATGAGCTGCTGCGGTGTCCAGCGGGTATAGCGGCCGGACTCCAGCCATCGTTCGAGGGAACCGGGTGCCGTGGGGTCGAAGACGTGGTCCTCGGTGTAGTCGAACAGCCCGCTGGTGTGGTTGAGCAACTGGCGCAGGGTGATGTTCGCGCCGTTCGGCACCGCGCCCGGCAGCAGCCGCTCTACCGGGTCGTCCAGGCCCAACCGTCCCTCGGCGACCAGTTGGAGGACGACGGTGGAGACGAAGGTCTTGGTCACGCTGCCGATCCGGAACCGGCCGGTCGCCGAAGCGGGGGCGCCGGTCGCGTAGTCGGCGGTACCGGCGGCGCCCTTCCACCGGGTGCGGCCGTACTTGCCGACCCGGGCGAGTGAGGCCGAGGCGCCGCCGGAGTCGACGATGGCCTGCACCGCGGCGTCCAGGGCCCTGGGGTCGACGTCCTTGAGCGGCCCCCGGCCGACGGCGTCCTGCGCCGGGTCCTGAGCAGCGGTCACCGTCACCACTGCGACCGGTCCCGCTGTGCCGAGAGCACCGGCCGCCGGGGCCGTCACCCCCACCAGGCCCGCGCCCGCCAGCGCGAGCGCCACCAGACGCACGGCCGGGCGGCCGCGCCGGCGCCCGCGACCGCCCGGACCCGTTCCGCCCCTGTGTTCCGCCATGCCCGTCCACCTTCCCGTGTCCGTGCTAAGGGCGAATGCAACACCCCGGTGAGTTACGACAACTGACATGTTGACAGCTGACGAGCATCGGGCCGTCGGCCCACGGTCCCTACCGACTCCGACCCTGGACGTACCTTCGAACGATGGGCCGCTCCCCCTCAGGGATGAGCCACCCCCCAGGGTCGGTCAGGGGCGCTCTCGCCCGCAGAGGCCGTCAGCCGAGCGGGGTCCGGGGGCAACTGGATCGCCGCCGGCCCCGACTCCCGGGTCGACCACCTGCTCGCCGAACTCACCCTCCTCGGCGTCCGCCAACCCCGCCCCCGCCGAGCACCGCGCCGCCCTCGCCACCGACACCGCGCTCGCCCTGGACTCACCGCCCGAGCGGCGGCCGCCGGGACCGACCTGACGATGCCGGACGCGATGTGCACCGCCGCCGCCCACCGCCTCGCTGCTCGCCGCCGACCTGCTGCCCGCCGAGGCGCCGTAGCCAGTGCCGGGTCCGCCACGCCCTGCCGGGAGTGGCGGACCCGATCCGCTGTCGTACTCGGCGTCACCCGTGGTGGCGGTCGCAGCGCAGGAAGCCGGCACAGTCGCATTCGTCAGTGCGGGTCCCGGGCAGCGCCGCCGCGAACTCGAGCAGGGAGACCACCACGCCCTGGGCACGGTGGACGTCGCAGGCCAGGAAGCCGAGCTGGCCCGGCAGGCGACGCCGATGTTGTCGCCCTCGCGCCGCCGCCGGCGGACCTCGTCCGGGTCGGTCCAGCATCGCGTGCTCCAGCCGCCGGTGGCGGGACGGCGGGCGCCGGGCGGCAGGGCGAAGACCGCCAGGCCCCGCCCGGCGAGGTCGACGGCCGCGTCCGTGGTCGGTGCCGCCGCAGGCTCAGCAGATATGGTGTCCCGCAGAGCCTGGCAGATCTGCTCCGGACTCCACTTCCGGTCCAGGTGGTTCTGGATGAAGTCCCTCAGCTCCGGGTTCTGTCCGATCTTGCCTGGCTTCGGGCGCGGGCGTCGTTGCTCGGCCCGCCGGTGCGCGGCATGCGGCCGGTAGGCCCATCGGGAGGCGTCCCCGCGCAAAGGCATGCCGTTGCGGCGTATCTCGCGACTGATCGTGGACGGCCTGCGGCCCGGCTCGGAAGCGATCGCGCGGATGCTCGCATACTCCCGCAGCCGATCGGCTATGTGGATGCGGTCCTCCTCCCGCAGGTAGCGGGACGGGCCGGGAGCCGGTACCTCCACGCGAATGGGAGGTACCGGCTTCCGCCCGTTGGGTGGCGAGTGCCATCCGTTGCGCCACCGCTTGCCGGTCCGCAGGTTGACACCCACGATCCGGCACGCTTCCGCGCTGCTGCAGCCCTGCTGCATGAGCTGGAAGTATGCCTCCCGCTCACGCGTCAGCCGACGCCCTCTGCCGGTCCGGTCCTCCCGGATCTCGAAGTCCATCGCACCCCTTGAGCTGGGGTGTTGCAACGACCGATAGAGCCCAAGATGATTCTCTGGGGCGCGCACCGGTCAGCGTTCCCGCCCGGCGATCGCGGTGGCGAGGGCCCGCAGTTCCCGCCCGGCACGCTCGTTCATGAGGTCGGTGAGCAGCTTGGTGGACCGGTCCCGTTGGGCAGCGGCGTGGTTGGTGGCCCATGCCCGTCCGCCTGCCTGTTCCACCAGGTGGGCGAGTTCCTCGGGGCCAGCACTGCTGTCGCTCCGGTAGCGCGAGCGGAGCAGGCGGCCGGCTGTGGTTCCGGAGTTGAGGGCGGCGACGACGGGCAGGCTCTTCTTGCGGGCGGCGAGGTCGGCACCGACTGGTTTGCCGGTGCGGTCCTGGGTGCCCCAGATGCCGAGCAGGTCGTCGGTGAGCTGGAAGGCGAGGCCGACGGCCCGCCCGAAGCGGTCGAGTGCGTCGACGGTCTCGGGTGGCGCGCCGGCGGTCAGGGCTCCGAGCGCGCAGGCGCAGCCGAGCAGTGCGCCGGTCTTGGCCTCGGCCATGGCCAGGCACGATTCCAGGCTCACCTCGTCCAGGTTCTCGAACGCGAGGTCGGCGTGCTGGCCTTCGCACAGCTCGGCGACGCACGCGGCGAGCCTCGTGCTCCCCTCGATACCGACCGGCCCGACGAGCGGGAACGCCGCGGCCTGCAGGGCGTCACCTGCAAGCAGCGCATCGGCGGTCCCGAAGATCGTCCAGGCGGTGGGGCGGTGGCGACGCAGCCTGTCACGGTCCATGACGTCGTCGTGGAGCAGGGTGAAGTTGTGCACCAGTTCCACCGCTGCGGCGGTGCTGAGGACCTCTTCGGCGGGCGCGTCGCCGACGGCGCGGGCCGAGGCCAGGACGAATGCGGGTCGTACCGCCTTGCGTGGGGGCAGGGCGGACGCGGGACTGTTGTCAGGGTCCCACCAGCCCAGGTGGTAGCCGGCGACCAGCCGCATGCGCGGGGGGAGCGCGTCCACGGCTGCCCGCAGGAACGGTTCGATGCTCGACCTGGCGTGGGCCGTCAGTTCGGCGGTGGGGTGGATGGCAGGGGGCACGTGTCTCCTTCCGTGGTCGCGGACGCCCCCTCGCGGGGGTGGATCCGCAGGCGCAGGCGGCGGGGATGCAGGCTCAGGCTCGGCCGGGGGGACGGGTTTGATCCGGGGGCCGGCGCGAACCGCCAGTGCTGCAGGATCACGTTGAGGGCGATGGATGCCTCGGTGAGGCCGAAGACGTCCCCGATGCACTTGCGGGCGCCGACGGAGAAGGGCATGAAGGCATCCCGCTGTTCACGGGTGGTCCGACCGGGGAGCCATCGGTCCGGGTCGAAGGTGTCGGGCGCGGGGAAGGCCGCGGGGTCGCGGTGGAGCGCCGCGATGCAGAAGTAGACGTCCGCACCTGCGGGCAGCAGGTGGCCGCCGAGTTCGGTGGTGTGCTTGGTCGTGCGGCTGAGGAGCCAGACCGGTGGGTAGAGCCGCAGGGCCTCGGTGAGGGTGCGTCGCAGGCACGGGAGCCCGGCGAGGCCGTCGTACGTGGGAGTCCGGGGCCCGAGCGTGCCGTCGATCTCGGCCTGGAGTTCGGCGTACCGGACGGGGTGGGTCACCAGCAGGTGCAGCGTCCAGGCCAACAGCGCGGCGGTGGTGTCGGTGCCGCCGGTGATGAACTCCCAGACGTTGGCGCGCACGAGCGCCCCGTCCATCAGGTCGGACGCCTCGGGTGCCAGCATCAGGGAGACGAGGTCCTGGTGAGGGTCGTCGGTGCCCCTGGCGGCGACGATCTCGGCGATGGCCCGGTCGGTGCGCCGCTTGGCGCGGTCGTAGCGGCGGTTGGCGGGCAGCGGGATCCTGGAGGCCCAGGGGATCGCCGCGCGGACGGCGATGCCGCGAAGGGAGACGGGCAGGTCGCTCTGCATCTGTTCCAGGGCGCGCTGGGAGACGGGGTCGGTGAGGAGGCCGTCGGCGAGGGCGGCGGTGGTCAGGCGGCTCATCTCCTCGGAGACGTCGAGGATCTGGCCCGGCTTCCAGGCACGGATGTGGTCGACCGTCCGCCGGGCCGTCACCTGCGCGTACCGTGGCATCAGGTTCGTGCGGAAGGCCGGCTGCAGTAGTGGCCTCATCCTGTGGTGCAGGGCTGCCGGGCACTTCGCCAGACCGTTGCCCACCTCCGCGATCAGGGCGTCGAAAACGGGGCCGCCCTTGTCGAAGGAGCCGGCCGGGTCGAGCAGCAACTGCCGTACCAGCGGTATCGAGTTGACCACATAGCCGGTCCGGGGCCCCAGTCCGATGCGGACAACCGGGCCGAACTCGGCCAGGCCCTGGAAGAAGCCGAGCGGGTTCGTGGCCATCGGGATCAGGTGGCCGAGCAGGGGGAGACGACCGGGCGCGTACGGCACGGTGTCGGCGGGTTCGCGCGAGGTGCGGGGCACGATGTCCGTTCCTTGCTACGCGCGGCGGGCGGTCACGAGCGCGTAGCCGACGGCGGGCAGTGCCCCGAACGCGTCGAGGACGTCCGCGCCGGCGGCGAGCCGCCGGCCCTCCGCCCCCGGTGAATCGGCCGCCGCACGCAGGAAGGCGGCGAGGTGCCCGTAGGTCGCCCTGACGTTCTCGCTGATGTCACTGAGGGCGTCCAGGATCCAGCCGGAGAGCGCCAGGTCGCGCTCGAACCGGGACATCGGAGTGAAGTCGGCGACCTGGAAGAGCTGCGCGGTCGCGGCGAGCGTGTCCTCGGCCGCGCCGGCGGGCGGCGGCTCCCGGAGGCAGACGTCGGCGATCACGAGCGGGCCCCCGGGGCGGACCACACGTGCGGCCTCGCGAAGGACGGCGAGCCGGTCGGGCATGTGCAGCAGGGACTCGATGGCCCAGGCGCCGGCGAAGGATCCGTCGTCGAACGGCAGTCGCGCGGCGTCGGCGATCCGGAACTCGACCCGGTCGGCCAGCCCGGCCTTCTGCGCCGCTGTCACGGCGAGGTCACGTTGGTGGGCGCTGACCGTGATGCCCGTGACCCTCGCGGCGGTGGCCCGGGCGATCTGCAGGGCGGGGCCACCGGTACCGCAGCCGATGTCGAGCAGCCCGTCGTCCGGGAGCACGCCGAGGCGTTCACCGACCATCGTGGTCAGCCGGGCCGCGGCCGTCTCCATCGGAGCGGCCTCGTGCGGATCCCAGTAGCCGACGTGGATGCTGCCGCCGAGGGCCTCGACGAAGACGTCGGTCATCCGGTCGTACATCGCGGCGACATCGCCGCTACCGGGCTGGAACGGGCTGCTCATCGCGGGAACCCCTGCCTGGACGAGCCGAAACGGCGGGTGATGATGCTGTAGACGGACGCCTTGTCCTCGTCGAGGGACACGGAGAAGCTGGCGGCCATCTCGCGCAGTTCCCTGATGGGGCCGGTGACGCCGTCGGGAAAGCTCCGCTCGATGTTGAGGCGGACCTTCTGGAACCAGTGGACGACCTCCGCGTTGGAGGGCATGATCCGCATGTCCGCCAGGACCAGGCCGTGCTGCTCCAGCACGTGGGCGAAGTAGCCGGGGCTCTTGCGGTTGCCGCAGGCCAGGCGGTCGGTGGAGTCCGGGATCGCCGAGTGATAGCCCGCGAGGTCTCCCTTGTAGAGGGTGTCGGAGATGATCACCGTGCCGCCGGGCCGCACGCGTTCGGCGACGGTGGCGACGGAGGTCTCGAACACGTCGTTGAGGAAGTGGGTGTAGACGCCGCGGACGACGGCGAGGTCGTACCGCGGCTCAGGCTCGGGAATCAGGTCGATGTCCTGGCCGTCGCACAGGTAGAGGTTGATCCGTCCGGCCAGGCCGTCGGCGGCGATCTTCTCGGCGGCGTACTCCAGTTGACGGCCGCTGATGTTGACGGCGTCGATCCGGTCGCACTCGGGGAAGCGCTTGGCGAGGTAGCGGGACAGGGAGCCCCAGCCGCACCCCACGTCCAGGATCCGCCGCACCGGCGCGCGGTCCGCGTGGGTGAGGCCGGCGAGCTCCAACTGGCGGTCGAAGTGGCGCACTTCGGAGGGGCCGACGGAGCCGGCGGTGGGTCCTTCGGCGAGCTCCGCCTCGTCGAACAGCCCGAACTGGAAGAGCAGGTTGTCCGGGCCGAGCGCCTTCTCCCACATCCATGGCGGGTCGTCGTAGGTGTGGACGACCTTTGCACGGTAGGGGTCCGGGCGGGAGCTCGGTATCTCGGTGATGGCGGGGCGGGCGAGCGGAGTCACTCGGGTCATGTCAGGCTCCCCGGTTCGGGGAGGTGCGGTGGGAGCGCCCGGGGTCGTGCTGCCACCACCAGGCGATCGAGGGGATCGGGAGCGGCTCCGCATTGTCGAGGGCGGCCGGCGGGTCCTCGGTCAGGTCGCCGCCGACGAACGTGCGGGCCCCGCCGCCGGTGCCCGAGGTGGAGTTGTAGCGCTTGTTCGAGCAGTACCAGGCCAGCCCACCGGAGACGTAGTGGTCCAGGCCCGTGATGTAGTCCGTGAGACCTTGGGACGCCTGCCGGGCGACGTCGCGCGAGAGCCGCAGGTACAGGCCCATGACCCGGTTCCGGTAGTCCGTGCCGATCTCGACCGCGTCCTGCGGAGAGCAGGAGAACTCGCGCATGATGGTCGCCACCAGGTTGTGGCCCTTGCTCCGGCTGCGGGCCCGTTCCTTGGTGTAGGAGAAGAAGTCGCTGTCCCAGGTGCCCAGGGTGGCGGCCATCTCCAGGACCGCGCTGAACCTGTGGTCGGCCAGCTCGGCCTCCGTGACCTCGAGGTTCGGGACGATGCAGGCGAAGGTCGGGAAGGTCATGCCGCCGCCGCCGTAGAGACGGTGGATGACGTAGTCGTTGAGCGAGGGCTGGGTGGAGACCTGCTTCCACATCTCGATCCAGAAGTAGCCGCGCTGCCATTCGGCGAAGCGTCGGCCGACGAGCGGCGAGGCGTACCGGTCGAGTCGCCTGCGGATGTCGCGGATCGCCATCGCGTACCGGTCGGACTCGTCGATGGGCAGGTCCGGGGACTCGATCGCGCGTTGCATGCGGCTGGAGGCCACGATGTGCTCGGCGGGTCGCAGGCTGGTGGGGCCCTCGTCGCAGTACTCGTCGTCATAGGCGAACGCCCAGAGCATGTAGTCGCTGGACACCTGCAGCAGTTCGTTCGAGCCGTAGGGGTACAGGATGGCCGCCAGGCGACCGCATTCGGCGTCGATCAGACGTCGGCGCTGGGTCGGGGTCCAGTACAGCCCGAATTCGTCCATGAAGTCGACGGTGCCGACTTCGGCCGCGGCGAGGTGCGGATGGGTACTGACGGGGAACGGGCAGTAGAACGGGGGTAGTTCGAGCCGGGTGAACCCAGGGTCGGTGCCGGTGGTCATGCGCGCTTCCTTTCGGTTCAGCGGTCGTGCTGCTCGGCGAGCAGGAGGGCGTGTTCGAGCAGGGTGTCGACGATCCGGGCCTCGGGGACGGTCGCGACGACTCGGCCCCGGATGAAGATCTGCCCCTTGCCGTTGCCGCAGGAGACGCCGATGTCGGCTTCGCGGGACTCGCCGGGGCCGTTGACGACGCAGCCCATGACGGCGACGCGCAGCGGGTGCGGGAACCCGTCGAACGCGGCCTCGACCCGGGCGGCCAGACGGTGCAGATCGACCTGGAGACGGCCGCAGCCTGGGCAGGAGACGATCTCCAGCCGCTTGGGCCGCAGGCCGAGCGAGGTGAGGATGTGGATCCCGGCCTTGACCTGCTCGACGGGTGGCGCGGAGAGGGAGACCCGGATGGTGTCGCCGATGCCCTCCGCGAGCAGCACGCCGAAGGCGACCGCGGACTTGACGGTGCCCTGGAGGGCCGGCCCGGCCTCGGTGACACCGAGGTGCAGCGGGTAGTCGCAGCGTGCGGCGAGGAGGCGGTTGGCGTCGATGACGGTGAGCGGGTCGTGGTGCTTGACGGCGATCTTGAGGTCGGTGAAGCCGTGCTCCTCGAAGAGCGAGCACTCCCACAGCGCCGACTCCACCAGCGCCGCGGGGGTCGCGGAGCCGTGCCGGGCCAGCACCTTCGGGTCGAGTGAGCCGGCGTTGACGCCGATCCGGATCGGCACGCCCGCCGCGGCGGCGGCCTTGGCGATCTGGCCGACCTTGTCGTCGAAGGCCCTGATGTTGCCCGGGTTGACCCGGACGGCGGCGCAGCCGGCGTCGATGGCGGCGAAGACGTAGCGGGGCTGGAAGTGGATGTCGGCGATCACCGGGATCGGGGACTTCGCGGTGATGGCGGGCAGGGCGTCGGCGTCGTCCTGGGAAGGGACGGCGACGCGTACGAGGTCGCAGCCGGCCGCGGTGATCTCGGCGACCTGGCGCAGGGTCGCGTCGATGTCCGCTGTGACGGTGGTGGTCATCGTCTGCACGCTGATGGGCGCGCAGCCGCCGACCGGGACGGTTCCGACCTGCAGGCGGCGGGTCGGCCGACGGGCGAGAGGCGCTGCCGGAGCGGGTGTCGGCAGGCCCGATTCGACGGGGTTCACGCGGGCCACCCCGCGTGGGAGCGTGCTGCCGCAGCGTCGAGGCCGAGGGCAGCCCGGACGCTGTGCTCGATGCCGGCGGCGTCCAGGCCGGCCTCGTGCAGGAGCTCGGTACGGGTGCCGTGGGTGAGGTAGGCGTGTGGCAGGCCGAGGGCGCTGATCGGGGTCGCCACGCCGGCGATGCGGCACGCCTCGGCGAGGGCCGCGCCGACGCCGCCGCTGCTGATGGCGTCCTCGATGCTGACGACCAGGCGGTTCCGGGCCGCGAGAGCGGGCAGCGCGGGGTTGACGGGCCAGCACCATTCCGGATCGACGACCGTCACCCCGATCCCCCCGGCAGCGAGGCGGTCGGCGCTTTCCAGAGCGGCGGCCGCGAGCGGCCCGACCGGGACCAGGAGGACATCGAGCGGCAGACGGGCGCTGCGGTGCAGGATGTCGATGCCGTCCATCCGGGCGACCGCGTCGATGGCGGCACCGGTCGCCTGCTTGGGCAGACGCAGGACGGTCGGTCCGCCCACCTCGTCGAGGGCTTCGCGCAGCAGCGCGCGAAGCCGGACGGTGTCCCGGGGAGCGGCGATCCGCAGCCCTGGCACCGAGCGCAGCACTGCGAGGTCCCACAGGCCGTGGTGGCTCGGCCCGTCCGGGCCCGTCACCCCGGCGCGGTCCAGCACGAAGGTCACCGCAAGGCGGTGCAGCCCGACGTCCATGAGCACCTGGTCGAAGGCTCGGTTCAGGAAGGTGGCGTAGACGGCGACCACGGGGTGGAGGCCCGCCGTCGCGAGCCCGGCGGCGCACGTCACCGCGTGTTGTTCGGCGATCCCGACGTCGAAGACGCGCTCGGGGAAGCGCTGCGCCATCTGGTCGAGGCCGGTGGGCTGGAGCATCGCCGCCGTCAGCGCCACCACGTCGGGCCGCTGTCCGGCGGCTTCGGCCAGCGCCCGGCCGAAGGCTTCGGTCCAGGTGAGGGCACCGGCCGCGACCGGTGTGCCGGTGGTCGGGTCGAGGACGCCGACGGCATGGAGGTGGTCCGTGCGGTCGGATTCGGCGGGTCCGTAGCCTTTTCCCTTGGTGGTGATCGCGTGCACCACCACCGGCCCCTCCAGGGAGCGGGCGTGGCGCAGGGCCTCTTCCAGGGCCGGGATGTCGTGGCCGTCCACGGGCCCGAGGTACGCGAGGCCGAGCGCGGCGAACACGTTGCCCGCCGGCCGGGCAGGACCGGCGGCGCGCAGCTGTGCCAGGTGGGCCGCCATCGCTCCGGCGGTGGGTGCGTAGGAGCGGGCGTTGTCGTTGAGGACGACGATCACCGGCCGCTCGGGAGCGCTGCCGAGGTTGTTGAGTGCCTCCCAGGCCATCCCGCCGGTCAGCGCGCCGTCACCGATCACCGCGACGACCGCCCGGTCCCGCCGCCCGGACAGCCGGTGGGCGCGGGCGATGCCGTCCGCGTAGGACAGCGCCGTGGAGGCGTGGGAGTTCTCGACCAGGTCGTGCGCGGACTCGGACCGCGACGGATAGCCCGACAGGCCGCCCTACCGGCGCAGCGTCGTGAACGAACCCGCCCGCCCCGTCAGCATTTTGTGGACGTACGCCTGGTGGCCGGTGTCGAAGACGATCGCATCGCGCGGGGAGTGGAACACCCGGTGCAGCGCGATCGTCAGCTCCACCGCGCCGAGGTTCGGGCCGAGGTGTCCGCCGGTCGCGCAGACCCGCTCGACCAGGAAGGAGCGGATGCGCCGGGCCAGGGCGGGCAGTTCGGCCTCGGACAGGGCCCGTAGCCCGTCCAGGTCCGGGACGGCATCGGGAGCGGGGGCGTCAGCCTGGTCCCGTCGAGTTCGTGGCACAGCGGTTCCCCTTTCACGGCAAGGGAGTTGCTTGAGTGGGTATGCCTCTGGCACATTCCAGGGGCGGGGTGGCTGACGAGTCGTTCCCGCCGGAGTCCCAGTGCAGCACCTCCATCCGGCCGGCACCACAGACCTCGCCCACCGGCGCGGTGCGCGCGTCGCCCAGTCGTGAACTTGTGAATTTCCCTGCGGGCTCAGGAGCGAGGAGCCACCATGTCTTCCACCGTTTCCCCCACACCGAACACCCGTCTCGCCCGTCTGCTGGACGAGACCGGATGGAGCCAGCAGCAGCTGGCGGCCCACATCGTCCGGGCGGCCGCACGCCACGACCGGGCGCTCACCTGCCGACGATCCACCGTCTCCCGATGGCTGGCCGGATCACGGCCCAGACAGCAGCTCGCCGCTCTGCTCCTGGAAGTCCTCGCAGATCGGCTCGGCCGCCCCGTCACCGCACACGATGCCGGACTCACCCGCGCCCCGGCCGAGCTCGTCACTCCCGCCCCGGACGGCGATCCCGCACGCAGACTGGCCCGGCTCGCCGAGGCCGATCTGAGTCACGAGTATCCCGTTTCTCTCGGCGCCCCGGTCCTCGCCGCCGTCCGGCTCAGCCGGTCGATCCGGCCGACGGCCCCACCTCGGACCCCCCGTGCGGGAGCAGCGGCGGACGTGGGGGCCATCGACGAGATGGCGGTGCTGTTCGCCGCCGCCCTCCACAAGCTCGGCCCCGCTCACGTCCGCGCCCCGCTGACCGCCTACCTCGCCCGTGTAGTCACCCCCAGGCTGCGGGCGCAGTCCACCGACGCCGACCGCTGCGCGCTCGGCACGGCCACGGCGAGGCTCGTCCTTCTGCTGGCCACCGCCTGCGCGGGAACCGGTGACGACGCCCTGGCCTTGCACCATTACCGCATCGCCGCCGAACTTGCGGCCGAAACCGGGAGCCCGGCGACCACGGCCATCGCCCTGCGCGCCATGGGCGGCCATGCCTACGACCTCGGCGACCACGGTGGCGGGGTCGTCGACCTCGCCCGGCACGCCGCCGACCTCGCCCGCCAGGCCCCCGCCGGCGTGCGGGCGTACACACTGGCCCACCTCGCGGTCGTCCAGGCACACCACGACCCCAACGCCGCACTGGCGGCGCTCAGACAGGCCGAGCACGTCCACGAGGCCGCTGGCAGCGCTCCCGGACCGTTCGTCAGCTATCCGCTCGCGGCCCTGCACTTCCAACGGGCACAGACCCTGACCGTGCTCGGCGACCACACCGGGGCGCTCGACGCGCTAGCCGCTTCCCTCGCCGGCCGAGGTCCCGCCGAACGCCACCTGGCCCTCCTCACCCGGGCCGGGCTCGCCGAGAAGCACCTGCGCCTCGGTCACCTGGACGAGGCCGTCCACCACTGGGGGCTGTTCCTGGACGGCGCTCCGGACCGGCAGGCCAGGCGCGTCGGCTGGGCGCTCCGGTCCATCCGCCAGAACCTCCGCCCCTACCAGAGCTACGGCCCGGCCGCTGCTCTCATCGTCCGTGCCGCAGGGCCCGGTTGACCCGTCGGCCCGAACAGCCGACGGTTCGGACCGCTCCGAACGCCACACCGCCGCCATCGGATTCGGATCGTCCATGGCCGCCCTCCTTCTCTTGAGGCCGGCGGCAACGCGCGGACGCGCGGGCTGCCGGCGCGGACTGGCAGTGAAGCGCCGCCGGGCAGGGGCGTCAATGCGGCTGAGGGTATTTGTTACTCTCATTTCCTTGTTCGTTACGGAGCGTGCCACATCGTCCGACCCGGGCCGGACAGCCCGGCCGTCAGCCGCTGCCGCTGGCGGGCGGATCGTGGCGGGTCCGGCGCGCCGGCGGACAACTACCGCACCGAGGTGGCCCACGGGGCGGATCCGGCCCGCAACAGGGTCGCCCTGCCCAGGTGCGGCTCCGTCAACAAGTGATCCGATTATTTTGGCAAGTTCAGGGAACTATTGCGGCATAAAGCCCGCTTGGGACGAGTGGAGATCGGATCACCGACATCTCGCCAGAGTGCGGAGTGTGATGTTTCGTCCGTCTTGCTATCGCTCGACAGGGTGACACCGGGGCGTTGTTGCCGGTCGGGGGTTCGAGGTTCGTTCGGGTGACGGCATGGACATACGCAGGCCAGGGCTTCGGCAAAGAACAATCCAGTCTTCGCCATATCGCGCGGGCCGCCCAGCACACCGTCCCCGACAACTGGGCCCGGTCACCGGCTTCCTGGCATGCTCTTGTCCCCATCACCTTTCGGATCCAGGTGAGTCATTCGGCCCAGGAACCTCCTTCCGAGTTCCTCCCGGCTGAGCCGGGGGTACAAACAGAGCGCCTCGTGGCGCACTTCGTTCGCTCGACGACCCACCGCACGGCTCCGAGGCCGGAGCCGTGCGGCACTCCTCGCCGGGCGATGACCGGCTTGATGCCCCGCTTCC
Organism: Streptomyces sp. NRRL F-6131; assembly: GCA_000719695.1. Taxonomy (GTDB): domain Bacteria; phylum Actinomycetota; class Actinomycetes; order Streptomycetales; family Streptomycetaceae; genus Kitasatospora. Next base: position 67,110 of record JOHN01000041.1, read on the forward strand.
ACAGCAGCCGGCGGTACTTGTCGAAGTCGTAGCCCCGGTCGGCGAACAGCTGCCGGGGCCGGTGGCGTGGTCGCCCCGTTGTCCCGCGGATGTGGGGAATGGCGTCCAGGAGCGGCAGGAGCTGGGTGACGTCGTGGCGGTTGCCGCCGGTCAGGGTGATGGCCAGTGGCGTGCCCCGGCCGTCCGTGATCACGTGGTGCTTCGAGCCCGGTCGAGCGCGGTCGACCGGGCTCGGTCCCGTTTTGGGCCGCCGCGACGGGCCTGGTGATGCGAGCCGTCGATCACCGCCCGCGACCAGTCCAGCTCACCGGCACGGTGCAGTTCGGTCAGCAGCAGCTGGTGCAGCCGGTCCCACACCCCGGCCTCGTGCCAGTCCCGCAGCCGGCGCCAGCAGGTCATGCCCGACCCGAAGCCGAGTTCCTGCGGCAGCCGCTCCCAATGGATTCCTGTGTGCAACACGAACAGGACCCCCTGCAAGCAGCCCCGGTCGTCCAGCGGCGGGCGGCCGATCCTGCGCAGCCGCTGCTGCCGCATCGGCAGCAGCGGTTCAATCCGATCCCACAGGTCGTCCGACACCAACCACGGCGGATTCTTCCCCACGGCCTACTCAACGAGCCGATTGAAAACCAGATATGGGCGCGAAGCCGTTCTGTTAGCTCCTCTAAGGGGGGAGCTGGCGACTCCGGCGGACCGAGTCGCTGACCTCGGCGAGGAGCTGCACCTCGTCAACGACAGCCTTGGCCGTGAACCTGCCTTCCGGAGAAATCGGCCGGCCGCCGCTGTCAGCCGGTCCCCCTCGCGTCCGCCTCGGCCCGCTCCCACCTCAGCGGCTCAGGCCGCCGCCCGGGAGGGCGCGCGAGGGCCGGCCCCGGTGCCCCGGAGCCGGCCGCCGATCGCCGCGGCCTCGCCCGGACGCCGCCGGTCGCCCTGACCGGCGCTACCAGCGGATCACGGCCCCGCCAAACCGGCGGATCTCCGCATCCTCGTCCTCGCCCCCTCACCGCCCGCCGTGCCCTGACGTTTCGTCAGGCCACCCGATCGGCAGATACGGCCGGCTGAACTCCCGATCGGCATCAGTCAATTGCACTCGCGTCATACAACACGATTTATCGGATCAGGTACGCCACGAGGGGGAAGCCCGCAGATTGATCACAATCAGATACTCGGCCTCGTACAACCGAATGCGCCGAAGCGTGATACCTGTCACAGGGGCTCCGGAAGCCACCAAGATCCAGTGGCCGCGGCCATATGACGCCAGCACTGATCGGGCCGTGCGGGCGTCATGCCTTCCTGTCCGTTTGCTCAGGCCGCAGGTCGGGGCGAGACCCAGTACTCCAGCATGACGTCGACGTCTTGCCTGTTCAGAGGGCTGTGCGGTGACGAGAGGCCGCGGAGCATGGAGCGTGCGCCGTTTTCTCTTCCAGGTTGTTGGAATGGAACTCGTGTCGGGGCGCGGACGAGGATTTCGGCAGCCCATCTGGGATCGATTCCCCTCTGAAGGGAACTGCTCGTGACCAAACCCTTGTTCGCCGTCCGCCTCCGGGCGGCCGTCACCTCGGGCCTCCTCGCGGCCATCACGGTTGCCGGGATCGGGCTGGGGACCGTCCCGGCCCAGGCAGACCCACCGCCGAGCGCGACCTGCAACCCGGAGGTCGACCGCGTCTGGGACGACATCGCCTCGGCAGTCGTTATTCCGGTCATCACCGAGTTCACCTCGCTCAACGTCGCCCCCGGGACGACCGGCCAGGTGCAGCGGCAGCTCAGCGGACGAACGGCCTGACTGAGGCCGGGGCACCCGCACGATTTCCGGCATTCAACCTGTTGCAGCCGCCCGTGCCACCACGCGGAGGTAGCGTTCGGTCGCCAAGTGTTGGAGTACGGCAGCCACCGGCCTGCCGAGCCGGGCGTACCAGGCCGCAACGCGGGAGAAGGCGGTCACCTCGAACCACACGTCGCCCGCCGCGTCCATGGTCACAACGAAGGACTCCTCGCCGCACTCCGGATGGCCGGGCAGCGTGCCGTAGGCGAAGCCGATCCGGTCTAGCTCCTCGACGGTCCAGACCACCCGGCAGGGAATGACCAGCCGGGGCAGCGGCAGGCGGGGCAGGGCGGTCCTCAGGAGCACGGTGGTACCGGCCGAAATCTGCGCGGGCGGCGGATAGACCGCGAACCCCGTACCCAACTGGGTCCCCCAGCCGAGTACGTACGCGCCGGCGCGGTTCAGTACGGCGGGCCCGCGGCCGAGATGGATCCGCCGGCGCAGCCAGGAGTAGCCGGGCGGCAGCGCTGCCGCCCGGGTGGCGCCGACCTCCGGGTAGCTGGGCGCGGTGGCGCAGGCGGCGAGGTAGCGGCGGTGCAGGGCGGTCGAGGTCACCCGACAGTTGTACGACAGCGGGTACGGCACGGTCCAATCTGCGCGTAGTTCAATAGCTGTACAGGCGTGGCGATGCCAGGGGAGGGCACCCGATGCTGAATGAGAATCGCAGGGACAAGCGCGCGTTGTCGGTCCTCGAGCGGTGGATGGTCGGCGTTTACATCGTCGCCGCCGCTCTGTTCATCGGCTTCCACCCGAAGGGGACTGTGGCGCCGCTGACTGACTGGCGCTCTTTGGCGGTCGGCGTCCTGGGGCTGGCCGTCTCCGGCATCGTGTCCTACGCATGGGACCGGAAGGCGGGCTTCGCCGTCGTGATCGGGCTCGCCAACGGGTACCTGGCGGCCGGAGTCACCTACCAGTTCCTGTAGCCGGTCCGGGCCCGTACGGGTGGGTTGGTTCAGGGCGCCCTGAACCAGACTCAGGCGACGAAAGTGCTCACCCGCTGGCGGCTACGGGCCGTAGTCTCCCTCACGGCCCGACGAGTTCCATTAGGCGTGGATCAGGCTGTGCGTGGTGAGGTGGCTGCTGCTCGCGACGGCTGCCTCGAGGAGGGCGGCGGTGGGGGTCGCGCACTGGCAGGGGTGGGTTCGCGGCAAGGCGTTGAGGGCGTGGAGGATGACCACGGCCCGGCCGGGGGCGGAGGTGGCGGTGTCCGCTCCGATGCGTGTGTAGAGCCGCCTGGTGCGGGCCTTGAGTGCCCGGTGGGAGACGCTCACGCCGCGTTCGACCAGGGCGCTGAGGGTGAAGCCCCGGACCAGGTCGAGCATGTCGTCCAGCTCGGCGGCCCTGACCAGCGCGGCGAACGGGCGCGGGTCTCTGCGGGGGACGATGAGGCCGGTGCAGCAGCCGATGTGCACGGCCTGGACACGGGTGGCCGCACCCAGTGCCGACAGCGTCTTCTGGACGCGCTTGGTCCCGCCTGTCCTTGTGGTGCCGAACTCGGCGCCGATCTCCTCGTCGCTCAGGCCGGCGCCGAGCATGCCCAGGACGGTGTGCTCGGCGGTGGTCAGGACGGGCCTCACCCGGCAGTGCGGACAGGGCTTCCCCCACACCAGGCCGGTGGGCGCCGCCGGGACGGTGGTTCGGCAGCGGCAGGGGTGGCTGTCGGCAGCAGCCGGGCCCCGTGCAGCTGGTACACCGTCATGACCGTGCGTCCCGGACCCTCGGGTACGCCGAGGTCGGCGGCCAGCCGACCGAGGACGTGGATGAGCCGTCCCCGGTCGATCCCCAGCAGAGCGGCGGTCTCGACCGCGGAGTGCCCGAGGAGGAGATGTCGCACGATTTGCGCTTCGTGGTCGGTCAGGGCCCGGGTCAGGTACACGGGTCGCGCGGGGGCGGGCAGGAGCATGGTCCGGTAGGCGATGTCGACGGCCTGGGCACGGGAGGCCGCGCCCAGGTGGTCCAGGGCCCGCGCGAGCAGGCCTTCGGCCGCCGTTGCGTCCGGGTTCGCCCGGGTGCCGAGTCCGAGCTGCTGGGCGATGCCCCGGGCCGCAGCTCCCTGGGTGATCAGGGTCAGGGCCTGCTGCCTCTCCCAGGTCACGGCGAGGCGCTCGCCGCAGTGCGGGCAGGCGCGGCCCAGGACACGGCGCGGCGGCGGCTTGTCGGCCGCGTGGATCTCCAGGTTCGTCATGGCGCTCCGCAGCCGCGGGCCGGCCTGGGTCGGGTCATGGTCGGTGCCTTCGTGGTCGTGACGGTCGGAAGTCGCCGGCGGGGCCGATCGTGCGGCTCCTGGGGCGGGTGCCCGGTCCGGGGCCGGACTGGGGGTCCGGCCCCGGACCGGGCCGGAGGCGGGATGCGCCGAAGGGGTGCGGCGCGTCCCTGGTCGTCCCGCCGCAAGCAGGGCAGCGTCGGCGGAACGTCTGGGCCCGCTGTCGGGGCTATGGGCGACGCCCCGGCACCGGGAGTCGATCAACCGAGCCCGGTGGTGCGGGGACGGGAGGGGGGAGGCCCGTCCCCGCACCGGCTCGGTGGCCGCGGCGGCCCGGCCGGTCGACCCGTTGCCCTCCCCAGGACATCGGACCAGCCAGACCGCCGCGGTGCCGGTCAACGTGAGGCGGATCGCGCCCCGGTCGCCCGGCCGGCCCCTGTACGCCCGCGCGGCGTACAGGGAGTTCGGTCACCGGGTGGGGGCCGGGCCCACCCTCAGGAATCCGGCCCTCACCCGTGCCACCGCCCGCACCACACGGGGCGGTGGCAGCTCACGGACGTCCCCCCACACGCACCCGGGGGTGCGTGTCCAGGACGTCCGCACGGCGGTGAGCCTGACGCGCCGGTGCGCGCTGCTCTCCCGCCCGCCTCCCGCCCGTCCCCGTCGGGCGGGAGGCATGGGATCCTCGGGTCAGCCGGCGACCCCCGTCGCCGGCGGGCCCGGGAGCATCAGGACCCGCGGCCGGCCGCGTGGAACCGGGCGAACGCGTCCGGGTCCGACACCGGGGCAGCCCCGGGTCTGCGGTGCGGCTCGTCGACGGGAAGGTTCTCCAGGTACCGGAACTCGTCCTCGACGGCGGCCAGCAGTGCGGGAGCGTCCCACAGGCCGCCGCTGCCGTCCGGTTCGACCAGCCAGCGCGGCTCGGCGGCCGCGGCCTGCGCACCGGGCAGGCCCCGGCGCACCTCCAGCACCGAGCGCCCCGGCGCCGGACACGGCAGCGCCCCGTACGCCACCAGCTCGGCCCGGTACGCCGGCACCGCCAGGCCCGGCTCCGGGCGCACCAGGAACGCGACCACGCCCGTGGCGACGGTGTGAAGTGCCGGCCCGTGCGCGGGCAGGACCCGCAGCAGCCGGTAGCCGATCGAGGAGGACACCCTCAGCGCCCACACCGCCCCGAGCGGGATCCAGGCCAGGCGCCCGGCGCTCCACGCGTCCAGACAGGACGTCGGCTCCGGGTGCAGAGCCGCGAGCCAGCGCAGCCCCGCCGGACTGCCGGGAGACAGCACCGCGGACTCCTGCACCAGGGCGGGGACAGGAACGTGCTCCAGGAGCGGAGCGGACATGATCGGTACCCTTCGGGTCGGGGCGGGTCTGGACAGGGACAGGGACAGGGTCAGGCGAAGGCGCGGGCCAGCCAGGGACGGCGCGAACGGCGGTACGGACGCCTGCGGCGACGCCCGGGCGCGGCGGGCAGTTCGGTGGTGGCCCACACCCGCGTCCCGCGGAACACCTGCTCCACCCCGGTGTCGACGGTGTGCACAGCGAGGAGTGCCGGCAGCCGGTCGGCCCCCCGCGGACGCTCGTGCGGGAAGATGCCCGAGCCGGTGCGCACCTCCACCGTGAGCCTGCGGCCCACTAGGATCAGACACACCTCGAAGACCCGGCCGCTGACCCGGCACCCCGGCCGAAGAGCGGCCGCGAACGTGTTGCTGACGACCACCCTCAGGACGTTCTCCGCCTCGGCGTCGAGCCGCACCCCCCAGGAGCGCACCACCGCGACCACCCGGTCCCGCAGGCGTCCCGCGCCCACCGGGTCGGCGGCCACCATCAGACTCACCATCACGGCCGCTGTCCTCCCGACGGCACGTGCCGG
>JOHN01000042.1 GCA_000719695.1 Streptomyces sp. NRRL F-6131
CCGGGTCCGGCCCGCCGGGGGCGGGCACCGGGCCGGGCAGCGGGCCGGGGCCCGGGGCCGGGCCCGGCCCCGGGGCCGGGGTGGGGCGGGGCGGCACGGGGTCGTTCGGGGGGATTCCCACGGTCGGTCGGTCCTCTCTCACGCTTCGTACGCAGTGTCCCCGCGCGGCTACCCCGTCGCCCGCCGTCGACACCCGCCGGTGCGGCCCCCCGTCTTCCGGGCCACTCTTCCTGGCCGGCGTCCGAACGAGTGGGCCCGGGGCGCGGGCGGGCGTCAGAGCGCGGCGCGGTGGAGGGCGGCGAGCATGGCGGCGACGGCGACGGTGACCGGGGTGGCGCGGGTGCGGCGCTCGGCCCAGCGCCAGTCGCCGTCGGGGTTGACCTCCAGGAAGACCGGGGTGCCGCCGCTGAGGAGGAAGTCGAAGGCGCCGTAGCGCAGGGACATCGCGGCGGCGAGGGTACGGGTCGCGGCGGCGACGGCCGGCGGGGGCGAGGGCAGGGCGCGGACGCCGATCCGGTCCGGGGCCGTCCAGGGGTCGGCGGGGGTGGTCTTGCTGACCGCGAAGGCGTGCAGTCGGCCGGCGACGAAGTAGACCCGCAGTTCGGCCTCGTGCTCGACGTACTCCTGGACGATCACCGGCGGGCCGGGGCGCGGGCCGCCGGCCAGCTCGGCCCGGTCGAGGACCGTCGGGAAGATCCCGTGCAGCCGGCCCGGGACCGGCTCGACGAAGTGGTGACCGGCCGCCTTGACGACCACCCGCGGGCCGTCGAACTCGTCCCGGACGAGGTGCGGGTCGGTGGTCAGCACCGCGCGCGGGGCCGCGACGCCGCACCGGCGGGCGAGGTCCAGCTGGCCGAGCACGCCGGGGCGGTCGGGCCGGATCGCCGTACCGGAGACCGCCGCGAGCTGGCCGGCCGCCGCCTGCCACGAGTCGCGCAGGAACGCGGTGTGGGCGGCCCCGGGACCGTCGGCGGCGAGGACCGCCGGATCGCGGGCGAAGGGGGTGTGGGCGAAGGGGGTGTGGGCGGCTGCGAAGGCGGAGGGGTCGAGGGCGGCCGGGTCGACGGCGGTGGGCGCGAAGTGGCGGATCCAGGTGACGGTGGGGGTCAGCGCCCGTCCGTTCAGGTGGACGGTGCGGCCGTCGGCGGCGATCGTCAGGGAGGTGGCGGCGAGTTCCTCGGCGTTCAGCCGGGCGGTACGGATCCCGGCCCCGGCGAGGAGGTTCCGCACCGGGTCGAGGTCGGTGTCGCAGGCGCGGCTGAGCAGCAGGACGCAGGGGGTCGGCCGCGGGCGGGCGTCGACGGAGCGGGCGGGGTCGTCGAGTTGGGCGAGGAAGGGCGAGCGGGCCTGGTCCGGTTGCCGGGAGACGGACGGTGTCGGCGCGGGACGATCAGGCATCGGCGTCGGCGGGGGCGAGCAGGTCGTCGGCCATCGCCAGGAGCTTGCCGACGGTCGCGGCCACCTGGTCGGAGGCGCCGGGGAGCCGGTCGGCGACCCGTTGCAGCAGCACCAGGTCGAACACCGGGGACGTTGAGGCGGACAGGGTGGACGGGGCGGACGGGACGGACGGGGCCGGGGTGGCGGAGCGGAGCACCAGGAGCAGCTCCAGCACCGTCGCCATCTCGGTGGCCAGCAGCCCCAGCGAGGCCATGTCGCCGAGGTCGCAGCGCGGACGGCTGTCCCGGTCCAGGACGGACAGCACACCGATGCAGTCGCCCTCGCAGATCAGCGGCGCCGCCATGATGCTGCTCGGTACGTAGCCGGTGGACTCGGCGGCCGAGCGGGCGAACTGCGGGCTGTCCGCCACGTCGTCCACCACCACCGGTTGACCGGTCATCAGCGCCCAGCCCGCGATGCCGGTGCCGGCCGGGAAGCGGGTGCCCAGCAGATGGTGCTCCCCCTCCCCCGCGACCGCCTCGAAGACCAGGTCGCCCTCCTCCTCGTCCACCAGCAGCACGGAGGCGGCGGCCGCGCCGAACACACTGCGGGCGACCTCCACGATCGACTGGAGCAGTCTGCGCTGCCGGATCTCGGCACTCTCCAACGGGTCAGTCGACACGCGCACCTCCATCGGGTACGGCTACGTTCTCAGCGGCCAGGTAGAGGACGGACTTGAGCTGGAAGGGGGTGAGCGAGCGGTGCTTGCTGAGAATGAGCGCGCAGATGCCCGCGATGTGCGGGGTCGCGAAGCTGTTCCCGGTGCTGAGCAGGCGCCGGCCACCGGGGCCGGCCACCGGCACCCGCACCCCGCGGGCGTAGAACTCGACCGGCGGTGACGGGTTGTAGTAGTAGGTCATCGGGTCGGGACTGTCGTGGCTGGCCACCGAGATGACCGAGGCGAACGGCCACGGGTAGCTGCGCACCGGCATGTTGTGGGCGGAGGCGACGATGACGCAGCGGCGGAAGTAGGCGGAGTCGGCGAGGTCGCGCAGGGCGTCGCAGAACTCCGTCTTGGTGGTCGACAAGCTCATGTTGATGACGTCGTAGCCCTCCTCGACGGCCCAGGTCAGCCCGGCGAGCAGGGCCGCGCCGCTGCCGTGCCGGCCGCCGGACAGGACCCGGACCGAGGTGAGGGCGGCGCCGGGGGCGATCGAGCGGATGACGCTGGCGCAGGCGGTGCCGTGGCCGGCGGTGTCGCCCGGTTCGGTCGGGGTGACGGCGAGGGTGCCGTCCTCGGCGCGCACCACGTCCATGGCCCGGTCGAGGCCGCCGACCAGCGGGTGGCCGGCGTCGACTCCGCTGTCCAGGACACAGACCCGCACGCCGGAGCCGTCCGCGCCGCCCCAGGCCCAGTCCTGGGTGAGGTGGCCGCCGAGCGGGCTGATCTCGAAGGGCTCCTGCGGCACGACCGAGACCGGCATGCTCCAGGCCGGTACGCCGGGGAAGTGGTCGCGCGGCGGGCGGCGCCAGGGCGGGAGGTGGAGGTCGGTCATCGCCGGTCACCGCCCGCGGGGCCGGGCGGACGGGGCGGACCGGGTGGGTCCACGGCTCCCGCGGTGTCCGGTGCACCCACGGGGCCCGCTGTGCCCGCTGTGCTCGTCGCCGCCCCTGCGGCGAGCCAGGCACGGACCCGTCGGGCGGGCAGGGTGGCGCCCTTGGCCTCGAACATCCGCAACGCCTCGGTCCCTTCAGCCGTCGCCCGGTCGGCCTCGCCGGCCGCCCGGAGCACGATCGCCAGGTCGAGGAGCGTCTCCCCGACGAGGCAGGGGTCGTCGGAGCCCTCGCTCAGCCGCCGGGCCGCGGTGGCGGCGGCGACCGCCTCGGTGTGGCGGCCCCGGGCGGACGCGATCCGGCCGCGCAGCGCCGTCGCGCCCAGCCGGGCCCGCGGGTTGCCGCCGTCCCGGTCGTCCTTGCCGTCCCGGTCGGCGCGGTCGCCCCGGCCGACGTTGCCGTCCCGATCGGCGCGGTCGCCCCGGCCGGCGTTGTCGTCACGGCCGTCCGCACCGAGGAGACCCGCCGGTGCGAGCGCGTCCAGGGCGCGCGCGGCGGCGTCGGTCCGGCCCTGGGCGAACAGCTCGCGGGCGATCGCGACCTCCGTGGTCCGGGTGTCCGGGGCGTGCTCGGCGGTGTGCAGCACCCCGAGGCTCTGCCGGTACCGCGCCTCGGCGGCCTCGTGGGCGCCGGCCAGCGACTCGACGAAGCCCGCCGCGTCCAGGACGACGGCGTCCGCGAGGTCGGTGTGCACGTCGTGGGAGTAGGTGAGCGCCTCGGCGAGGGTGCGGCGGGCCCCGTCCAGGTCGCCGCCGAGCGCCTCCAGGTGGGCGCGGGCGACCAGCACGGGGATCAGCAGCGAACGGTTGGCGGCGAAGCGCCGGCCGAGCAGTGCGCAGAGATCCAGCGAGGCGGCCACCGGGGTGGGCGTCCACTGCGCCAACTCGCAGACCGCGCAGAGGAGTCGGTCCTCCTCATAGCTGTCGGCGAGGGCCCGGGCGCGGGCCAGCGCGCGGCGGAAGGACGTCTCGGCGGAGGCGGTGCGCTCGGCGGTGAGTTCGAGGAGGGCGCGCAGTTGGTGGAGCCGGCACCAGCTGCGGTCGTCGCCCGGGTCCTGCTCCAGCCGTGCGGCGAGGCGGTCCGCGTCGGCCGCGACGGCGGCGGGCGGGGCGACGCCGAACCGGAGGTCGACGATGCCGCGCTGGACGGCGAGGGTCGCCGCGGCGCGCGGACGGTCGGGCAGCGCGGCCCCGGCGGCGTCGAGCGCGGCCCGGCAGCGGGCCTCGTCCTGCAGCCAGATACCGGCGTCGCAGACGTGCAGCGCGAGCGCGGTGTGCCGGGGGTCGCCGACCGGCAGCAACGCGCGTCCTCGTTCGAGGAGTTGGACGGCGGCGGGGAGGTCCTTGCGGGCCAGCGCCTGCCGGCCCTCGGCGATCAGGGCGCCGGCCGCCGTACCGGCCAGTGCGGGCAACTGCTGCACTCCCGGTCGCAGTTGTCGGCCGAGCAGCCAGCTGGCCTCGACGTGGTAGGCGACCGCCATCGGATCCGGCGGCCGCACCCGGGAGAACCGGTCGGCGAGGAAGTCGTGCCAGCGCTCACGCCGGGCCTTCGGGGTGAACTCGTAGGCGGTGTCCCGCAACAGGGCCTGGGCGAAGCGGTAGGTGGCGGCCGGTCCCGGCTCGAAGACCCGGCGGCGGGCCAGCCGGGCGGTCGCCTCGTCGGCGGCGGCCGGCCCGACGCCGTCGGCCTCGGCCATCGCCCGGAGCTGACCGCGGCTGAACTCCCGCCCGACGACGGCGGCGAGTTCCAGCAACCCGCGTTCCGTCGCGGGGAGTTGATCGAGTCGTGCGCCGAGCAGCGCCTGGACGGTGGGCGGCACGTGGGTGCCGGGGGTGGAGTCGGCGAAGACGTCCATGAGCTGTTCGGCGAAGAGCGGGTTGCCGTCGCACAGGGCGATCACCCGGCCGGTCAGTTCCTGCTGGTCGTGGGCCCGGAACTCCTGCGGGTGGACGTCGCCGCGCAGAGCCAGCCGGCCGACCAGGGCGACGGTCTGCTCCCCGGTCATCGGCCCGAGGTCGACCGTGGTGGCGCACGGCCCGCCGCTGCCCCAGTCGCCGCGCAGGTCGAACAGCTCGGGGCGGGCCACGCAGAGCAGCAGGACGGGCACGTCGCGCAGCCAGGTGGCGATCCCCTCGACGAGGTCGAGCAGCGTGGCCTCCGCCCAGTGCAGGTCCTCCCAGACCATAATCACGGGCCGCGAGCGGCCGAGCACCTCCAGGAGGTGGCGCACGGCCCAGGCGATGTCCTCGACGCCGACCTGTCCGACGCCCGGGTCGGCGCTCGCGACGTCTGTGCTCACGAAGTCTGTGCTCACGAAGTCGGCGCTCGCAAAGTCGGCACTGGCGAGGTCGGTGCCGGCGGTGCCGACCGGGTCCGCCACGGCGGCGAGGGTGCGGGCGACCAGCCGGTGGGCGCGCGCCCCGCCGCTGCCGGGTGGACCGGCCGCCGCCTCCTCCTCGGCGAGCAGCCGGGCGAGTTCGGGCCGGCCGCCGGGCAGCGAGCCGAGCATCTCGGCGAGCGGCCGGTAGGTGATGCCCCGGCCGTAGGCGGAGCAACGCCCGGACAGCACGACCGCCTCGCCCTCCGGCAGCCCGTCGAGGAACTCCCGCACCAGCCGCGACTTGCCGATGCCGGGGGCGCCGACGACGGTGGCGAGGCACACCCGACGCCCGTCGCGGGCCAGCCGGTAGCCGCGGTCGAGTGCGGCCAGCTCCTCGGTCCGCCCGATGAACGGGGTGACCGGGGCGGGGTCCTCGACCGCCGCCCCGGCGGCGGTGACCCGCCAGGCCGGGACGGGTCGGGACTTGCCCTTCAGCCGCAGCGGCTCGACGGACTCGAGGCCGACCTCGGCGCGCACCATGGCCGCGGTGTCGGCGCAGATCAGCACCTCTCCGGGGGCGGCGGCGGTCTGCAGCCGGGCGGCGGTGTTGACGGAGTCGCCGACGATCCGGAAGTCGTCCCCGGGCCGGGTGATCACCACCACGTTGCCGGTGCAGATGCCCGCCCGGGCCTCCAGCCGCACCTGGTACTCGGCGGCGAGGTCGGCGGTGAGCCCGGCCAGCGCCTCGAGCGCTCCGGTGGCAGCGCGGACGGCACGCAGCGCGTCGTCCTCGTGGGCGACGGTGGCGCCGAACGCGGCGAGGATCGCGTCGCCGATGAACTTCTCGACCACGCCGCCGTGTTCGGCGATGCAGGCTCCGCAGCCGGCGAAGTAGCGGTCCATGACGCGGCGCAGCGCCTCGGGGTCGAGCCGCTCGGCGAGGGTGGTCGAGCCGACGACGTCCAGGAAGAGCATGGACACCTTGCGGCGCGACTCGCGCGGTTCGGCCTCGACCGGCCGTGCGGCCGCGCCACCCGCCGCGAGCGGTGTGCCGCAGCCGGCGCAGAACCGGTCCGCCTCGGCGGTGCGGTGTCCGCACGCCCGGCAGCTCACGGCCGGCCCTCCGGGGCGGCGGCGGGCGAGGGCGCCGCCGGCCCGGCCCCGGGCTCGGCGGCCCCGGGCTCGGCGGCCTCGGACTCGGCGGCCCCGGGCTCAGCGGTCGACGCGGGCGGTGCGGCGGTCCCGGCGGTCCCGGTGGCGGGCAGCGCGATCCGGGCGTAGACGCCGGCGAGCACCACCACCAGGCCGGAGACGGCGAAGACGGTGTCGATCGGGCCGAACCGCACCCCGGCCACCGAGCCCGAGAAGTCCCGCAGCCCACTGCCCACCAGCCAGCCGGACAGCACCGCCGTCAGCATCGCCGCGAGCCGGGTGACCGGGTAGAAGACCGAGACCACCCGGCCCCGGAACTCCTGCGGGGTGGCGGCGAGCAGCAGCGGCGCCATCGCCGTGTTCAGCATGGTGATCGGCACGACGAGGACGAACAGCAGGGTCACCGCCGCCGGGAAGCCGGTCTGCCGCGAGTACAGCACCAGCAGCGCGCCGCTCGCCATCAGACCGATCCAGGTGGTCCGCCGGGCGCCGAGCCACTGCACGACCCGCCCGGCGGCGAGCGCGCCGGCGATCCCGCCGATTCCGAGCGCCATGCCCAGGTAGCCGTAGAGCTCGGCGGAGGCGTGCAGGTTCCGGGTGGCGAAGAAGATGTTCAGGGTGCTCAGGGCGCCCATGCCGAGCTGGCCGATCACGGTGAGCAGCAGCAGGACGACCAGGAAGCGGTTGCGGCCGAAGAAGCGCAGGCCGGCGGTGAAGTCCTGGAAGAGGCCGGGCCGTTCGGTGGCCTTCCGGTCCGCCGTCGCGCCGGCCGGACCCGCCGGCGCGGGCCGGGCGGGCCGGGCGGGCCGCAGGTCCGCCGTGCTGATGGCGAGGTACGAGACCAGGTACGAGAGCGCGTTGAGCAGCAGCGCCCACTGGAGGCCCACCGTGAACAGCAGCGGGGCGGCGAGCGGCGGGCCGACGATCCAGGCGGTCTGCCCGGTCGCCTGGGCGATGCCGGCCGCCCGGGCCCGGTCGGCCTCGTCGGTGACGAGTTCCGCGATGATCGAGAACCGGGCGGGGGTGAAGAACTGCCCGGCCGCGTTGAGCACCAGCACCGTCAGGTAGATCAGGCCGAGCCAGACGCCGGCCGGGAGGTCCCCGGTCGGCACGAACGCCACCGCCGTCAGCACGGCGACCAGCCCGCCGCGCAGCACCTCGGTGCCGAGCATGGTGGCGCGCTTGTCCCAGCGGTCGACGAAGACGCCCGCGAGCGGGCCGACGAACATCACGGCGGCGCTGGTGGCCAGGACGACGCCGCTGACCGCCTGCGGGCCCCAGGACTTCCCCTCGGCGAGCACGGTCGCCACCCAGAGGACGAGCGTGGTGCTGAACACCGCGTCGCCCACCGAGGAGACCGCCTGGCCGAACCAGAGCCGGGTGTAGGTGGGGTTGATGAGGGTCGGCCGGAGCCTGCCCAGGACGGTCGCCGGACGCGCGGTCATGACGCCCGCGCCGTTCCGAGCAGCAGCGTCATCAGGGCGGTCACCAGGGTGGTGTGGTAGGCCTTGGCGAAGTACTCGGCGACCGGGTCGGCGGTGCTCGCCCGGGTGGCCGCGGACCGTCCGGGGATCGAGCCGTCGGGGCGCTGGGCGCGGGCCAGGCAGGCGACGGCCGCGGCGACCGCGGGCGTGCGCGCCGCGTCCGCGCCCAGGCAGACCTGGGTCATGACGAGTTCGGCCGCGAGGTCCCACCAGTCGCGCCGGACGCAGTGGTCGAGCAGCCGGCCGACCAGGGCCGCCGCGCCGGCCGCGGCACCGTCCGGCAGGCCGGGGGCGGTGCGGGCGAAGTCGCTGAGGTAGAAGGCGGAGTGGGTGAGGGCGTACGCCTCCGGGACGGTCACGGGCGGCTCGTCGGGGCGGCCGGCCCCGGCGTCCCGGTGGTCGCGGCGGTCCCCGCGGTCGCGGCGGCGTGCCCGGGCCAGGGCGGTGCCGGGCAGCTCGACCAGGACGTTGCGCCCGGCGAGTTCCGGGTAGGGCTCGAGGGTGTGCGCCACCCCGGCCTTGTCCGCGTAGTAGCGCAGTTCGAGCCGCTGGTAGGCCGAGCGTCCGGCCGGGGCGAGGTCGGCCGCGGCGATCCGGGCGAGTTCGGCCCGGTACGGCACGTCGTCCGTCCCGGTGGGCGCGAGGGCGGCCCAGGCGAGCCGGTACTGGGTGGCGCCGCGCGGCTCGGCGGTGAGCAGGCGGGGGAAGCCGGGGTGCCGCCAGACGGCCCGGAGCCGGGCGGTCAGGACGGCCCGGCGCGGGTCGTCGCCGGGGTCGAGGCGGGTCCAGCAGTGAGTGAGCAGCGCGAGTTCCAGCGCGGCCTTGGCGGGCCGGTGCGCGTCTCCCGGCGTTCCCTCCGGCGGTGTGCCGCTCCCGGGCGGGCGGGGCGCGAACGGGTCGAAGTGGTCGAGGTGGCGGCCGAGCCAGCCGAGGGTGCCGGTGGCGAGCCGTTCCAGGTCGTGCCCGAGTGCGTCGGTGGCGTCGGCGGGATCGGCGGTACCGGCGGCACCGGTGGTACCGGCGGCGTCGGCGGCATCTCGGCCGGGTTGCTGGCCGGGTTCCTGGCCGGGTTCCTGGCCGGTGCGGAGACCGGGTGCGGTGGTCACAGGCGCCCCGTCTCGTCCAGGTAGTCGAGCAGCGCGGCGTCCACCGCGTCGTGGAACGCGGCGAGCGTGCGCCGGTCCTCGTCCCGCCGGTAGAGGTCCTCGCAGCCGACCCAGCGGTCCCGGGTGAGCGCGCCCGGCAGGTAGCCGCCGGTGACGGTGCCGACCTCCCAGTCCGGCTTGCCCGCCGTCTCCCAGCAGCTGGCGAGCGTGCCGTCGGCGCTGACCACCGCGCCGTACCGGCCGTCGCCGTGCCCGCAGGTGGCGCAGGGCCGGTGGGCCTGCGGGCGGGTGACGCCGAAGCCGAGGTCGAGCGCCCGGCGCTGCCAGCGGGTGAACCGCGCGGACAGGTCGCCGGTGTGCCGCAGGTCGTTGCCGTAGCCGACCCCGACATCGCCGATCTGGGCGAAGTACAGGGTGCAGCGGGCCGGGTCGAGCGAGCCGGCGAGGCGGTCGATCAGGGAGTCGACGCCCCGGTAGGTCTCCTGCGAGACGTTGACCCGGAAGAGCCAGCGCAACGGGGACACTTCGCCGGCGCGGGCGAGGTTGCCGACGATGGTGTCGAAGGTCCCGCCGCCCTCGGAGCGGCGGATCCGGATCCGGTCGTGGTCCGGACGGTCGCCGTCGAAGGTGACCTGGACGGAGCGCAGGCCGCGCTCGGCGAGTCCGGCGGCGAGCGCGGGGGTCAGCAGGGTGGCGTTGGAGATCATCCAGGCGGAGGCGAGGCCGTGGTCGGCGGCGCGTTCGAGCAGGTCCAGGCACCCGCGCGGGTTGAGCAGGGGCTCGCCGCCGAACAGCAGGATGCGGAGCTTCTCCAGGCCGGCGGCGGCCATCTGCCGGTCGGTGAAGTCGAGGATCTCGGTGATGGTCAGCGCGGTCAGGCGTTTGCGGGCGATCCGGGGCGGCCGACTGCCGCCGTCCGCGTCCTGGCCGGTGTTCTGGAAGCAGTAGCCGCAGCCGAGGTTGCAGTGGGTGCTGGTGAGCACGGTCAGCGCGTAGCTGCGCGGGGCCGGGGCGGTCAGCAGCCCGCGTTCGCGCAACGTGCGTTCGGTGCCGGGGTGCAGGGCGCCGTCGGGGGTCAGCTGGCCGGGGCGCAGCCGGGCGAGGCCGCCGCCGGGACCGAGGAACCACCAGTTCCGCTCGCCCTGGAGGATGCGGGCACCGGTCGCCGTGCCGGCCTGCGTCGGGCTCATCGGGCACCGGCCTGCGCCGGGGCGGCCACTGCCGTTCCTGACGGGCCGTCAGCTCGGTTCCGCCGCAGTATGATCACCGTCGCCAGGGCCACCACCAGGGTCGACTGGTAGGACTTCCGGAAGAACTCGACCGGGGTCGCGCCCGCGGCCGCCCGGTCGGTGGCGGAGCGACCGGGGACGGCGCCGTCGGGCGACTGGGCCTCGGCGAGCAGGCGCAGGCCGGCCGCGCCGGAGGGGGTGCTCAGCGGGTCGAGGCCGAGGCAGTGCTGGGCGAGCAGCAGTTTGCCCGTGAGGTCCCACTCGCCGCGCCGGACGGACTCCTCGGTGAGCCGCTCGACCCGGTCGCGGGCGTGCGCGAGGTCGGCCGCCTCCAGGCCCGGCCCGCGGAAGCCGAAGTCGGCGAGGTGGAAGACCGTGTGGGTCACGTTGCACACGTCGAGCTCGGCCGCGGGTCGGCCGTCGGCGTGCTGGGCCAGCCGGCTGATCCGGTACAGCTCCGGGTAGTCCAGCAATCGGTGCGGGACGGCGGCGAGTTCGGCGTAGTAGCGGGTTTCCAGGTGCAGGTACGGCGACTTGCGGCGCGGTGTCAGGAGGTCTCCGGCCGTCGCCTCGGCGAGGGCCGCGCGGTGCGGGCCGTCGGTGGCGAGGCCGGGCGGGGCGAGTGCGCCGTGCATCAGCTGGAACTGCCGGGCGTAGCGCGGCTCGACGGTGAGCAGGCGCGGGTGGTCGGGGTCGCGCCAGACCTGGTCGACGGTCTCGGCGACGGGGGCCAGGTCCGGGTCCGCCGGGGCGGCCAGGGCCCAGCAGCGGCGCAGCAGGGCGAGTTGCAGCAGCGCCTTGACCCGCGGGGTCACCGGCAGCTCGGCCCGACCGGACGTTCCGTCAAGGTAGCCGCAGTGCAGGCCGATCCACTGTCGTGCGCCCGCCGAGAGGCTCGCCAAGGCCGCGCGGTCCGGGCCGGCTGATCGAGTACCCATGGTTCTCCCTTGAGGTTGCGGGCTGCTGGGCGGGCTGTCCGGCGATCCGTTCGACGAGGTCGGCGGCGCGGTGCGGGCCGTCGGTCGCGGCCTCGGCGAGCCGCCGGCCGAGGCGGCGGGCGTGGGTGCGCAGCCGCTCGTCCCGCCAGGCCGCGTCGAGCAGCCCGGCCGGGTCCGGTCCCGGGGTGCGCGGGAGGTGGACGGCGGCTCCGGCGCGCAGCAGGGCGCCGGCCAGGACGGGCTGCTCGGAGCCGTTCGGGGTGACGCCGAGCGGCCGACCGCGCAGCAGGGCGCCGAGGACGGGGGCGGAGGTGCCGGCGGTCAGCACGAATCCGGCCCGGTCGACGAGCGGCCCCAGCCAGGGCTTGCGGACGAGCAGGATGTCGGCGTCCGGGGCGGGCCTCGGGTCGCCGGTGCGGCCCTGTTCCACCACGGCCTGGTGGCGGCCGCCGGTGAAGGTCGCGTTGAGCCGGGGCCACGGGGTGCCGCCGCCGAAGAAGCGGCCGAGGTGGACGTAGACGACGGGTTTGCCGCTGCGCGCCAAGGCGGCGTCGACGGCGGCGAGTTCGGCGGGGTCGGCGGCGGGCTCCCAGGGCAGCGGGCCCACGTGGTGCACCCGCTCGGGCAACTCGGCTCCGGGGTACTCCAGTTCGGGGTCGCCCCGGAGCAGTAGCGCGTCGCCGAGCAGTGGGTCGCCGGGCAGCAGGTCACCGGGCGGCGGGTCACCGGGCGGCGGGCCGCCGGGTGTCGGGCCGCTCTCCCGGACCTCGGCGTTCGCGCCGGCCGCCGCGCGCGACCGGGTCGACGCCCAGCGGGACGGCCGCCCGGCGAGCCCGGCCTCCTCGCGGGTCGCCCGGTAGAGCGCCAGCGTCTCCACCGTCCGGTTCGCCCTGCTTCGGCCGTACTGCGGTTCGCCCTCGCCGCCGGAGCGGTACGTCCAGAGGTGGATCGAGAGGCCCAGCACGACCACCGGGACGTCCAGGGTCTCCGCCGCGAGCAGCGCGCCGTTGCAGAGCACGGAGGTGACCAGCAGGTCGGCGCGGGCCTGCCGGGCGGCGCGCACGACGGCACGGAACTGGGCGAGGCCGGTGACGCCCCAGCGCGCGGCGGAGAACGCCCGCTCGCCGCCGAACTCCTCCGCCGCCGCGAACGGCAGGCCGGCCTCGGCCGCGAACGGTGCGGCGCCGGCACGGCCGAGCACCGAGACCCGGTGGCCGCGGCACCGCAGTTCGCGCCCGACGGCGAGCGCCGGGTAGAGGTAGCCGCCGTCACTGAGCGGGCAGAGCAGGACGTTCACAGGACCTCCGGGCCGGGGGCGGCGGTCGGGGACGGCACTCGGGGGCGGGAGCGGCCGAGCGGGCCACCCGGTCACCGGCGGTTTCGGGCCGGGACCGGACGGCCCGCTCAGGCGTCATGGCTCGACGACCGGACGGATCGGATCAGAGCGCCGCGCTGTTGTTGATGATGCAGATGTCGTCGACGACACCGTCGTCCTCGACCTCGACACCGTGCGCGACGACGTCGACGTCCTCGTCCTCGGCCCCGGTCTGCTCCGGGTTGATGGAGTCGCTCATGCTGACCTCCCTCTGCAGTGCGGCGTCCGCTACGCCGGCCCGGGCAGAAACCTAGGGACCTCCGGTATGGCGGCGATTAGCGGGCGGTTCGATTTCGGTATGACGGTCGGTCAGATGCCCCTCAGGGCCTGTCGATCTCCGCGCCACGCACGGTTTCAGCGCTGGTGGGCCGGCACCCGGTCGGCGGTCCGGGCGGCCCGTTCCCGGGCGTACGCGTACAACAGCGCCGGCATCTCGTACCGCACGGTGTGGGCGAGCCCCTCCGCACCGGCGACGGTGAGCAGGCTGGCCTCCAGGAGGTCCTCCAGCACCCGCACGGCCGTCCCCGGGTCGCAGTCCAGGGCCGCGGCGGCGCGGTCCAGGGTGAACACCGGGCGGGCCAGCAGGCCGAGCCGCAGCACCGCCCAGTGCGCGGCCTCCGGCAGCTCTCCGACCGACTCGGCCAGCCGCACCCGCACCAGCGGGTCGCCGCCGCACAACTCGTCCAGCAGGGCCCGCCCGCCGGTCAGCCGCGCGCCGTACTCCCCCAGCGGGACGTGCCGCAGGAACGCCAGCCGGTCGGCGACCAGCCGCACCCCGAGCGGCAGCAGTCCGGTCGCCCGGACGATCCGGGCCGCGGACTCCCGGTCCGCGTCGACCCGTTCGGCACCGATCGTCCGGCCGAGGACCTCCACTGCCTCCTCCACCGTGAAGGGCGGCAGCCAGAGCCGGTGGGCGCCCTCCAGCCCGATCAGCCGGGGCCGGGCGGTGACCACGACGGCGCTCTCCCCGGCCTCCGGCAGCAGCGGCCGGACCTCCGACTCCCGGCGGGCGTCGTCGACCACCACCAGCGCGCGCCGCCCGGTCAGCCACAACTGCCAGGCCCAGCGCGGATCGGACGGCTCCGCGGGCGGCGGCGCGGCCGGTGGCCCGTCCCGTCCGCCGGGGGCCGTGGCGGCCAGCAGCTGACGCAGCACGTCCTCCAGCGGGCGCAACCGGCCGTCCTCGCCGCGCAGTCGCACGAACAGCCGGCCGTCCGGGAAGTGCTCGGCGAGCCGGTGCGCGGTGTGGACGGCGAGCGCGGTCTTGCCCGCGCCGAGCGGTCCGGTCACCACGGCCAGCCGGCCGGCGTCCCCCGTGAGCACCTCGGTCAGCCGGCGGACGGCGCAGGCGCGGCCGGTGAACGCGGCCGGAGCGGTGGGCAGCAGGTTCGGCGGCGCCGGGCGGTGCGGACGCGGTGCCGGTGGCGGCCGCAGCTCGACGGGGGCGGTGGGGCGCGGTGGCACCGGACCGGGCTCGCAGAGCAGCGAGCGGTAGAAGCGGGCCAGCGCGGGGCTGGGCGGCAGGCCGAGTTCGTGGGCCAGCGCCTGCCGCAACTCGTCGTAGACGGCGAGCGCCTCGGAGCGCCGCCCGGCCTGGCACAACGCGGTCATCTGCAGCATGCGCAGCCGTTCGCGCAGGGGGTGCCGCTGGGCGGTCTCGGTGGCGCGCTCGATCGCCTCCGCCCCGCGGCCGGCGGCGAGTTCGGCGTCCAGCCAGTCCTCGAACACACCGAGGAAGCGGCGGTCCAGGCGCTGCGCGGCGGCGTCGATCAGCGGGACGTCCCGGAACCCGTCGAGCGCCGAGCCGCGCCACAGCCCCAGCGCCTCGCCGAGCGCCCCGGCCCGGGCGCGCTGTTCGAAGCGGAGCGCGTCCAGCTCCCCCTCGGCGGTGTGCAGGACGTAGCCGCCGGCGCGGTGGCTGATCCGGGTGACCTCCCCGGCCCGCGCACCGGGCTGCGCCCCCGTCTCGGCGCCCGCCTGGGCGCCGGTCCGGGCGCCCGTCTGCGCGCCGGTGGGTGCACCGCACTCGGGACCGGCCAGTCGGCGCAGCCCCGACACGTACACCTGGAGGTTCTTCCGGGCGGTGCGCGGCGGCGCGTCGTCCCACAGCGCCTCGACCAGTGAGTCGGCCGACAAGCGGGTGTTCGCGTGCGACAGCAGTGCCGCCAGGAGAATCTGCTGTTTCCGCGATCCCGGGTCGACCGCACGGCCGTTCTCCAGCACGCGCAGCGGCCCGAGAATCCCGAATCTGACCGTCATCTCACGCCAACTTGATGACGAAGGAATGCCCTTCCACCTCGGCGTCCGAAACGGCGTCGAGCCGTTGTTTGACGGAATTGAGGACGGTCACCTCGTCCTCGGTGAGCCGGGACAGCACGTCCCGCTGCTCCAGTGTCAGCAGGTCGACCGGGTTGCCCGCCTGCCGGAGGGCGTCGAGGGCGTCGAATGTCATGGTCCCCTCCTTCTCGGATGCCAGATCATCATCACCGCCTCCCGGGACGCCGTCCATGAGACCTTCGGGCCAGGAAGCGCCGTCGGCCGGGGAGGACGCGAGAATCAGCGCGAGCAGCCCGGCCTGCAGTCTTGACCGGAGTCCCAGCTTCGCCAGAATGGCGGTGACGAACCGTTTGACGGTGCGCTCACTGATGTTGAGTTCGTAGGCTATCGACCTATTGTCGTAACCGAGCCCCACCAGCTGCAGCACGGTGCGCTCGCGGGGCGTCAGCGCCCGGGTCAGCGGGAGTGCCGCCGCCGGCGGTGGCAGCCCCGGCGCGCGTGGCGCTCCGCACGCCGGACACACCGGATCTCCACCACCCATCGACGGGATCCCCCCTCCGGCGGCACACCACTGCGGTGCCCTCATGCTGACGCTCCCGCCGAACACCGGCAAGGGGTCGGACGTGCCCGGATGGTGCCAGCAGCCCGTCCTGCCCCACCGCCCCCACGACCCCCGAGCCCCCGTCAGCCCTCGCCGAACGGCTCGTCACTCCACCGGAACCGGGCCCGGCCGCCGTCGATGCGAAGCGGGAACTCCGCGACCGGCCCGTCCGGGGCCGGACGGTGTCAGGACGCCGCGGACGCCGCGGGTGCCGCGGGTGTCGCGGACGCCGTGGGTGTCGCGGACGCCGTGGGTGTCGCGGACGCCGTGGGGGCGGCGTCGGCCAGGGCTTCGAGGACGGGGCGGATGAGGGGGTGTCCGTCGGCGCCGGCGCGTACGGCGGCGAAGACGCGGCGGGTGGCGAGCGCGCTGTCCACGGGGCGGACCGCGACGTGGGCGAGGTCGACCCCGAGCAGGGCCGAGCGCGGCACCAGCGCCACGCCGGCGCCGGCCGAGGCGAGGGCGACCACGGCGCGGAAGTCGTCGGAGGAGTGCACCAGGCGCGGCTGGAAGCCGGCGTGCTCGCAGGCCAGCAGCACCACGTCGTGACACGGGTTGCCCGGGTAGGGGCCGATCCACGGATCGTCGCCGAGTTCGGCCATCGCGATCGGGCCCTCCCCGGCGGCCAGCGGGTGGGCGAGCGGCAGGACGGCCTCGAAGGGTTCGGCGTAGAGGGGGACCCGGGTGAGGCGGGCGTCGTCGGCGCGCGGGGCGCCGCGGTACTCGACGGCCACCGCGAGATCGGCGCGGCCGTCCAGCACCATCGGCAGGCTGGCGTCGCCCTCCGCGTCGAGCACCTTGAGGCGGACGCCGGGGGCCCGGGCGGCGAGGGTGCCGATGGCGGGCGCGAGGACGAGGGAGATGCCGGTGGCGAAGGAGGCGACGGTGACCTCGCCGGAGACACCGGCGCTGTAGGCGGCGAGGTCGGCCTCGGCCCGTTCGAGCTGGGCGAGCACGGCGTCGGCGTGCCCGAGCAGGATCTCCCCGGCGGCGGTGAGCCGTACGCCCCGGCCCTCGCGGGCCAGCAGGTGGTGGCCGGTCTCCTGCTCCAGCGCGGCCAGCTGCTGCGAGACGGCGGAGGGGGTGAGGTAGAGCGCCGCCGCCGCGGCGGTCACCGTCCGGTGGTCCGCCACCGCTCGCAGGGTCCGCAGCCGTCTCGCGTCGATCACAGGCCAATTCTGCCAGCGGCAGCAGGGTGCCCGGTTCCGGGCGGCCGCCCCGGGGCGCTCGGCATACTTTGCAAAGTTCAGACTTTGCAAAGTATGAGAAGGCATGGCCCTGGGGCGACTGCCCTGGCTGGCATCGCCGCGTACTTTGCAAAGGAGGAACTTTGCAAAGTGCACGGCAAAGAACGGTGAGCCGGCGGAGCAGGGAGAACCGACCGCGGAGGACGGGGCGAGCACCGGCGGCGAGGTGCGGAGCGCGGGAGCGCGGAGCCGAAACCCCCGGGAACCGCGAACGGGAGTGGGAAGTCGGACGGGCCGACTTCCCACTCCCGCGGCGGGAGGGTGGGGCAGGTGGTTCTTGGTGCCGCGCGGCGGAGGCCGGGCCGGTCCGGCCTCCGCCGCGCAGCGGTTCGGGAGCCCGTGGCGCGTCCGCGTCCGGTTCCGAGCGGACGCGGACGCGCCACGGGCGATCGAGGGGGGAGCCGGCCCGGAGGCCGCTCCCCGGCCGCCCGGGCCACCCCCGGCGGGAGCGTCGGGCGGGAAGGACGGGCCCGGGGCTACTCCCCCAGCACCGCGCGGGCGTCGATGAAGGCCGCCACGGCGCGCTCGACGTCCTCGGTGGTGTGGGCGGCGGAGAGCTGGACCCGGATCCGGGCCTGGCCGTGCGGGACGACCGGGTAGGAGAAGCCGATCACGTACACGCCGCGCTCCAGCAGCAGCTCGGCGAGCCGCCCGGCCCTGGCCGCGTCGCCGATCATCACCGGGGCGATCGGGTGGTCGCCCGGCAGGATCTCGAAGCCGGCCTCGGTCATCTTCGAGCGGAACAGCGCGGTGTTGGCCGCCAGCCGCTCCCGCAGCTCGTTGGAGCTCTCGACGAGGTCCAGCACCTTGAGCGAGGCCGCCGCGATGACCGGCGCGAGCGAGTTCGAGAACAGGTACGGCCGCGACCGCTGGCGCAGCAGGGCGACGATCTCCCTGCGGGCGGCGACGTAGCCGCCGGAGGCGCCGCCGAGCGCCTTGCCGAGGGTGCCGGTGATGATGTCGACGCGGTCCATGACGCCGTGCAGCTCGGGCGTGCCGCGCCCGCCCGCGCCGACGAAGCCGACGGCGTGCGAGTCGTCGACCATGACCATGGCGTTGTAGCGGTCGGCGAGGTCGCAGATCTCGCGCAGCGGGGCGACGTAGCCGTCCATCGAGAAGACGCCGTCGGTGACGATCAGGCGGCGGCGGGCGTCCTGGCTCTCCTTGAGCTGCTGCTCCAGGTCGGCGAGGTCGCGGTTGGCGTAGCGGTGGCGGCGGGCCTTGCAGAGGCGGATGCCGTCGATGATGCTCGCGTGGTTGAGGGCGTCGGAGATGACGGCGTCGCGCTCGTCGAGCAGGGTCTCGAAGACGCCGCCGTTGGCGTCGAAGCAGGAGGAGTAGAGGATCGTGTCCTCCTGGCCGAGGAACGCGGAGAGCCGGTCCTCCAACTGCTTGTGCACGTCCTGGGTGCCGCAGATGAAGCGGACGGACGCCATGCCGTAGCCCCAGCGGTCGAGCGCGTCCTTGGCGGCGTCGAGCACCTCGGGGTGGTCGGCGAGGCCGAGGTAGTTGTTGGCGCAGAAGTTGAGGACCTCGCCGGGGGTGCCGCCGGCGGTGACGGTGACGGCGGCGCTCTGCGGGGTGCCGATGACGCGCTCCGGCTTGAAGAGGCCGGCCTCGCGGATCTCCTCGAGGGTGGCGGCGAGGTCGTCGCGCACGGTGTCGAACACAGCTGCTCCTAAACGGATCGTCTGGACGGATCGTCGGATCGTCGGATCTGCGAGGGTGCTCAGGCGGTCCAGTCGAGGATGACCTTGCCGCAGCGACCCCCGGCCGCCTCGTCGAACGCGGCCTCGAAGTCCTCGGCGGGGTACCGGCCGGTGATCACGGGGCTGAGGTCGAGGCCGCCCTCCAGCAGGACGGACATCGCGTACCAGGTCTCGAACATCTCGCGGCCGTAGATGCCCTTGATGGTGAGCATCGAGGTGACGACGGAGGCCCAGTCGATCGGGAACTGCTCGGCGGGCAGGCCGAGCATGGCGATCTTCCCGCCGTGGGTCATGTTGGCGATCATCGACTGCATCGCCTCGGGGCGGCCCGACATCTCCAGGCCGACGTCGAAGCCCTCGCGCAGGCCGAGCCTGCGCTGGCCGTCCTCGATGGTCTGCTCGGCGACGTTGAGCGCCAGGGTGACGCCGACCTTGCGGGCGAGGTCGAGGCGGTACGGGGAGACGTCGGTGATCATGACGTTGCGGGCACCGGCGTGCTTGGCGACGGCGGCGGCCATGATGCCGATCGGGCCGGCGCCGGTGACCAGCACGTCCTCACCGACCAGCGGGAAGGACAGCGCGGTGTGCACGGCGTTGCCGAACGGGTCGAAGATCGCGGCGACGTCGAGGTCGACGGGGACCCGGTGCACCCAGACGTTGGAGGCGGGCAGCGCGACGTACTCGGCGAAGGCGCCGTCGCGGTTCACGCCGAGGCCCACGGTGTTGCGGCACAGGTGGCGGCGGCCGGCCAGACAGTTGCGGCACTTGCCGCAGACCAGGTGGCCCTCGCCGCTGACCAGGTCGCCGACGGAGATGTCCGCGACGCCGGCGCCGATCTCGGCGACCTCGCCGACGAACTCGTGGCCCAGCACCAGCGGGGTCCGGATGGTCTGCTGGGCCCAGCCGTCCCACTTGCGGATGTGCAGGTCCGTGCCGCAGATGCCGGTGCGCAGCACCTTGATGAGCACCTCGCCGGGGCCGATCGCCGGGGTGGGGACGTCCATCAGCCAGAGTCCGGGCTCGGCCTTCTGCTTGACGAGTGCCTTCACGGCGGTGGCTCCTGACGCACGGTGGGGCGACCTGGTGTGGGCAGGCCGACGAGGCCCGGTGTGGCGGCCCCCGGGAGGGCCGGAGGGTCCTGACGGGGCCGGGACCATGATCTCGGTCCTGGCGTCCGCACTCCGGGCAGGCAGAAATCTGCCTGGTGGGAGGGGGTGCGGTCCATCGAGGAATTCTTAAGGGCCGCGACAGCTGGGCTAAACGATCGTGCCCGAGCTGGGCGCGGGGGCCCTCGCGGCGTGCCGGACGGCACTCCGACGGCGCAGCGCGCAGGGCGTGCGCGGGGCGCGCACGGCGCTGGCGGTGCGGCCCCGCGCCGCCCGACCCGCCAGGCCTCGCCGCCGCACGGACGGGCGGACGGGCGGACGGGCGGACGGGCGGACGGGCGTCGGCGCGACCGGGCCGGGCCGGCTGGCTGACGGGTGGGTCCGTTCGGGCCAGCGGCCGGCCGCCGGGCGCGCGGGGCGGTCCGGGCGCGCATACGGTGGCGATCGCTCCCCCTTTGCGGGCCCGTGGAGCGCTGCTCCGGGCCCGTCCGGCCCAGAGAGGCGCCTCGACCATGACGAACCGTGCGACAACCCGTGCGACCACCCGGGCGACCACCCGGGCGACGACCGACCTGACGACCCGTGCGGCCACCGGCGTGACGACCCGTGCCACCGGCCGGGCCGCGACCCCCCGTCGGCGTCCCGCCGCCCGGCCGGCCCCGGCGGCGCTGGTGCTGGCGTTGGCCGGGCTGCTGGCCTCCGCCGGGTGCTCGGGCGGCGCGTCGACCGGCTCGCCGGCGGCCGGGGCGGTGACGGCCGTCCCGGCGGCGCTGAGTCCCTCGGCGTCGGGCCCGACGCCCACCGCCACCCTGCTCAGCCCTTCGCCCACCGGCGGCTCGAGCAGTCCGGGCGCCGTGGCGAGTCCGACCGCGCTGCCGTTGACGCCCGATGTGACCTCCCGGCTGGACGCGGCGATCCAGCGGGTGCTGACCGAGGCCTCGGTGCCCGGTGTGATCGTCGGCCTGTCGACGCCGCAGGGCGAGTACCTGAAGGCCTTCGGCGTCTCCGACAAGGTCGCCGGGACGGCGATGGTGACCGGGCTCAACATGCGGATCGGCAGCGAGACCAAGACCTTCACGGTGACCGCCCTGCTGCGGCTGGTGGACCAGGGCAAGGTCGGCCTCGACGACCCGGTCGGCAAGTACCTCACGGGGGTGCCGAACGGCGGCTCGATCACCCTGCGCCAGCTGGCGGACATGCGCAGCGGCCTGTTCCCGTACACCCAGGACGAGGACTTCGTGACGGCTCTCCAGGCCGACCCGCAGCGCCAGTTCACGCCGGACCAGTTGCTCGCCTACGCCTTCGACCACCCGGTGAACTTCGCGCCGGGCGCCGAGTTCGAGTACTCCAACACCAACACGGTGCTGCTGGGGCAGGTGATCGAGAAGGTCGGTGCGCGGCCGCTGGGCGACTTCCTGAAGAAGGAGGTGTTCGACCCGGCGGACCTGGGCCGGACGGTGTTCCCGACCACCAACGCGTTCCCGCAGCCGCACGCCCGCGGTTACACCGACCAGACGGCGGACGGGAAGGTCACGGACGCCACGGACTGGAACCCGTCCTGGGGCTGGGCGGCGGGGGCGATGATCTCGGACCAGGCGGACATGAGGAAGTGGGCCAAGGTGCTGGCCACCGGCACGCTGCTGAGCCCGCAGACGCAGGCGCAGCGGCTCCAGCCGCAGCCCTCGGCGGCGCCGGACACCTGGTACGGGCTGGGGGTGTTCTACAACCACGGGTGGATCGGGCACAACGGTTCGCTGCCGGGGTACCAGACGGTGGTGGTGTACCTGCCGTCCGCGCAGGCCTCCTTGGTGGTGCTGCTGAACACCGACATCACCTTCCGGGGCTCGGCGCCGTCGACGCTGTTCGCGAAGGCGATCACCCAGGTCGTCTCACCGGGGAACGTCTACGACCTGCCGTCGGCCCCGGCGGGCGGGGAGGAGCCGACGGCGTCCGGCTCGGCGTCGCCGTCGGCCTCGGCCTCCACGTCGGCGTCGGCCTCGGCCTCCGTGTCGACCTCGGTCACACCGCCGGCGCCGTCGCAGGCCTGACCGGCGCGAACGGCCCGAGCGGCCCGAGCGGGCCGAGCGCGAACCGGGCGGCCGAGTGCGAACCGGGCCGCCGACCCGTCCCCCGGGCCGCCGACCCGTCCCTGAGGCCGGCGGCCCGGCGGGTCGACGGGCCCGGGGCGGTCAGCTCCGGAGCACCTGGGCGAGGTCGTAGGAGACCGGCTCCTCCAACTGCTCGTACGTACAGCTCCCGGGCGTCCGGTCCGGCCGCCAGCGGCGGAACTGCGCGGTGTGCCGGAAGCGGGTGCCCTCCATGTGGTCGTAGGCGACCTCGACGACGCGTTCGGGCCGCAGCGGCACCCAGGAGAGGTCCTTCTTCCCGGTCCAGCGGCTCTGCGCGCCGGGCAGCCGGGCATCGGCGTGCGCGGCCTCGTCCGCCCACCCGCCCCAGGGGTGGCCGGCGAGGTCGGGGGTGCGCAACGGGGCGAGCTCCTCGACGAGTTCACGGCGGCGGGCCATCGAGAAGGCGGCGCAGACGCCGACGTGCTGCAGCCGGCCCTCGGCGTCGTGGATCCCGAGCAGCAGGGAGCCGACCACCGGACCGCTCTTGTGCTCGCGGTAGCCGGCCACCACGCAGTCGGCGGTGCGCTCGTGCTTGATCTTGACCATGGTGCGCTCGCCGGGCCGGTAGGGCTGGTCCAGGGGCTTGGCGACGATCCCGTCCAGCCCGGCGCCCTCGTACTGGGCGAACCACGTCCCGGCGAGGTCCCGGTCGGTCGAGGCGGGGGCGGTGAAGACGGGGTCGCCGGCCCCGGCGAGCGCCGTCTCGAGGGCGGCGCGCCGGACGCCGAGGGGCTCGTCCAGCAGGGACGCGTCACCGAGGGCGAGCAGGTCGAAGGCCACGAAGGAGGCGGGGGTGCGTTCGGCGAGCAGCTTGACCCGGCTGGCGGCGGGGTGGATGCGTTCGAGGAGCTCCTCGAAGCGCAGCCGGCCGTCGCGGGCGATGACCACCTCCCCGTCGAGGACGCAGCGCGGGGGCGTCTCGCGGCGCAGCGCCTCGACGAGTTCGGGGAAGTAGCGGGTGAGGGGTTTGCCGGTGCGGCTGCCGAGTTCGACCTCGTCGCCGTCGCGGAAGACGATGGTGCGGAAGCCGTCCCATTTGGGCTCGTACTGCATGCCGGGCGGGATCTTCGCGGCGGACTTGGCGAGCATCGGGGCGACGGGCGGCATCACGGGCAGGTCCATGGTCCCGATCCTCCCGCCGGAGCGGGCCCGCCGCGCGGCGGCGCGCAGGTCAGGACAGGCGGGGTGGGCGGGGCGCGCTTAGCGTGAGTGGCATGGGCTCTGCCGTGGAACTGGATGTCGCCGGGCGCACCGTCCGGCTGTCGAACCCGGACAAGGTGTACTTCCCGGAGCGCGGCTTCACCAAGCTGGACGTCGCGGAGTACTACCTGGCGGTCGCGGACGGGGTGTTGCGCGGACTGCGGGACCGGCCGACGACGCTGCAGCGGTTCCCGGACGGGGTGGAGGGCGAGTTCTTCTACCAGAAGCGGGCGCCGAAGGGCCTGCCCGAGTGGCTGCCGACCGCCCGGATCGCCTTCCCCAGCGGACGCTCGGCGGACGAGATCTGCCCGACCGAGCCGGCGGCGGTGCTGTGGGCGGCCAACCTGGGCTGTCTGACCTTCCACCCGTGGCCGGTGCGCCGGTCCGACACCGATCACGTGGACGAGCTGCGGATCGACCTCGACCCGCAGCCGGGCACGGACTTCCGGGACGCGGTGCGGATCGCGCACGAGCTGCGGGCGGTCCTGGAGGAGCAGGGCCTGCGCGGCTGGCCGAAGACCTCGGGCGGGCGCGGGGTGCACGTGTACGTGCCGCTGGTGCCGGAGTGGACGTTCACCGACGGGCGGCACGCGGTGATCGCGCTGGGTCGGGAGCTGGAGCGGCGGCTGCCGGGGCGGGTGACGACGGCGTGGTGGAAGGAGGAGCGCGGGGAGCGGATCTTCGTGGACTACAACCAGATGGCGCGGGACCGGACGATCGCCTCCGCGTACTCGCTGCGGGCCCGGCCGCGGGGGACCGCGTCGACGCCGCTGACCTGGGAGGAGCTCGACGACGCCGTGCCGGAGGACTTCGACCTGCGGACGGTGCCGGCCCGGTTCGCCGAGGTGGGCGACCCGCACGCGGGGATGGCGCAGGAGGCGTTCCGGCTGGACGGGCTGCTGGAGCTGTACGAGCGGCAGGTCGCGGAGGGCGCGCACGGCGAGCTGCCGTACCCGCCGGACCACCCGAAGGCGGCGGGCGAGCCGACCCGGGTGCAGCCGAGCCGGGCGCGGAAGAGGACCTGACAGCGCCCCTCGTCCCCGGTGTGACGTGATCACGTACGCTGAGCGCCGACGAAGATCACTAAGGGGGGCGCACGGTGGGTGCACGGGGGCTGCGGGAGATTCTGGCGGACGCGGCGGGCGGGCTGTTCCCGCCGTCGGACGGATCGGTGACGGTGGTGCCGCAACCGTCGCCGCGCGAGGCGGGCGTGGTGGCCTTCTCCGCCCACGCGGTGGTGTTCACCGACGAGGACCCGGACTGGGTTCGGGCCACGCTGGCCGCCGTGCCGAGCGACCCGCTGGCGGCTCCGCTCTGTCCCCCCTTCCTCACCGCGTTCGCGCGGCGCACCGGGCGGGAGAACGGCAGCATCGACCTGCTGACCGTGGCGGACCGCCTGCCCGGCGAGCCGCCGTCGGCGCTCACCCCGGTCGCGGACCGGGACCACCCCCGGGTGGTGCGCGCGTTGCGCTACCGCGAGGAGGTGCGGGTCTTCGAGGCGGACGGCGGGCTCGGCGTCCTGGTGCTGGGGCGCGGCGTCGCCGGGCGGTGGGAGTGCTCGGTCGAGGTCGACCCGGCGGCCCGCGGACGCGGCCTGGGGCGGGCGCTGGCCGTCGCGGCCCGGCACCTGGTCCCGGACGGCGACCGGCTCTGGTCGCAGCAGGCCCCGGGCAACGCGACGAGCGTGCGGGCCTTCCAGGCGGCCGGCTACCGGCCGGTGGGCGCGGAGACCCTGCTGGTGGTGGGGCGGCCGTGAATCCCCCGACGACCCTGACGGCCGTCCCCGAGGACGTGCGGGACCGGCTGGTGACCCGCTTCGGCCCGGGTGCCCGGGCCTGGTGCGCGGAGCTGCCGCCGCTGGTCGACGCCC
Source organism: Streptomyces sp. NRRL F-6131 (assembly GCA_000719695.1). Classification (GTDB taxonomy): domain Bacteria; phylum Actinomycetota; class Actinomycetes; order Streptomycetales; family Streptomycetaceae; genus Kitasatospora. The sequence continues at coordinate 24,735 of JOHN01000042.1, forward strand.
TGGCCGACCGCTGGGGGCTGGCGGTACGGGCGGCCGGCGGGGGCGGCACCGCGCGGGTGTTCCGCTGCGAGCGGCGCGCCGACGGCGCGGCCGTGTGGCTCAAGCTGACGCCGGACACCGAGGTGGCCCGGCAGGAGGCGGTGGCGCTCACCGCGTGGCGCGGGCTCCCGTCGGTGGTGCGGCTGCTGGAGCACGACGGCGGGGCCGGGGCGCTGCTGCTGGCCGACGTCGCGCCGGGGACGCCGCTGCGCGAGCACGGGTGGCGGCCGGCGGACGTCGCCGGGCTGCTGGGCGATCTCCGCTCGGTGGCCGCGCCGCCCGGTCCCGCCCTGCCCTCGCTGGCGGAGCGCGCCGACTTCCTCCTCGACCTGACGGAGCGCCGGGCCCCGGGGGTGTCGACGGCGGACGCCCGGGCGCTCGCCCGCGAACTGACCGGCGACGGCAGCCCCTCGGCCCTGGTCCACGGCGACCTGCACCCGGCCAACGTCCTGCTCGGCCCGGCCGGTCCGGTGGCCATCGACCCGCGCGCCTGCCTGGGCGACCCGGACTTCGACCTGGTCGACTGGGCCCTCGACGGCGTGACCGACCCGGCCGCACTGTCCACCAGGATCGCCGCACTGGCCCACCTGGTCCCCGGCGCGGACGCCGACCGGATCCACGCCTGGTGCCGCGCCGCAGCCGTCCTGATCGCCGCCCCCCGCCTCACGGCCGGCCGCCGCGACGCCGGCACGGCCTTCCTGCGCGAGCTCGCGGGGATCTAGGGAGCGTCCGACGATTCCCGTCGCGCGCGGCCCCGGCCGTCAGTGGGCGGCCGCAGCCGGAACCGCCCCGCCGTCGTCCGCCCGCGGTGGGGCGGCCGGGCGTGCTCGTCCTCCTCCAGCTCCCGCCGGATGTCCGCCAGGATCGTGGACTCCGGCCGGAAGTCGTACGACTCCAGGCCCGGGAGGTCGAGGTCCCGGCGGAGGGCGGCGACCGCGATGTCACGCCACGGGTAGAGCTCGTCGGGCCGCCGACCGCCGGCCCGCGCCCAGTGCCGGCAGCAGGACCGCAACCCGAGGAGGGCGCCCCGGGCCCTGGCGGTCGCGCACATGCCCCCCGGCCCGTAGAACCACCCGTTGAGTGCCTGCGCCACCTCCCCCGCCACCTCGGGGGTGAGCCGGACGCCCGAGGCGTGCGACAGACGGCCCAGGATCCGGAAGACCTCCGGATAGGACTCCAACCGGGCCCTGTGCAGCTCCAACGCCCAGCCCGACTTCAGCTCCGTCAGCCACCGCGCCCGCTCGCGCCGCTGCTGCGCCAGCGTCAGCGCCGCCCCGATGCCCGCGACCACCAGCGCGACAAGACCCGACAGCAGGGCGGTGACGATCGGTTCACTCATGGCCGCCCCGTCCCCCTCCGCCGGCTGCCGTCGCGGCCAGTATGGCAGCCCGGTCCACCGTCATCACCGGTTCGGCGCGGAGCAGTTGATCGAACGACGGGGGCGGGGTGGGCCCGGGCTACGGGGTCAGTCGGCGGTCGGGGCGGTGGCCGCGACGATGCGGACGGCGTCGGTGATCTGGGCGTCCGTCAGGTCGCCGCGGGCGGTGAGGCGGAGGCGGGAGATGCCGTCGGGGACGGACGGGGGGCGGAAGCAGCCGACGGCGAGGCCGGCCCGCCGGCAGTCGGCGGCCCAGGTGACGGCGGCCTCGGGGCCGGGGGCGCGGACGGAGACGACGGCCGCGTCGGGGGTGGAGGCGTGCAGGCCGGCGGCGGTGAGGCGGGCCGCGAGGGTGCGGGCGACCTCGCGGGCGCGGTCGGAGCGGTGCGGTTCGGCGCGCAGCAGGCGCAGGGCGCCGAGGGCGGCGCCCGCGGCGGCGGGGGCCAGACCGGTGTCGAAGATGAAGGTGCGGGCGGTCTCCACCAGGTGGCGCACGACCCGGCGCGGGCCGAGCACGGCGCCGCCCTGGGAGCCGAGCGACTTGGAGAGGGTGACGGTGGTGACCACGTCGGGCGCGCCGGCCAGGCCCGCGGCGGCCGGGGCGCCGGCGCCGCCGGGGCCGAGGACCCCGAGGCCGTGTGCGTCGTCGACGAGCAGGGCGGCGCCGAACCGACGGGTGACGGTGGCGAGTTCGGCGAGCGGGGCGGCGTTGCCGTCGACCGAGAAGACGGAGTCGGTGACCATCAGGGCGCGGCGCCGGTCCCGCCCGGCGAGGATGTCGGCGACGGCCTGCGGGTCGCTGTGCGGGGCGCGGTGGACGTCGGCACGGGCGAGCCGGCAGCCGTCGATCAGCGACGCGTGGTTGTAGGCGTCGGACACGATGAGGGTGTCGGGGTCGGTGAGCGCGGTGAGCGCGGCGAGGTTGGCGGTGTAGCCGGAGGAGAACACCAGGGCGGCCTCGGCCCCGCAGAAGTCGGCGAGCTCCTCCTCCAGCTCGGTGTGCAGCGCGGTGGTGCCGGTGACCAGGCGCGAGCCGGTGGCGCCGCCGCCCCAGCGCAGCGCGGCGTCGGCCGCGGCCCGGGTGACGGCGGGGTGCCGGGTGAGGCCGAGGTAGTCGTTGCCGGCGAGGTCGAGCACCGGATCGTCGGCGGGTCGGCTGCGCAGCGTCCGCGTCAGCCCGGCCCCGGCCCGCTGCTCGGCGGTCTCGTCGAGCCAGTCGAAGACGGCGCCGGGAGCGAGGGTGCGCGGTTCGGGAGCGGTGCGGTTGGCCATGGTCGGCACTCTGGCACGGGCCGCGCGGGCCGGGCAATGTGCGCCGGGGCACACCCTCGACCGGCGGTGCGGCCTGCGGTGGACCGCCGCTCCGCCGGCGGGGCCGGCCCGCGGGACGGCCCGCGGTGCGGCCCGGGCTTTGCCGGGGGTGGCGGCCAGCAGGCAAGATAGGCTGGTGACCCTCCTTGATCTGATGCCGAAGCCCGCCACGCCCGATGCGCTGTACGAGACGTTCGCCGCCTGGGCGCAGGAGCGCGGGATCTCGCTGTACCCGGCGCAGGAGGAGGCCCTGATCGAGCTGGTGTCGGGGAACAACGTGATCCTGGCGACGCCGACGGGGTCGGGGAAGAGCCTGGTGGCGGCGGGTGCGCACTTCGCGGCGCTCGCGGAGGGGCAGCGGACGTTCTACACGGCGCCGATCAAGGCGCTGGTGTCGGAGAAGTTCTTCGACCTGGTGAAGATGTTCGGGACCGAGCAGGTCGGCATGATGACGGGTGACGCCTCGGTGAACCCGACGGCGCCGATCATCTGCTGCACGGCGGAGGTGCTGGCGCAGATCGCGCTGCGCGACGGCGCCCGGGCGGACATCGGCCAGGTGGTCATGGACGAGTTCCACTTCTACGCGGAGCCGGACCGCGGCTGGGCCTGGCAGATCCCGCTGCTGGAGCTGCCGCAGGCGCAGTTCCTGCTGATGTCGGCGACGCTGGGCGACGTGCGGCGGTTCGAGGAGGACCTGACCCGGCGCACCGGGCGGCCGACGACGGTGGTGCGCAACGCGGAGCGTCCGGTGCCGCTGTTCTACGAGTACCGGCGCACCACCATGCACGACACGCTGGAGGAACTGCTGCAGACCGGCCAGGCGCCGGTGTACGTCGTGCACTTCACGCAGAAGGAGGCGGTGGACCGGGCGCAGTCGCTGATGAGCATCAACATGTCCTCCAAGGCGGAGAAGGATGCCATCGCCGACCTGATCGGCAACTTCCGTTTCACCACCAAGTTCGGCCGCAACCTCTCGCGTTTCGTCCGGCACGGCATCGGTGTGCACCACGCAGGCATGCTGCCGAAGTACCGGCGGCTGGTCGAGCGGCTGGCGCAGGCGGGCCTGCTGAAGGTGATCTGCGGGACGGACACGCTCGGCGTGGGCGTCAACGTGCCGATCCGCACGGTGCTGTTCACGGCGCTGTCGAAGTACGACGGGCAGCGGGTGCGGATCCTGCGGGCCCGCGAGTTCCACCAGATCGCCGGGCGGGCCGGGCGGGCCGGGTTCGACACCGTCGGCCAGGTGGTGGCCCAGGCGCCCGAGCACGTCATCGAGAACGAGAAGGCCGTCGCCAAGGCGGGCGACGACCCGAAGAAGAAGCGCAAGATCGTCCGGAAGAAGGCGCCGGAGGGCTTCGTCGGCTGGTCGGAGGAGACCTTCCAGAAGCTGATCGCCGCCGACCCGGAGCCGCTGGTCTCCCGGTTCAAGGTGAGCCACGCGATGCTGCTGTCGGTGATCGGGCGGCCGGGCAACGCCTTCGAGGCGATGCGCAAGCTGCTCACCGACAACCACGAGGACCGGGCCGCGCAGCGCCGGCACATCCGCACGACGATCGCCATCTACCGCTCGCTGCTGGAGGGCGGCGTGGTGGAGCGGCTGCCGGAGCCGGACGCCGAGGGCCGGATCGTCCGGCTGACCCTGGACCTCCAGGAGAACTTCGCGCTCAACCAGCCGCTGTCGACCTTCGCGCTGGCCGCCTTCGAGCTGCTCGACCCGACCTCGCCCTCGTTCGCGATGGACGTGGTGTCGGTGGTCGAGGCGACCCTGGACGACCCCCGGCAGATCCTCGCCTCGCAGCAGAACAAGGCGCGCGGCGAGACCGTCGGCGAGATGAAGCGCGACGGCATCGAGTACGAGGAGCGGATGGAGCGGCTCCAGGAGATCACCTATCCGAAGCCGCTGGAGGAGCTGCTCACCCACGCCTACGAGGTGTACCGCCGGGCGCACCCGTGGATCGGCGACCACGAGCTGCGGCCCAAGTCGGTGGTGCGGGACCTCTACGAGCGGGCGATGACCTTCTCGGACTACGTCGGCTTCTACGAGCTGGCCCGCACCGAGGGCATCGTGCTGCGCTACCTGGCGGGCGCGTACAAGGCGCTGGAGCAGACCGTCCCGGAGGACGTCAAGACCGACGACCTGAAGGACGTCATCGCCTGGCTGGGCGAACTGGTCCGCCAGGTCGACTCCAGCCTGCTGGACGAGTGGGAGCAGCTCGCCAACCCGACCGACCCGCAGTCCGCCGAGGTGACGCTGGACGACAAGCCGGCGCCGGTGACGGCGAACGCGCGGGCGTTCCGGGTGCTGGTGCGCAACGAGATGTTCCGGCGGGTGGAGCTGTGCGCGCTGGAGCGCTACGACGAGCTGGGCGCGCTGGACGGCGAGTACGGCTGGGACGCGGACCGCTGGGCGGACGCCCTGGACGGGTACTGGGACGAGCACGACGACCTGGGCACCGGGCCGGACGCGCGCGGCCCGAAGATGCTGATCATCGAGGAGGAGGACTCCGCCTGGCGGGTCCGGCAGATCTTCGACGACCCGGCGGGCGACCACGACTGGGGGATCAGCGCCGAGGTCGACCTGTACGGCTCGGACGAGGAGGGCCGCGCGGTGGTCCGGATCACCGCCGTGGACCGGCTGGGCGGCTGACGGGTCCTCACGGGGGCCGGCCGGGGAAAGGCCCGGCCGGCCCGGGCGTGACGCGACGGCGGGAGGGGGCGGGCTGCGGCCCGCCCCCTCCCGCCGTCGTGACGCGGTGCTACATCCAGACGAACGGCGAGCCCGCGGTGTGGGAGACGGCCCGGGTGGCCTCGTCGAGCAGCTGGTCGAGGGCGGTGGCCCCGGGCGAGGGCACCGGCAGCGGGCTCGCCGGGGAGGCGGACGGGCTGCCGGACGGGGCGGCGGTTCCGCCGGCGGTTCCACCGGCCGGGGCGGGAGCGGTGGTGCCGAGGTGCTGGTCGGCGGGGCGCGAACTGGTCACCGTCACGTAGTGGCCGACGAGTTCGACCCGCGGTTCGGTGGCCGGCCGGGCCGCGCCCGCCGGCAGGGCCGGGGCGGTGTTGGCGTCCGGGAGGATGAAGGCGACCGCTCCGGACTTGGCGCGCAGCGCCTCGGCGGCCCGGGCCGCGGCCGGGGCGTCGGCGAACCGCAGCAGGGTGACGCTGCTCAGCACCGGCTTCTCCTGGGCGGTGAAGCTGACCGCGAGGTAGCCCTTGCAGCCGGGTTCGCGCAGCAGGTCCAGGGTGCGGTCCTCCAGGACCTCGGTGCAGTTGTCACCGCGGCGCACCCCCGACCGCTTGCCCTTGTAGCCGCCGGACTCGACGACCCGCTGGGCGGGGAAGTAGGCCTCGACGTCGAGGGCCTCCGGGTCGTAGACGGCGCTCGGGGGCGGGTTGCCGACGATCGGCGGGGTCTTGGACGCCTCCTTGCTGGAGGGGCCCAGCCCGGGTATGTAGTCGCCGGGCGTCGGGCGGGTGACGATCCAGCCGCCGGCGGCCACCACGCCGACGACGGTGACCCAGCCGACGACCCGTCGGGCGGTCACCCGTCTGGCCCGGTACGCCCCGGCCGGCCGTTCGGACGTGTCGTGTGCCGGCCGCTCCGCCGGCGGTTCTGCCGATGACGGGGCGCGCTCCCCCTGCGTGGTCATGCGGCCGATTGTATGCAGGTCACGAGTGGTGGAGATCACGGGGTCGGGCGGCCGGGCGGGACGGCGGCGGACCCCGGGGGACCGCCCCGTCGGCGGGCGCCGCGGGGCCCGGCCGGCGACGTGACCGGCACCACTACCGTGAGCTTCGACACTGTGACAACTCGCACATCCTCCCCGGGATCTTCTGGTGGGTTTCCTCTGGCGTCCGTCGCGGCCCAGCAGGCAGGATCAGGCCCATGGATCTGCTCGATACCCTCACCGCCAAGGGCCTGCGTGGGGAGACCCCCACCCGCGAGGAGGCGCTCGCCGTCCTCGCCACCACCGACGACGAGCTGCTCGACGTGGTCGCCGCCGCCGGGCGGGTGCGCCGGCGGTGGTTCGGCCGCCGGGTCAAGCTCAACTACCTGGTGAACCTGAAGAGCGGGCTGTGCCCGGAGGACTGCTCCTACTGTTCGCAGCGGCTGGGCTCCAAGGCCGAGATCCTGAAGTACACCTGGCTCAAGCCGGGTCAGGCCGCCGAGGCGGCGAAGGCCGGCGTGTCGGGCGGCGCCAAGCGGGTCTGCCTGGTGGCGAGCGGTCGCGGCCCGACGGACCGTGACATCGACCGGGTGACGGACACCGTCGCGGCCATCAAGGAGGCCGACCCGGCGGTGGAGATCTGCGCCTGCCTGGGCCTGCTCTCCGACAACCAGGCGGAGCGGTTGAAGGCGGCCGGCGTCGACGCCTACAACCACAACCTCAACACCTCCGAGGGCACCTACGGCGACATCGCCACCACCCACACCTACGCGGACCGGGTGGACACCGTCCAGAAGGCGCACGGCGCGGGCCTGTCGGCCTGCTCCGGCCTGATCGCGGGCATGGGCGAGAGCGACGAGGACCTGGTGGACGTGGTCTTCGCGCTGCGCGAGCTGGGCTCGGACTCCGTCCCGGTGAACTTCCTCATCCCGTTCGAGGGCACGCCGCTGGCCAAGGAGTGGAACCTCTCGCCGCAGCGCTGCCTGCGGATCCTGGCCATGGTGCGGTTCGTGAACCCGGACACCGAGGTGCGGATCGCCGGCGGCCGCGAGGTGCACCTGCGCAGCATGCAGCCGCTGGGCCTGCACCTCGCCAACTCCATCTTCCTGGGCGACTACCTGACCAGTGAGGGCCAGGCCGGTCAGGCCGACCTCGACATGATCCGGGACGCCGGCTTCGAGATCGAGGGCATGGGCGAGGGCACGCTGCCCCGCCACCGGGCCGACATCGCGGCGGACACGGCGGCGGGCGCCGTCGGCGGCTGCGGCACGGGCTCCGGGCACGCCGGGGCCGCGCAGGCCGGTGGCGCCCAGGCCGGCGGCTGCGGGACGGGCGGCGGTTGCGGCCCGTGCGGCGGACACGGCCACGCGGCCGAGACCCGGCCCGCGAGCGAGGCCGTGACCGGGACCGCGCCGGCCGCCCCGGCCGCCGACGAGGGCGCCGACGAGGCGCGCACCGACCTGGTGCGGGTCCGGCGCCGCGGCGCCGGCACCGAGCTGGCGCCCAACGCCTGAGTCCGGACACCCCTCGGCCGCACGGCCCCGACCGCATCCCCCGGAAAGACGCCTCCCCATGACCCAGCTGTCCACGGACACCCTGCTCGCGCTCGACCGGGCGCACGTCTGGCACCCGTACGGGCCGATGCCCGGCACCGTCACCCCGTACGTGGTGGAGTCCGCGTCCGGCGTCCGGCTGAGACTGGCCGCGCCGGCCGCGGGCGGTCACCACGAGCTGATCGACGGCATGTCGTCCTGGTGGGCGGCGATCCACGGGTACGGGCACCCGGTGCTGGACGAGGCGGTGCGCGAGCAGCTGGGGCGGATGAGCCATGTGATGTTCGGCGGGCTCACCCACGAGCCCGCCGTCCGGCTGGCCAGCACCCTGGTGGAGATCACGCCCGAGCCGCTGCGGCACGTGTTCCTCGCCGACTCCGGGTCGGTGGCCGTCGAGGTCGCGATGAAGATGTGCCTGCAGTACTGGCAGTCCGTGGGACGGCCGGAGAAGCGGCGGCTGCTGACCTGGCGCGGCGGCTACCACGGCGACACCTTCCACCCGATGTCGGTGTGCGACCCGCAGGGCGGCATGCACCACCTGTGGGGCGGGGTGCTGCCCCACCAGCTGTTCGCCGCCGAGCCGCCGGCCGGCTTCGACGCCCCGCTCGACGACGACTACGTGCGCGCCTTCGAGGAACTGGTGGAGCGTCACGCCGCCGAGCTGGCGGCGGTGATCGTGGAACCGGTCGTCCAGGGCGCGGGCGGGATGCGCTTCCACTCCCCCGAGTACCTGCGGATGCTGCGCGAGCTGTGCGACCGGCACGGGGTGCTGCTCGTCTTCGACGAGATCGCCACCGGCTTCGGCCGCAGCGGCGCGCTGTTCGCCGCCGACCACGCGGGCGTCTCGCCGGACGTGATGTGCCTCGGCAAGTCGCTGACCGGCGGCTACCTCACCATGGCGGCCACCCTCTGCTCGGCGGAGGTCGCGGACGGCATCAGCCGTGGCGAGATGCCGGTGCTGGCGCACGGGCCGACGTTCATGGGCAACCCGCTGGCGGCGGCGGTCGCCAACGCCTCGATCGACCTGCTGCTCGGACAGGACTGGGCGACCGAGGTCAAGCGGATCGAGGGCGGACTGCGCGCGGGCCTGGCGGACGCGGCCGCACTGCCGGGCGTCAAGGACGTGCGGGTGCTCGGCGCGATCGGCGTCGTGCAGCTCGACCACCCGGTGGACATGGTGGCGGCGACCGAGGCGGCCGCGCGCGAGGGCGTCTGGCTCCGTCCGTTCCGGGACCTCCTCTACACCATGCCGCCGTTCGTCACCGGCGACGAGGACGTGGCGCGGATCGCCGCGGCCGTGACGGCGGCGGCGGTGGCCGGGTGACCGACGCGACCGACGCGACCGACGCGACCGAGGTGACCAGCACGAACAGCACGAACAGCACGAACAGCGCGAACAGCACGAACAGCACGAGCGGCACGAGCGGCACGAGCGGCGACAGGATCGACGAGCGGACGGACGGGGCGGACGGACGGATGAACGGAAACACGAACGGGCGGGTCGTCTTCGTGACCGGCACCGGCACCGAGGTCGGCAAGACGGTCACCACGGCGGCGGTCACGGCGAGCGCGCTGCGCGCGGGCCTGCGGGTCGCGGTGCTCAAGCCCGGGCAGACCGGGGTCGCTCCGGACGAGCCGGGCGACGCCGAGGAGGTCCGCCGGCTGGCCGGTCCGGCCGCGCCGACCGAGGACTCCCTGACGCTGCGCGAACTCGCCCGCTACCCGGAGCCGTTGGCGCCCGACACGGCGGCCCGCCGGTCCGGGCTGCCCTGCCTGTCGGCGGAGGACGTGGCGAAGGAGGTCGCCGTCCTGGCCGAGCGGCACGACCTGGTGCTGGTCGAGGGGGCGGGCGGGCTACTGGTCCGCTACGACGAGCAGGGCCGGACGCTGGCCGACCAGGCCCGCGCCGTGCGTGGACTCGGCCTGCCGGCCGAGGTGCTGCTGGTGGCGACGGCCGGCCTCGGCACGCTGAACATCACCACGCTGACGGCCGAGGCGCTGGACGCGCGCGGACTGCCGCTGCTCGGCGTGGTGGTGGGCGCCTGGCCGGACTCCCCCGGCCTCGCCGACCGCTGCAACCTGACCGACCTGCCGCGCGCGGCGGGTGCCCCGCTGCTCGGCGTGCTGCCCGAACGCGCGGGCCTGGCCGGGGACTTCCCCGCGCTCGCGGTCGCCGCGCTGGCACCCGCGCTGCACGGCCGCTGGGACGCCGCCGCCTTCACCGCCGAGCACGCGGCCGGCTGAGCAGGGCCGGTGCGCGGACGCCGGGTGCGCGGGGGCGGCTCTGCCCGAACAGCCCCCGCGCACCGGCCCCGCGCACCGGCGTCCGCGCGGCGGAACCCGACGGTTTTCGCTCGAACGGGTGAGATCCCGCCCCGACCCCGCCCGCGACGCGGGAGCGCTCCATACGGTTCTCCGCATGACGGATGGCCTGATGGTGGACGAGGCCCTGCGGGCCCTCGCCGCGCTCGAAGCGGCATGGAAGGACGACGACGAGGCCCTGGCCGCGCTGGCCGCCCGGGGACCGGCCGAGCAGCCGCTCGCCGCACTGGTCGCGCGCTACGGCGAGCACGCCGTCGACACGCTGATGGCCTTGGCCTTCGGCCTGCGGTCGAGCATGACCGACGAGGAACTCGCCGAACTCACCGACGCGGTGAGCTCCAACATCGGCGCCCGGATGAGCGCGCTGCTGACCCGGACCCTGCGCGCCTGGGGCGAGACGGCCGAGGACGACCTCGCCGTGGTGAAGGTGATCGCGCACGCCGTGATCGACGCCATGCGGGCGGTCACCGAGGAGCCGAGCAAGACCGATGTGCTGCCGCTGCTCGCCACCTTCCGCACCTACGCACTGAGCGACCCTTCCTGACGGTTCGTCAACCGGGCGGGTTCCCGGCCGCCGGGACGGGTACCCGAACCAAGGCCTGATCCGGCCATCCGGCGCCGTTGAGGTGGCCTTGACACCCCCAAAGGTCTATACCATGCTGCCAGGCGGCGCCCGGGCGGCGGAGTCTCCTCCGCTTCCGCGGCGCCGTTTCGGCGCAGAAGAGAGCGACGAACGGGGGCCGTATTGTGCTGGTGCATGTCCTGGGACCACTCCAGGTCGACGTCGACGGAAGGCCGGTGCCACTCGGGGGCCGGCGCAGCCAACTCGTCCTGGCGACACTCGCCCTGACGCCCAACTGGGTCGTGCCGCTGGACCGGCTGGTGGACAACCTCTGGGGCGCCGCGCCGCCGGCCAGCGCCCGGACGCAGATCCGGATCTGCGTCTCCCAGCTGCGCCGCGGGTTCGCCGACGCGGGTGCCCCGCCGGTGATCGAGACCCACCCGAACGGCTACCGGCTGCGGGTGGGGCCGGGCGAGCTGGACGCCACGCTGTTCAACGAGGAGGTCTCCCGCGCCCGGATGCGGGCCGCCTCCGGCGGCCTCGGCGAGGCCGTGGCCGCCCTGCGGCAGGCCCTGGCCCGGTGGACCGGGCCCGCCATGGCGGGCCTGGACTGCCCCGCCCTGGAGTCCTGGGCCCGCCGGCTGGAGGAGAACCGGCTGCGCGCCGTGGAGGAGCGGGTGCGCCTGGAGCTGGCCCTCGGCCGGCACGGGGACCTGGTCGGAGAGCTGGTCGAGCTGGTCTCCGCGCACCCGTTCCGCGAGCACCTGCACGCGCTGCTGATGCACGCCCTGCACCGCTCGGGCCGGACGGTGGAGGCGCTCGGCGTGTACCGCACGCTCCGCACCCACCTGGTCGAGGAGCTGGGCCTGGAACCGGGGCCGGAGCTGCGGACCCTGGAGCAGGACATCCTCAACGGCGTCTGCCCCACCTCCTGAAATCCGGCCCCCGCCCCGGCCCGCCTCCCCGGCCCGGCAGGGGAGGCGGCCGGGCGGGAAGCGGTCCGGGCGGGAAGCGGTCCGGGCGGGCGGGCGGTCCGGGCGGGAGTGCGGGCCCGGCGCTCAGCCGGTGTGGCGCCACCAGAACGACCCGGGCTCGTAGTGCTCGGTGACCCCGAGCCCGCGCCACAGCGGCTCGGCGATCCGCCGCAGCTCCGGGTCGGCGTGCACGAAGGCGTCCGGCAGCTCGACGTCGAACCGCCCCGGCGCGGCCGTCAGCAGCGCGGCCAGCAGGTACTGCTCGGAGTAGTGCCGCCAGCGCCAGGACGTCGGGTAGTCCGCCGGGAGCATGATGTCGTGCACGTGCACGATCACCCCGGGCTTGAGCACCGGCAGCACCTCGAAGAAGAACACCGTGACGTCCGAGCCCATGTGGAGCCGGTGCGACCCGTCGAAGAAGACGATGTCGCCCGGCTCCAGCTCGCGGAAGACCGCGAGGTCGGCGTGTTGCAGCGGGGTGCGGACCACCTCGTCGCAGAGCCGGTCGACGGTGGCGCGCGGGGCCGGGTCGATCGAGGTGATCCGGGTGCTCAGCCCGAGGTCCTCGACGGCCCGGCGGGCGAACTTGGTGGAGTTGCCGGAGCCGATCTCCAGGTAGCGGGCGGGCCGCAGCTCGGCGAGGAAGCCGTACAGGGAGAGCGCGTCCAGCGGCGGCAGCCAGCCGTTGTTCCAGTACGGGGTGGAGCCGGCCGCGGTGCCGCGCAGCGGGATGCCGCGCAGCTGCTCGCCCCACTCCAGGAAGCCGGTGAGGCGTTCTGCGTAGCGGTCGCGGTTCTTCTCCAACAGCTCCCGCACCTCGGCCAGTTCGGCGCGCGGCTCGGGGGTGACCACGTGGTCCCAGAACAGCGGCTTGCGCAGGCCGAACGCCCACAGGGTGAGGCCGTGCAGCACCGGCCGCTCGCCGAGCCAGTCCACCGGGCGGCGCAGTGCCGGCAGGCGCTCCAGCAGTTCGACGCCGGAGGCGGTGCGGACGGCGGTCCGCAGATCCTGGAGCACCATGTCGTGTCCTTTCGGGGTTCAGAGCGAGAGCCAGAGGTCCTGCAGCCGGTGTTCGGAGATGCCCTCGGCGGAGCGGAAGTCGTAGCGGTGGACCTTCACCGGGCCCCGGGTGAAGCTCCAGTCCAGCCGCCAGAGCGGGTAGGGGCGGTTGATCGCGCTGTCCCAGTCGAAGCCGGCCGGTGCGGAGAACTTCCAACTCAGCGGCAGGAAGTCATTGTTGGCGCGAATCGCGTCGTCCGCGAGGGACCTCACGCCGTCCAGGTCGCGCATCGCGGGGCTGGCGTTGAAGTCGCCGGCGATCAGCGTCCGGTTGGTGTTGACCCTGAGGTCGGCCTCCAGGCCGCGGATCTCCTCCTGGCGCCAGGCGAACTTGCGCTTGAAGTAGGCGTCGAAGTCGAAGTCCGAGAACGGGTCGAGGTCGGGGGCCAGCGGCACGGTGACGTGCACGTTGTAGACGCTGAGGACGGTGCCGCCGACCTGGAGGTCGGTGCGCATCACCTTGTCGCGGGCGAAGATCCGGCTGAAGGACGCGTCGGCTTCGAGGGCGGCGCCGGTGCCGACGGAGCGCTGCTCGACGATCGGGTAGCGGGAGACGGTGAGCAGTTCGCCGGTGCGGGCGACGGTGTAGCCGGGGAACTCGGCGGCGAGCCGGGCGTCGTCGTCGAGCCGGCGGTAGCCGTCCTCGCCGAGGCCGGGCTGCCAGACCACGTGCTCCTGGAACAGGTACACGTCGGCGTTCTGACGGTGGATCAGTTCGTAGAGTTTGTCGACGCTGGTGGACGCCGCCCAGTACTGGGTGTTGAAGGAGACCACGTGCAGGGCGCCGGGCGGCACGGTCCGCTCCCCGTGCCAGAGCGCGGGCCAGTTGAGGCCGGAGCCGGTGGTGAGGCCGAGCAGCAGCGGCGGCAGGGCGAGGCCTAGGGCCCAGGTGCGGCGCGGGCCGCAGGCGGCGGTGGCGGCGAGCAGCAGGAAGAGCGGGAACGCGACGAGGAGGACGGGCGGGACGGCGTCCAGCAGGATCGCCCAGTGCCAGCGGCCGCTGACCGACCAGCGGAAGAAGGCGTAGATCAGCCAGGCGCCGGTGAGGCCGACCAGGGCGCGGCCGTACCAGGTGCGCAGCCGGCGGGCGATCCGTCGGCCCCGGGTGGGCTCCGGCGCCGGGTCGGGCTGCTCCGCGACCGGTTGCGCGCCCGGCTCCGCGCCGGACTCCGCACCCGGCCGCACCGCCGCGGCCTCGCCCGACCGCACCGCCGCGGCCTCGCCCGCGCCGTCCCGCCGGTACATCCGGCGGAACCGGCGGCTGACCGCGAACCGGCCGAGTCCGGCGACGAGTCCGGCCGTGACGACGGCGTTCAGCAGCAGGTGGCAGAGCGTGAAGAAGGCCAGGAAGCGGTAGCCGCCCTCCTGCCGGACGAACCGGTACTGCCCGAGGTCGGTGAGCACGAAGGCGGCGAGCAGCGCGGCGGTGGCGAGCGCGGCCGCCGGCTGCCAGGCGATCAGCGGCACGCTCAGCAGGGTGAGCGCGGCGAGCAGCGAGGCGGCGGCCCGGCCGGGGGTCTCCATGCCCTGCATGGCGCGCCCGCGGTCCAGGTAGAAGGGCACCCGCAGCCGGCTGCGGACGAAGGCCTTGCGCAGCAGCGGCCGCATCCGGTTCTCGTCCGAGAGCCGGCCGCGGACGCGCGAGGTGAGCAGCATGGGGTGGCGGGCGGCGAGCCGTTCGGCGTGGTCGATCTCCTCGGTCTGGCGCAGCGCCGGGTTGAACGGGCCGGCCTCCAGGAAGGCGGTGCGGCGGACGGCGCCGAGGGCGTAGAAGCCGCCGCTGACCAGGCCCTCGGCGCTCTTGCGCCAGTAGTGGTACTGGAGGATGCGGTACCGGCCGACCGGGCCCTCGGGGAACAGCGGTTCCTTGTCGGGGACGCCGAACACGGCGCCGTACTCGGGGTGTTCGGTGAAGACCGCGACGGCCTCGGCGACCGCGTCGGGGTGCATGGCGAGGTCGGCGTCGAGGAAGAAGACGATGTCGCCCGTGGCGTGCTCGACGCCGAGGTTGCGGGTGGCGCCCGGGCCGCCGTTGCGTTCGGCGCGGATCAGGGTGACGGGGTGGGCGGCGGCGAGCGCGGCGGAGTCGTCGGTGCTGGCGTCGTCGACGACGATCACCTCGATCGCGGGGTGGCTCTGGGCGAGGACGGAGTCGAGGCAGAGGTCGACGGTGCGGCTGTCGTTGTACATCGGCACGACCACCGAGACGAGCGGTGTGGTGGGCATGGCTCCTCGTTCGGGCGGCGGGGGCTGGGTCGGCGGGGGCGGCAGGGACGGTGGCGAGGGCGGTGACAAGGGCGGTGGCGGGGTCGGCACCGTCGGCCGTCAGGTGAGTTGGAAGGCGAGCAGGAGGGCGGCCCAGAGCGCGGCGGTGGCCAGCATCGCGCGGTCGCGCAGCAGGGTGTGCACGGGATTGCCGCCCTCGGCGTGCACCACGACGATCTGCAGGTACCGGAAGAGCGCGAACAGGGCGCAGGGCGCGGTGAGCAGGGCGCCGGTCTCGTAGCCGGACTCGGTGCGCAGGTACATCAGGTAGCCGACGACGGTGAGTCCGGAGCAGAGCACCAGCACCAGGTCGAGGAAGTGCGCGGAGTAGCCGACCAGGGCGGGCCGGTGGCCGCTGCCGGCGACGCCGATTTCGTGGCGCCGTTTGCCGACGATGAGGACCAGGCAGAGGGTGAGCACGGTGAGGACCAGCCAGGCGGCGAGCGGCCGGCCGCTGGCGCCGTAGCCGCCGAGCAGGCGCAGGACGAAGCCGGTGGCGACCACGAAGACGTCGAGCAGCGGGAGGTGCTTGAGCCGCCAGCTGTAGGCGGCGTTGACGGCGAGGTAGAGCAGGACGGCCGCGACGACGCCCGGTCCGGCGGCGGCGAGGACGGGGACGAGCAGGGCGGCGAGGAGCAGGACGAGTCCCACCGCGGTGCGCGGGGTGACCCGCCCGGAGGCGAGCGGCCGGTGGCGTTTGACGGGGTGGCGGCGGTCGCGTTCGACGTCGGCGAGGTCGTTGACGACGTAGACGAGCGAGGAGGCGAGGACGAAGGCGCCCACCGCGACGGCGATCCGGGCGGTCATGTCCCAGGCGAGGTCGGCGCCGAGCAGGGGCAGCGGGACGACCAGGATGTTCTTGGGCCACTGGCCGGGCCGGAGCAGGGCGAGCGGTGCGGGCAGGCGGGAGGGTCCGGTGGTACGGCGGGCGGCGGTGCGGCGGGCGGCGGCGGGCCCGGGCCGCCCGCCGGGTCGGCCGGTCTCGGACTGCGAGCTCTGTTCGCTCAGGGAGGTCATGGCGGAGCGCTCCTCAGAAGAAGATCTTCACGGCGGACAGCAGTCCCTGGCTCCACGGGTCGCGGCTGGTGCGGCCGGCGTTGGGGCTGGTGGCGCGCGGCCCGGCCGGGGCCTCGTGGCGGGCGGTGCGCCACCAGTGGTAGGTGCGCAGGATGGCGTCCTGGTTGGAGAGCCGGGGGTTGAAGCCGAGCCGGTCGCGGGCCTTGTCGATGGAGACGTAGGAGTCGGCGGTGAGCTTGTGCAGCAGCCGTCCGTAGACGGGCGAGAGCCGGGCCCGTTGCAGGGTGTTGAGGACGGCGAGGGCGGGCCGGGCGGGCAGGCCGACGACGCGTCGCCCGTGACCGGCGGCGTCCAGCACGGCCTGGAAGTCCTCGCGCAGGGTGCCGAACTCGGCGGCGGCGAGGTTGTAGGTGTCGTTGGCGACGTCGTCGGGGGCGTGCAGGACGGTGACCACGGCGTCGACCAGGTCGTCGATGCCGAACATCTGGGTGCGGACGTCGCCGCGGCCGAGGACGGGGAAGTTGCGGCCCTCCTCGGCCCATTCGAAGAGCATCGCGAACAGGCCCATCCGGCCGGGGCCGACGAAGGTCTTGGGCCGCAGGATCGGGACGCACAGGCCTTCGGCGCGGTGGTGTTCGGCGATCTCCTCCGCGGCGGCCTTGGCGCGGCTGTAGGTGTCGACCGGTTCGCGGGGGTGGGTCTCGGGGGTGGGCACCAGCCGGGGAAGGCCGTAGACGGCGGTGGAGGAGACGTGCACGACGCGGGGGGTGCCGGCGGCGCGGGCGGCGGCGAAGACGGCGCGGGTGCCGTCGACGATGATGGAGCGGATCTGCTCGTCCGGGTAGCTGGGCAGGGCCGCGGCGGCGTGCACGAGGATGTCGGCGCCGGCCAGGGCGCGGTCGAGCGCGGCGCGGTCGCGGATGTCGCCGACCACCTCGACGCCCGGTCCGGGGCGCAGGTCGATGCCGCGGACGCGGTGGCCGTCGGCGGTGAGGCGTTCGGCGAGGCGGGAGCCGAGCATCCCGGCGGCGCCGGTGACGGCGACGGTCAGCGGTGCGGTGCGCGCGTTCCCCGTTGCGGGCCGGGCGTCGGGAGTCACCACTGCGAGCCCACCTTCTGCTTGACGAAGCGGGTGACCAGCCGGCCGAGTCCCTGGTCGAGGACGGTGCCGAGGGCGTCGACGGTCCGCTCGACGTCGGCCGGGTCGGTGATCAGCGAGGGGCCGATGATCAGCGGGTTGCGGCCGTTGAGGGTGTAGTAGGCGAAGATGTCGTGGTCCTGGTAGAGCGCGCTGATGACGGCGCAGGTGACGAGCTTGGTCTTGAAGCGGGGGTCGCGGGCCATCCCGCCGGGCGCCAGCTTGGCCACCAGGTCGAGGATCCGCGGCCCGCCGTCGATGAACACCCCCCACAGGGCGCCGGCGCCGTCCACCCGGGCGACGGTGTCCGGGTGCTCCTTGGCGAGCCGCCGCAGTCCCGGTTCGAGGACGGCGCCGATCGCCCGGGCACGGGCCGGGTAGTCGTCCTCGATCGCGATGTTGACGGCCTCCAGGGCGGTGGCGCACTCCTCCCCGAAGCCGTAGTAGGTGGTGGAGGTGGACTGCAGCAGGGCGTCGCCGAGGTTGTCGTAGGCCTTGCGGAAGACCGGTTCGCGGGCGACGAACGCCGAGACGGAGGACTTGCCGCCGCCGAAGGACTTGGAGGTGGTGAGCACGTCGGGCAGCAGGCCCGGGTAGCGCATGAAGTGGAAGAGGGTGCCGGTCTTGCCCCAGCCGGTGTAGATCTCGTCGAAGATCAGCACGATCTTCTCGCGGTCGCACAACTCCCGCAGTCCGCGCAGGAACTCCTCCGAGCAGGCCTCGATGGTGGAGGCGCTGAACGGCTCGATCAGGATCGCGTAGACGTCGCCGGGGTGGGCGGCCACGGCGCGGCGCACCGAGGCGAGGTCGTTGTAGGTGAAGGTGTCGATGCCGGGGATGGTGGGGAACGCGAACTGCGCCTGCCCGGTGAGCCCGCCGGAGCCGAGGAGCTTGCCGTGGAAGGCGCGGTCGGCGCGCAGCACCGTCCGCCGCTTCCCGTTGTGGTACTTGTACGCGAGCTTGACGGCGCCCTCGACGGCCTCGGCACCGGAGTTGGGGAGGAAGGACATCGACAGGTCGCCGGGCAGCACCTCGGCGAGGTTGTGGCCGAGCGCGGCCAGGTAGGGCGAGAAGTAGGTCTTGTGCACCTCCATCCGGCGCTCGCGGGCGAAGCGTTCCCGGACGGCGAGGATGCGGGGGTGGTTGTGGCCGTGGTTGAGCACGCCGACGCCGCCGGTGACGTCCAGGATCCGCCGGCCGTCGGTCAGGGTGAGGTGGGCGCCCTCGGCGTGCGCGACCAGCTCGCGGCCGAAGCCGAACGACGTCATCAGCGAGACCTGGCTCTTGTTCACGTACCGGCGGTACAGGTCGTGCACCTCGCCGACCGCGAACCGTTCGGCGTCGTCAAGGGTGTACACGGGTGTCTCCCATCGGAGTGGGTGCGGGGGCGGGCGTGGAACCGGTGGAGTGCGGGGCCCGGGCACGGGCACGGGCCCAGGCCAGGACGACGGCGGAGCTGCCGAGTTCGGCGACCACGCACACGACGCGGCTGGCGACGGCCGCGGTCGCCGCCGTCCCGCCGGGCAGCGCCGTCGCCAGGGCGGCGGTGATGGTCAGCTCGCGCACGCCCCAGCCGTCGGGGACGATCACCGCGAGGCTGCTGACCACGGTGGCGAGGGCGAACGCGCCGATCCCCGGCCCGGCGGAGGCGGCGGCGGGCGCGCCGAGCGCGATCGCGAGGAACCAGAGGTGCAGGCCGGACACCAGCCAGGACGCGACGGCCAGCCCGATCGCCCGACGCACCGCGGAGTCCGGCGGCGGCTGCACGCTCCGGCGGGCCAGCCGGGCCAGCGCCACCACCGGCCGGGTCGCCAGGGCGGGCCGGACGGCGCAGGCCAGCAGACCGAGGGCGGGCAGCCCGAGCCAGAACCACTGCCCGGGCAGGGCGGCGGGCGCCGCGAGCAGGCTGACACAGGCGCCGGTGAGGATGGTGAGGGCCAGGCTGAGCAGGTAGGCGGAGGTCATCGCGGCGGCCGGGACGCCCACCGCACGGCCGTGGGTGACATGGGTGACCACGCCCCACACCCGGCCGGGCAGGTACTTGGAGAGCTGGCCGAGGAAGTAGATCCGGGCCGCGAGCAGACCGCGGATCGGGCTGCCGATCGGGCCGCCGGCGGAGGCGTCGTCGGGGGCGTCGTCGGGGGCGTCGTCCGGGCCGTCGCGCTCAGCGGCGGCGGCGCCGGGGGCGTCCGCGGCGAGCGGGGGGACGAGCACCCGCCAGGCGTGCACCGCGAGGACCAGGCCGCCGACGTTGGCGGCGAGCGCGGCGAGCAGCAGCGGCACGGCCTCCGCGCGGGCGAGCGCCCGGGCCGCGACCGGGCCCTCGTGCCGCAGCAACAGGCCGACGCCGACCAGGGCGGCCAGCACGATGGCGGGGGTGAGGAGTCCGCGCAGGCGCTCCCGCATCAGGGACGCTCCCCCACCGCGGGCGGTGCGGCCCGTTCCGCCGGCGCGGGCGGTGCCGGCCGTTCCGCCGGCGCGGGCGGTGCGGCCCGACGTCCGGGCCGCAGCATCCGCAGGGCGCCGACCCCGGCCCCGGTCAGCAGCGAACCGACGACCAGGAAGTGCACCCCCGCCGTGTACGGCACGAACGCCGGCCCGTGCCGCCGGGCGGTGAACCGCAGCAGCCCCGCGTTGGCGGCGCAGAAGGCGCCCAACCCGGCCGCCGGCACCAGCGGCCACCGCCGGACCAGCGGCAGGGCGGCCAGGGTGAACGCGGCCGCGGCGACCGAGGCGGGAGTGTTGGCGGTGAGGTTGCGCCGCCCGCCGCGCCGCGCCGAGGCCAGCGCGGGGACGAGCACCAGTGCGCGCCGGTAGGTCTCGGCGAGCAGCGGTCCGATGCGTTCGACCTCGTCGTGGTACGCCACCACCCGGTCGGTGAGCACGATCCGGTAGTGCGGGGCGAGCCGGTCGCTGAGCTCGAGGTCCTCGGAGTCGCGCAGGCTCTCGTCGAAGCCGCCGATCCGCTCGAACACCTCCCGGCGGACCGCCGCCTGGGCGAAGAACGCCGTCTCGACGACACCCACGCCGCGCGCCCGCCACCAGTGCGCGTGCAGCACCCGGTAACGCTCCACCGGACCGTCGTCGAACAGCGGTTCCGGGGCGATCACCCCGTGCACGCACCCGCATTCCGGATCCCTTTCGAGGATTTCCAGCGCATTCGCCACCGAATCGGGCGTCAGCGCCTCGTCGGAATCCAGGAAGAAGAGCACCTCACCGGTCGCCGCCGCGATTCCGGCATTCCGCGCGGCGGAGACCCCGCGGTTCGGCGACAGCCGGATCAGCGTGCACGGCGGACCGCCCGGCGCCCCGCCGGCGGCCTGCGCCTCGGCGACCCGGGCGGCGTGGGCCGCGGCGATGCGGGCCGTCCCGTCGGTGGAGCCGTCGTCCACCACGATCACCTGGTGCGGCCGGTGGGTCTGCGCGTACACCGAGTCCAGGCAGGCCGAAAGGGTCCGGGCCGCATTGTGGGCCGGGACGACGACCGACACGGAAAACGTCATGCGCCCAGTTCAGGCGGACGTCGTATCGGGCGGATATCGTCCCCGTATTGGGGGTGTCCGAGGGGCGGGCGGCGGAATTCCCGCATTCGGTTCCCCTGCTACGCTCCGCCGCATGGATCCGGATTCCGTTTCCCCCCGCCGGTGGTGGTTCCCGGCCCCGCGGGCACTGGTCGGCGTCACCGGGCTGTGGGCGGTGTTCCTGCTGCTGGACCGCCTGGCGAACGGGCGGTGGTGGTTCTGGCTGATACCCGGCCTGGCGCCGCCGCTGCTGTTCCTCGCCGTCCCGGTGACACTGCTCGCCCTGGCCTGGACCGTCCCGGCCCCCGCCTCGCGCTCACGGCGGTGGCTGGTGCCGGCGGTGGTCCTGCTGCTGCTCGCCGGGCTCCCCCGAACCGGCCTCAACTGGTCGGCCCTGGTGCCGGGTCCGGCGGCCGCGCACACCGGACCGACGCTCTCGGTCTTCTCCTGGAACACCGAGTACTGGGACACCACCGACGACCCCGACGCCTTCTACCGCTACCTGCGCGCCCGCGACGCCGACGTCTACCTGCTCCAGGAGTACCTGGCGTGGATCCGCGGGACGCACACCGAGATCGACGAACTCGACCGGATCCGCCGGGAGTTCCCCGGCTACCAGGTAGTGGTGACCGGCGAACTCGTCACCCTCTCCCGGTTCCCGGTGCTCGCCACGCCGACGGTCGGCCCGGCGGTCGCGGCCGACGCGCCCTGGGCCGAGACCTTCACCCGGCGCAAGGTGCTGCGCACCGACCTCGACGTGCACGGCCGCGCCGTCTCCTTCTACAACGTGCACATCCCGGTCCAGGTGGACACCCGCGCCTCGGTGTTCGGCGGCGCCTTCTACCGGGTGGTCCGCGAGGCCGACGCCGCCCGCCGCGAACAGTTCGCCGCCCTGACCCGCGACGCCACCACCAACCCCCGGCCCCTGCTGATCGCCGGGGACTTCAACACCAGCCCCGCGATGGGCGACCTCGACCCGCTGCGCGCCCGCCTCCACGACGCCCGCTCGGCGAGCGGCGAGCTCTACCCCGGCAGCTGGGGCGGCCTCCTCGGCACCGACTGGTGGCGCCTCGACTGGGCCTTCACCAACGACGGCGCGGCCGTCGACCACTACGCCTTCGTCGACGACCGCGGCATGTCCGACCACCGGGGCCAGGACCTGCGGATCTCCCTGCGGCCGTAGGAGCCCTCGGCGCAGCCGCTGTCGGTGAGCCGTGGTTGAATCGCGCCATGCACGCCACGCCCGCCACGAACGACCCGCACGACGCCCCCGACCTGCACGGACTCCTCGCCAGGCTGCCCGACCCGGCCCGGCTGCGCGACCGGTGCCGGGGGCTGGCCATGCTCGAGGCGATTCTCGGACCCGACTGGGGCGACCGCTACTACTCCTTCGACGCCCACTGGGGCGACGGGGAGGAGACGGCCTCGATGCGCGACGGCGAGGGCGACGACTGGTTCATCGTCTTCTCCGCCGTCGGGGCGTACGCGCGCGGCTTCGACCACACCGCGCCGAACGCGGGCCCGGCGCTGCTGCCGGAGGTGCCGGCGGTCTTCCGCCCGTACGTCGAGGAGCCGGCGTTCGGCGAGGAGGACGGCGCGCCGCTCGCCACCGTCTGCTTCTGGCGCGAGCGCGGGGACACCGCGTGGCGGGCACCGTCGGCCGCGCCCACGGGCGGGGTGGGGCTGTTCGACCTGCTGGCCGCCGACGATCCGGCGCGGGCGTACGCCGACTGGGCCGAGGAGTACTACGAGCCGGAGCACGAGCTCGACCCGGCGGCGATCGCCCACGTCCTCGCGCTGCGCCCGCTCACGGCGGCCGTCGTGGCATCCCTCAACCCGGAGACCGACCTGGACGAACTCGCCGACGACATCGCCGAGATCGGCTACCCGGACGCCCCGAGCGACGCGGCGGCCTGAGGCGTTCCCCCGGGGGCCGCACCGGCCCCCGGGGGACGCGACTACAGCGCCGCCTCGTCCAGCCGCTTCCGCTGCTCCGCCGTCAGCGTCACGTCGAGGGCGCCGAGCGCCTCGTCGAGCTGGGCGGTCCGGCTCACGCCGACCAGCGGCAGGATCGCCGCCTCGTGGTCGAGCAGCCAGCTGAGCGCCACCTGGTTGACGGTGGCGCCGACCTCCTCGGCCACGGCGCGCAGCGCGGCGAGCCGCTTGGGCGTGCCCGGGTGGTCGTAGGCGGCGCCGATCTCGACGTCGTCCCGGGTCAGGCCGCCGGAGAGGATCGGGCTGTAGACCCAGAGCCGCAGGTCCCCCTCGGAGCGGACGTAGTCCAGGAGTTCGGACGTCACGTGCACATGGGCGGAGGAGAGCAGCGGCACGTCGAAGCGGGGCTGCAGGTAGGAGTAGCGGTACTGCAGGTGGGTGTAACGCGGCCCGTCCCCGGCGAGCGCGCGGGCCCGCTCGACCCGCCACACGGCGTGGTTGCTGGCGCCGACCGCACCGGCCTTGCCCGAGGTCACCAGCTCGGCGAGGGTCTCGACGGTCTCGGCGAGCGGCACCGCGCGGTCCTCGATGTGCGTCCAGTAGACGTCGACGTGGTCCGTCCCGAGCCGGCGCAGGCTGCCCTCGAGGGCGGACCGGATCGCCTTCTCGGACAGCCCCTCGGCCGCCTCGAGTCCGGCCCCGGGCACGGTGGGGCGGGCGCCCACCTTGGTGCTGATGACGACCTGGTCGCGCGTCTTGCGGCTGGCCAGCCAGCGGCCGATGACGGCTTCGCTCTCGTCCCCGGTGGCGCCGTCGAGCCAGAACGCGTAGTTGTTCGCGGTGTCGAGGACGGTGCCGCCGCCCTCGACGAAGCGGTCCAGGATCCGGAACGAGGTCTCCTCGTCGACGATCGTTCCGAAGCCCAAGGTGCCCAGCACGACGGTCCGCTGAGGAATGGTCATGGTTGTGCGTCCTCCCGTAGTGGTCTGGACCATTCAAGTCGCTAACGGGATCACCCGCAACACGTTCCGCCACTCCCGGTCACCCCCCGAACGCGAACGCCAGCGCACCGAGCACGACCACCATGCTCCCCCCGAACGCCGACCCGGCCCACAACGCCGCCTCGGTCGCCCGCGCCCCGAGCCGGGTTCGGAGGATGAAGACCAGCAAGGCGGCGATCGTGGAGACCAGGACCGCCACCAGGAGCCAGATCAGTCGCGCGCTCACCGGGCGCTCCGGGAAGTGCTCTGGAACGCAGCACGGAGGACATCGAGCAGCGGCCGGCCATGATCCGACGGATCCGGGAAATCGCGGCCCAATCGATCCCACAAGACTCCGGACACCGCCTCGGCATAGGTCCACTCGACGTCGGTGAGCCGATACCGCGGGGAGTCATCGTCCCCGCCCATCACGCAGGCCACCGCGTTGAGAGTTCCGACGGCGGCATTCCGCATCGCCGGACGCATCCTCCCCTCACCGTCCTCCCACCACCGACCTTCGCACTGCTCGTCCAGCATGGCCAATAGCGTGAAGACCCTCACCTCGTAGGATTCCGCACCGACCAGCAGATCCCCCCAATTCGACGAACTTCGGAAGCCGCGACGCACCGTATCCGGCATCCCCGCTCGCGACCGCTGCTGGAAGAGCTGCTGATATCGCGCGAGCATGCTCTCGTCGTACATATCGACATGCACAGCCGCGAACAGGTTGGCCAACCGCGCCAGCCGATCCATCGAATCGACCATCGGGCGGAGACACCGCCCCGCCCAGAGCGCATCCCGCGAGCTCACGGCCGACCGCAGCATCACGGGCAGACGCAGCAGGACGAACGCCAGGGCATCACACATCTCGTCGACGATCCACCCCGGCATCACGTGGATCTCCTCGGCCACGAATCGCAGGCCAACCTCACGCGCGGGCCTCGCGGTCCGGAGGCACTCGCGTTCTACACCCAGTACTCTTCGGATCCCCTCACGTCCTACGCCGCGACGCGCCAGGTGGAGAGCGATCTCGTCAACCAGGAATCCGATCGTGTCCATTGCGTCGGCCGTGCGGTACATGCACATCCGCGCCCAGCCGTGGTCCGCCAGAACGGGAGCGGAGTACTGCAGGATCTCCTGCAGGTAGTTGACGGTTTCGAGGGCGTATCGGATCGCCGCCGACTGCAGGTGCGGCGGCATCGCATCGCCGAAGGTGTGTCTCGGCATCGTGCTTCCCTCTGACACGCGCCGCCCGTGCCTCGGCGCGTGCTCGTGAGCACGGTGGACCGAGGGTGATCGCGATGACTCAACTTCCGACTGTCACCGGCGTCATGGGCACGGGGCACGACGCGCAGCCGCGGCCGTCGCCACGGCCGTGGCAGCACTATAGAGCACGACGGGCCCCCGACGAGGTCCAACCGGCTTGATACAGACGGCCGATGCCGTCGAGCAGCACGTCCAGGGCGAACTCGAACTCGAACTGGTCGTCGCAGCCGCTGCCGACCGCCTCGCCGTCCTTGCCGCCCTCACGATGGTCGACGGAGGCCGCGATCTCGGCGATGTGTGGGTAGTGAAGGGCGAGTTGGGAATCAGGGGCATCCGCCTCCGGCCCCAGGGGGTGAGGTCGGCGGAGAGGCCGCCCGCGCGGAAGAGGCCGATCACCGTGTCGAGGTGGCCGAGCATCGCGGGCGGCGTCTACCCGCAGGTGTCGACGGCCGGGTCGCCGGCCGCGCTCCCGGTGTTCGCCTGGGGCCGTCCGGCTCCTGGTGAAGGGCTTCGCCCCGGCCCGCCCGGCGAGCTGAGCTCCGCCACGGCTCCGACCCCCGGCGCGCGGGAAGTCGGCCGACCCGACGTCCCGCGCGCGTCCGCGTCTCAGCCGGTGGTCGCCCGCTCCCACGGGACCTCGCGGTGCAGCAGCGCCCGCTCCAGCGGCTCGCCGGAACGGCGGGCGTAGAGGGTGCGCTCGCGCACCTCGTGGCGGGTGCGGGGCCGGTAGCCAGGACCGCCGCAGCAGCTCTTGTGGAAGCGGATGCCCGCGTGCAGCAGCAGCGTGAGGGTCCGCCAGGCGGCGGTGTCCCGCCGGGGCGGCGCGGCGAAGGCGGAGCCCGCGTGCAGCAGCGTGCCGGCGCAGCGCGGGCAGCGCCGCTCGTCGGTCCCGGTGTCGTAGGCCTGCTTGTAGGAGGCCCGGCAGGGCAGGCAGACGTAGGAGGTCCTGGTGTGGCCCATGCGCGTCAGCGTACGGCGCGGCCGGCCGCCCGCTCCACGCGTTTTCCGTCCAACACCACCGCGGCGCTCCCGGCCCCGGCGGCCCGCTCGCCCCGGAAGGGGCAGGCCAACTGCTCCTGGATGGTGTCCGAGAGCAGGTCCTCCCGCCCCTTCAGCGCGTCGGCGACCTCCTGGTCGGCCGGGAAGACCAGTTCGGCCGCGACGTTGTCCTGCACGATCCGGGCCAGGTTGTCGAGGGCGGTGGCGACGGGGTCGGCGGGCGTCTCGGCGGTCGGCAGGTCGATGAGGTGCGAGGCGGCGGCCGCCGGGGCCATGAACCGCTCGACGAGGATGCTGTTCTGGTTGAGCACCGAGGTGGTCCAGAGCGAGAGGACTACCACGTAGAGGTCCGGCCACCGCTCCTCCCCCACCCGGCGTCGCCAGCGCCGCATCACCGCCTCCACCCCGGCGATCTGGGCCCGGGCGGCGTGGCGCATGTTGGTGCGGACGTCCCGGTACACGCCGGCGGTGAAGTCGGTGAACGAGCCGGTGCCGAACGTACCGCGCTCCACGGACCCGGCGGCGAAGCGCAGGGCCCCGTCCAGGATCCGGCGCGAGGACGCCTCCAGTTCGCGCGGCAGCCCGGCCTCGGCGAGCCGCTCCCGGGCGGCGGCCAGCGTCGCCGCGAAGTCCTGGAGGGGGCGCACCCAGTCGCGCCCCTCCGGCCCCTCCAGGTGGGGTGCGAGGATCGCGAAGGTGCCGAGCGGCACGTGCGCGATCGACTTCGCCAGCTCGAACACCTCGGGGACGGGGTGCAGGGACTCCCGCTCCCCGCCGTCGACCAGGGTGTAGCGGCCGCCCCTGGCGTCGTTCTGGACCACGATCACCGGGCTGAGGCGGGTGGTCAACCCGGCCTTCAGGGTGGCGTAGTTCCGCCGCATGTCGGCGTTGACGGCGAGCAGCGCGTCGCGGGCCCGCCCCTCGGGCGTGGAGCGGAAGGCCACCATCTCCAGGTCGTGCGGATCGACGTCCGCCCCGTGGTCGTTGCGGTACTGCGCCATCGCGTGCCCCTCTCGTCCGGCGAGCCGGTACGGACCGTTCCCGCTCACGCTCCCGGTCCCGACGTCCCGGCCGACAGGGCCGCTCGTCCCGTCCCGTTCACCCCACCCCGACCCGCTGTGCGGTAGATCACGGCGACCCGCCCGGCCGAGGAGCCTACGATTCGTGATCGATGCACCTGTCCCGGTCGAGGAGACGGATCCCGTGAGCACCAGCACCGCCGCGCGCGAGAGTTACTACGAGCGGACGGGCGAGCACGCGTTCAAACCCACCGCGCACGCGGGCGGCGCGTGGAGCACCGACGAGCAGCACTTCAGCCCGCTGGCCGGTCTCGTCGTCCACGCGATCGACCGGCACCTGACGCAGCGCCCCGGCGGCACCGAACGCTCCGACAGTCCCGGCGGCACCGGCAGCACCGGCAGCACCGGCAGCACCGGCAGCACCGGCGGCCTGACGCTCGGGCGGATCAGCTACGACATCCTCGGCCGGATCGCGCTCGACGAGTGCGAGATCACGGTGGAGACCGTCCGCCCCGGCCGGACCATCGAACTCCTCGAGGCGACCGTGGTGATCGGCGGACGCGCCGTCGTCCGGGCCCGGGCCTGGCTGCTGGCCACCCTCGACACCTCGGCGGTCGCCGACAGCCCGCGCGAGCCGCTGCCCGCGCCCGAGACCCTCCCCGCCTGGCCGATGGGCGACGCGTGGGACGGCGGCTACGTCTCCTCCCTCGACGTCCGCCGGGTGCCGCCGGCCCGCCGCGGCCGCACGACGGCCTGGATACGCTCGCGCGTCGACCTGGTCGCGGGCGAGCCGAGCAGCCCCCTCGCCTCCTACCTGGCCCTGGTGGACACCGCCAACGGCATCGCCGTGCAGCAGGACCCGGCCGAGTGGATGTTCCCCAACGTCGACCTGACCATCCACCTGCACCGGCAGCCGCGCGGCCCCTGGACCGGGCTGGACACCACCGCCACCTTCGGCCCGACCGGCCAGGGCCTCACCAGCAGCGTGATGCACGACGTGGCCGGGCCGGTCGGCCAGGCGGAACAGATCCTCACCGTCCGCCCGCAGCCCCGGCACCCGTCCCGGTAGGGGCCGGCTCCCCCGTCGCGTACGCCAGTGGCGGGGCGATCGCCTGCGCGTCCGCGCCCTCGCCGACCCAGAGGCCGATGAACAGCGCGGCGGTCGCCTCCACCAGCCCCGCCCGGTCCAGCCCACCCCCGGCCACCGGGCGACAGCCCGCGTCCCGCACCAGCTCGGAGACCTTCGCGAGGGCCGCCGCGTCGTCCCCGCAGAGCGGCACCGCCAGCGGCCTGCCGTCGAACACCGGCGGCCGCATCCGCCACACGTCCTCGTGGCAGAGGTTGAACGCCTTGACCACCGCGGCGCCCGGGGCGGCGTCGGCGAGCCGGCGCGCGGCCGAGGGCCCGCCGTCCGTCAGCAGCCGGAAGCCGGGGCCCACGGGGTTCGAGCAGTCGACCAGCACCGTGCCGTCCAGCTCCGCGCGCAGCTCCCGGACCACCTCCGCCCCCGCCCCGAAGGGCAGTGCGGCCAGCACCACCTCGCCGAACGCGGCCGCCGCCCGCAGCCCGCCGGGCTCCGCGCCGGGCCCGATCCGCCGCGCGAGCCGCTCGGCCCGGGCCGCGTCCCGCCCGCCGACCAGCACCTCGTGCCCGGCCCGCACCCAGTGCGTCGCGAGCGCGTCCGCCATGTTGCCCGTGCCCAGCACACCGATCCTCATCACGCCGTCTCCTCCGGGTCGTTCGGTGCCGTTCGACACCGTCCCACCCATCCTGGAGAACCCGTCGGGCACCATTCGGTACGTGACCACCAACGCCTTCCTGGCCGACTGCCGCGCCCGGCTCGCCTTCGACCTGCTCTCCAACACCTGGAACGCCGTGCTGCTCTGGGCGCTGCGCGACGGCCCGCTGCGCCCGGTCGAACTGCGGGAACGCATCGGCGGCATCAGCTCCAAGGTCCTCACCGAGACGCTGCGCCGCCTGCAGTTCAACGGCCTGGTCGAACGCCGCTCCCTGCCCGGCGCCCCACCCCGGGTCGAGTACCGGCTCACCCCTCTCGGCCGCACCTTCCTGGCCCCCATCGACGCCGTCGGCGCCTGGGCGTTCGAGCACGGCGACGAGGTCATGGCGGCCCAGGACCGCGCCGAGGCCGGGGCGCGGGCGCAGGACCCCCGGTCGGGGGAGTCACCGCGCTGACCTTCCATCGCCACCGCCACGGCCCGGACGCCCGGCGCGATGCGGTGCGGGTGCGGGTGCGGCGCGATGCGGGTGCGGTGCGGTGCGGGTGCGCTCAGAGGCGCCGGACGCGCAGGACGCCGGTCAGCAGGGGGAGGGTGAACTCGCCCTCGGCCGTCTCGGGGCGGCCGGCGAGGTGGGCGCGGATCTCGGCGCTCCGTACCTCCCGTTCCCGGTCCGGCATGACGATCATCCCGGCGCGGGTCGCGAGCGTCGCCACGAGGGAGTCGGCGGTGCGGCGCTGCCCGTGCGGGAACTCGGCCTGCTCCGGCGAGCCGAACCGGGCGACCGGCGTGGCGGTCCTCGGGAGGTGCAGGTCCGCGGTCGCCGCGCGCCATCTGGCGGGTGTGTCCCGCGGGCCGACCGCCTCCTCCCCGCTCACCCGGGCGAGCCCGGCGACCCACTCGACCCGGTCGTCCAGGAGGTTCCACAGGCCGGCCAGCACGCCGCCGGGCGCGAGGACGCGGGCGATCTCCGGCCCCGCGACGGCCATGTCGAACCAGTGCATGGCGTTGCCCGCCAGCACCGCGTCGACGGAGCCGTCCGGCAGCGGGAGCGACTCGGCGCTGCCCGCCAGGGCGCGGACGGCGGGCAGCCCGCGGCGCAGCTCGGCGAGCATCGACGGGTCGGGCTCGACGGCGACGACGTCGATCCCCAGCGCGGTCAGCGTGGCGGTCAGCTTGCCGGTGCCGGCGCCGAGGTCGAGCACCCGCGGGCCGGGGGCGTGTTCGAGGGCCCAGCGCACCGCGGCCTGCGCGTAGTCGGGGCGGTGTTCGGCGTACGCGGTGGCGGCGGCGCCGAACGACGAGGCGTGGCGTGACCGTTCGTCATGGTCCTTGTGTTCCATGCGGGTCACGCTAACCACGTCGTCGCCGCCCGGCGACCGCCTTCACCGGGTACGCACAATCCGGCCCTCAGAGGGCGAGAAACGGCTCCAGCGCGGCGGCGAGCTCCTCCGGCGCGTCCAGCGCGACGAGGTGCGCGGCGTCGGCGAACTCGACCAGGGTGGCGCCGGGGATCCGCTCGGCGTAGCGGCGGGCGATGTCCTGGAAGTCGGGGACGTCCAGGAGGCCGACGCCCACCAGGGTGGGG
This sequence comes from Streptomyces sp. NRRL F-6131, assembly GCA_000719695.1. GTDB lineage: Bacteria > Actinomycetota > Actinomycetes > Streptomycetales > Streptomycetaceae > Kitasatospora. The sequence goes on from JOHN01000042.1 coordinate 55,062, forward strand.
ACGGCGACGGCGGAGACGTCCCGGTGCGAGGGGCCCTGCGAATGCTCGCCCACGGCGGCCTGGTTCACCAGCGAGGTCCGCACCGGGTCGCGGAGCCGGTCGGCCAGGCCGGCGGCCACCTCGTCCCACGTGCGCGCCGGCCCGCGCAGCCACATGTCCAGGTTGACCTGGACGGCGGTGTCGACGTCGCCCGCCTCCAGGGCGGCGGTCTCCGCCTCGTCGTAGGCGACCATGTCCGCGGACCAGTCGTAGCCGGGCCACGGCGCGGCGAGCAGGGCCAGCGAGTGGACGCGCTCGGGGTGGCTGAGCGTGAACTCCAGGGCCACCCGGCCGCCCCAGGAGGCGCCGACCAGCCGGACGCGCTCGTGACCGAGGTGGTCCAGGAGCCGCAGCAGGTCGTCCGTCTCCCGGAACGGTCCGGTGGGCGGCGCCGACTCGCCGAAGCCCCGCAGGTCGTAGCGGACGACGGTGTGGCGCTCGGCCAGGGCGGGCACGACGGCGTCCCACATCCGGTGGTCGGCGACGCCCGCGTGCACGAGGACGACGGGCGGTCCGTCGCCGGAGACGACGTAGGAGAGGTGGCCGAGTTCGTCGGCGAGGGTGATCATCCGTGCATCGTCGCAGCTCGGACGTGTCCGTGGCCAGCCAATTCCGCGCCGGTCGGCCGAGGGGCTACGGCTCGACGGGCCCGGCCAGCGTCTCCACGGGCCACACCGTCCACCGGGGCTCCCTGCGGGTGGGGGCTGCGAGCTCCTCCGACGGTTCGGCGCCGTCGCGCACGGCCTCGACGTAGGCCCTGGCCTGCGACAGGCTCAGCTCCGGGGCCCGCTTGCGCAGGTGGCCCATCGCGGCCACCGCTCCGGCGGACCGGGCGAGGGCCCGGACCTCGGCGGCGAGCGGATCGGGGCGCCGCACGCCCTTGGTCTCCCAGAGGTAGTGCTCCTCCCAGCCCTCGTCCCGATCACGGGCGTTGGGGACGAAGTGCAGGCTCCCGTCCTCCAGGTCCACCAGCACATGGCTGCCGCCACCCCCGAAGCTGAACCGCGCGTCCCGGGTGCGGGCGTACTCGGCGGAGTCCCAGAACACCAGCCAGCCCACCGAGTGCTCCTCCACCGCGTAGACCGCCACCTCGGGCGCCTGCTCCCACGGCCAGTCCTTGGTGGCCAGGTAGGACTCGACGAGTGCGATGGCGCGTTCCCTGGTGATCACCCTCCCATCCTCGCCGACGGGTCAAGCGGGTTCCCTCGGCCCGCCGCCCTCTGCGCAGGAAGTCGGACGGGTCGACTTCCTGCGCGGCACTGCTCATGCGGCGGTCGGCCCCGGAGGAACGATTCCTCCGGGGCCCCCTCTACCCCAGGACGACCAGCTCCTCCAGCGCCTCCGCCACGCGGTCGATCGCCTCGCACACCACCTCCGGCTGGTACGCGGTGAAGCACAGCCGGAAGAAGCCGGGGGCCGGGCAGTGCATGGTCTCGCCGGGGAGGAGGGTGACTTCGGCCCGGGTGCGGAGGTAGTCGAAGAGCCACAGTTCGTCGGGGTCGGCGTCGGCGGCGTGGGCGAGCGGCAGCGGCTCGACGGTGTACGCGCCCTCCGGCGGGCGCTTGCCGAGGTAGTCCGTGAGGTCCAGCCAGAAGAACTGGGCCGGGTTGTCGCCCTCGGTCTGCACGAACTCGATGCCCCGCGCGACCAGCCGGTCCCGGACCCGCTCGAAGCTCGCGGTCAGCAACTCCCGGTACCGCCGCATCGCGTAGTCGGTGTACAGCTCCGATCCGGCCCCGTTCACCGTGGTCTCCAGGATCGCGCCGAGCACGTAGTGCTTCAGCGAGTCCACCGGCGTGAACCACGACATCGAGTGCTTCTTCTCCTCGATGCCCGTCGTCCCCAGCATCGCCCGCTGCACCGGCCCGTACTTCGACACCACGAAGCCGGTCCGGAAGCCCGAGAGCCCGAAGTCCTTGGCGAACCCCCACACCACGTGGATCCGCTCCGGCGCCCGCTCGTACGCGGACAGCGCCAGCGCACCCGTGAACGGCACCCGTGCGCCGTCGACCTGGGAGTGGCAGTAGATCTCGTCCGAAATGATGTGCATGTCGGTCTCGTCGATCACCCAGGCGTAGATCTCCTCCAGCAGCTCCTTGCCGTAGTTGACGCCCAGCGGGTTGTGCGGGTTGGTCAGCACCAGCAGCCGGGGGAACTCGCCGAACAGGCGGTGGTACTTGAAGAACTCCTCCTTGATCGCCTCCAGCGTCAGCAGGAACCGCTCCGGCCCCTCGGTGGGCAGCCGCACCGGCACGCACTTGAGCTTCGGCCGCTGCTCGAACGACCAGTTGAACCCCTGCCAGTACGGCGCCGGCAGCAGCACCGCGTCCCCCTCCTCCAGCGGCGGCGGGCCGGTCTCCCCCGGCTTCGGCGGTTCCTGGAGGGCGAACGCCAGACACTCCAGCGCCGAGCCGACGCCGCCCGTGCCGAACACGTCGCCCGCCGCGACCGGGGCGTCGAAGGCCTTGGTCAGCAGCGCCGCGACCTCCTCCCGCAGCCGCGGGTTGCCGTAGGCGGACATGTAGTGGATGTACGTCTCCGGCAGCAGGGCGGTGTGGTCGAACACCATCTTCTGCATTGAGTCCTCGTAGACGAGGACGTTCTCCGCGACGGACAGGTCGATCGCCGTGTCCGGGGCGAGGTGGCGGTGGTAGAAGGCGAGGGCCTGCTCGAAGTCGGGGATCCTGGCGAGCAGTTCGGCGGGCTCGATCGGGCCGGTCGAAGCGGTCATGGCGGGAGGGGCTCATTTCCGGGAAGGGGTCACCGAACCAGAATGGTTCGCATGCGGATGATGTCAGCGCACCACGCCTCCGAAACCCCCGCCAGCCGTCCGCGCCCATCCGGCGGCGGGCTGCTCAGCCCTCCTGCCGGCGCCGCCCCCACACCCACGCCGCACCCGCCACCAGCACCGCCGTGCCCAGCGCGTACGCCGGCAGCCACCGCGTCGTCGTCGCCGACAGGCAGTCGTCGACCGCCGCCCGGCTCCGCTGCTCCTGCGTGTACGCGAGCGCCGCCGGGTCGGCGCCGGCGAGGTCCCCCAGGGCGGCCCGGGCGTCCAGGCCCGCGTACCGGCCCGCCTGCACGCACCCGTCCCGGGTGCCCGGCATCGGGAAGAGCCAGTCCCACCGTTGCAGCGCCGGGGCCAGCGCGAGCGCCGCGCACAGGCCCACCACCAGCGCGTACGCCGCCAGGTTCCACCCGTAGCCGGCGGCCGGGCCGCCGGGCGCGCGCACCGGGACACGGCCGAAGGCCAGCACCACCGCGAGCAGCGTCAGCCCCAGATAGGTCGAGAACCACTGCCAGGAGCCCTCCGCGAGCGAGAAGGCCAGCACCACGCCGAGCGCGGTGCCGAGGACGCCCGAGTCGGCGCCCCCCGTCGCCCCGGAACCACCACGCACACCCACACGCCCTCCCGACCGCCTGCCCGTTCCGGAGCGACCAGCCTCCCGTCCGCGCCCGCCCCCGGCCGCCGACACCACACCGACCGGACCGGCCCCCACCCGGACGGGTCAGTCGTCCGCCAACGGCTTGACCCAGCGCGACCACTGCGGCTGCGGCCCGTACCCGGCCGCCTGCCACGTCCGGTGGCCCTGCTCGTTCTCGTCCAGCACCATCGCGTCCGCCCGCCGCCCGCCGAGGGCCGTGAACCGCTCCTCGGCCGCCGCCAGCAGCGCCGCGCCGATGCCGCACCGGCGGTGCTCCGGGTCGACGGCGAGCCGGTAGAGGTGGCAGCGCCAACCGTCCCAGCCGGCGATGACCGTGCCGAGCAGCACGGCCGGGTCGTCCGCCCGGACGGCGGCCAGCAGGCACTCCGGGTCGCGGGCGAGCAGCGCCGCCACGCCGTCCGCGTCGTCGGTGATGCTGACGCCCTTGGCCGCGCGGGCCCAGAGGGCGAGCACGGCGGGGACGTCCTCGGGGACGGCGGCACGCAGGATGAAGTCGATCATGACGGACTGTCTACCAGGACGGACCCGGCCCGGCCGGGAATTCCGATGGCCGGACGCCCCGACGCCCGCCGGGCAGAAGGCTCAGGCGCCCGCCAGCTCCCACACCGTCGTCCTCTTCAGGGCCGCGTCCTCCAGGTCCGCCACCACCGGCACGTCGTACGCCGCCAGCGCGGTGAACCGTTCGCGCGGCAGGTAGGCCCGGCCCGGGTCGCCGACGATCACCACCGCGCCGCGGGCCTGCGCGCGCTGCAGGAACGGCAGGAACCGCGCTGCCATCGCCCGCTCGTAGAAGACGTCACCGGCCAGCACCACCTCGGCCGGCCCGCCGTCGCCGTCCAGCAGGTCCTCCACGGCCGCGTCCACCCGGACGCCGTTCGCCGCCGCGTTGACGCCGATCGCGGCGACCGCGTAGGCGTCGATCTCGGCGGCCCGCACCGCACGGGCCCCGCGCAGTGCCGCCGCGATGCCCACCAGCCCGGAGCCGGCCGCGAGGTCCAGCACCGTCCGCCCGGCCACCAGCTCCGGGTGGTCCAGCACGTACCGGGCCACCCCGACGCCGCCCGCCCAGGCGAACGCCCAGAACGGCGGCGGCAGTCCGCGCTCGCCGCGCGCCGACTCGGTGGTCTCCCACAGCGCGATGGCGTCCTCCGCCATGTGCAGCCGCACCTCGGGGACGAACGGCACCGGCGCGATCCCGGTCTGGGCCCGCACGAAGTCCTCGTCCGCCACCACGGCCGCCCCCGCACGCACCGGGCGTGTCTCGCTCAGCATGCGGAGCAGCATACGGGTCCCGCGCGGGTGCTCCGCACGCCCGCGCACCGACCCCCGTTCCCCCGACCGCCGAGCGTCCCCCGGTCGACACCGCCCCGACACGGCCGAATCCGCACCCCGCGCGGCCCGGTGGGCCGGGTAGGTTCTCCCCGGAGCCGGTGCGCGGCCGGCCGGAACGGGGTGTCACGGTGTCGGACAGGGTGCTGGCGGGCCGGGCGGCGGTCGTCACGGGCGGCTCGCGCGGAATCGGGCGCGCCGTGGTGGAGCGGCTCACCGCGGACGGCGCGGACGTGGTGTTCGGGTACGCGCGGGACGAGGAGGCCGCCGCGGAGGTGCTGCGGACGGTGGCCGCGAACGCCGCCGCCGGGGCCGGTCGGGCGCACGCCGTGCGCGTCGACCTCGGCGAACCGGACGGCGCGGACCGGCTGATGGCCGCGGCCGAGGAGGAACTCGGCGGGCTGGACATCCTGGTCAACAACGCGGCCCGCAGCTTCACCCGGTCGTCGCTCGCCGAGACCGATCCGGTCGACTTCGACGCCGTGTTCGCCGTCAACACCCGCGCGGTGTTCCTGACGATCCGGTACGCGGCGCGGCGGATGCGCGACGGCGGCCGGATCGTCAACGTCTCCACCCTCAACACCCGCCGGCCCGTCCCCGGCATCGCCGCGTACCTCGCCAGCAAGGGCGCGCTGGAACAGCTCACCGAGGCCGCCGCGCTGGAGCTCGGGCCGCGCGGGATCACCGCCAACACCGTCTCCCCCGGGCCGATCGAGACCGACCTGCTGCGGTCCGTCAACCCCCCGCAGGCGCTGGAGACGGTCGCCGGGCTGACGCCGCTGCGGCGGCTCGGGCAGCCGGCCGACGTCGCGGACGTGGTCGCGTTCCTGGCCGGCCCGGACGGGCGGTGGGTGTCCGGCCAGAATCTCGGGGCGACCGGCGGCCTGCGCTGACCGCGGCGTCCGCGCTGCCCGCGCTGCCCGCGCTGCCCGCGAGGAGGGTGGTGGTGCCGGTGGGGAGGGTGGTGCCGGAGGTGACGGTGGACCACCGACGCACCGGGCGGGGCTCCGGGGCCGAGCGGTGAAGGCCGGATCACGCACTGCCACCCGATGCGTACCATTTCGATACCGAAGCAGGGATGAGCTGGGAAGATGCTCGCCCGGCCGGCCGCGGCCCCGGTAGCATCCGGCACAGGCCACCCGGCCCGGCGCAGGCGCCGCAGCGCCGTCGCGCCGACCGCCGGGCGGCGGACACCCGCGGGCCCTCCGGGGGGCGGCCTCCGGCACCACAGCCCGGCGGCGCCGGCCGGCGACGCCCGCGTCCACGGCACGCGCGCCAGGGCAGTCGCGCGGAACGGCGAAGGGCAGCGTCTTGGCGGATCGACTCACCGGTGGCGACTCCTCACTCCTGCGGCGGATCAACGCGGCGGTGACCCTCCGGGCGCTGCGCGAGGGCCACGCGGTGACCCTGACCCAGCTCGTCGGCGACACCGGACTCTCCCGGCCGACGGTCGAGGGCGTGATCGAGGGGCTGGTGGAGACCGGACTGGTCGCCGAGGTCGAGCAGCCGCAGCAGGGCGGCCAGCCCGGCGCGGGCCGACGGGGGCGGCCGGCCCGCTGGTTCCGCTTCCGGGCCGAGGCCGGGCACATCCTCGGCATCGAGATCGGCGTCCACGACATCCGGATCATCCTCGCCGACCTGGCCGGCGAGGTGGTGGGCACCCACTTCAGGCCCGTCGAGGAGACCCTGGACGCGGAGGAACGACTCACCACCGTCCGCTCGGTGGTCGCCGAGGTGCTGCGCAAGGCGGGCGTCTCCCGGGACAACCTGTGGGCGGTCGGCGTCGGCACGCCCGGCATCGTCGACCGGGACGGCACCGTCCAGCTCGGCACCGCGATGCCCGGCTGGACCGGCCTCGACCTCGGCGCCCGGCTGCGGCGCTCGTTCCGCTGCCCGGTGATGATCGAGAACGACGCCAACCTCGCCGCGATCGCCGAGCACTGGCAGGGCGCGGCGGTCGGCGCCGACGACATGGTCTTCGTGATGGCCGGCCTCAGCCCGGGCGCCGGCTCCCTCATCAACGGCCGCCTCCACCGCGGGTTCGGCGGCGCGGCCGGCGAGATCGGCGCCCTCCACCTGCTCGGCCAGGAGGTGACGCCGGAACGGCTCCTCTCCACCACCGGCAAGCCCCTCAACCCGCTCGACGAGGCGGCCGTGGCCCGGGTGCTGAAGCTCGCCCGCGAGGGCGACGAGGTCGCGCAGGTCGCCACCGACCGCTTCCTGACCCGCCTGGTCCAGGGCGTCGCCGCGCTCGTCCTGGCCATCGACCCGCAACTCGTCGTCATCGGCGGCTGGGCCGCCGGCCTCGACGGCGTCCTCGACCCCCTCCGCGAACGCCTCGCCAGCTTCACCCTCCGCGCCCCCGAGGTCGCCCTCGCCGCCCTCGGCACCGAGGTCGTCGCCATGGGCGCCCTCCGGGTCGCCCTCGACCAGGTCGAGGAACAGCTCTTCGCCGTCAACCCCCCACCGCTGGAAACGAGCCCGGCCCGCACCTGAGCCACCGGCGGGACCGACGGCCCCCGGCAGAGCCGCGCCCTGCCGGGGGCCGTCGTCCGGGGAAAGGCGGGGGAACCGGAATCCGGTGGCCGAGGAACCGTCACCGGTCGAGCCTCCGTCCGGCCCCGCCGAGGGCCCTCCGCCGCGTGGGTACAGGAACGGGTACAGGAACGGGCACGGGTACGGGAACGGCCCAGGCCCGGACGCCTGGTGGGGCGTTCGGGCCTGGGCCTGAGGGTTTTCGGGAGTGGATCAGGAGGCGGCGGCGCCCACGGGGGTCGCGCCGACCGGGGTGACCTCGACGAGGCCGGTCTCGCCGAAGGTGAGCTTGCAGGTGTCCGCCCGGTAGGTGGCGACGGCGAGCGCGACGAGTCGGCCGGCCGCGGCGTACTGGGTGGTCATCACCAGGACCGGCGAGCCGGGCGGGCGCTCCAGCAGGGCGGCCTCCTCGGCCTCGGCGACGCCCAGCTCGACCGAGCGGGACTCGCCGTCGACCTCCAGGCGCTCCAGCTGGCGCAGCACCGAGCGGGCGCGGTCGCTCTCGGCCCGGAAGCCGGGCAGGTGCGGCAGCGCGGCGGCCGGCACGTGCAGCGACTCGGAGGCCATGCTCTGGCCCTGGACCAGGCGGACCCGGCGGACGGTGTGCACGGGCGCGCCCTCGGCGACACCGAGCGCCGCCGCGAGCCGGCGGGTGGCCGGGGCGGTGGTGCAGTCGACGGTGCGCCAGGCCTGGCTGCGGGCGGCGCCGGGCCAGCCCTCCTCCTGCCGGTTCACCGGGACGCCGACCCGGGGGGCGGCGATCAGGGTGCCGATGCCGCGCCGGCGGACCAGTCGGCCCTCCAGCTCCAGCTGGTCGAGCGCCTGGCGCAGGGTGGCCCGGGCGACGCCGAAGCGGGCGGAGAGCTCGCGCTCGTTCGGGAGGATCTGGCCGGTGGAGAACTCCGTGTCGATGGCGCGGAGCAGCACCGTGCGCAGGTGCCAGTACTTCGGTTCCGGAACCGCCGAGAGCTGTCCTGTCGTGCCCACCATGTCCTCCACCCTGGTTTCTTCCGCCCTGCCGAAGCCCTGCCGAAAGAGGGCGGATCCGGCCCGCTGCCCGCTGTTGCGGCAGGTGGGAGAGCGGGCTTTTTCCGTCCTTCTTTATTAAAGGTCTTTGCAGTAAGTGACCCTAGGGGCTGAATCGGGAGATGGTCAAGACCAATGGCGGCCCCCGGTGGGACCACCTCACAGTTTCATGGTGCGTTCACGCCAACTCCCCAAGCGGACGCGTCGTGGTGCGGGTCCGCACGCGGCACTCGGTAGGCTGCCCGGGTGATCGTGGTGACGAGTGTGAACGTGAACGGAATCCGGGCGGCGGCCAAGAAGGGCTTCATCGAGTGGCTCGCCGCCACCGAGGCGGACGTGGTCTGTCTGCAGGAGGTGCGCTCCGAGCCCGAGCAGCTGCCCGTCGAACTGCGCGACCTGGACGGCTGGCACACGGTGTGGGCCCCGGCCGCCACCAAGGGCCGGGCCGGGGTCGCGATCCTCTCCCGGCGGGAACCGAGCCGGACGGTCGTCGGCTTTGAATCGGCTGAATTCGACAATTCGGGCAGGTACGTAGAAATCGACCTGCCGGGCCTGACCGTGGCCAGCCTCTACCTCCCCTCCGGCGAGGTCGGCACCGAGCGCCAGGACGAAAAGGAACGCTTCATGGCGGAGTTCCTCGTCCACCTTCAGAAGCTCCGCACCCGCGCCGCCGCCGACGGCCGCGAGGTCGTGGTCTGCGGCGACTGGAACATCGCCCACCGCCCCGAGGACCTCAAGAACTGGAAGGCCAACCAGAAGTCCGCCGGCTTCCTCCCCGAGGAGCGCGCCTGGCTCTCCCGCGTCTACGACGAGGCCGGCTACACCGACGTCGTCCGCCGCCTCCACCCCGACCGCACCGGCCCCTACTCCTGGTGGTCCTACCGCGGCCGCGCCTTCGACAACGACTCCGGCTGGAGGATCGACCTCCAGGTCGCCACGCCCGCCCTCGCCGCCAAGGCCGTCGAGGCCTACGTCGAACGCGCCGACACCCACGCCGAGCGCTGGTCCGACCACGCGCCGGTGACGGCGGTGTACGACCACCAGTTCTGACCCGGCGCCGCAACGGCTGAGCTGCCTTCGACGCGCCGGGCCCGGGCCGGGGCCGGGGCCGGCGGGCTTTGGCGCGGGCCCGGGCCGCGTGCGGGCGGTAACCTCCGCTGCCGGGTGGCGGTCGCGCCGGATCTCCCGGCCGACCGTGGACGGGCTGCGGCCGAGCTCAGCCGCGATCGCGCGGACGGTCGCCTTCTCCCGCAGCCGGTCGGCGAGGTGGATCCGCTCGTCCTCGCTCAGGTACCGGGACGGGCCGGACACGGCGTCCGGCGCCCGCTCCCGTGCGGCTTTCGGGCCCGCGGATCTTGAAGTCCGTCGCCTCCCCTCAGCCGGGGTGTTGCGACGCTCCCTGGGCCGGTGTGGGGTAGGGAAGGAGGCTGGTGTCGGTCTTCTCCCAGGCGGCCTTGAGTTCGGCGAGCAGCGCGGGCCGGCGGGTCGAGTGGTCGGCCCATTCGCTGGGGTCCCGGCTGAGGTCGAAGAGCTGGTCGCGGCCGTTGAAGAGGAGGTTCTTCGCCTTGTCGGCACGGTAGTACTTCCACTGGCCGCGGCGCAGGGCGCGCTCTCCCCTCACCCGCCAGAACAGGTCGCGCTTCGGCGCGTCCTCGCCGTGCAGCAGGTATCCGGCGAGGCTGGCGCCGTCCAGGGGGAAGGCGGGGGCGGGGCGGGCGCCGGCGACGTCGAGGAGGGTGGCGGTGAGGTCGGGGGTGACGAGGGGTTCGTGGCTGACCTGGCGGGCGTCGATGCGGGCCGGCCAGCGGATGATGGTGGGCACCCGGATGCCGCCCTCCTGGAGGGAGGACTTGGCGCCGTTGAACGGCCAGTTGTGGGAGTAGCGTTCGCCGCCGTTGTCGCTGGTGAAGACGACGATCGTGTCGCGTTCCTGCCCCGAGCGGCGCAGCGAGTCGAGGACTTCGCCGACCGAGCGGTCCAGGCCCTCGACCATCTGCCGGTACTTGCCCAGGGAGCCGCCGTCCAGGTGCGCGAGGGCGAGACGGGCGACGCCCGGGTTGGCCGACCTGACGGCCCTCTCCAGCCGGGCGGCCTCTTCGGTGTCGCCCTCGGCGATCCAAGGCCAGTGCGGGGTGGTGAAGTTGAGGTTGAGCAGCCACGGCTTCTCGTGGCGGCGCCCGATGTACTGGCTCGCGCGTTCGGTGAGGATGCGCGTGTAGTACCGCAGGTCCTGGTAGGGGACTTCGCCTTCGTAGAGGTCGTACCTGCCGTTGCTGGCGAGTTTGGAGTAGTACTCCAGCGCCCCGGCGAAGTTCCCGAAGAACTCCTCCCAGCCCGACCGGGTCGGCGAGTGGTCGGGCAGGAAGCCGCAGTGCCACTTGCCGATCATCGCGGTCGCGTAGCCGCTGTCGCGCAGCATCGAGGCGAGGGTGGGATGGGCCGGCTCCAGTCCCGCTGTGGCGTCCTCGAGGATCGGCTCGTCCAGGCCGGCCCTGATCCGCCCGGGGTAGCGGCCGGTGTAGAGGCTGAGCCGGGTCGGGGAGCAGGTCGCCGATCCGGCGTAGGCGTCGGTGAAGCGCACGCCCTGGGCGGCGAGCCGGTCCAGGTTGGGGGTCCTGATGTGGGGCGAGCCGTAGGAGGAGAGGTCACCCCAGCCCATGTCGTCGGCCATGATGAACAGCACGTTCGGCCGCTTGGACCGGCGGCCGCGGGCGGCGCGGAACGGCTGCTCCTGCGCTGCGGCCGGGGAACCGGCGGCCTCCGCGTGCGCGGACGTGGCGGGCAGGCCGACGGCTGCTGCCGCGGCCCCGACTCCGAGGGCACCGCCGAAGGCACGGCGGGACAGCTTCTGATCGGGCGTGGACACTGTGCGCTCCTGAACAGGGCCCCGCACCGGTTCGGTGCGGGCCCGGAGTCGAACGAAGAGAGGTGAGTGATGGATGTTCAGGAATCACGTCGACACAGCGCGCTGGCGACCCGCCGCAGATCGACGTGCCGGCGCTCCACCAGAGGGGTCCGCAGGCCGGAGAACCACGACCGCATGCTCCCGCACCCGCCTCTCCCGTCGGAACGCGGCTCGGGCCAGGTCGTTGCCTTGGGCCGCTTATAGATACGGAGTTCTATAGGCAGGCGGACCGGCACGTCAAGCCCGGCCCAGTAGGATGGACGCCCCGACACCCCCGCACCCACCGCTCTTCGAAAGAACCGCCGATGCGCCTCGAGCACGTGATCCTCGGACTGCTGGCCCTTCGGCCTGTATCCGGCTACGACATCCGCAAGTGGATGGAGGGCAAGGGCAAGTACCTGGGCTACGACGTGCAGCTGCCGCAGATCTACCGCACCCTTCCGCGCCTGGTGGACAACGGCTGGGCGGAGTTCGACCTCGACCCGCGTGAAGGCCGCCCGGACGCCAAGGTCTACCGGCTGACCGGTGCCGGCCGCGAGGCACTCCTGGACTGGGCACGCTCACCGTACGAGCCGTCACCGCGTCCGGCCGACCCCGACTTCCAACTGCGCTTCCTCTTCGCCGGCCAACTGGGCCCCGAGTACGCGATCACCGCCCTGCGCACCGAACTCGACTACCGGCTCGCCCACTTCGGGCAACCCGGCTGGATGGACTTCACCACCCTCGGCCTCGACCCCATCCCCGACATCGACACCGCCTGGGTCCGCACACTCCACCTCGCCGCCCACGAACACGGCTACGCCTCCACGGCCGCCTACATCGCCTGGCTCCAACTCACCCTCGCCCGCCTGGAAGGCGAAGCCGGACTGCCGCCCGGACGCACCCCGTACCGGGGCACGCACCACGACAGCCGCTGAGGACGCCCCGGACATCGAGGGGAATCGCCCGACGTCGACCGCTCACGGATGGCCCCACCGTGAGGTCCTGTGAGCCATAGATAACTGCAAACATAGAAACCGCAATCCAGCGGCCGGCGTGCAGACCTCCAGCCCGGGGCCGGCGCCGACCGCAGAGGCGGATCCACCCACCAGTCGGGCATCCGCCTTCCGAACCGTGAGACGGTGGTTGTGAGACGGGATGTCATGGCGGGAGCATGGGGAACATGACCCGTCACGCACACCTGAGCCGGCGACTCGATGTCGACCTGGCCCGTGCGTGTTCGGCGATCTGTCGCCGCGCCCGTTGAGCGCGGTGCCTCCCGCCCGGCTGCTGCCGGGCTGTCTCTCGTCCTGCCGGGCGGAGTGCGCCCCTGTATCCACTCTCCTCCGACGGGACCCTCATGCCTCTGCGCATCCGCGCCGCCGTTCTCGCCTCGGCCGCCCTCCTCCTGACCGCCCTCACCCCGGCGCATGCCGCCGACCCGTACGGCCCGCTGCCGCCCGCCAACCCGTTCGCGGGCCCGGTCGGTACGGCCACCATGCACGGGGACACCGGTTCCTCCGACGCCACCCCGCTGCCGGGGCCGGCTGCGGGCGGCATCCGGTCGAGCCGGACGGCGTTGCAGTCCGCCTGCCCGACCGTGCTGGTGGGGGCGGACGGCTACCCGGTGGCGCTCTGCACGGAGATCTTCGGGCTGGCCCCGACGGTCCACCTGCTCGACCCGGCGACCAGCGGGTCGGTGGCGGAACTGACGCTGGCCAAGGGCTCGTTGCTCGGCGGCGTGTACGCCTACCTCGACCACCGGGACCGGCTGGTCGCGGTGGACGGAAACCAGGACCTGCTCCGGATCGGCCACCGCAGGACCGCCGCCGGCGGCTGGGAGCTGTACGTCGACTCCCGGCTGCCGCTCGCGGGGGCGGTCCCGGCCGGGGACGCGGTCACCGGACTGTCGCCGGACTGGCAGGGTCGGGTCTGGTTCGCCACCGGCCGCGGGGTGGTCGGCACCGCCGACGACCGGAACGGGGTGGTCCGTACCCTCGCACTTCCGGCCGGTGAGCGGGTGGCCAACTCGATCTCCACCGCCCCGTCCGGGACTGCCGTGGCCACCACGCACGCCACCTATCTGCTGACCGCCTCCGACGACGGCACGCCGCAGGTGAGCTGGCGTCAGCCGTACGACCGGGGGCCGGGGCGCAAGCCCGGGCAGCTCAGCTGGGGGACCGGCTCCACCCCGACCTTCTTCGGGCCCACGACCGGCACCGACTACGTGACCGTGGTGGACAACGCCGCGCCCACGGTGAACCTGCTGGTCTACCGGACCGGCTCCGGGGAGCAGGTCTGCTCGGTGCCGGTGCTCCGGGCGGGCGGCAGCGGCAGCGAGAACTCGCCGGTGGCGGTCGGCAACGCGGTCTTCGTGGCGAGCACCTACGGCTACCCGTACCCGAAGCTGCCGGAGGACGCGGGGCCGAGCGTGCCCTCCTCGGACAGCTACCGGGGCGGGCTGAGCCGAGTGGACGTCCGGGCGGACGGGGAGGGCTGCGACCTGAAGTGGGACAACCGGACCAGGTCGGCCGCCGTACCGAGGCTGTCCACCGGCGACGGACTGCTCCGTACGGTGCTGCGCAACCCGGTGATCCCCGGCACCGACGCCACCTCGGTGCTGGACCCGTACTCGTACGCCGAGATCGACCCGGCCACCGGCCGGACGGTGCGGACGGCCTACCTCGGGGCGGGCTTCGTGTTCGACACGCTGCAGATGGTGGGTAGCATCGCGCCCGGCCGGGTGGTGTTGCAGGGCACCACCACGGGCGTGCTGCGCATCACCGCAGGCTAGGCCCCCCGTCTCCCGGGCCGGACGAGCGCGTCGTTCCGCCGGCGCATCGACCTCCAGGTCGCCACGCCCGGCCCGGCCGCCCAGGCCGTCGAGGCCTACGTCGAACGCGCCGACACCCACGCCGGAGGTCCGGTCGTCGCCGTGCCCGCCCGCTTCGTGGGCGTGGTGACGAGGGGTACTCGTGGGTGCGCCCTCGGAGCGGGAGCGTGCCGTCCGCCCCTCCTGCTCCCGGTCGCCGCTCCTTCGGGCGGAGCTGTGATCACCGTATACTTCTGCGGCTCGACATCCTGGATTGTCGGCGGAGTGGGGACACGGGGGCGTCATGGAGCTGCGGGACATCGAGATCTTTCTCGTCCTGGCCGAGGAGTTGCACTTCGGCCGGACCGCCGAGCGGCTCCTGGTGTCGCAGGCGCGGGTCAGCCAGGCCATCAAGAAGCAGGAACGGCGGATCGGTGCGGCGCTGTTCGAACGCACCAGCCGTACCGTGCGGCTGACCCCCGTCGGGCGCCAGCTGCGCGAGGACCTGCAGCCGGTCTACGCGGGCCTGCACGAGTCCCTCGAACGTGCCCGGATGGCTGCTCGCGGCGTCACGGGCCGGCTCCGGGTCGGCATGATGCCGTTCAACGTCGTCGACATGCACGCCTACTGGCGGACGTTCAGATCGCGGTATCCCCAGTGGGAGCTGCAGATCCGCCAACTCGCGTACGCGGACCCGTTCGGTCGGCTCCGTGACGGCGACATGGACGTCCTGGTCGCCTGGCTGCCCGTGGAGGAGCCGGATCTCACCGTCGGCCCGACCCTGTTCACCGACCCCCGGGTCCTCGCCGTCGCCGCCGACCACGAGCTCGCCGGCCGGGAGTCGGTGCGGCTGGAGACGTTCGCCGACTTCGAGCACGCCGTCGCCCCCGCCATGCCGCGGTACTGGGAGGACAGCTACCTGCCCTTCCACACCCAGCGAGGTCGGCTGATCGAGCGCCGGGCCGTGACCAACGCGGAAGACCTGATCAATCAGGTCGGCATGGGCGAGATCATCCACAGCTTTCCCAGCCATGTCACCCGGCACTGGGGCATGCCGAACGTCCGCTGGATACCCGTCACCGACCAGACGCCCCTGTCCTACGCCCTGGTCTGGCGGACCGAGACGGAGAACGAGCTGATCGGCGCGCTCGCCGACACGGTCCGCGAACTCGGCACCCTCCGGTTCTGACGCGCCGCCTCCTCGCGGCGCCGGGACACGAGCGCCGGGCGATAACCGTCGGGTTATCGATCGGCGCACGATGCCTGCCTTGATCCGGACAAGGCCCCGCGGGAGGCTTGAGGCATCGGGGCAGCTGCTCGGCGAGGATCCGGGCGCTCCCCGGCCTTCCCTCGCCCGATCACCCTGCCGCACGATGCCCCGCCCGGTCAGGCGCGGCTCTCCGCTGTTCTGTCCCCTGGAGGAACCAGTCTTGGCGCCACTGCCTGACGCGGGCCCACCCTGTCACCGGCACCGGGAGTCGGACAGAAGTGCGAGACAGGCTCGACATGACCGTGACGTACGCGATGCACAACGCCTTACGAAGGGACATGCACCACCTTGCCCGAACCGCCGCCCACACCCACCCCGATCTCCGGAACGTCCTGCGCACCGCCGCGGGCTGGAAGTTGTTCCGGACGGCTCTGCGCGCCCATCAAGGCGCGGAGGAGGACGCGCTGTGGCCTTCCCTCCGCCAAGCCCTGAACGGCAGGCCCTTCTCCCTGGCGCGGCTGGAGGCGATCGAGGCCGAGCACGCCGCACTCGCCCTGCTGCTCGAGGCGATCGACCGGACGCCGGCCGACCCCGGGGTCGGACCCGACCTGCTCGGTGAACTCACCGGCTCGCTGGTCACCGGTCTGCGCGGACACCTCCGCCACGAAGAGGAAGCCGTCTTCCCACTGGTCCAGACCATTCTGGACGAGGAGCAGTGGGAACACTTCCGACGCGTCCACGCCCAGCGGATCGGGGCCGACGCGGCACGGATCCTGCCCTGGCTCCTGGACGGCGTGGCCGAGCGGACCGTGGCCGTCATCCTGACGCAGCTCCTGCCCGAGTCCGCACACCACATGTACACGCACCGATGGCGGCCCGCCTACGCCAGGCTCGACCGCTGGGGCGCCCTCAGCGCTCCGGCGCTCACCCGGCCCTGAAACCCCTCCCCCGTACCCGATGCTCGGCGTGCCCCACTCCGAGCAAGTCACCATGCCGTTCGACGAGACACGACGTCTCGCTACCAAGACAGGAATGTCATGAAGGTTCTGCTCACCGGTGCCACCGGCTACATCGGCTCCGCCGTCACCGAGCACCTCACCGCCGCCGGCCACCAGGTCGTCGCGCTCACCCGCAGCGCCGAGCCGCGAGCCGGCCGAAGCTGGCACGAGCAGGTGGTCGGCGACACCGCCGACCCGGCCTCACTGGCCGGTGCCGTGACCCCCGACATCGAGGCCGTGATCCACCTCGCTCCCCCGAGCGGCGACGCCGAGGTCGACACCGCCGTCATCGCGGCGCTGGCC